>NZ_JASZYL010000014.1:0-163982 GCF_030316985.1 Variovorax sp. J31P179 | reverse complement strand
CGAGGTGCCGGTGATCAAGGTCGCCACGCGCAGCGACCTGGCGCGCCGCTGGCACGACCTGATGGACGTCAACGCCGGGCGCATCGCCGACGGCGAGGCCAGCATCGAGGAGGTGGGCTGGGAGCTGTTCAAGCTGATGCTCGATGTGGCCAGCGGCCGCAGGAAGACCTGGGCGGAGCAGTGGAAGCTGCACAACGCGCTGGTGTTGTTCAACCCGGCGCCGGTTACCTGAGACCTTGCGGGACAGTCCTGAGACCTTGCGGGACAGACCAACAAACTGCGCAGCAGTTTTTGCTCTGTCCTCAACTGATCAGATGAAAAACAAAAAAGCCCGCACACAGGCGGGCTTCTTTCATGGCAGCGAGCGGCAACCAGCGCCGCTCGGCACCGACCTCAACGCGTCGGCTTGAACCCGCGCGGCTTCTGCGCATCGCGCGGCACGAACACCTTGCCGCCACCGCCGCCGGCATGGCCGCGCGGCGCGAAGCCCTCGCCGCGACCGGCGCCGCCACCACCGAAGCCCCCGCCGCGCGGAGCGCTGTCGCCCCAGCCCGGCTTGCGGCCGTAGCCGCCGCCGCCTTCATCGCGGCCACCGCCGAAACCGGCATTGCCCGCATTCTGGAAGCCGCGCGGCGCACCGGCGCCCGGGCCGCGTGCATTGCGGTCGTTGAAGCCGCTGGCACCGGCATAGTTGCTGCCGCCGCCACCGAAACCACCGCCATTGCCGCCGCGATGGCCACCACCGCCGCCGCCGAACTTGCGGTCGCGCGAATGGCTGTCACGGCTGTCGCGGCCGCGGAAGTCGCCCTGCGGCGCACGCGATTGCGGCGCACGCTGCTGCGGCTCGAGGCCGGGGATGACTTCGGACTTGAACTGCTGGCGCGTGTAGCCCTCGATGTCGAAGATCCGGCGGCGGTCACGCTGCTCGGCGAAGGTGATCGCCAGGCCGTCGCGGCCGGCACGGCCGGTGCGGCCGATGCGGTGGGTGTAGTCCTCGGCCTTCATCGGCAGGCCGTAGTTGAAGACGTGCGTGATGGTCGGCACGTCGATGCCGCGCGCGGCCACGTCGGTCGCCACCAGGATCTGCACCTGGCCCTGGCGCAGCGCCATCAGGCGGCGGTTGCGCAGGCCCTGGCTCAGGGCACCGTGCAGCGCCACGGCGCTGAAGCCGTCTTGCTGCAGGTCGTTGGCGAGGCCGTCGCATTCGACTTGCGTGCTGGCGAAGACGATCGCCTGGTTGATGGTCGTGTCGCGCAGCCAGTGGTCGAGCAGCTTGCGCTTGTGCTGCATGTTGTCGGCCCAGAACAGGCTCTGCTTGATGTTGGCGTGCTTTTCCTGCGGGCTGTCGATGGTGACCCGCTGCGGCTCGCGCATCACGCGCTGGGCCAGCTGCTGGATGCGCGGCGCGAAGGTGGCGCTGAACATCATGGTCTGCTGGCGTTCGATGGTCAGCTGGTTGACTTCGGCCAGGTCGTCCGAGAAGCCGAGGTCGAGCATGCGGTCGGCTTCGTCGACCACCAGGAACTTGACCTGGTCGAGCTTGATCTGCATCGAGCGCTGCAGGTCGAGCAGGCGGCCGGGCGTGGCGACCACGAGGTCGGCGTTCTGCAGCTTGGCGATCTGCAACTGGTAGGGCATGCCGCCCACCACGTTGGCGATGCGCAGGCCGCGGCAATGCTTGACCAGGTCGATGGCGTCATGTGCCACCTGCTGGGCGAGTTCGCGCGTCGGGCAGAGGATCAGGGCGCCGGGCGTGGCGGCCTTGAAGTGACGCGAGTTGGTCGGGTCCTTGCGCTTCGGCTTCTTGGGCGGTGCTTCGCCGCGTGCGGCGGCTTCGGCGGCCAGGCGCTGGAACTCGGCCTTGCTGGCGGCTTCGGCTTCGGCCTGCCGCTGCAGCAGCGTGTGCAGCACCGGCAGCAGGAAGGCCGCGGTCTTGCCGCTGCCGGTCTGGCTCGAGACCATCAGGTCGACGAAGCGGGTGGCGCCGTCGGCACCGCCGCTGGCGGTCATGGCGCGCGGGATCACCTGCTCCTGCACGGTGGTCGGCTGGGTGAAGCCCAGGTCTTCGACCGCGGCGATCAGCTCGGGCGCCAGGCCCAGCTTGACGAAGCCATTCGGCAGCTTGGGTTCGGCGGCGGTCTCGACTGCGTCGAGCGCCTCGAGCTCGGGCACTTCGGCGGCAACGGAAAGCGACTCGCTGACCACGGGGGAAACAGCGAAATCATCGGATTGCACAGGCGCGAACTCGCCCTGCGCTTCAAAAGCGTCGGTCATTTATTCAATCTCAAACGCGAGCGCTGCCGTAGGCGGCGCCCCGTCGGGTGGTGAAAAACATCAACCATCCAACGACGTTCAGCCGTCGACTCTCGTCGGGGCTGCGGCCCGTGATTCAGTCACTCGAATGACTCAGTCACTCAGTGGCTCGGGCGCGATGTGCAAGATAGGGAGATGCAAGAAAACGCTGAAAGCTCTTTCAGCGAAGCCCGCAATTATCGCATGAACTCGGGTTTTCACCTAATCCTTAGTCCACAAGCCTCAGAAAAGTCTCCCGGTAGTGCGCCAGTTCGTCGATCGACTCGTGCACATCGGCCAGCGCCGTATGGGCCTGCTGCTTCTTGAAGCCGTTGTAGGCCGCGGGCTTCCAGCGCTTGGCCAGCTCCTTCAGCGTGCTGACGTCGAGGTTGCGGTAGTGGAAATAGGCCTCCAGCTTGGGCATGTACTTGACCAGGAAGCGCCGGTCCTGGCCGATCGTGTTGCCGCACATCGGCGAGCCGCTCTTGGGGATGTAGCGCGAGATGAAATGCATCAGCTCTTTTTCGGCCGCCGCCTCGTCCAGCGTCGAGGCCTTGACCTTGTCGATCAGCCCGCTGCGGCCGTGCGTGCCCTTGTTCCAGGCGTCCATGGCGTCGAGCAACTCGTCGCTCTGGTGGATCACCAGCACCGGCCCCTCGATCCGCGGCGTCAGGTCGGGTCCGGTGACGACCACCGCGATTTCCAGCAGGCGCTCTTTCTCGGGGTCCAGGCCGCTCATCTCGCAATCGAGCCAGACGAGGTTCTGGTCGCTCTTCTTGAGTGTGGCGGGGGCGGTCGGTTCGGTGGTTTCGGGCATCGGGCGATTGTCGTCGATGCCCCGGCGCCGCCCGCGCGCCGGACGCCCCTGTTGCCAGCAGGCCGACCGGCCCACCCGGCTGGAGGCCCGGCAGGCGGGGGGCTAAACTCGACCGCCATGCCCACCCCCCTGCCCGCCTCCCTCATCCTCACGATGGCCTTCGCGCTCGCGCTGGTCGCGGGCCTGGTCGTGAAGTTCTGGCTCGCCAGCCGCCAGGTGCGACACGTCGCTCGCCACCGCGGTGCGGTGCCCGCCGCCTTCCGGCAAGCCATCACGCTCGACGCCCACCAGAAGGCCGCCGACTACACGGTCGCCAAGACCCGCTTCGGCCTGCTCGAACTGGCCTGGGGCGCGGCCGTGCTGCTGGCCTGGACCCTGTTCGGCGGGCTCGACCTGCTGAACCGCCTGCTGCTCGACCTCCTGGGCGGAGGCATGTGGCAGCAGCTGGCACTGCTGGCCGCCTTCGCGCTGATCGGCGGCCTGGCCGAACTGCCCTTCACGCTGTGGCAGACCTTCAGGCTCGAGGAGCGCTTCGGATTCAACAAGATGACCTGGCGCCTGTGGCTCACGGACGCGGTCAAGGGCGTGCTGCTCGGGGCGCTGATCGGCCTGCCGATCACGGCGCTGATCCTCTGGCTCATGGGCGCCGCCGGCAAGCTATGGTGGCTGTGGGCCTGGGCCGCGTGGATGGGCTTCAACCTGCTGCTGATGCTGGTCTATCCGACCTTCATCGCGCCGATCTTCAACAAGTTCAAGCCGCTCGACGACCTCGCCTTGAAGGAGCGCGTCAACGCACTGATGCAGCGCTGCGGCTTCGCGGCCAAGGGCCTGTTCGTGATGGACGGCAGCACCCGCAGCGCCCACGCCAATGCCTACTTCACCGGCTTCGGCGCCAGCAAGCGGGTGGTCTTCTACGACACGCTGCTGCGCCAGCTCAGTGCCGGCGAGGTCGAGGCCGTGCTGGCGCACGAACTGGGGCACTTCCGCCACAAGCACGTGATGAAGCGCATGGTCGCGATGTTCGCCCTGAGCCTGGCCGGCTTCGCCTTGCTCGGCTGGCTGTCGGCCCACAGCTGGTTCTACACCGGCCTGGGCGTGCAGCCCAACCTGATGGCGCCCAACGACGCGCTGGCGATCCTGCTGTTCATGCTCGCGATGCCGGTGTTCGGCTTCTTCGTGGCGCCGCTGCCGGTGCTGGTGTCACGCAAGCACGAGTTCGAAGCCGACGCCTATGCCATCGCACAGACCAGCGGCGCCGACCTGTCGGCGGCCCTGCTCAAGCTCTACCAGGACAACGCGTCCACCTTGACGCCCGACCCGCTGTTCGTGAAGTTCTATTACTCGCATCCGCCGGCTTCCGAGCGCCTCGCGCGCATGGCCGCTGCCTGAACCGAAAGCCGACCATGAGCAGCATGCTGAAAACCAAGGACTGGAAGACCCAGGCGCGCCGCGCGCTGAGCGCCACCGAGATCGTCGCCGCACTGGCGCGGCTCGAGGGCTGGAAGCTCACCGGCGACGGCAAGGACGTCGCGATCGAGAAGAGCTTCTCCTTCGCCAACTACTTCGAGACCATCGCCTTCGTCAACGCGCTGGCGCTGGTGGCGCACCGGCACGACCACCATCCCGACCTCTCGGTGCATTACAACCGCTGTGTGGTGCGCTTCAACACGCACGACGTCGGCGGCCTCTCGGCGACCGACTTCGAGTGCGCGGCGCAGGCCGATGCCCTGCTCGCCTGATCTCGGCATGGAAAGCACCCTTGGCTAAGCAGCAGCGCGGCGGCAATACCGGCGCTGCCCTCCACGACGGCTTGGTGGTCGCCAGCCATGGCCGCCATTGCATGGTCGAGACCCCCGACGGCACGCGCCTGATCTGCCATCCGCGCGGCAAGAAAAGCCAGGCCCTGGTCGGCGACCGCGTGCAATGGCAGGCCAGCGAGGACGAGGGCACGATCGAGCGCGTGCTGCCGCGCAAGAACCTGTTCTATCGCCAGGACGAGATCCGCACCAAGTCCTTCGCGGCCAACCTCGACCAGGTGCTGATCCTGATCGCGGCCGAGCCCGAGTTCTCGGAAACCCAGCTGACCCGCGCCCTGATCGCAGCCGGCGCCGAGCGCATCACACCGGTCATCGCGCTGAACAAGAGCGACCTGGCCGTGCCCTTCGAGCGCGCCTCGAAGCGGCTGGAGCCCTACCGCCGCATGGGCTATCGCGTGCTGCCGATGTCGCTCAGGGCCGACGGCGGCGCCGGCCATGGCGAACTGACCGAGCTGCTGGCGGGCAAGGTGACCCTGGTGCTGGGCCCCTCGGGCGCGGGCAAAAGCACGCTGATCAACCTGCTGGTGCCCGGCGCCAGCGCGCTGACCGGCGAAATCTCCCAAGCGCTGAATTCGGGCAAGCACACCACCACCAGCACCACCTGGTACTGGGTCGACGCCGAGCGCTCGACCGCGCTGATCGACTCGCCGGGCTTCCAGGAATTCGGGCTGCACCATATCGAGCCGATGCAGCTGGCGCACCTGATGCCCGACATCGCCCAGGAAGCCACGGCCTGCAAGTTCTACAACTGCAGCCACCTCCACGAGCCGGGCTGCGGCGTCATCGCGCAGGTCGAGTCGGCGACGCAGGCCGGGACGATCAGCGCCTCGCGCTACCGCATCTACGGCGAGCTGTTCGCCGAGCTGAGCCAGACCCGCTATTGAGACGTTGCGGGATCGCTCAGGATCTCGCCCAGCGCGCCAACCAGCGCACTGCACTGCTCCCTGCTGCCGACGCTGATGCGCAGGTACTGCGCGATGCGCGGCTGGGCGAAATGGCGCACCAGCACCGCGCGGGCGCGCAGCGCCGCGGCCAATGCCGCCGCGTCGTGCTCGGGATGGCGCACGAAAAGAAAGTTGGCTTGCGAAGGCAGCACCTCGAAGCCCAGGTCCTCGAGCTCCAGCGCCAGGCCCTCGCGGGTGTCGACCACCGCATCGCGGGTCTTCGCGAACCAGGCCTCGTCCTCGAGCGCGGCCACGGCGCCGGCGCTGGCGAGGCGGTCGATCGGGTACGAATTGAAGCTGTTCTTGACCCGCTGCAGCCCATCGATCAGCGGCGCCTGCCCGCAGGCGAAGCCGACCCGCAAGCCGGCCAGCGAGCGCGACTTCGACAGCGTCTGCACCACCAGCAGGTTGGGATGCCGGGCGATCAACGGCAGCGCGCTCTGGCCGCCGAAATCGACGTAGGCCTCGTCGACCAGCACCACGCGCTCCGGGCAGGCCGACAGCAGCGTCTCGATCTGCGCCAGCGGCAATCCCCTGCCGGTCGGTGCGTTCGGGTTGGCGACCACGATGCCGCCGCAGCCCGCCTTGGCACGCGCGGCCAGCGCGTCGGCGTCGATGCGCAGGGCTTCGTCGACCGGCTGCAGCGCGCAATCGATGCCGTAGAGCTGCGCGTAGACGCGGTAGAAGCTGTAGGTGATGTCGGGCAGCAGCAGCGGCGCGTCCTGCTGGAAGAAGGCGAAGAAGGCATGGGCCAGCACTTCGTCCGAGCCGTTGCCGACGAACACCTGCCGGATGTCGAGCCCGTGGCGAGCGGCGATCGCCTCGCGCAGCACGGTCGATTCAGGGTCCGGGTAGCGCTCCAGCCCCTCTTCGGCGGCGCGCTGGATCGCATCGATCGTGCGCGGCGATGGCGGATAGGGGTTCTCGTTGGTGTTGAGCTTGACCAGGTTGGCGATGCGCGGCTGTTCGCCCGGCACGTAGGGCTCGAGTGCCGCGATGCGCGGGCTCCAGAACGTCGGCGTCATCCGAGCAGGCGGGCGAGCGTCAGCAGCGCCAGCAGCACCATCCACATCACGACCGAACGCCAGACCAGGCCGACGACGCTGCGCAGGTGGCCGGGCTCGGGCTCGCGCCCGGGCGTGCTGCCGCCATCGGGCAAGGCGCCCCCGGCGAACGATTCCCCGGCTTGGGCGCGCGACAGCGGATCGTTGACCGGCACCGTGCTCAGCGTGCCGCCGCCGAGGCTCACGTTGACTGCGCCGGAGGTGGCCGCGAGGATCACGCCGTCGTTGCCGTTCGGGAAGCGGCGGGCGTCGTTGCGCCAGCAGTCGATCGCCTCCTCGAAGCTGCCGACCACCGCGAAGCCCAGCGCCGTGATCCGCGCCGGCAACCAGTCGATGACGCCCCAGGCGCGCGCCGCGGCCTGCTGGACCCAGATGCTGGACGGCTGCATCGAGGCGCCGTTCTTGTGGGCCCAGTAGCGCGAGACGAACTCGCTCATCCGATAGAAGACCGCGCCGGCCGGACCGAGCCCGATCGCCGCAAGGATCGAGAACCACGCCAGCACGCCGAACACGTGCCGATGCGCCGCGATCACCGAGTGCTCGATCACATGGCGCACGATCTCGCTGCGCGGCAGGTTGGCCGCATCGACCTGCTGCCAGTGGGCCAGCAGCGACCGGGCCAGCGGCTCGTCGCCTTCGTCGAGGGCATCGCGGATGCCGGTGAAATGGTGGCTGAACTGGCGAAAGCCCAGCGTGACATAGAGCAGCGCGATGCTCCACAGGACCGCGAACGGCAGCCCCAGCGTAAGGATCAGCGCCCAGTGGACCGCCAGCGCCAGCAAGGTCGGCACGCCCACCGCGAGCGACCACGCGACCCAGCCGTGGTGCGGCTTGCCGGCATCGAAATTGCGGCTGGTCCAGCGCGTCCACGCCAGCACGCCGCCGTAGACGGGGTTGTGGTACGCCAGCGGGCGCACCTGCTCGATCAGCAATGCGCAGAGGATCGCAAAGAAGCTCATTGCTCGATGATAGCGACTGCCCAGGGCTGGTTCGGACGCCCCCGCGTCCGCCGTCAAGCGCTGAGGAAGCGGTAGAGGTTGCGCAGCATGCCGGCGGTCGCGCCCCAGACGAAGCGCTCGTGCGGGCCATCCTGGTAGGGCATCGACAGCCACTCGCGCGCGGTCGCGTCCGCGCCGACCATGGCATGGCGGCGATGGTTGGCGGGATCCATCAGGAAGGCGAACGGCACCTCGAAGGCCTCTTCGACCTCGTAGGGATTGAGGTTCAGTTCGAAGCCCGGACGCACCAGGGCCACCACCGGCGTGACGATGAACGAGGTGACCGTGGTGTAGGTCGGGAGGCTGCCGAGAATCTCGATGTAGTCCGCCGACAGGCCGACTTCCTCCCAGGCCTCGCGCAGCGCAGCGGCGGCGATGTTGGCGTCCTCGGGGTCGACCCGACCGCCGGGGAAGGCGACCTGCCCCGAGTGATTCTTGAGGTGCGAGCTGCGCTCGGTCAGCAGCACCGTCGGCTGCTCCCGCATCACGATCGGCACCAGCACCGCGGCCTGCGCCGGCGCGCGGTCGAACATGCGCGGCTCGCGCCGCACCTCGGGCGTCCAGGCCGGCGGCGTGGCGAAGCGCGCGCGCAAGGCCCGGGCCCCGAGCTGCGCCGGATCGACAGCGGGCAGGCCGCTGTCGACACCGATCGGTGGCACCTCGCGCGGATCGAAGGACTGCAAGGCCGTCGGGACGACGGCGTTGATGACTTCGACGGGAGAGGCGCGCATGGCCGGCGGTGAGGTGGTCAAAAAAATAGATCTCTACAAATAAAACGCAAAAGGCCCCGGCGCGACGACCCAGGGCACACAACTAAATCACGAACCGCCCGCCCGCACGCGGCGCCAATGCAAAAAGCCGCCTCGGACGGCGGCTTTCTGCACGGCAAGGGCGCTCTCTGCTTACTGAGCGGCCGCAACGGACGGGGCCTTGCCCGGCAGCTTTTCCTTGATACGTGCCGAACGGCCGCTGCGCTCGCGCAGGTAGTACAGCTTGGCGCGGCGGACGTCGCCGCGGCGCTTGACTTCGATCTTGGCGATCAGCGGGCTGTAGGTCTGGAAGGTGCGTTCCACGCCTTCGCCGCTGGAGATCTTGCGCACGATGAAGCCGCTGTTGAGGCCGCGGTTGCGCTTGGCGATCACGACGCCTTCGTAGGCTTGCAGGCGCTTGCGCGAGCCTTCGACGACGTTCACGCTGACGATGACCGTGTCACCGGGCATGAAATCGGGAATCTGCTTGTTGAGCCGGGCGATTTCTTCCTGCTCGAGGGTCTGGATGAGGTTCATGTTGTCCTGGATTCGATCTTGTCCGCGCTACACAAAAGGCGCTGTGGGTTCGTTGGAGTGACCCTTGGGTCGCTTCACTGAACCCGGCGCGGCCGGCCAGAGGATCGGGGAACCCGAGATTATAGCTTTTTTTTGAGCATCTTCTCGTCGATCGCGCTGAGGCGTCCGGCGACCCTGGCCGCGTCGATCAGATCGGGACGCTTGTCGCGGGTGATGGCGAGCCGCTGGTCGCGGCGCCAGCGCTCGATCTGGACGTGGTGTCCCGACATCAGCGGCGCCGGCACGCCCTCGCCCCGCCATTGCTCGGGGCGGGTGTAGTGAGGGCAGTCGAGCAGGCCGTCGAGCGCCGGATTGAAGCTGTCCTGCACGTGGCTGGCCTGGTCGCCGAGCACGCCCGGCTGCAGCCGCGCGACCGCATCGAGCAGGGCCATGGCCGGGATCTCGCCGCCGGAGAGAACGAAGTCGCCCAGGCTCAGCTGGTGCGTGACGCGGGCGTCGATGAAGCGCTGGTCGATGCCCTCGTAGCGGCCGCAGACCAGCACCGCGCCCTCGCCGGCCGCCCATTGCTCGACCGCCTGGTGGCGCAAGGTCTCGCCGATCGGCGAGAACAGCAGCACCGGCGCCGCGGCGCCGCGGGCGGCCAGTGCGGCGTCGAGGCAGGCCGACAGCGGCTCGGCCATCATGACCATGCCAGGGCCGCCGCCGAAGGGCCGGTCGTCGACGCGCCGGTAGTTGCCCTCGGCGAAGTCGCGCGGATTCCACAGCACCACCTCGACCTGCTTCGATTCGTAGGCGCGGCGCGTCACGCCGCTCGCGAGAAAAGGCGCGAACAGCTCGGGGAAGAGAGTGATGACGTCGAAGCGCATGGCGGCACCGGTGCCGGGCCCGGACGGCTCAGTAGTCGGGCTGCCAGTCGACCGTGATCAGCCGACCTGCCAGGTCGACCTTGTCGACGAAGGCCGAGACGAAGGGCACCATGCGCTCGACCGGCTTGCCGTCCTCGATCGCATCGAGCACCAGCGTGGTCTGCGGGCCGGTGGCCAGCAGCTCGCGCACCTTGCCGAGCGCCACGCCTTCGCGGTTGACCACCGCCAGGCCGATCAGGTCGACCCAGTAGTACTCGTCGTCGCCGGCGGTCGGGAAGCTCGAGCGCGGCACGAACACGCGCGCGCCGCGCAGTGCCTCGGCCGCATTGCGGTCGGGCACGTCCTCGGACGAGGCGACGATGACGTCGGAATGTTCCTTGGCTTCGCGGATCGCGAGCTTGAACGCCTGGCTGCCCGCGGCGCCCGGGGGCTGGAGCAACCATCGCTTGGAAGAGAACAGCGCCTCGGGTTCGGCGCTGTGGGGCAGGACCTTGAACCAGCCCTTGATGCCCCAGGCATCGGCGATGCGCCCTACTTCGATCGCATCCGCCGGCAATTCGGCGGCTTCGAGTGATGGCAGCATCGCCTCAGTCAGCTACAGCTTAGGCTGCTGCCTTGGGAGCCGCGGCAGCGGCTTGCTTGATCAGGCGGGTGACCGTGGGCGAGGCTTGCGCGCCGACGCTCTTCCAGTAGGTCAGGCGGTCCTGGGCGATGCGGATGCTTTCCTCGTTTTCCTTGGCGGTCGGGTTGTAGAAACCCAGGCGCTCGATGAAACGGCCATCGCGGCGAACGCGCTTGTCCGACACGACGATGTTGAAGAACGGACGGCCTTTGGAACCGCCGCGGGAGAGTCGAATGACGACCATGATTTATCCTTGGGGTGGTGCAGCAAACCCGCAAGGTTCGCCCACAGTGTTCTTTCAGCGTCGAGACACGCGACATGGCCACCCGGCCAGCGACACGCTGAAAAGCCCATGATTATAGCCCGCTCTCCCGATTCTCCAATTCTCGGCCGCGCCGAGTCCCCCGAATGACACAGATCCGACCCAGCCGCGACGAAGACGTCGCTGCCATCACCGCCATTTACGCCCACCACGTGCTGCACGGCACCGGCACCTTCGAGACCGACCCGCCGACCGCCGCCGACATGGCCGCGCGCCGCGCCGATGTGCTGTCGAAGAACCTGCCCTACCTGGTGGCCGAACGCGACGGCGAACTGCTCGGCTTCGCCTACTGCAACTGGTTCAAGCCGCGCCCGGCCTACCGCTTCTCGGCCGAAGATTCGATCTACCTGGCCGATGGCGCCCGCGGCCAGGGCCTCGGCGCCCAACTGCTGGCGGCGCTGTCCCAGGCCGCCGAAGCGGTGGGCGTGCGCAAGCTGATCGCGGTGATCGGGGACTCGGCCAACGCCGGCTCGATCGGCGTGCACCGCGGCCAGGGCTTCAGCCACGTCGGTGTGCTGAAGGACTGCGGCTGGAAGTTCGGCGAGTGGCGCGACGTGGTGCTGATGGAGAAGGTGCTGGGCGAAGGCAGCACCACCCGCCCCGAATGAAAAACAAGACCGTGGCCGCATGGCTGGCCTTCCTCGGCGGGCCGCTGGGCCTGCATTGCTTCTATCTGCGCGGCTTTTCGAGCACGCTCGGCTGGCTGCTGCCGATCCCGACCGCACTCGGCCTCTACGGCCTCGAGCGGGTGCGCCTCTATGGCAGCGACGACGGCCTGAGCTGGGCCTTGCTTCCGCTGCTGGGCTTCACGATCGCGGGCTGCGCCCTGACCGCCATCGTGTACGGGCTCATGACGCCCGAGAAGTGGAATGCACGCTACAACGCCGGCCGCACCGGCGACGCCACGGCCGGCAACACCAGCTGGCTGACCATCGGCGCCGTGGTGCTGGCACTGTTCTTCGGCAGCACGATCCTGATGGCCAGCATCGCCTTCAGCTTCCAGCGCTACTTCGAGCACGAGATCGAAGCCGGGCGGAAGATGTCGCAGTAGCTCAGGCAAGGGGCGGGCTCACGCCGACGGTGTGCTCTGCTCCGCGAATGTCCCCCGCCCTTCGGGCTCCTCCTTTATTTCGCTGCGCAGAGCACACCATCGGCGCGAGCCGTCAAGTCGGTGGTTCATCCTCGGCCAGCACCCCGCGGCGCTACCCGTGCCGAGGGGACCGGGTGGCCCCCGCAGCGAAATAAAGGAGGAGCCGAAGGCGGGGGACATTCGCGGAGGGGGCCACCCGGTGCCCTCGGTACGCACCCCTGCAGGCCCCCGGATGAAACACCCCGAACGGCCCCCAAAAATCTCTCAAAAAACCTGGATCCCGATCCAGTAAGCAATCGCCGCCACGAAAGCCGAGGCCGGGATCGTCAGCACCCAGGCCCAGACGATGTTGCCGGCCACACCCCAGCGCACCGCGCTGGCGCGCTGCACCGAGCCGACGCCGACGATCGCGCCGGTGATGGTGTGGGTGGTCGACACCGGGATGCCCAGCGCGGTCGCCAGGAACAAGGTCAGCGCCCCCCCGGTCTCGGCGCAGAAGCCGCCGACCGGCTTGAGCTTGGTGATCTTCTGGCCCATCGTCTTGACGATGCGCCAGCCGCCGAACATGGTGCCGAGCGAGATCGCGGCATAGCACACGACGATGGTCCAGGTCGGCGGCAGCGCCGCATCGGCGGCCGCGTAGCCGGTGGCGATCAGCAGCATCCAGATGATGCCGATGGTCTTCTGGGCATCGTTGCCGCCATGCCCGAGGCTGTAGGCGCCGGCCGAGATCAGCTGCAGCGTGCGGAACCACCGGTCCACGCGCGACGGCGTCGAGCGCCGGAACACCCAGGCCACCAGGATCATCATGAACGAGCCGAGCAGGAACCCGAGCAGCGGCGAGACGAAGATGAAGGCCACGGTCTTCCAGATGCCGGCCGCGATCAGCGAGCTCGAGCCGGCCTTGGCGATCACCGCGCCCACGATGCCGCCGATCAGCGCATGCGAGGAACTGCTCGGAATGCCGTAGTACCAGGTGACCAGGTTCCAGCTGATGGCGCCCACCAGTGCGCCGAACACCACGTGCACGTCGACGATGCCCGGCTGCACGATGCCCTTGCCGATCGTCGCCGCCACGCTCAGGTGGAAGACGAAGATCGCCACCAGGTTGAAGAAGGCCGCGAACACCACGGCCTGGCCGGGCTTGAGCACCCCGGTCGAGACCACGGTGGCGATCGAGTTCGCCGCGTCGTGGAAGCCGTTCATGAAATCGAAGGCGATGGCCAGTACGACCAATCCCACCACCACCCAGAGGGCGACCTGAACCGTTGCCATTCGAAAGATCCGTTGCTTCAGGAGTTCTCGAGGACGATGCCCTCGATGACGTTGGCGACGTCCTCGCACTTGTCGGTGATGGTTTCGAGCAGCTCGTAGATCGCCTTGAGCTTGATCACCTCGCGCACGTCGGGCTCCTCGCGGAACAGCTTGCTCATGGCGCTGCGCATCACGCGGTCGGCATCGGATTCGAGCCGGTCGATCTCCTCGCAGGTCTTCAGCGTCGCCTCGGCCGTGGCCGGGTCGGTGATCTTCGAGAGGAACTTGACCGCGTCCTTGACCCGCTCGCAGCACTTCACGCTCAGCGTGGTGAGGCGCGTGATCTCCTCGGTCATGTGGCGCACGTCGTAGAGCGCCATGGTCTCGGCCGAGTCCTGGATCAGGTCGGCGACGTCGTCCATGGTGTTGATCAGCTTGTGGATCTGCTCGCGGTCGATCGGCGTGATGAAGGTCTTGTGGATCAGCCGGTTGACGTCATGGGTCACGCGATCGGCGGCCCGCTCGGCGTTGTCGACATCGCGGTTGTACTGCTCCCGAAGGTGCAGGTCGTTGTAGTTGGCCACGAGCTGCTCGAACGCGCGCGCGGCTTCGACGATGCGGTCGGCGTGCTGATTGAACATCTCGAAAAAATTCCCCTCGCGGGGCAGCAGCTTGCCGAACATGGCGCTCTCCTGGGTTCATGGGTCGTCGCAGGCACATGCCTGTGACGCCATCGTGAAAAACCGCGCAAGTGTAATGGGCGGGCCCGAAACGGCTCTCAGAGCCGCTCGATCCGCTGGTCCGCCACCTGTGCGAGTTGCTGGGACGTGACCTGCTCCGGGGCGATTTCCGCCAATGGCAGCAGGACGAAGGCGCGCTCGGCCAGCCGCGGATGCGGCAGGCTGAGCTGCGGGGTTTCGAGCACCGCGTCGCCATGGCGCAGCAGGTCGAGATCGAGGGTGCGGGGGGCGTTGCGATAGGGCCGCTCGCGGCCGGCGCCGGCTTCGAGGCGATGCAGCTCGGCCAGCAGCGCGTGCGGATCGAGCCCGGTCTGGAGCGCCACCACCGCGTTGACGAAGTCGGGGCCTCCCGCATCCACCGGTGCGCTCCGATAGAGCGACGAGCGGGCGCTGACGCGGGTGCGCGGCAGCCGGTCCAGGTCGTCCATGGCCCGGAGCACCGTGGCGCGTGCGTCGCCGAGATTGGCGCCGATCGCGACGAAGGCCCTACTGTCCATTCACTCGGCCGCCGCCACGCCGCCGGCCTCGCCGGCACCGCCGCTGCGCGGCTTGCGCCGGCGGCGGCGCTTGCGCGGCGCATCCGAGGCCTCGCCGTCGGGGCGCGGCGCAGTCTCGGCGTCCGCGCGCTCGCCCTCGTCCGGGCCGCTGGCGCGGCGCTCGGCGGACGCCGGGGCCGGCGTGCGCGCGGGCACCCGCTGGCGGGTCTTCTTGTGCTGTTCGTCGCGCACCTGGTCCATCAGGTCCTGGCGGCGCAGGTCGTCGGCGGTGCTGAACTCCTGCCACCACTCGGCGATCGCCTCGCCGACTTCGCCGACGTCGGCGCGCAGGCGCATGAAGTCGAAAGCGGCACGGAAGCGCGCCTGCTCGACCAGGCTGTGCGGCGTGCTGCCGCTGCGCTTGTCGAAGCGCGGCTGCATCATCCAGATCTCGCGCATGTCGGCGGCCAGCTTGCCGCGGCCCGACACATCGCCGATGCGGGCATTGAAGACATCGTCGATCGCGTCCTGCAAGGCCGGGAACGGCGCCTGCGGGCGCTGGCCGTGCCGGCCTTCGAGCCGCTGGGCCCAGCCGTCGCGCACGTCGGCCCACAGCACGCAGGCCAGCAGGAAGCTCGGCGCCACCGGCTTGCCCTCGCCGACCCGGCGGTCGGTGTCCTGCAGCGCGGCCTGGACGAAGGGCGTGTCGGCGCGCTCGACCACGACGTCGAGCAGCGGATAAATGCCGGTCGCGAGGCCGAGCTTGCGCAGCTGCGCCACCGTCGCGACCGCGTGACCGGTCTGCAGCAGCTTGAGCATCTCGTCGAACAGCCGGCTTTGCGGCACGTCGGCCAGAAGCCGGCTCGATTCGACCAGCGGCGCCGCGGTCTTGGGCTCGAGCTTGAAGCCCAGCTGCGCCAGCTTGGCCGAGAAGCGGATGGCGCGGATGATGCGCACCGGGTCCTCGCGGTAGCGCGTGATCGGGTCGCCGATCATGCGCAGCGTGAGCTTCTTCGCGTCCTTGATGCCGTTGTGATAGTCGACCACGATCTGGCTCGCCGGGTCGTAGTACATCGCGTTGACCGTGAAGTCGCGGCGTGCGGCGTCTTCTTCCTGCGGGCCCCAGACGTTGTCGCGCAGCACCCGCCCGCTGGCGTCCACGGCGTGCTTCATGCCCGCCAGCTCGCCCTTGCTGGTGCGCTCGTTGCCGGCCACCTGCTCGGCGCCGGCGTTGTCCATGTAGGCGCGGAAGGTCGACACCTCGATCACCTCGTGCTCGCGTCCGCGGCCGTACACCACGTGCACGATGCGAAAGCGCCGGCCGATGATGAAGGCGCGGCGGAACAGGCCCTTGACCTGCTCCGGCGTCGCGTTGGTGGCGACGTCGAAATCCTTGGGACGCAGCCCCAGCAGCAGGTCGCGCACCGCGCCGCCGACCACGTAGGCCTCGTAGCCGGCCTGCTGCAAGGTGGTCACCACGTTCCTGGCGCGCTCGTCGACCAGCGCCGGGTCGATGCCGTGGACCGAGGCGTCCACCTCCTGGCGCTTGCCGAAGCGGGCCTTGCCGCCGGAACCGGGAGCGCCGGATTTGCCGAGGAGTTTGTCGATGAATTTCTTGATCATTGGAGAGAGGGGTTGAGCCCTATTCGTTTTCGAGCATCGACCGGATCAGCGGGATGGTGATCCCGCGCTGGGTCTGCAAGGCATAGCCGTCGAGCTGCGCGAGCAACTCCATAAGGCTGCCGAGGTCGCGGCTGAAGCGGTGCAGCATGTAGTCGAGGACTTCGTCGGACAGCGCAACGCCGCGGTCGTCGGCCGCCTGGCGCAGCACAGCGCGCCGCTCGGCTTCGCTCAACACCTGCAAGTGGAACACATGGCCCCAGCCCAGCCGGGTGCGCAGGTCCTCGCGCAGCGGCAGGTCGGCCGGCGGCAGGGCGCCGGCGGCGACCACGCCTCGCTGCAGGCTCTGGGCGTTGATGAACCAGTTGAAGGCCGCGTGCTGCTGCACCGCGGTGTAGAGATGGACGTCGTCGAGCAGCACCGCGCCCCAGCGTTCGTCGAACTCGGGCGGGTTGACGGCCGCGGGGTCGAGCCAGCCGACGCTGGCGCCCTGCTCGCGCAGCGCGCCACGGACCGCCTCCAGCAGGTGCGTCTTGCCGCTGGCGCCTTCGCCCCAGAGGTAGGTCGGCACCGGCGAATGAAGGGTGGGCGCGCGCGCGTCGCCGACCCACAGCTGCAGGTGGCGCAGGGCCGGCTCGTTCGGACCGGCGAAGAAGCCCGCCAGGGTCGGACCGGTGGCGATGCCGATATCGAGCGCGAGCTGCTTCATGCCAGGGCCGCCGGGGGCGGCTGGAAGGGCGCGGACGACGCGAAGGAAGGGTTCATGAGGGATTGGCGCAGGACACGAAGTGGCAAGCGGGGGCCGGGTCGACCGGCGCCCTTAAAATCGTGGCGAATTCTATCGGCCCGCCCAGATCGGTTGCCGGCCCTCATTGTCCTCCTCCTTCCGCCCTCCCTTCTTCTGCCCGGCCCGACCATGAACTCCAACTCCACCACCCCGCTTAGCTACAAGGACGCCGGCGTCGACATCGATGCCGGCGACGCGCTGGTCGACCGCATCAAGCCGCTGGCGAAAAAGACGATGCGCGAGGGCGTGCTGGCCGGCATCGGCGGCTTCGGGGCCCTGTTCGAAGTGCCCAAGCGCTACAAGGAACCGGTGCTGGTGAGCGGCACCGACGGCGTCGGCACCAAGCTCAAGCTGGCCTTCGAATGGAACATGCACGACACCGTCGGCATCGACCTGGTGGCCATGAGCGTCAACGACGTGCTGGTGCAGGGCGCCGAGCCGCTGTTCTTCCTCGACTACTTCGCCTGCGGCAAGCTCGACGTCGACACCGCCGCGGCGGTGGTCGGCGGCATCGCCCGCGGCTGCGAACTGAGCGGCTGCGCGCTGATCGGCGGCGAAACCGCCGAAATGCCCGGCATGTACCCGGCCGGCGAATACGACCTGGCCGGCTTCGCGGTCGGCGCGGTCGAGAAGTCGCTCATCCTCACGGGCAAGGACGTCAAGCCCGGCGACGTGGTGCTCGGCCTGGCCTCGGCCGGCGTCCATTCCAACGGCTTCAGCCTGGTGCGCAAGGTGATCGAGCGCGCCGGCGCCGACCTGCCCGCCACGCTCGACGGCAAGCCCTTCCGCGAGGCCGTGATGGAACCCACGCATCTCTACGTCAAGCCGGTGCTCGAGGCGCTGGGCAAGCACCCGATCAAGGCGCTGGCCCACATCACCGGCGGCGGCCTGCTCGAGAACATCCCGCGCGTCCTGCCCGAAGGCACGGCCGCCCACCTCCGGAAGGGCAGCTGGCCGCAGACCGAACTCTTCGCTTGGCTGCAGAAGGTGGCCGGCATCGACGACATCGAGATGAACCGGACCTTCAACAACGGCATCGGCATGGTGGTGGTGATCGAGGCCGCCCAGGCCGCCGCCTGCGCCGCGACGCTGCAGGCTGCCGGCGAGACCGTGCACACCATCGGCGTGATCGCCGAGCGCGGCACCGGTGCCGCCGTGGTCGTCGCCTGAAGCGCCCCGCCCGCGTGAGCGACCCCACCGCTGCCCCTTCGCGTTACGTCGTCACGGCGAGCTACCTGCTGATGGCGGCGGGGCTGCTGCTGATCATGTGGCAGGGGCTGCTGCCGGGTTTGCTGTCCGCCTGCATCGGCTTCCTCGGCACGCGATGGCTGGCGCGGGCCTTCGATCTGGCGCTGCGCCGGCGGCGCAAGATCAGCGCCAACGACCCGGCCTGGAGCGCGGCACCGGCGCTGCCGCGGGTGACGGCGGCGACGCTGGTGATGCTGGCGCCGATCGGCCTCCTGATCCTGGGCTTCTCCGAGGCCCGCGAGTTCGTGCTGAACGCGCCCGACCAGTACAAGGAACTGCTCGACTACATCGCCCGCACGGTGCTCGAACTGCGGCTCAAGCTGCCGCCGGACATCGGCGCCTACCTGCCGGAGGGCTCGGGCGAGGTGCAGCGCATGATCGCCAACTACCTGCGCGGGCAGGCCGGTTCGCTGGCGCTGACCGGCCGCGCCTGGCTCGGCGGGCTGCTGTTCGCCTATGTCGGCCTGATCGTCGGCTCGCTGGCCGCGGTGGCCATCCAGCCACCTTCGCGCCGGCCGCTGGCGCGCGAGCTGCGCGCGCGCATCGTGCTGTTCGGCGAGGCCTTCGGCCAGATCGTCGCGGCACAGTTCTGGATCGCGGCCTTCAACACCTTCCTGACCGCCCTCTTCCTGCTGTTCCTGCTGCCGCTGTGGCAGATGGAACTCCCCTACACGCCGGCGCTGATCACCCTCACCTTCGTCGCCGGCCTGGTGCCGATCGTGGGCAACCTGATCTGCAACACGGTCATCACGCTGGTCGGGCTGTCGGTGTCGCCGCTCACCGCGCTGGTCTGCCTGGGCTTCCTGATCCTGATCCACAAGGCCGAATACCTGATCAACGCCAAGGTGGTCGGCAGCCGCACGCAGATGTCGGTCTGGGAGCTGCTGGCCGTGATGTTCGTCGCCGAAGCGGTGTTCGGGCCGGCCGGGCTGGTGGCGGCACCCCTGTTCTACGCCTACCTCAAGAAAGAACTGAAGACGGCGGGCCTGGTCTGATGTCCGAAAGTGATCGATTCCGGTCCGCCGCGGCCGGGACGACAAGCCGCATATCCTGAAAAATCGGGTGCATCATCCACTTTCGTTTCCGGAGATGCCCCCATGACCAGCTGTCTGATAGTGATCGACGCGCAGGAGTCGTTCCGCCACCGCCCTTATTTCGACGCGCGCGGCCTGCCGGCCTACCTGGCGGCGCAGAACGCGCTGATCCAGGGCTTCGCCGCCGCCGGTGCACCGATCGTCCGGGTCTTCCACAGCGACGGGCCGGCCGTCGCCAGCAACGCCTTCGCGATCGAATCGGGCCATGTGCGCCCGCTCGAAGGGCTCGCGCCCTTCGAGGCCGCCGCCACCTTCACCAAGCGCCGCCACAGCGCGCTGGTCGGCACCGGACTCGACGTCTGGCTGACCCAGAACCGCATCGAGCGGCTGGTGGTCAGCGGCATCCGCACCGAGCAATGCTGCGAGACCACCACGCGCCATGCCTCCGACCTGGGCTGGCAGGTCGACTACGTGACCGAGGCGACGCTGACCTTCGACATGGTGCAGCCCGACGGCCGGCCGCTGACGGCGGCGGACATCCAGGCCCGCACCGCCACCGTGCTCGACGGCCGCTTCGCCAAGGTGTGCAGCGCCGAAGAAGCGCTGGCCCGGCTCGCGGAATCGAGGCCATGAGCGCCCGGACGCTGCAGGTCGCGATCCTCGCCTTCGACGACGTCGAGGCCCTGGACCTGGCGGGTCCCTACGAGGTCTTCACGACCGCGTCCCGCATGCACCAGCGCGACGCGGCCGGCACGGCGCCGCCGTTCGAGGTGCAGTGCGTCGCCCGCACCAGGGCGCCGGTGCGCATGCGGGCCGGCCTCCAGGTGCTGCCGGACCGCAGCTTCGACGACCCGCTCGCGGCCGACGTGCTGATCGTCCCGGGCGGGGTGGTCGATGCCGCGATGGCCTGCGGGGCGACCCGCGACTGGATCGCCCGCGCCAGCCTGGAGGCCCGCATCACGGCCTCGGTCTGCACCGGCGCCTTCCTGCTGGCCGCCAGCGGCGTGCTGCAAGCCGGGGAATCCGTGACCACCCATTGGGAAGACATCGACGACCTGCGCCGCCGCTTTCCGGCTCTGGACGTCCGCGAAGGCGTGCGCTGGGTCGACCAGGGCCGCATCGTCACCTCGGCCGGCATCACGGCCGGCATCGACATGAGCCTGCACCTGGTGGCACGGCTGGCCGGCGAGCCGCTGGCGCTGCGCACCGCACGGCAGATGGACTTCGCGTGGACCCGAACCCCACCCTGATTCGCGTCGTCTTCGCGCTGCTGCCCCACAGCCTGGTGCTCGACTGGGCTGGCCCGGCGGAAGCGCTGCGCATCGCCAACCAGCTTCGGACCGCCGCCGGGCTGCCGCCCCGTTTCGAACTGGTGTTCGCGAGCCCGGAGCCCGAATCCGCCAGCTCGGTCGGCGTCCGGCTGGCCGGCCTGCAGCCGCTGCCGTCGGACTGGCGCATGCCAACCTGGGTGGTGCTGGTCGGACTGCCGGGCGAGGCCATCGCGGTCGACAACCCGCCGGCGCGGGCCCTGCTGCACTGGCTGCGCGGCCTGCGGCTCGAACCCGGCCGGCTCGAACTCGTCACGGTTTGCGCCGGCACGCTGCTCGCGGCCCACGCCGGCCTGCTCGCGGGCCGGCGCGCGACCACGCACCACCACCACCTGGACGAACTGAAGCAGGTCGAACCGAAGTGCGACGTGGTCGCCAACCGCGTCTTCGTGCTCGATGCGCCGCTCTACAGCAGCGCCGGCGTCACCACCGGCATCGACCTGATGCTGCACCGCATCGGCCAGACCTGCGGCGAGACACTGGCGGCCCGGGTGGCCCAGACCATGGTGGTGGCGATCCGGCGCGGCCCGCAGGACCCCGAGCTCTCGCCCTTCCTGGCCTATCGCAACCACCTCCATGCGGCGCTGCACCGGGTCCAGGATGATGCGGTCAGCGAGGCGCCGCAGACCGACTGGACGGTGCCGCGCATGGCCGAGGTCGCCCACACCTCGCCGCGCCACCTGACGCGGCTGTTCGTCGAGCACGCCGGCGTCGCGCCGCTGGCCTACCTGCGCCGGCTACGGCTGGCCACGGCGCAGCTGGCGCTGCATTCGGGCGCCAACGTCACGCAGGCGGCAGAAATGTCGGGCTTCGGGTCCGACACGCAACTGCGCCGCGCCTGGCGCCAGTTCGGACTTCCAGGCTCACCCTCGACGCCAACCTGAATGCGGCCGGCGCAGCCCGGCCGTGTTCGGGAAACACCGAGGAACCGGCTTTGCCGGGCCTCTGGTGTTGCCCCCGGTAGGGGGTGGGCGGGCTACACGCAGTGAGCCCAACCTGGGGCGAGCTACAGATAGCCGCAGAAGCGGAGGATGTGCCCGTCGGGCTCCCGGATGGCGAATTCGCGCAGGCCCCAGGGCTGGGAGGTGGGCGCTTCGACCACGTCGACCCCGCGCTTCACGTAGGCCGCATGCAGGCCGTCGATGTCCTGCCCGACATGGATCACGATCTCGCCGCGCCACGGGCTGGCCTCGCGCCGACCGCACTGCCAGAGGCGCAGGTAGACCGGGTCGCCATAGCTTCGGTCGCCCTTCTTGACTCGCGCATAGCTCGGCGGCTCGCCGGCGATGAAGTCCAGGTCGAAGCCCAGCACGTCGCAGAAATAGCGCGCCGCGCGCGCCGCATCGGCCACCGGCAGCACCGGCTGGACGCCGTGGAACTGGTGCCGGGTACCAAGGTCGGCCAGCGGCGCCTTGGCGGATTCCATCAGAACTCCGCCCGGCGCAGCGCGGCCACCCGCTCGGCGATCGCGTCGAGGTCGAGCGCGTCCTCGGCATGCGCGAGGTAGGTCTCGAGGTCGCGCACCGCCAACGCGGCATTGCCCTGTTCGGCGTGGGCCAGCCCGCGGTCGCGGTGCTCGCCCCAGGCTTCGGGCAGCAGCGCCACCAGCCGGTCCTGGACCGCGATGGCACGCTGCCAGTCTTCCTGGGCCTGGTGGATTTCCTTCAGGTTGCGCAGCATGCGCCCGATGATTTCGCGCGGCGTCGCCGGCTGCAGGTACAGGCCGAGCGGAACGTCGAAATCGCCGACCAGGCCGTTGCTGCGCTTGTAGGGCTCGAGGCGCTCGCTGAGCTCTTCGCGCGAGAGCGACTTGCCGGTGAAGGGATCGATCACCACCTGCCCCTTCGGCAGCGTGACCTTGAGCATGAAATGGCCCGGAAAGCCGACGCCGCGGGCCTGCAGGCCCAGCCCCTGCGCCAGCTCCATCCAGAGCACCGCGAGCGAGATCGGGATGCCGCGGCGGGTGCGCAGCACCGCGTTGAGGTAGCTGTTGTCGGGGTCGTAGTAGTCGTTGACGTTGCCGCCGAAGCTCAGGTCATGGAAGAAGAACTGGTTGAGAGAGCGCAGCCGGTGCAGCGGCGCCGCGTCGGCCGGCAGGCGCCGCTTGAGGCGCGCGAGCAGCTGGTCGACATCGCCCAGCACCTGCTGGACGTCGAGTTCGGGGTATTCGTCCTGCGCCAGGCTGGCGGCCGCCTCCAGCAGCGGGAACTGCTCGTCGCTCTTGACGAGCGATTCGAAGTATTCGAGAGCGGTGGGCGTCGAGAAGCGAAACGTCATGTGTCTTTGTAGAGGAGCGGACGGAGACCGTCAAGGCGCGAGCGAAAACGCGTCGATCAGCGGCGCACGAAGCTGCGCAGCTTGAGCCCGGTCAGCGCCAGCACCGCGAAATAGAGCAGCGCCCCGCCCGCGACCAGCGCGGCCAGCAGGCCGATGCGCTGCAGCCGATGCGCCTGCAGGCCGATCCAGTCGAAATGGCGATCGCCCCAGACCAGCAGCGCGCCGAGCACCAGGCTGGCGAACAGCACCTGGAGCACGAACTTTCCCCAGCCCGGCAGCGGCCGGTAGCTGCCGCGCCGGATCAGCCCGACCAGCAGCCACAGCGCGTTGACCAGCGCCCCGATGCTGATGGTGAGTGTCAGCGCCGCGTGCTGCAGCAGCGGCACCAGGAAGACGTTGAGAATCTGAGTCAGCACCAGCACCCCGACCGCGATCAGCATCGGCGTGCGGGTGTCCTGCTTCGCGTAGTAGCCGGGCGCGAGCACCTTGATCGCCACCAGGCCGACCAGGCCGACGCCGTAGCCCATCAGCGCCACGCTGGTGCGCTGCACATGCAGCGCGCTGAATTCGCCGTTGTGGAAGAGCACCGCCACCAGCGGGCGTGCGAACACCAGCAGCGCCAGGGCGCAGGGCACCGCCAGCAGCACCACCAGGCGCAGGCCCCAGTCCAGCATCGCCGAATAGCGGGCGTCGTCCTTGGCGGCGCGGGCGCTGGCCAGCTGCGGCATCAACACCACGCCGAGCGCAACGCCCAGCATCGCGGTCGGGAACTCCATCAGCCGGTCGGCGTTGGTGATCCAGCTGACGCTGCCGGTCGCCAAGTGGGAGGCGATCTGGGTGTTGATCAGCAACGAGATCTGGGCCACGCTGACGCCGATCAGCGCCGGCAGCATGAGCCGCATCACGCGGCGGGTGGTCGGGTCGCGCCAGGCGTCGCGCAGCGCGCCGAAGCTGGCGCCGATGCGCGGCATCATTCCCAGGCCGCGCAGGGCCGGGACCTGGATCGCCAGCTGCAGCATGCCGCCCACCATCACGCCCACGCACTGGGCATAGATCGGCTCGATGCCCAGGCGCCTGAACAGCGGCGCCCCTCCCACGATCGCCGCGATCAGCGCCAGGTTCAGCAGCACCGGCGAGGCCGCCGGCACCGCGAACTTGCGCCAGGTGTTGAGCACGCCGCCGGCCAGGGCCACCAGCGACATGAAGCCGATGTAGGGGAACATCCAGCGCGTCATGACCACCGCGGCGTCGAAGCCCTGCGGGTTCTTCTGCAGGCCGCTGGCCATGGCCCAGACCATCAGCGGCGCGCCGACGACGCCCAGCGCGCAGACCACCACCAGGGTCCAGGTCAGCAGGGTCGCCACGTGGTCGACCAGCGCCTTGGCGCCGGCGTCGCCATGTTCGGTCCGGGAGGCGGCCAGCACCGGCACGAAGGCCTGGCTGAAGGCGCCCTCGCCAAACACCCGCCGGAACAGGTTCGGGATGCGGAAGGCGACGTAGAAGGCGTCGGTCATCGCGCTGACGCCGAACACCGAGGTCATGAGGACGTCGCGGATGAGGCCGGTCACCCGGGAGGCGAGCGTCAGGAGCGAGACGGTGGAGGCGGATTTGAACAGGGACACGGGGCAGAAGTGTAGGCGCCCGCGCGTGCTCTCCCGGCGTCTGGCGACGGTTTGCCGCAACTCGCCTATAATGGAGGGCTTTGCTGCATCATCCCCAGACCCTCAAGGAACACTGAATATGGCATCCGCCAAGCCCAAGAAGAAGAACCCGCGCCTCGCGTCGGGCCGTAAACGCGTCCGCCAGGACGTCAAGCTCAACGCCGCGAACACCTCGCTGCGCTCCAAATACCGCACCGCCGTGAAGAATGTCGAGAAGGCCGTGCTGGCCGGCGACAAGACCAAGGCGGCAGAAGCCTTCGCGAAGGCCCAGAGCATCGTCGACACCGTCGCCGACAAGGGCATCTTCCACAAGAACAAGGCCGCTCGCGACAAGAGCCGCCTGTCGGCCAAGGTCAAGGCCCTGGCCCTCGCCCCTGAAAAGGCAGTCGCCGCCTGACGCCATCAGGCAAACAGCCCGGATTGGTTCACCGATCCGCCGTTTGATCGGGGTGCGCTGCAGCAAAGTGAAAAACCGCCTTCGGGCGGTTTTTTCATGGGCGTTCGATTCAGGCGGAGGTCTTGGGCAGGGTCGGCGCGTCGGGCACCAGGCAGGCCTCGGCCACCTGCAAGCCGTTGTCCTTGGCGAAGTTGACGCAAAAATCCCAGGCCATCGGCTCGAAATCGCGCAATTCGCGGTTCACCACCACGCACTTGATGCCGTTGATCACGGTCGGCACGCACCAGGGCGAATAGTTCAGGTGGCTGCCGGGCTGCGGGCCGCCGGGGCGGAAAGAGCACATCACGCCCGCCAGTCGCTCGGCCCAGTCGCTGGGACGAAAAGTGCGGCCATCCTGGGTGATTCCCTGAATGAAGATTTCTTTGGCGTTTGGAGAGACCATCTGTTGGCGAGAGAAAAGCGCGAGCAGTTGCTGCGCCGCACAAGATTCTATCCGGGGGTCCCCCGGGCGACACGCCTGGGGGCATTGCTGTGATGCGCAATCCTCACTGAACTGTCGCGACCGGCCGCCTAGAATCCGCGTTCCCTTTTCCGGAGATCCGCATGAGCGCCAATGTTGTCCCCTCGTCGCCCCACGTCATGAACACCTACGGTCGGCTGCCGATCGCGCTGTCGCACGGCCAGGGCTGCCGAGTCTGGGACACCAACGGTCGCGCCTACCTCGACGGCCTGGGCGGCATCGCGGTCAACACGCTGGGCCACAACCACCCCGAACTGGTGCCCGCGCTGCAGGACCAGATCTCGAAGCTGATCCACAGCTCCAACTACTACCACGTGCCGGGCCAGGAGCAGCTCGCGACGAAGCTGACCGAGCTGTCGGGCCTGACCAACGCCTTCTTCTGCTGCACCGGCCTGGAGGCCAACGAAGCCGCGCTCAAGCTGGCGCGCAAGTTCGGCCATGACAAGGGCATCGAGCGGCCCGAGATCGTGGTCTACGAGGCCGCGTTCCATGGCCGCAGCATCGCCACGCTGTCGGCCACCGGCAATCCCAAGGTGCAGCAGGGCTTCGGCCCGCTGGTCGAGGGCTTCATCCGGGTGCCGCTGAACGACATCGACGCGCTCAAGAAGGCCACCGAGGGCAATCCGAACGTGGTCGCCGTGTTCTTCGAGACCATCCAGGGCGAAGGCGGCATCCATCCGATGCGCTGGGAATACCTGCGCCAGGTGCGTGCGCTCTGCGACCAGCGCGACTGGCTCATGATGATCGACGAAGTGCAATGCGGCATGGGCCGCACCGGCAAGTGGTTCGCCCACCAGTGGGCTGGCATCAAGCCGGATGTGATGCCGCTGGCCAAGGGCCTGGGCTCGGGCGTGCCGATCGGCGCGGTGGTCGCCGGCCCGCGCGCCGCCCACATCTTCGGCCCGGGCAACCATGGCACCACCTTCGGCGGCAACCCGCTGGCCATGCGCGCCGGCATCGAGACCATCCGGATCATGGAAGAGCAGAACCTGCTCGAGAACGCCGCCACCGTCGGCGCCCACCTGAAGGCGGCGCTGGAGCGCGAATTCGCGGGCCTGGCCGGCGTGAAGGAAATCCGCGGCCAGGGCCTGATGCTGGGCATCGAGCTCGACCGTCCCTGCGGCGTGATCCTCGGCCGCGCCTGCGACGCCGGCCTGCTGCTGAGTGTCACGGCCGACAGCGTGATCCGGCTGGTGCCGCCGCTGATCCTCAGCATCGCCGAAGCCGACGAGATCGTGGCGATCCTGGCGCCGCTGGTGAAGGCCTTCCTCGCGGAGCCTCAACCATGAACACCACCGCGATCCGGCACTACCTGCAATTCTCGGATTTCGATGCCGGCGACTACGCCCACCTGTTCGCGCGCGCGGCGCTGATCAAGAAGAAGTTCAAGGCCTACGAGCGCCACCAGCCGCTGGTCGACCGCACGCTGGCGATGATCTTCGAGAAGGCCTCCACGCGCACCCGCGTGAGCTTCGAGGCCGGCATGTACCAGCTCGGCGGCAGCGTGGTGCACCTCACCACCGGCGACAGCCAGCTGGGCCGCGCCGAGCCGATCGAGGACAGCGCCAAGGTCATCAGCCGGATGGTCGACCTGGTGATGATCCGCACCTACGAGCAGACCAAGATCGAGGCCTTCGCCGCCCATTCGCGGGTGCCGGTCATCAACGGCCTGACCAACGAGTTCCACCCCTGCCAGATCCTGGCCGACATCTTCACCTTCATCGAGCACCGCGGCTCGATCGCGGGCAAGACCGTGGCCTGGGTCGGCGACGGCAACAACATGGCCAACACCTGGCTGCAGGCGAGCGAGATCCTGGGCTTCAAGGTGCACGTCAGCACGCCGAGCGGCTACGAGGTCGACCAGTCGGTCGCCGGGCTGCGCTCGAGCGCCAGCTACCAGGTCTTCAAGGACCCGATGGAAGCCTGCCGCGGCGCCGACCTGGTGACCACCGACGTCTGGACCAGCATGGGCTACGAGGCCGAGAACGAGACCCGCCGCGCCGCCTTCGCCGACTGGTGCGTCGACACCGAGATGATGCGCGTGGCCCAGTCCGATGCGCTCTTCATGCATTGCCTGCCGGCGCACCGCGGCGAGGAGGTCGAGGCCGACGTGATCGACGGCCCGCAGTCGGTGGTCTGGGACGAGGCCGAGAACCGGATGCACGTGCAGAAGGCGCTGATGGAGTTCCTGCTGCTGGGGCCGATCGCCTGAGCCCGCTGCATCTTCGTTTCAAAGCCTGTTGGAAATAACCGACACCACGACCCTTCGCATGGCGCTAACTTTGCGCCATGTCGAATCAACGCCTCTGGGATATCTCGCCGCCGGTGCATGAAGGCGCGCCGGTCTTCCCCGGCGACACGCCCTACCGGCAGCGCTGGGCCGCGACGATCGCGCCCGGCTGCCCGGTCAACGTCAGCGAGATCAGCCTGTCGCCGCACGTCGGCGCCCATGCCGACGCACCGCTGCACTACGACCCCGCCGGCGCGCCCATCGGCGAGGTCGATCTCGCGCCCTTCCTCGGCCGCTGCCGCGTGATCCATGCGATCGAGCGCGGCCCGCTGATCGAGTGGGCGCACATCGCCCACGCCCTCGACGACCTGCCGCCGCGGGTGCTGGTGCGCACCTACCGGCGGGCGCCGGTCGAGCGCTGGGACGGCGCCCTCGCCGCCTACGCGCCGGCCACCATCGAGCGCCTGGCGGCCCTCGGCGTGACGCTGGTCGGCATCGACACCGCCAGCATCGATCCGGCCGACAGCAAAACCCTCGACAGCCACCAGGTGATCCGCCGGCTCGGCCTGCGCGTGCTCGAGAACCTGGTGCTCGACGAGGTGCCCGAGGGCGACTACGAACTGATCGCCCTGCCCCTGAAACTGGTGAGCGCCGATGCCTCGCCGGTGCGCGCGGTCCTGCGCGAACTCAATCCGGAATCCCCATGACACTCGATGATTGCCGGCGCCTCGACGCCGAAGACCCGCTGGCCGCGCTGCGCGACCGCTTCCTGCTGCCCGAGGGCGTTATCTACCTCGACGGCAACTCGCTCGGCGTGCTGCCGAAGACCGCGCCGGCCCGCATCGCCGAGGTGGTCGCCAAGGAATGGGGCGAAGGCCTGATCCGTTCCTGGAACAGCGCCGGCTGGTTCGACCTGCCGCAGCGGCTCGGCGACAAGGTCGCGCGGCTGGTCGGCGCCGCGCCGGGCGAGGTGGTCTGCACCGACAGCACCTCGATCAATCTCTACAAGGTACTGTTCGCGGCCCTGAGCCAGGTGCTGCTGGCGACACCCGACGCCAGCCCGCAGCGCCGCGTCGTGCTCAGCGAGCGCAGCAACTTCCCGACCGACCTCTACATCGCCGAGTCGATCTGCCGCGAACGCGGCTTCACGCTCCGGCTGATCGAGGCCGACGAGCTGCCCGCGGCGCTCGACCAGCAGGTCGCGGTGCTGATGCTGACCCACGTCAACTACCGCACCGGCGCCATGCACGACATGAAGGCCGTCACGGCCGCGGCCCACGCGGTGGGCGCGCTGACGGTGTGGGACCTCGCCCACAGTGCCGGCGCGGTGCCGGTGGCGCTCAACGACAGCGAGGCCGACTTCGCGATCGGCTGCGGCTACAAGTACCTGAACGGCGGCCCCGGCGCGCCGGCCTTCGTCTGGGTGCACACGCGCCACGCCGGCCAGTTCACGCAGCCGCTTTCGGGCTGGTGGGGCCATGCGGCGCCCTTCGAGTTCACGCCGCACTACCGGCCGGCGCCGGGCGTCGCCCGCTACCTGTGCGGCACCCAGCCGATCATCGCCTTGGCCGGGCTCGAATGCGGGCTCGACAGCGTGCTGGCCGCCGAGCCCTTCGACGCCGGTCAGGGCCCGATGGCGGCGCTGCGCGCCAAGTCGCTGGCGCTCACCGACACCTTCATCACGCTGGTCGAGCAACGCTGCGCCGGGCGCTTCGCGCTGGTGACGCCGCGCGAGCATGCGCGGCGCGGCTCGCAGGTCTGCCTGGCCCTGAACGACGGCGGGCCGGGCGCCTATGCGATGGTGCAGGCGCTGATCGCCCGCGGCGTGATCGGCGACTTCAGGGCCGGCGATGCGCAGATGCCCGACATCCTGCGCTTCGGCTTCACGCCGCTCTACCTCGGCTTCGAAGATGTATGGAACGCGGTCGAGCACCTGGTGCAGGTGGTCGACCGCGAAGAATGGAAACGACCCGAGTTCAACCAGAAGCTCGCGGTGACCTGAGGCCAAGGACTGTCATGAGTACCGAACAAATCGTCCACGACGAAAAGGCGCAGCTCGACTTCAGCGCCTCGATGAGCTACAGCGACTACCTGAGCCTCGACCAGATCCTGACCGCACAGCATCCGCGCTCGCCGGCGCACGACGAGCTGCTGTTCATCGTCCAGCACCAGACCAGCGAGCTCTGGATGAAGCTCATGCTGCACGAACTGCGCGCCGCGATCCGCGCCATCGCCGAGGACGACCTCTCCAGCGCCTTCAAGATGCTGGCGCGCGTGTCGCGGATCATGGAGCAGCTGGTGCATGCCTGGGACGTTCTGGCGACCATGACACCGCCCGAATACAGCGCCATGCGGCCCTACCTCGGCGCCTCCAGCGGCTTCCAGAGCTGGCAGTACCGCTGCATCGAATTCGCGCTCGGCAACAAGAACGCCGCGATGCTCAAGCCCCACGCGCACCGCCCCGAGCTGCTGGCCGAGGTCGAGGCCGCCTGGCGCGCGCCCTCGCTGTACGACGAGGCGCTGCGGCTGCTGGCGCGCCGCGGCCTCGACGTGCCGGCCGACCACCTGGAGCGTGACTGGTCGAAACCCTACGAGGCCAGCGACGGTGTCGAGCAGGCCTGGCTGGTCGCCTACCGCGAGCCCAAGAAGCACTGGGAGCTCTACCAGCTCGGCGAAGAACTCACCGACCTCGAAGACGCCTTCCGCCTCTGGCGCTTCCGGCACGTGACCACGGTCGAGCGCGTGATCGGCTTCAAGCGTGGCACCGGCGGCACCGGCGGCGTAAGCTATCTGCGCAAGATGCTCGACGTGGTGCTGTTCCCGGAAATCTGGAAGCTGCGGACCGACCTCTAGGCAGACCGCGCGACGTCCTTCGCAGCTTCGCATCGACAACAAAGAGAGGAGACAACGATGGACAACGATTTCTTCGGGGATGACGAACTCGCGCAGCTGCGCTCGCACGGCGTCGCGCTGTTCGCGCGCCGCGTGATCTTCGACGCCCGCCCGCCGATGGACGAAGCCCAGGTCGCGGCGCTGCAGGCCCAGTGCGCCGGGCCGCTGCCGCCGGAGCTGCTGTCGCTCTGGCGCCTGACGGCCGGCGGGCGCATCGACTACGACCTCCACCTGCACATGAACGGCAACGAGGAGTCGGTGGTCTGGAGCGAGCTCTTCTACAACGGCGGCGATGGCCCGCGCGACCTGCAGGGGTGGATCGAGCACGAGCGCCAGGGCGCGCAGGAAGCCGCCGCGGACAGCGGCGAGGCCTGGGACGGCAAGCTCACGCTGCTGCCCTTCGGCGGCTTCGAGGACTGCGACCGGGTCTACGCCGTGGTCGAGCCCGGCCCCGACTACGGCCACGTGCTGGCCTGGAAGCAGGGTCTGCCGGCGCCCTGGGCGCACGAGATGCACGAGGACGGCATGACCACCGTCGCCCACGACCTGTGCGCCGCCTTCGAGGCGCTGCAGCTCGACGAGGACCCGCTGGCGCCGGCGGGCGACTACTTTACCGGCCAGGCGCTGCTCGAATACCTCGACCAGCGCCACCAGGAGCACGGCCTGTCGCTGGAGCTGATGGACCGGCTGATCGCCTTCTACCGGCGCGCCATGGTCGACTGGCGCACGCCGCTGGCGGCCGGCACGCTGGCACAGGACGCCCCGCTGGCACGCGTCGCGCTGCGGCATGCGATCGCCACCGACGACGCCGAACTGGTCGCGCGCCTGGCGGCCGCCGAGGTGACGCTCGACGGCCCGCTGCTGGGCAGCGCGATCGCCACCGACCTGGCCCTGAGTCACGGCGCCCACCAGGCCGCGCAGGCGCTGGTGCAGGCCGGCGCACCGGTGGCGCACGATGCGCTCGACTACATCGACAGCGCGGTCTCGCCCGAACTGGTCGGCCTGCTGCTGGAGCGCGGGGCCGAGCCCAGCGCCACCGCGATCGCCGAATGCGTGGCCTGCGGCGCGCCGGCGGCCGCACGCTTGATCGCCGAAGCCTACGGGCGCTCGCACGACGACCTGGCGGGCCGCTATGCCGCCGCCCGGGACGGCATGCTCGCCGAGCTCGAATCCGCCCTGGTCGAAGTGCATGCGGGCCGTCTCACCCACTACCTGGGCCCGGCGGGCCTGGCCAAGCGGGTCGACCATCTGCAGAGCTTCAGCCTCTGATCAACCCTCGTAGAGCCACGGCACGTCGAGCAATCGCGCCCCCAGCAGCCGCAGGGCGGCGTCGCGCCCGAAGCGCACCAGTCCGGTGGCATGGAAGATCCCGCCATTGCGCCGGGCCCGGGCCTGCACCAGGGCATTGCGCTGCCAGCGCGTCTCGGCAAAGCGCATCAACGCCGCCGGCACCGCCGCCGCGTCGCCGCCGTCCAGGGCCTCCGCCAGCGCCACGGCGTCCTCGATCGCCATGCCCGCCCCCTGGGCGAGGTAGGGCAGCATCGGATGCGCCGCATCGCCAACCAGGGCGATGCGTTCGCCCGCCATCTGCGACGGACTGGCGAGGGGCGGCCGGTCGTTGAGGGTCCAGGCCCGCCAATCGGGCACTGCCTCCAACAGGGCCTGGAGCGCGCCGCTGGTGCGCCCGGTCGCGGCCTGCAACGCCGCCAGGCTGGAGGACTGGTCCCAGTCGCGCGCATCGCCGGCGGGCGCCGATTCGGCCAGCACCACCACGTTGAGCGCATCGCCGCGGCGCACCGGATAGGCCACCGCGTGCAGCCGCGGCCCGAGCCAGACCGTGACCTGCGTGCTGCGCAGCGCGGCCGGCAAGGCCGACTGATCGACCAGCGCTCGCCACGCCGTGTGGCCGGTGGCCCGGGGCGGCGAATCTTCCAGCACGAACGGCCGCACCGTGCTCCAGAGGCCGTCGGCGCCGATCAGCGCATCGCCCTCCCAGGCCCGGCGCTCGGTGCTGGACACACAGACCGCATGGTCGCGCGCGACCACGCCGGTGACCCGGGCCGCGGTGGTCAGCGTGACGGCCCCGGTGCCGCGCGCCGCCGCCAGCAGCACCCCGTGCAGGTCGGCGCGATGGACGCAGAAATAGGGGGCGGCGTAGTTGTGCAGCATCGCGTTGCCGAGCGGCATGCGGGCGATCTCGCGGCCGTCGGTGGCGCTGCGAACCACCAGCGCATCGGGCCGCGCGGCGATCCGCACCAGCGGCTCCCAGACCTCCAGCTGCTGCAGCCGGCGCGTCACGTTGGGACCGAGCTGGATGCCGGCGCCGACCTCGCCGAAGGCCACCGCCTGCTCGAGCAGGTCGACCCGGTGGCGCCGCCGGGCCAGCGCCAGCGCGCTGGCGAGGCCCGCGATGCCACCGCCCGCAATCAGGACATGGGCTGGCATGGGCCGCGCTCAGCGGGAGTGCGTGGCAGCGGTCTGGACGTCGGCTTGGGCCTTCCGGCCGGCGCTGCCGCAACTGCCGCAGCTGTCGCAGGCGCCGCAACCCGAAGCCTTGCCGAGCGAAGCCGCCAGCTGCTGCGCCCGCTGGGCATCGACCAGGCCGGCGCGCTGCGTTCCGGCAGCCACCTTGCCCGCGGCCGCGCGGCGCCAGTTGGCAGGCATCCAGCGCCACAGCGCATAGAACGCGGCCAGCGCGACGATCAATCCGACAATGATTTCCTGCGTCATCTCATCCTCCTGTGAGCGCCAGTGCCACCCGATAGGTGATCCAGCACGCAATGTAGGCGAGCGCGAACAAATAGCCAGCCATGATCCAAACATAGCGCCAGGAGCCGGTCTCGCGTTTGACCGCGGCCAAGGTCGAGATGCATTGGGGCGCAAACACATACCAGACCAGCAGCGACAGCGCCGTGGCCAGCGACCAGCTGCCGGCGATCAGGGGCTGCAGCTGGCCGGCGACGTCGTCGCCGGTGGCGGACAGCGCATACACCGTGCCGAGCGCCCCCACCGCCACCTCGCGCGCCGCCATGCCCGGCACCAGCGCGATCGAGATCTGCCAGTTGAAGCCGATCGGCGCGAAGATGTGCTCGAGCCCACGGCCGATGATGCCCGCCAGGCTGTACTGGATGGCCGGTCCGGTGGCGCCTTCGGGCGGCGACGGAAAGGTCGACAGGAACCACAGCAGGATGGTCAGCGTCAGGATGATCGTGCCGACGCGCTGGATGAAGATCCAGGCCCGTTCGTAGAGGCCCAGCGCCAGGTTGCGCAGGTTGGGCCAGCGGTAGGCCGGCAGCTCCATCATCAGCGGCGAGCGCTGCTGGCTGTCGCGGAAGCGCTTCATGACCCAGGCCACCGCCATCGCCGAGACGATGCCGAACACATAAAGGGCGAACAGCACCACGCCCTGCAGGTTGAAGACGCCGCCGACCGTGCGCGCCGGAATGAAGGCGGCGATCAGCAGGGCATAGACCGGCAGCCGGGCCGAGCAGGTCATCAGCGGCGCGATCATGATGGTCGTGATGCGGTCGCGCCAGTTGCTGATGGTGCGGGTCGCCATCACGCCCGGGATGGCGCAGGCGAAGCTCGACAGCAGCGGGATGAACGAGCGGCCCGACAGTCCGACAGTGCCCATCACGCGGTCGAGCAAGAACGCGGCCCGCGGCAGGTAGCCGGAATCTTCCAGCGCCAGGATGAACAGGAACAGGATCAGGATCTGCGGCAGGAACACGATGACCCCGCCGACGCCGGCGATGATGCCGTCGACCAGCAGGCTCTGGAGCATGCCTTCGGGCACGACGTGCTTGATCAGTTCGCCGAAGGCGGCGGTGGCGTCCTTGATCGCGTCCATCGGCACCGCGGCCCAGCTGAACACGGCCTGGAACATCAGGAACATCGTGACCGCGAGCACCAGCATGCCCCACACCGGATGCATCACGACGCGGTCGATGCGATCGCTGGTGGCCAGGCTGCCCGTCGGCTCGCGCACCGCCAGCCCCAGGATGCGGCGCACCTCGCGCTGGGTGTCGAGCACCTCGTCGAGGCCGGGCGCATGCCAGGACTGCGGCATGGCGGCGGCCACCGGCGCGTCGAGGGCTTCGAGCAGGCCCTGGGCCCCGCCGCTGTGGACGCCGACGGTCTCGATCACCGGCACCCCGAGTTCGCGCGACAGCACGGCCGCATCGACCGTGATGCCCTGCTTCTTCGCCATGTCGGTCATGTTGAGCGCCACCACCATCGGCAGGCCCAGCCGCCGGGCCTCGAGCACCAGCCGCAGGTTGAGGCGCAGGTTGGTGGCGTCGGTCACGCAGACCAGCAGGTCGGGCAGCGCCTCGCTGCTCTTGCCGGTGACGACGTCGCGCGTCACGGCCTCGTCGGCCGACAGCGCATTGAGGCTGTAGGCGCCCGGCAGGTCGAGCACGAAGACGCGCCGACCGCCCGCCGTGCGCGAGATGCCTTCCTTGCGCTCGACCGTCACGCCGGCATAGTTGGCGACCTTCTGGCGGCTTCCCGTGAGCAGGTTGAACAGCGCCGTCTTGCCGCAGTTCGGATTGCCGAGCAGCGCGACGCGCTCCGGCGGGCTCAGCGAGACGGCGGCGCCGGGCTGGAAGTTCAGGGTCGCTTCAACCACGGCCGACCGCTCCCGGGGTCACGCGGATCAGCGACGCCTCGTGGCGGCGCAGCGCGAAGGTGGTGTGGCCCAGCCGCACCGCCAGCGGCTCCCGGCCGGGCACGCCGGTGGCGACGATGCGCACCGCTTCGCCGGGCACGAAGCCGATCTCGGTCAGGCGCAGCACCAGCTCCCGCCCCTCCTTCTCGTCGGGACGCAGCACGTCGAGTACCGTGGCCCATTGATGGTTGGGAAGCTGATCGAGGCTGATGGCGGCCGAGGCCGCGCCGGTCATTGTGGTCACCCGCAGAATCCAGAGATTGCAAAATGAGAATTATTCTCGAAAACTCTGGCGTTTGGGGCGATGAGCCCAAGAATCCCTCGGGAACGCGCGGTCCGACCGCGCGAACGCCTCGGAAGTCAGGTCCTCGTCAGGCGGCCAGCAACTGCCGCAGCACGAACGGCAGGATGCCCCCGTGCTTGTAGTAGTCGACCTCGATCGGCGTGTCGATGCGCAGGCGCACCGTGACTTCCTGATGGCTGCCGTCCGGCCGGTGGACCACGATCTTGACGTCCATCTGGGGCTTGAGCTCACCGCCGATCACGACGTCGATCTTCTCGTCACCGGTCAGGCCCAGGCTCTCCCATGAATCGGCGCCGCGGAACTGCAGCGGCAGCACGCCCATGCCGACCAGGTTGGCGCGGTGGATGCGCTCGAAGCTGCGCGCCACCACGGCCTTGATGCCCAGCAGCTGGGTGCCCTTGGCGGCCCAGTCGCGCGACGAACCGGTGCCGTATTCCTCGCCGCCGAAGATCACGGTCGGCACGCCCTGCTCGATGTACTTCATCGCGGCGTCGTAGATGAACATCTTCTCGTTGCCGGGCTGGAACAGCGTCAGGCCGCCCTCCTCGCGCGAACCCTCGGCATCGGCCGGGATCATGAGGTTCTTGATGCGCACGTTGGCGAAGGTGCCGCGCATCATCACGTCGTGGTTGCCGCGGCGCGAGCCGTAGCTGTTGAAGTCGGCCTTCGAGACACCGTGCGCCTTCAGCCAGATGCCCGCCGGCGAGCTTTCCTTGATCGAGCCGGCCGGCGAGATGTGGTCGGTGGTGATCGAGTCGCCGAACAGCGCCATGATGCGTGCCCCGGCAAAGCCGGCGTCGCTCGCGTGCGGCTTCATCTTGAAGCCCTCGAAGAACGGCGGCTCGGCGATGTAGGTCGACTTGGGCCAGTCGTAGACCTGGCCCTGGGTGCCCTTGATGCTGCTCCAGAGCTTGCCCGGGTTGGCCTTGATCTGCTCGTAGTTCTGGCGGAATGCCTTGGCGTTCATCGCGAAGCGCAGGTTGTCGTCGATCTCCTTCGGCGTCGGCCAGATGTCGCCAAGGTAGACATCCTGGCCCTTCTTGCCCTTGCCCACCGGCTCGGTCATCAGGTCGACCATCACGTTGCCGGCGATCGCGAAGGCCACCACGAGCGGCGGCGACGCCAGGAAGTTGGCCTTGAGGTTCGGATGGATGCGGGCTTCGAAATTGCGGTTGCCCGACAGCACGGCGGCGCCGATCAAGTTGTTCTGGGTGATGGCCTCGTTGATCTCGGGCGTGAGGTCGCCGGCATTGCCGATGCAGGTGGTGCAGCCGTAGCCGGCCAGGTAGAAGCCCAGCTTCTCGAGGTAAGGCAAGAGGCCCGCCTTCTCGAGGTACTCGGTCACGATGCGGGAGCCGGGCGCCAGCGAAGTCTTCACGTGCGGCTTGACCGTCAGGCCCGCCTCGACCGCCTTCTTGGCCAGCAGGCCGGCCGCCAGCATCACGCTCGGGTTCGAGGTGTTGGTGCAGGAGGTGATGGCGGCGATCAGCACGTCGCCATTGCCGATCGTGACCTCGCTCTTCGGCAGCGGATGACGCACCTTCAGCGTGTCGGCCGGCTGGTTGAAGCCGTTGGCCTCGTTCGGCTTGCTGTAGAGCTCGGAGAACTTGGTCGCCAGGTGGCCGAGGTCGATGCGGTCCTGCGGCCGCTTCGGGCCGGCCAGGCTCGGCGACACGGTGCCGAGGTCCAGCTTGACGACCTTGGTGTATTCCAGCTCGCCGGGCGCCGGCATGCCGAACAGCCCCTGGGCCTTGTAGTAGGCCTCGAAGCGCTCGACCTCGGCGTCGGTGCGGCCGGTGCCCTTGAAGTAGGCCACGGTCATCTCGTCGACCGGGAAGAAGCCCATGGTGGCGCCGTACTCGGGCGCCATGTTGCCAATGGTGGCGCGGTCGGGCACCGCGATCGAGGCGGCGCCGGGGCCGAAGAACTCGACGAACTTGCCGACCACCTTCTCGCCGCGCAGGATCGCCGTGACGTAGAGCACAAGGTCGGTGGCGGTGACGCCTTCGCGCAGCTTGCCGGTGAGCTCGAAGCCGACCACGTCGGGCGTCAGCATGTAGACCGGCTGGCCCAGCATGGCGGCCTCGGCCTCGATGCCGCCCACGCCCCAGCCGACCACGCCGATGCCGTTGATCATGGTCGTATGGCTGTCGGTGCCGACCAGCGAGTCGGGGTAGTACACCGGCGGATCGCCCTTGTCGTTGGGGCTCTTGTAGACGCCGCGCGCGAAGTACTCGAGGTTGACCTGGTGCACGATGCCGAAGCCCGGCGGCACGACGCCGAAGGTGTCGAAGGCCTGCATGCCCCACTTCATGAACTGGTAGCGCTCGTTGTTGCGCTGGAACTCGAGCTTCATGTTGAGGTCGAGCGCCTTGGGCGTGCCGTAGTAGTCGACCATCACCGAGTGGTCGACCACCAGGTCGACCGGCACCAGCGGCTCGATGGTCTTGGGCGACTTGCCGAGCGACTGCGCGACGCTGCGCATGGCGGCCAGGTCGGCCAGCAGTGGCACGCCGGTGAAGTCCTGCAGCACCACACGGGTGACGACGAAGGGCACCTCGTCGGTGCGCTCGGCATTGGGCGCCCAGTTGGCCAGCTGCTCGACGTGCTCGGCGGTCACCTTCTGGCCGTCGCAGTTGCGCAGCACCGACTCGAGCACGATGCGGATCGAGACCGGCAGCTTGGCGACGTTGGGATATTGCTTCGCGAGTTCCTTGAGCGACCAGTACTTACCGGCCTTGCCCGATGCGGTCTTGAAGGTCTTGAGCGTGGGGGCGAAGGCGTGTGCCGGGGCTTTGGCCATGTGGAAACTCCTGTGTTTTCGTGGAAGCTCCTCAAAGATAGCAGGGTTCGATGACCTCGGCTGCAGTCGCCCCACGGCCCGCGGCGCCAGGTCGATGACCTCGCAGGTCATGGCCGTCCTGCGCCGCTTCACTAGGATGGCGGCCATGAACACCCCGAGCAGCGCCCCCCCGACCGCGGCCGACCCCTTCGGCGCCCACCTCCGCCACTGGCGCCAGCATCGGCGCCTGAGCCAGCTCGACCTGGCCCACGAGGCGCAGGTGTCGACCCGGCACTTGAGCTATGTCGAGACCGGCCGCGCCGAACCCAGCCGCGAGATGGTGCTGCGGCTGGCGGAACGGCTCGACGTGCCGATGCGCGAGCGCAACGCGCTGCTGGTGGCGGCCGGCTACGCACCCATGTACCGGCAGCGCTCCCTCGACGACCCGGCGCTGGCGGCGGCGCGGCGGGCCGTCGACCTGGTGCTCAAGGGCCACGAACCCTATCCCGCGCTGGCGGTCGATCGCCACTGGAACCTGGTGGCGCACAACGCGCTGGTGCCGATGCTGATGGCCGGCGCGGCCCCGCACCTGGTCGAGGCGCCGGTCAACGTGTTGCGCCTGAGCCTGCATCCCGACGGCCTGGCGCCGCGGATCGCCAACCTGGCGCAATGGCGGGCGCACCTGCTCGAACGGCTGCAGCAGCAGATCGCCGCCACCGGCGACGCCACGCTGGCCGAGCTGCACGACGAGCTGGCCGCCTACCCGCAACCCCAGGTGAGCCACGACGCGCCGGCCGCCGGCGGCGAACTCTCCAACGTGGTCGTGCCCTTCCAGCTCGTGACGCCGCAGGGCGTCTTGAGCTTCATCAGCACCACGACGATCTTCGGCACGCCGGTCGACGTCACCTTGCAGGAACTCGCGGTCGAATCCTTCTTTCCGGCCGATGCGCAGACCGCGAATGCACTGAGCAGGCTCGCCGCCCGCTGAAAGACCGGCGGCAGCGCGTCGCACGCACGTCGGTCCTGGACGACACGCAAATGCGCCCGCCCAGCGCATGCCGGCGCCCGGGACGGCCCTAGCGTCGGGGCTTCGATCCACCGACACACCGGAGAACCGCGAATGAGCCAGACCGACGAACAAGCCAAGCTGTGGGAACTGATCAAGGACACCCGCTTCGGCATGCTGACCCACCGCCACGGCGACGGCCAGCTTCACAGCCATCCGCTGACGACGCAGAACAAGAAGCTCGACGAGGGCGCGACCCTGTACTTCTTCATTCCGAAGGACGGGGAGATCGCGCGCCACGTCGCAACCGACCCGAGCGTCAACGTCGCCTACGCCGACACCGACGCCGACAGCTACGTCTCGGTCTCGGGCCAGGCCACGCTGCAGGAAGATGCGGCGAAGAAGGAGGAGCTCTTCAACACCATGGCCAAGTCCTGGTTTCCGAAGGGCGCCGGCGACCCGAACCTGGGCCTGCTGGCGGTGCGCATCGTCGACGCCGAATACTGGGACGTCGACGACAGCAAGATGGTGCAGCTGTTCAAGATGGCCAAGGCCGCCATCACCGGCAACCCGCCCACCGACATGGCCGAGCACAAGAAACTCAACGTCACCTGAGCAGGCCGCCCATGAAAAAAGCCCCGCGCGAGCGGGGCTTTGCTGGGGTCGGACGCGACAGGGAGCTCAGGCAGCGACCTTGTCGGCGATCTCCTTGTACTCGTCGATCTTGTCAAAGTTGAGGTACTGGTAGATCTGTTCGCTGGAGGCGTCGATCACGCCGACGTTGGTCATGTATTCCTCCTTCGTCGGAATGCGGCCGAGGCGCGAGCAGATCGCGGCCAGCTCGGCGCTGCCAAGGTACACGTTGGTGTTCTTGCCGAGGCGGTTCGGGAAGTTGCGCGTGCTGGTCGACATCACGGTCGCGCCCTCGCGCACCTGTGCCTGGTTGCCCATGCAGAGCGAACAGCCCGGCATCTCGGTGCGCGCGCCGGCATTGCCGAAGACGCCGTAGTGGCCTTCCTCGGTGAGCTGCTGCGCGTCCATCTTGGTCGGCGGTGCGATCCACAGCTTGACCGGGATGTCGCGCTTGCCTTCGAGCAGCTTGGACGCCGCACGGAAGTGGCCGATGTTGGTCATGCACGAACCGATGAACACTTCGTCGATGGCCGCGCCGGCCACGTCCGACAGCGTCTTGACGTCGTCGGGATCGTTCGGGCAGGCCACGATCGGCTCGTGGATGTCGGCCAGGTCGATCTCGATGACGGCCGCGTACTCGGCATCGTCGTCGCCCTTGAGCAGCTGCGGGTCCTTGAGCCAGGCTTCCTGGGCGGCGATACGGCGCGCCAGCGTGCGGCCGTCGGCATAACCCTCGGCGATCATCCAGCGCATCAGCGTGATGTTGCTGTTGATGTACTCGATGATCGGTTCCTTGTTCAGGTGCACCGTGCAACCGGCGGCCGAGCGCTCGGCCGAGGCGTCGCTGAGCTCGAACGCCTGTTCGACCTTGAGGTCAGGCAAGCCTTCGATCTCGAGGATGCGGCCCGAGAAGATGTTCTTCTTGCCCTTCTTCTCGACCGTCAGCAGGCCCGACTTGATGGCGTAGAGCGGAATCGCGTTGACCAGGTCGCGCAGGGTCACGCCGGGCTGCATCTTGCCCTTGAAGCGCACCAGCACCGATTCGGGCATGTCCAGCGGCATCACGCCGGTGGCCGCCGCGAAGGCCACCAGGCCGGAGCCGGCCGGGAAGCTGATGCCGATCGGGAAGCGGGTGTGGCTGTCGCCGCCGGTGCCGACCGTGTCGGGCGTCAGCAGGCGGTTGAGCCAGCTGTGGATCACGCCGTCGCCCGGACGCAGCGACACGCCGCCGCGGGTCGCCATGAAGTCCGGCAGCTCGTGGTGCATCTTGACGTCGACCTTCTTGGGGTAGGCCGCCGTGTGGCAGAACGACTGCATGACCAGGTCGGCACTGAAGCCGAGGCAGGCCAGGTCCTTGAGTTCGTCGCGGGTCATCGGGCCGGTGGTGTCCTGGCTGCCGACCGAGGTCATCTTCGGCTCGCAGTAGGTGCCGGGGCGAACGCCCTGTCCTTCGGGCAGGCCGCAGGCGCGGCCGACCATCTTCTGAGCCAGCGAGAAGCCCTTCTTGGTGTCGACCGGGCTGACCGGCAGGCGGAACAGCGTCGAGGCCGGCAGACCGAGGGCCTCACGTGCCTTGGCCGTCAGACCACGCCCGATGATCAGCGGAATGCGGCCGCCGGCGCGCACTTCGTCGAACAGCACATCGCTCTTGACCGAGAACTCGGCAATCACCTTGCCGTCCTTCAGCGCCTTGCCGTCGTAGGGACGCAGTTCGACCACGTCGCCCATGTTCATCTGGCTGACGTCGAGCTCGATCGGCAGCGCGCCGGAGTCTTCCATCGTGTTGTAGAAGATCGGGGCGATCTTGCCGCCCAGGCAGACGCCGCCGAAGCGCTTGTTCGGCACGTAGGGAATGTCTTCGCCGGTGAACCACAGCACCGAATTGGTCGCGCTCTTGCGCGACGAGCCCGTGCCGACCACGTCGCCGGCGTAGGCCACCAGGTGGCCGCGGGCGCGCAGGTCCTCGATGAACTTCACCGGGCCGCGCTTGCCGTCTTCCTCGGGCACGATGCCGGGGCGGGCGTTCTTGTGCATCGCGAGCGCGTGCATCGGGATGTCCGGACGGGTGGTCGCGTCGGGCGCGGGCGACAGGTCGTCGGTGTTGATTTCGCCGGCCACCTTGAAGATGCTGACGGTGATGCTTTGCGGCACTTCGGGACGGCTGGTGAACCACTCGGCATCGGCCCAGCTTTGCAGCACGGCACGGGCGTTGGCATTGCCCTTGTCGGCCTTTTCCTTGACGTCGTGGAACTGGTCGAACATCAGCAGCGTCTTCTTGAGGCCTTCGGCTGCGACGCCGCCGACTTCGGCATCGTCGAGCAGGTCGACCAGCGGGCCGATGTTGTAGCCGCCGAGCATGGTGCCGAGCAGCTCGGTCGCCCTGGCGCGCGTCAGCAGCAGGCTCTTTTCGGTGCCGTGCGCGACGGCCGCGAGGTAGCTCGCCTTGACCTTGGCCGCATCGTCCACGCCCGCGGGCACGCGGTGCGTCAGCAGGTTGAGCAGGAACTCGGCGTCGGCGACGGCCGGCGACTTCATGAGCTCGATCAGCTCGGCGGTCTGCTTGGCAGTGAGCGGCAGCGGCGGGATGCCGAGCGCGGCGCGCTCGGCGACATGGTCAACGTAGGCTTGCAACATCTTCTTTTCTCCGGAAACACAAATGGGCGGGCGGCTCCCGCTCGGAAGCAAGAGCCGCGCCTTGGCGGGATTACTGCGTCTTGGCGGTCGGTGCCGCGTCGCCGCTTTCGAACAGGCTCTTGGGCGGGTTCTTCTTCATGTCCTCGGCCACCTCGAGCTGCTTGGCCGCCTGGCATTCGTCGGCCAGCCGCAGGCCCTGCTTCTGGCTCATGAGCATCGATTTGTTGCCGAGCTGCAACCACATGGCCTCGCGCACCGGGTCCTCGAGCCGCACCGCGCCGGTGCGGCTGCTGACCGGGTGCAGGCGGTACTTGACGCCGGCGTGCGTCAGGGTGAAGAAGCCGGGCTTCTTGGGATCGGCCTCGATGTTCACGCTGGCACCGAGTTCGCACTTGATGGTGCCGGTCAGGATGGTCTCGGCCACCTTCAGGTCCTGCTCCGACAGGGTGACGTCGGTTTCTTCGCTGATGGGCTTGGCTTCTTCGACCCGCTTGATGATGCGCTTGGGCACCACCTTCTGGACGACCTTCTTGCCGGTCGTGTTGGCGGCCGGCTTCGCTGCGGAGCCGGTCGAGCCGGTGGAGCTGGTCTGGGCCATGGCGGCCATCGGCAGGGCCAGGGCAGCGGCGGCAATCAGAGCAATTGTCTTCATGGGAATGGTCTTTCGGGGGGGTTGGATTTCAGGATGAAGCGGGTGCGAACCACGGCTGCGCCTCGGAAGGCAGGCTGCGGCCGGTGGCGTGCGCCCGTTCGAGCACCTGCCAGAAATGGCGATAGCTGGCACGATCATGCAATGTGCCATCGATGCTGACCGGCGCCCACGCGGCAAGGGCGGCGGCGGCAATGATTTTTGTAGCGATTTGAATCTGCCGCTCGTCGGGCGAGAAGGCCTCGAGGATCGGGCGGATCTGGTTCGGATGGATGCTCCACATCCGCGTGTAGCCGAACTCGGTGGCGGCGCGGCGGGCCGAGGCGCGCATCGCGTCGATGTCCTTGAACTCGGTCACGACGCAATGCGAGGGCACCTTGCCATGCGCATGCGCGGCGGAGGCGATCTCGAGCTTGGCGCGTACCACCAGCGGGTGCGTGAACTGCCCGGCGGCGGCCATGCCGTCGGCCGGAATGGCACCGCCGTGCGAAGAGACGAAATCCATCAGCCCGAAGCTCAGAGACTGCACCCTCGGATGGGCAGCGATCTCGAAGGCATGGTGCACCGCCAGCGGCGATTCGATCAGCACGTGCAGCGGCAGCGCCTCGGCGCCGACGGCATCGAGCGCCAGCGCGGCCTCGCGCACATCGTCGATCGACTCCACCTTGGGCACCATCAGGTGGCTCAGGCGATGGCCGGCGCGGCCGGCGATCGTCATCACATCGGCCGGGAACGCGGCATGGTCGACCGGATGGACCCGGGCGCCGACACGCATGCCGGGCGCCGCCGACAGCGCGAGCTCGGTCACCAGCGCCGCATGCTCGGCCTCGCCGCCCACCGGCGCGCCGTCCTCGCAATCGAGCGTGACGTCGAACACGCAGGCGCCGAACTCCTGGGCCATCTCGGCTTGCAGCGCCAGGCTCTTGCGCATGCGCGCCTCGACACCGCTGTAGTGGTCGCAGACCGGCAGCGCGACGGCGCCGGCCTGGGCGCCGAGCAGCACCTCGCGCGGATGGGGAACGGCGTTGTCGGTGCTCATGCTTTCTTCTGCGCCACGATGAACATGCGCGGGAAGGCCAGCAGCAGCCGGCCGTCGGTGCGCGCCGGGTAGGCGCGGGCGATGCGGCGTTCGTATTCGGCCAGGTAGCTGGTCTTCAGCTCGCTGGGCAAGGGATCGACGAAGGGCTTCAGCCCGGTGCCGCTGACCCATTCGACGATGGCCGCCGCGGAGGCCATCGGATGCTGGTAGGCGGTGCGCCAGGCGTCGACCGCCGCGGCCTCGCCGGCCAGCAGGTCGTAGTAGCCGTCGATGCCCAGCAATTCGGTGCGCAGCCGGTCGGGGTTTCCGATGGCCTGCGCCCAGGGTGCCTCGGCCGCCACCTCGCGCATCAACCGATGCGTGGGCTCCTGGCGGTTGTCGGGCATCTGGATCGCCAGCACGCCCCCGGGTGCCAGCAACGCGAAGAGCCTGGGGATCAGGGTCTCGTGGTCGGGCACCCATTGCAGGGCGGCATTGGCATAGATGAGGTCGGGCGCCGCCTCGGGCGCCCAGGTGGCGATGTCGCCGAGCTCGAAGCGGGCCTGCGGCAGGCGCTGCCTGGCACTGGCGAGCATCGGCTCGGAATTGTCGGTGCCGACCACCGAGGCAGCCGGGAAACGCTGCACCAGCAGCTCGGTGGAGTTGCCCGGCCCGCAGCCGAGATCGAACACCCGCGTGGCCTGGGCCAGCGGCACCCGGGCCAGCAGGTCCCGGGCCGGACGGGTGCGCTCGTCCTCGTAGCGGCTGTAGAGCGCGGGGTTCCAGTCGAGCATGCCGGGTCGCGGCTTACAGCAGGTGGGCGACGCCGGCTTGCTCGTCGGTCAGTTCCTTGAGCGTCTTGTCGATGCGTTCCTGGCTGAAGGCGTCGATCGCCAGGCCGTCGACGACCTTGTATTCGCCGTTTTCGCAGGTGACCGGGAAGCCGAACATCACGTCCTTCGGAATGCCGTACTGGCCGTCCGACGGGATGCCCATCGTGACCCACTTGCCGTTGGTGCCCAGGGCCCAGTCGCGCATGTGGTCGATGGCGGCGTTGGCGGCCGAGGCGGCCGACGACAGGCCACGGGCCTCGATGATCGCGGCGCCGCGCTTGCCGACGGTCGGCAGGAAGGTGTTGGCGTTCCAGTCCTGGTCGTTGATCATCTTGGCGACGCTTTCGCCGTTGATGGTGGCGAAGCGGTAGTCGGCGTACATCGTGGGCGAGTGGTTGCCCCAGACGGTCAGCTTCTCGATGTCGGCCACGGCCTTGCCGGTCTTGGCGGCCAGTTGGCTGGCAGCGCGGTTGTGGTCAAGGCGCAGCATGGCGGTGAAGTTCTTGCGCGGCAGGTCGGGGGCGCTCTTCATCGCGATGTAGGCGTTGGTGTTGGCCGGGTTGCCGACCACCAGCACCTTGACGTTGCGGCTTGCGACGGCATTGAGCGCCTTGCCCTGGGCAGTGAAGATGGCGCCATTGACGGCCAGCAGCTCGGCACGTTCCATGCCCGGGCCGCGCGGACGCGAGCCGACCAGCAGCGCGTAGTCGGCGTCCTTGAAGGCGGTCATCGGGTCGCCGTGGGCTTCCATGCCGGCCAGCAGCGGGAAGGCGCAGTCGTCGAGCTCCATCATCACGCCCTTGAGCGCCTTCTGGGCCTTTTCGTCGGGGATCTCGAGCAGTTGCAGGATGACCGGCTGGTCCTTGCCCAGCATTTCGCCGGAGGCGATGCGGAACAGCAGGGCGTAACCGATTTGGCCAGCGGCACCGGTGACGGCAACGCGAACAGGCTTCTTGCTCATGGGAATACTCCAGGAAATGATGAAAACGGGGCACGGCCGCGGAGCGCGGCCACGAGGTCGGGCCGGGACACCAAGCCCGGCCTTCAGGCCGTCTTCGATTTTATGCCGATTTGAGCTTTCGGTGGCGCCTGTCTTATGTCTTATATAAGATGTGGGCCCGAAGCACCCTCGCGGTGCACCCACGAAACCCCATGGCCACCTCTCCCACCACTGTCGCCGAGCCCTCCACGCCGTCGTTCAGTCCGCTCTACCAGCAGATCAAGTCGCTGATCCTGCAGAGTCTCCATGCCGGCGAATGGAAGCCCGGCGAGCCGATCCCGAGCGAGATCGACCTGGCCGCCCGCTTCCGGGTCAGCCAGGGCACCGTGCGCAAGGCGATCGACGAGCTGTCGGCCGAAAACCTGGTGGTGCGCCGCCAGGGCAAGGGCACCTTCGTCGCGACCCACGCCGAGCAGCATGTGCAGTACCGCTTCCTGAAGCTGGTGCCCGACAGCGGCGACGTCGACAGCGAAGGCCCGGCCGAGCGCGAGATCGTCGACTGCAAGCGCCAGCGCGCCAGCGCCGACGTCGCCCGCGCCCTGGCCCTGCGCACCGGCGACGCCGTGCTGCAGGTGCGGCGGGTGCTGGCCTACCGCGGCACGCCGACCATCCTCGAGGAACTCTGGCTGCCCGGAACCCCGTTCAGGGGCCTGACCGCCGAGCGCCTCACCGCCTGGCACGGGCCGATGTACGCGCTGTTCGAGACCGAATTCGGCGTCCGCATGGTGCGCGCCGAGGAAAAGATCCGGGCGGTGCTGCCCGATCCTGCGCAGGCGGCGCTGTTGCAGGTCGTCACCTCGACCCCGCTGCTGAGCGTGGAGCGCGTGGCCTACACCTACCACGACACGCCCATGGAACTGCGCCGCGGCCTCTATCGCACCGACACCCATCACTATCGAAACGACCTCGGCTGACAGCGGCCTGGTGCGCCATCATCCGACCATCGCGGTGCGATGACCGGAGCGGCGAAAGCCGCGAGATGGTGCGTTGCAATAGAATTTTGAGTTGTTTGCTTTTCGCCAAAGAACAAGTAGCCCCTCGTAAAACCCGAAAGCCCCCATGACAGAGTTGGCCACCCCACCCCGACAGCCGCGGCGAGAGTTCCGCAATATCAACCCCCTTTCCGACCTGACCACCTACCGGCTGCCGCCGGCCGGCATCGTGTCGATCCTGCACCGCGTGAGCGGGGTGCTGATGTTCCTGCTGCTGCCGTTCATCATCTGGATGTTCGACACCTCGGTGTCCTCCGAGATCTCGTTCGCCCGCTTCACGGCCGCCTTCAATGTCGGGCTCGGCTTCGTCCCGGGCTGGTTCATCAAGCTCGTCGCCCTGGCGCTGATCTGGGCCTACCTGCACCACTTCATCGCCGGCCTGCGCCACCTCTACATGGACGTGAACCATCACGCGGTCGACAAGAAGTCCGGCAACAGCACCGCGCTCGCCACTCTCTTCCTGAGCATCCTGCTGACCGTCGTCCTCGGCGCCAAGCTGTTCGGTCTCTACTGATTGCGCAAGGAAACTGAAATGTCTGTGAACTACGGCTCCAAGCGCATCGTCGTCGGCGCGCACTACGGATTGCGCGACTGGCTCAGCCAGCGCATCACCGGCGCCCTGATGGCGCTCTTCACCGTCATCCTGCTGGCGCAGGTGATCTTCAAGCCCGGCCCGATCGGCTACGACCTCTGGGCCGGCATCTTCGCCGCTCAATGGATGAAGGTGCTCACCTTCGTGGTGATCTCTTCGCTTCTCTATCACGTCTGGGTCGGCATGCGCGATGTCTGGATGGACTACGTCCAGCCGGTCGGCATCCGCCTGCTGTGCCAAGTTTTCACCATCGTCTGGCTTGTGGGTTGCGCGGGTTGGGCCATTCAAGTGCTCTGGAGGCTGTAACCCCATGTCATACACAAAAGAACAAATCACCAAGCGGAAGTTCGACGTCGTCATCATCGGCGCCGGCGGCTCCGGCATGCGCGCCTCGCTGCAACTGGCACGCGCCGGCCTCAACGTCGCCGTGCTCTCCAAGGTGTTCCCGACCCGCTCGCACACCGTCGCTGCCCAGGGCGGCGTCGGCGCCTCGCTCGGCAACATGAGCGAGGACAACTGGCACTACCACTTCTACGACACGATCAAGGGCTCCGACTGGCTCGGCGACCAGGACGCGATCGAGTTCATGTGCCGCGAAGCGCCGAAGGTCGTGTACGAGCTCGAGCACTTCGGCATGCCTTTCGACCGCAATCCCGACGGCACGATCTACCAGCGTCCGTTCGGCGGCCACACCGCGAACTACGGCGAGAAGCCGGTGCAGCGCGCCTGCGCCGCCGCCGACCGCACCGGCCACGCGATGCTGCACACGCTCTACCAGAAGAACGTCGAGGCCCGGACCCAGTTCTTCGTCGAGTGGATGGCCCTCGACCTGATCCGCGACGCCGAAGGCGACGTGGTCGGCGTGACCGCGCTCGAGATGGAAACCGGTGACCTGCACATCCTGCAGGCCAAGACCGTGCTGCTGGCGACCGGCGGTGCCGGCCGCATCTTCGCGGCCTCGACCAATGCCTTCATCAACACCGGCGACGGCCTCGGCATGGCGGCCCGCGCCGGCATCCCGCTGCAGGACATGGAGTTCTGGCAGTTCCACCCGACCGGCGTGGCCGGCGCCGGCGTGCTGCTGACCGAAGGCTGCCGCGGCGAAGGCGCGATCCTGCTCAACAGCAACGGCGAGCGCTTCATGGAGCGCTACGCGCCGACGCTCAAGGACCTGGCGCCGCGCGACTTTGTCTCGCGCTCGATGGACCAGGAGATCAAGGAAGGCCGTGGCTGCGGTCCCAACAAGGACTACGTGCTGCTGAAACTCGACCACCTCGGTGCCGAGACCATCCACAAGCGGCTGCCCTCGGTGTACGAGATCGGCGTCAACTTCGCCAACGTCGACATCACCAAGGAGCCGATCCCGGTGGTGCCCACCATCCATTACCAGATGGGCGGCATCCCGACCAACATCAACGGCCAGGTCGTGATCCAGAAGGGCGAAGACAACAGCGCCGTGGTCAACGGCCTCTACGCGGTCGGCGAATGCTCCTGCGTGAGCGTGCACGGCGCCAACCGCCTGGGCACCAACTCGCTGCTCGACCTGCTGGTGTTCGGCCGCGCGGCCGGCAATCACATCGTCCAGTTCAACGACAAGCTGAAGGAACACAAGGACCTGCCGGCCGATGCGGCCGACCGCACGCTGGAGCGCCTGAACCAGCTCGAGGCCTCGACCGCGGGCGAATACGCGCAGGACGTGGCCAACGAGATCCGCTCGGTCATGCAGCAGCACGCGGCCGTGTTCCGCAAGCAGGCCTCGATGGACGAAGGCGTGCAGAAGATCGCCGCCGTGCGCCAGCGCGTCGCCGCGGTCACGCTGAAGGACAAGTCGCGGGTGTTCAACACCGCCCGCATCGAAGCCCTCGAAGTCGACAACCTGATCGAAGTCGCACAGGCCACGATGGTGTCGGCCGCCGCCCGCAAGGAATGCCGCGGCGCCCACACGGTGGAAGACTACGAGCGTCCGGCCGACGACCCGGTCGCGCCGCTGGGCCGCGACGACGCCAACTGGATGAAGCACACGCTCTGGTACAGCCAGGACAACCGCCTCTCGTACAAGCCGGTCAAGCTGCAGCCGCTGACGGTGGCGTCGGTGCCGCCCAAGGTTCGGACATTCTGAGACTGACTAGAGGTATCCCACGATGAAGCGCACTTTTCAAATCTACCGCTACGACCCGGACAAGGACGCCAAGCCCTACATGCAGACCGTCGAGATCGAACTCGACGGCCACGAGCGCATGCTGCTCGACGCCCTCATGAAGCTCAAGGCGCAGGACCCGACCTTGTCGTTCCGCCGCTCCTGCCGCGAAGGCGTCTGCGGCTCCGACGCGATGAACATCAACGGCAAGAACGGCCTGGCCTGCCTGACCAACATGCTGACGCTCAAGGGCACGATCGTGCTCAAGCCGCTGCCCGGCCTGCCGGTGATCCGCGACCTGATCGTCGACATGACGCAGTTCTTCAAGCAGTACAACTCGATCAAGCCGTACCTGCAGAACGACACCGTGCCGCCCGAAAAGGAACGCCTGCAGTCGCCCGAGGAGCGCGACGAGCTGAACGGCCTGTACGAGTGCATCCTGTGCGCCAGCTGCTCGACCAGCTGCCCGAGCTTCTGGTGGAACCCCGACAAGTTCGTCGGTCCGGCCGGCCTGCTGCAGGCCTACCGCTTCATCGCCGACAGCCGCGACGAAGCCACCGCCGAGCGCCTGGACAACCTCGAGGACCCGTACCGCCTGTTCCGCTGCCACTCGATCATGAATTGCGTCGACGTCTGCCCGAAGAACCTGAATCCGACCCGGGCGATCGGCAAGATCAAGGAACTGATGGTGCGCCGCGCCATCTAGTCCTGACGAGAGCCCCGATGCCAGCCACCGACAACCCTTCCGAGCCGATCAGCGAGCGCGCGCTGAGCAAGCTCAAGTGGCGCTGCCGGCGCGGCTTGCTTGAAAACGACCTGTTCATTGCCCGCTTTTTCGAACGGCACGAGGCAAGCCTGACCTGCGGGCAGGCACAGGCACTGGAGACATTGATGGACCTGTCGGACAACGACCTGCTCGACCTCCTGCTCGCGCGAAAGGAGCCCGAGCCCGGATGGGCCGGGGCCGAGGTGGTCGAACTGCTGCGGCTGATGCGCAGCGACGGTGCGAAATCCCTATCTTCCTGATCCATTCTTTGAAAGACACTCGAAATGAAAGCATCCGAGAACAAGGCCACTCTGTCGTTCAGCAACGGCGGACAGAACGTCGAGCTGCCGATCTACAAGGGCACCCTGGGCCCTGACGTGATCGACATCCGCAAGCTCTACGCCCAGACGGGCATGTTCACCTACGACCCGGGCTTCATGTCGACGGCCTCGTGCGAATCGGCCATCACCTACATCGATGGCGACAAGGGCGAACTGCTGTACCGCGGCTACCCGATCGAGCAGCTCGCGACCAACTGCGACTTCCTCGAGACCTGCCACCTGCTGCTGTACGGTGAACTGCCCGACGAAGCCAAGAAGAACAACTTCACCAAGCTCGTGACCAACCACACGATGGTCAACGAGCAGATGCAGTTCTTCCTGCGCGGCTTCCGCCGCGACGCCCACCCGATGGCCATCATGACCGGCCTGGTCGGCGCCCTGTCGGCCTTCTATCACGACAGCACGGACATCAACAATCCGAAGCACCGCGAGATCGCCGCGATCCGCCTGATCGCCAAGATGCCGACCCTGGTCGCCATGGCCTACAAGTACACCGTGGGCCAGCCCTACATGTACCCGAAGAACGAACTCAGCTACGCGGGCAACTTCCTGCACATGATGTTCGCGACGCCGTGCGAGGAGTACAAGGTGAGCCCGGTGCTCGAGCGCGCGCTCGACCGCATCTTCATCCTGCACGCCGACCACGAGCAGAACGCATCGACCTCGACCGTGCGCCTGTGCGGCTCGTCGGGCACCAACCCCTTCGCGGCGATCGCGGCCGGCGTGGCCTGCCTCTGGGGCCCGGCCCACGGCGGCGCCAACGAGGCGGCGCTCAACATGCTCTACGACATCCAGAAGGCTGGCGGCGTCGAGAAGATCGGCGAGTTCATCAAGCAGGTCAAGGACAAGAACTCCAACGTCAAGCTGATGGGCTTCGGGCACCGCGTCTACAAGAACTACGACCCGCGCGCCAAGCTGATGCAGGAAACCTGCAAGGAAGTGCTGGGCGAACTGGGCCTCGAGAACGACCCGCTGTTCAAGCTCGCGATGGCGCTCGAGAAGATCGCACTCGAAGACGAATACTTCGTCTCCCGCAAGCTCTACCCGAACGTCGACTTCTACTCGGGCATCGTGCAGCGCGCGATCGGCATCCCGGTGCCGCTGTTCACCGCGATCTTCGCGCTGGCCCGCACCGTGGGCTGGATCGCCCAGCTGAACGAAATGATCGGCGACCCGGACTACAAGATCGGCCGTCCGCGCCAGCTCTTCGAAGGCTCGGTCAAGCGCGACGTCAAGCCGATCGCCCAGCGCTGATTGCCGTCAGGCCCTCATCCAGGAAAGCTGCCCACGGGCAGCTTTTTTGCGTCTTGGCTGACAAGCGCGCACACGGCAGGCGAATAACTTGGGCGCGTCAACCAACCGAGAAGGAGTTCCGCCATGAAGAAGCTTGCCGCCATGATCGCCGTCGCCTTTGCCTTCGCCGTGCCGCTCGCCGGCTGCAACACCATGAAGGGTGCCGGCCAGGACATCCAGAAGGGCGGTCAAAAGATGGAAGACGCCGCCACCAAGAAGCAGTAGCGAAGCGAGCCGCGGCGCCATCGCGCCGCGGCATCTTGGCCATCTCGTATCACGATGGCCAAAGCCTCGAAACAGGGGGAAAATGCGGGCTTCCATCTCTGAACGAGATGCCAAGCCCCGATGACCTCATCCGAACGCAGTTTTGCCCGCCGCATCGACCTCACGTCGCTGCAGTTGTTCGTGGCCGTCTGCGAACTCGGCAGCATCGGCCGCGCCGCCGAGCGCGAATTCATCGCGGCGTCGGCGATCAGCAAGCGCCTGTCCGACCTCGAAGCCACGCTCGGAACGCCCCTGCTCTACCGCCATGCGCGCGGCGTCGACCTGACGCCGGCCGGCGAAAGCCTGCTGCACCATGCCCGCTCGGTGCTCTACAGCCTCGAGAAGATGCAGGGCGAACTGAGCGAATACGCCGACGGCGTGCGCGGGCATGTCCGGGTCCACGCCAACATCTCGGCGATCGTCCAGTTCCTGCCCGAGGACCTCGGTGCCTTCACGCGCGAGCACGACGCGATCAAGATCGACCTCGAGGAGCACCTGAGCAGCGAAGTCGTGCGGGCCGTCCATGAAGGGGCTGCCGACCTCGGCGTCTGCCATGTCGCCGAAGGCAGCAACGAACTCCAGAGCCTGCCCTACCGCGACGACGCGCTCGCGCTGATCGTGCCGGCCGGCCACATGCTGGCGTCCAGGCGCTCGATCGCCTTCGTCGATTCGCTCGACTACGACCATGTCGGCCTGCACAACAACAGTTCGATCTACGTCGCGATGCATCAGGCCGCCCTGGCCGCCAACCGCAGCATCCGCCTGCGAATCCACGTGACCGGCCTCGACGCGATGTGCCGGATGATCGAGAACGGCCTCGGCGTCGGCGTCATGCCGCTGCGGGCCTTCGAGCTGATGCAGGGCGGCATCGGCCGCGGCCTGACCTCCGTGGCGCTCCAGGACGCCTGGGCGGCACGCCAGATCCGGCTCATCGCCCGCGACTTCTCGACCTTGCCGGTCGCCGCCCGCATGCTGGTCAAGCACCTGCACACGCCCGCTGCCGCGACGCCCGCGCAGCTGGCCGCATAAGACAATCACCTCCCCACGAAAGAGACCCATGGCACGCACGCTCTACGACAAACTCTGGGACGAACACGTCGTCCACACCGAGGAAGACGGCACCGCGATCCTCTACATCGATCGCCACCTGGTGCACGAAGTAACCAGCCCGCAAGCCTTCGAAGGACTGCGCGAGGCCGGCCGCAAACTGTGGCGCATCAGCTCGGTGGTGGCCACGGCCGACCACAACACGCCGACCACCGGCTGGGAGCGCGGCTACGACGGCATCGCCGACCCGACCAGCAAGGAACAGGTCACGACCCTCGACAGCAACATCAAGGAATTCGGCGCCGCCGCGTTCTTTCCGTTCCTGAGCAAGCGCCAGGGCATCGTGCACGTGATCGGGCCCGAGTCGGGCGCTACCCTGCCCGGCATGACCGTGGTCTGCGGCGACTCGCACACCTCCACGCACGGCGCCTTCGGCGCGCTGGCGCACGGCATCGGCACCAGCGAGGTCGAGCACGTCATGGCGACCCAGACGCTGCTCGGCAAGAAGGCGAAGAACCTGCTCGTGAAGGTCGAGGGCAAGCTGCCGCTCGGCTGCACCGCCAAGGACATCGTGCTGGCGATCATCGGCCGGATCGGCACCGCCGGCGGCACCGGCTACACGATCGAATTCGCGGGTTCGGCGATCCGCGACCTCAGCATGGAAGGCCGCATGACGGTCTGCAACATGGCGATCGAGGCCGGCGCGCGCGCCGGCCTGGTGGCGGTCGACGAAAAGACCATCGCCTACGTCAAGGGCCGTCCGCTGGCGCCGACCGGCGTCGAATGGGACCTGGCGGTCGCCTACTGGAAGACCCTGCATTCCGACCCCGGCGCGCACTTCGACCTCGTGGTCGAGCTCGACGCCGCGCAGATCAAGCCGCAGGTCACCTGGGGCACCTCGCCCGAGATGGTGGTGCCGGTCGATGGCCGCGTGCCCGATCCCGACAAGGAGAAGGATCCCAACAAGCGCGGCGCGATCGAACGCGCCCTGGTCTACATGGGACTGGAGCCCAACAAGCCCATGAACGACATCTTCATCGACAAGGTGTTCATCGGCTCCTGCACCAACAGCCGCATCGAGGACATGCGCGAGGCCGCGGCCGTGGTCAAGAAGCTCGGCCAGAAGGTCGCCAAGAACGTCAAGCTCGCGATGGTCGTGCCGGGCTCCGGCGTGGTGAAGGCGCAGGCCGAGCGCGAAGGGCTCGACCAGATCTTCAAGGCCGCGGGCTTCGAGTGGCGCGAGCCCGGCTGCTCGATGTGCCTGGCCATGAACGCCGACCGCCTCGAGCCGGGCGAGCGCTGCGCCTCGACCAGCAACCGCAACTTCGAAGGCCGCCAGGGCGCGGGCGGGCGCACCCACCTCGTGAGCCCCGCGATGGCCGCCGCCGCCGCGGTGCACGGCCACTTCGTCGATGTTCGACAGTTCTCCTGAGACCTTGCGGGACAGACCAAGATTTGCGAAGCAGTCTTGCTCTGTCCTCAACTGATTGGATCACCATGCAGAAATTCACCGTACACAAGGGCCTCGTGGCACCGATGGACCGCGAGAACGTCGACACCGACGCGATCATCCCGAAGCAGTTCCTGAAATCGATCCGCAAGACCGGATTCGGCCAGAACCTGTTCGACGCCTGGCGCTACCTCGATCCGGGCGAGCCGGGCCAGGATCCGGCATCGCGCAAGCCGAACCCCGACTTCGTGCTGAACCAGCCGCGCTACGCCGGCGCATCGATCCTGCTGGCGCGCCAGAACTTCGGCTGCGGCTCGTCGCGCGAACATGCGCCCTGGGCGCTCGACCAGTACGGCTTCCGCGCGATCATCGCGCCGAGCTATGCCGACATCTTCTTCAACAACAGCTTCAAGAATGGCCTGCTGCCGATCGTGCTGCCCGAAGCGCAGGTCGCCCAGCTGTTCGACCAGACCTTCGCCTTCCCGGGCTACAGCCTGACGATCGACCTCGAGCGCCAGGTGGTCATCAAGCCGGACGGCGGCGAATTCGCCTTCGACGTCCAGGCCTTCCGCAAGTACTGCCTGGTCAACGGACTCGACGACATCGGCCTCACGCTGCGCCACAAGGACAAGATCAAGGCTTTCGAGGCGGCCCGCCTGGCGCAAAAGCCCTGGCTGGCCCACACCATGCTCGACGCCTGAAACCCTTTCATCTTTTTTCCAAGCCACCCCAGACACCATGAAAATCGCAGTCCTCCCCGGTGACGGCATCGGCACCGAGATCGTCGCCGAAGCCATCCGCGTGCTCGAAACGCTCGACCTCAAGTTCGAGATGGAATCGGCCCTGGTCGGCGGCGCCGCCTACGAGGCCCACGGCCATCCGCTGCCCGACGCCACCCTCAAGCTGGCGAAGGAAGCCGATGCCGTGCTGTTCGGCGCCGTCGGCGACTGGAAGTACGACAAGCTCGAGCGCTCGCTGCGTCCCGAGCAGGCCATTCTGGGCCTGCGCAAGAACCTTGGCCTGTTCGCCAATTTCCGCCCGGCGATCTGCTACGAGCAGCTGGTCGGCGCCTCCAGCCTCAAGCCCGAGCTGATCTCGGGCCTCGACATCCTCATCATCCGCGAGCTGACCGGCGACATCTACTTCGGCCAGCCGCGCGGCCGCCGGACCGCGGTCGACGGCCACTTCCCGGGCGCCGAGGAAGCCTTCGACACCATGCGCTACTCGCGCCCCGAGGTCGAGCGCATCGCCCACGTCGCCTTCCAGGCGGCGCGCAAGCGCAGCAAGCGCGTGACCAGCGTCGACAAGGCCAACGTGCTCGAGACCTTCCAGTTCTGGAAGGACATCGTGACCGAGGTCGGCAAGGAGTACCCGGACGTCGAGCTCGACCACATGTACGTCGACAACGCCGCCATGCAGCTGGTCAAGGCGCCGAAGAAATTCGACGTCGTGGTCACCGGCAACATGTTCGGCGACATCCTCTCGGACGAGGCCGCGATGCTCACCGGCTCGATCGGCATGCTGCCCTCGGCCTCGCTGAACGCCAGCAACCAGGGCCTCTACGAGCCCAGCCACGGCAGTGCGCCCGACATTGCCGGCAAAGGGGTTGCCAATCCTTTGGCTACAATCCTGTCCGCTGCCATGATGCTTCGTTTCTCCCTCAACCAGCCCGAGGCTGCCGACCGGATCGAGTCGGCGGTCCAGTCCGTGCTGGCCCAGGGGCTGCGCACGGCAGACATCTGGTCCGCGGGCACGACCAAGGTCGGCACCCGCGAAATGGGCGACGCCGTGGTGGCTGCCATCACCAAAAAGACGATTACCGGCTAAACCAGCCCGCTTCGTCACGCCCTCCCCGGCTCTGACGAGCCGGGCGCAAAGAGAAGTTTTTTCTTTTTTCACAAGGGCAAATTGAAATGGCGAACGCAAATCAACCTCTGGTCGGCCTCGTGGGCTGGCGCGGCATGGTCGGCTCGGTCCTGATGGACCGGATGCAGGCCGAAGGCGACTTCGGGCTCATCGAGCCGGTCTTCTTCTCGACTTCCAACGCCGGTGGCAAGGCCCCGGCGATGGCCAAGAACGAGACCACGCTCAAGGACGCCCACGACATCGCCGCGCTCCAGAAGTGCGACATCGTCATCACCGCCCAGGGCGGCGACTACACGACCGAGGTGTTCCCCAAGCTGCGCGCCGCCGGCTGGAAGGGCCACTGGATCGACGCCGCGTCCACGCTGCGCATGAACGACGACGCGATCATCGTGCTCGATCCGGTCAACCTGCCCGTGATCCAGAACGCGCTCGCCAAGGGCGGCAAGAACTGGATCGGCGGCAACTGCACCGTCAGCTGCATGCTGATGGGCGTCGGCGCGCTCTACAAGGCCGGCCTGGTCGAGTGGATGACCAGCATGACCTACCAGGCGGCCTCGGGCGGCGGCGCCCAGCACATGCGCGAGCTGCTGACCCAGTTCGGCACGATCAACGCCGAGGTGCGCTCGCTGCTCGACGACCCGAAGTCGGCCATCCTCGAGATCGACCGCAAGGTGCTGGCCAAGCAACAGTCGCTGAGCGCCGCCGAAACGGCCAATTTCGGCGCCCCGCTCGGCGGCAGCCTGATCCCCTGGATCGACAAGGACCTGGGCGACGGCATGAGCAAGGAAGAATGGAAGGGCGGCGCCGAGACCAACAAGATCCTCGGCCAGGGCGCCCAGTTCGGCACCGCGGCGACGCCGGTCGACGGCTTCTGCGTGCGCATCGGCGCGATGCGCTGCCACAGCCAGGCGCTGACCTTCAAGCTCAAGAAGGACGTGCCCGTGGCCGACATCGAGGCCCTGATCGCTGCCGACAACGAATGGGTCAAGGTGGTGCCGAACACCCGCGAGGCGACCGTCAAGGACCTGACGCCGGTGGCCGTCACCGGCACCATGTCGATCCCGGTCGGCCGCGTGCGCAAGCTCGCCATGGGCCCCGAATACGTCGGCGCCTTCACGATCGGCGACCAGCTGCTGTGGGGCGCGGCCGAGCCGCTGCGCCGCATGCTGCGCATCCTGCTGGAGGCCTGAACCGGCTTGCGGGCACCTTCAGGTGCCCGCGCCGTTGCTCAACAGCAACGGCAAATGCATGACGAAGTTTGCACGCACTGGGTAGATAAGCCTTGTCGCCTTGTCAGTGCAGGGTGTTGATGTTAACGTCCCCTTACACTTTTGGGCCGAGCTGCCCCTACCAGCATGACACGACAACCGTTGCCTGCGGCCCGCCTTTCGGCCACCCCCTCGAGTTCGACGACCCCCGGCCGGAGTCAGCTCACGCTGCTGAGCGCGGCGGTCGCCCTGACTCTGGGCGGCGGCCTGGCCGCTGACGCCAGCGCACTCGCGCTGGGACGGCTGAATGTTCAGTCGGCGCTGGGCGAACCCCTGCGGGCGGAGATCGAGGTCACCGAGATCACGGCCGCCGAAGCCGACAGCCTCAAGGTCAACATCGCCTCGTCCGAGGCCTTCCGTGCCGCCGGCGTGCCCTACAACGCGGCGCTGTCGGACGTCCGCGTCGGCGTCCAGAAGCGCGCCGACGGCCGCTACGTGGTCCGCCTCACCAGCAACCGCCTGCTGAGCGAGCCCTTCGTCGACCTGCTGCTCGAAGCCAACTGGGGTTCGGGACGCGTCGTGCGCGACTACACCGTCCTGCTCGACCCGCCGACCAGCCGGCAGGCAGCCGCGCCGGTGGCCCCGGTGGCACCGCAGATCTCCGCCGCACCCCCGCAGCGCGTCCTGCCGGCCGAAGTGCAGGCACCTCCCGTGCGGCGCGAACGCCCGGTCGCCGCGGCGGCGCCCGCACCCGCGCCCGCCGCTGCGGACAGCGGCACGGTCCGCACCTCGAACGGCGGCGAGCAGGTCAAGGTCCAGCCGGGCGACACCGCCAGCAAGATCGCGGCCGCCTACAAGCCGGCCGAGGTCTCGCTCGACCAGATGCTGGTGGCGCTGCTGCGCGCCAATCCGAACGCCTTCATCGGCGGCAACGTCAACCGGATCAAGGCCGGCGCGGTGCTCGAACTGCCCGGCGCACCCCAGGCGGAGGCCGTCCCGGCGGCCGAGGCCCGCCGCACCGTGACGGCCCAGAGCCAGGACTTCGGCGAATACCGCCGCCGCCTGGCCGACAATGCGCCGACCTCGAAAGTCGCCGACGCCGATCGCCAGACCTCCGGCAAGCTGCAAGCCAATGTCGAGGATCGCAATGCGGCGAACGCATCCAGCGACAAGCTCAAGATCTCCCAGGGCCTCGCCCCGGGCCGCCCGACCGAAGAGCAGATCGCCCAGGCGAAGCAGGCGCAGGCCAGCAATGCGCGCGTGGCCGAGCTGTCCAAGAACATCTCCGAGCTGAACAAGATCCAGGCCGCCACCGGTGCCGCGCCGGCGCCCGCGGCAGCGGCTCCAGCCCCAGCGGCGGCTCCCGCGTCGGTGGCACCCACGGCCTCGACGGCGCCGGCCGCTGCGGCGCCTGTGCCGGCCGCTGCCGCACCTGCGCCGGCCGCCAGCCCTGCGCCCGCAACCCCGGCCGCGGCGACAACGCCGGCCGTGGTCGCGCCGACGGTGGCTGCAGCCGCCGCGCCGGCCGCCGTCGCACCCGCGGCGGCGCCGCCCGCCGCTGCCGCCAAGCCGGTCGTCAAGGCGCCGCCTCCGCCGCCGCCCGCGCAGCAGAGCTTCTTCTCCGAACTGCTCGACAACCCGCTGATGGCCGGAGCGGCCGCCCTGATCGCCCTGCTGATCGGCTTCCTGCTCTACCGCGTGCTCGGCCGCAAGCGCCGCGATGCCGGCGACAGCGTCTTCATCGAAAGCCGCATCCCCAAGGACTCCTTCTTCGGCGCCAGCGGCGGCGAATCGGTCGACACCAAGAACCGCGGCAACTCCGTGGTGTCGTCGCTGTCGTACTCGCCGAGCCAGCTGGACGCCGGCGACGTCGATCCGGTGGCCGAAGCCGACGTCTACCTCGCCTATGGCCGCGACCTGCAGGCCGAGGAAATCCTGCGTGAGGCCCTGCGGGTCAATCCGGAACGCACCGCCATCCACCTCAAGCTGCTCGAGATCCACGCCAAGCGCCGCGACCTGCGCGCCTACGAAGCGCTCGCGGCCGACGTCCACAAGCTCACCGGCGGCACCGGCAGCGACTGGAATCGCGTGGTCGAGCTCGGCAAGGAGCTCGATCCGGGCAATCCGCTCTACGAGACCGGCAGCCGGGGTGGCGTGTCCGCCGCCGAAGCCGCCGCCTTCGCCGGCACGCTGGCCGCTGCCAGCGCCCCCGCCCCGCTCGCGCCCGCGCCGGAAGTCGAAGCGCCGCCGCCGGCCTTCGTGCCCTCGGTGGCACCGCTGGACTTCGATCTCGAACTGAGCACGCCACCGGCCGCGACCGCCCCGGCACCCATCACGGCCAGCCTGCCGATCACGCCGGCCCCGGTGCACAAGCCGGTCCCGGCCGCCGCCGAACTGCCGAGCACCGTCACGGCGCCGCTCAACGGCCACCGGCCGGCCGCCCCGGCCATCAGCCGCCTCGACCTCGAGAACGACTTCGATACAGCGCCCGGCGCGCTGGAGCCGATGGCGCGTTCCTCGGCCCACGCCGACGAGGAACGCACCCAGCCGGCACCGCTGCGTTCCGGCCTGCCCGCCGACTCCGGCTTCATCGAATTCGACATGAGTTCGCTGGCCGGCCTGTCGAACCGCAACCCGCCCGACACCGAGCGCGGCCGCCTCGAGACGATCGACGACAGCAGCGAGAACCCGCACGCGATCAAGCTGTCGCTGGCGCGCGAACTGAAGGCGCTGGGCGACGTCGAAGGCGCCCGCTCGCTGGTCGAGGAAGTCGCCGCCGAGAGCGCCGGCGACATCAAGGCCGAAGCCAAGCAACTGCTCGGCCAATTGCGCTGAGCGGCCATGCGGCCGCCGATTCCGCTGTGAGGCTGGCCCTCGGTATCCGCTACAACGGACAGGCCTACCAGGGCTGGCAAAGCCAGCTCTCGGGCCTCACGGTGCAGGACAAGCTCGAGGCGGCCCTGGCCCAGTTTGCCGCCCAGCCGATCTCGACGCTGTGCGCCGGCCGCACCGACACCGGCGTCCACGGCCTGATGCAGGTGGTGCATTTCGATACCTCGGTCGTCCGCACGCCCTTCTCCTGGGTCCGCGGCACCAACCGGTTCCTGCCGCCCGACATCGCGGTCCAATGGGCGCAGCCGGTGCCCGACCAGTTCCACTGTCGCGCCAGCGCGCTGACCCGCCGCTACCTGTACGTGCTGTCCCAATCGCCGGTGCGCCCGAGCCTGGACGCCGGCCGGGTCGGCTGGACGATGCATCCGCTCGACGGCGATGCGATGCGGACCGCCGCCGCCATCCTGGTCGGGCAGCACGATTTCAGCTCCTTCCGCGCCTCGGCCTGCCAGGCGCGCTCGCCGGTCAAGGACCTGCGCCGCATCGAGATCACGCGCCACGGCGAGGGCGAGCGCTGCCGCTGGCATTTCGAATTCGAGGCCGACGCGTTCCTGCACCACATGATTCGCAACATCATGGGCTGCCTGGTGCGCATCGGCCGCGGCGACGCGCCGCCCGACTGGATGGCCGACGTGCTGGCCGCGCGCAGCCGGGTGGTGGCGGCGCCGACTTTCTCGCCGGCCGGCCTGTATTTCCTCGGCCCGTTGTACGACGCCGGCTGGGGCCTGCCGCCGGAGGCGACGCTGCAGGCCGGAGGTGCTGCGTATGATGGTCCGCCATGAACGCCCCGCTCGCCCGCACCCGGATCAAGATCTGCGGCCTGACGCGTGAGGCCGACGTCGACGCCGCCATCGCGGCCGGCGCCGATGCGATCGGCTTCGTGCTCTATCCCGCCAGCCCGCGCGCGGTGAGCGTCGAGCGCGCCGCCGAGCTGGCCGCGCGGCTGCCGCCCTTCGTGACGCCGGTGCTGCTGTTCGTCAACGAATCGGTGCCGGCGACCCTCGATGCACTGGCGCGCGTGGCCGGTGCCATGGCCCAGTTCCACGGTGACGAATCGCCAGAACTTTGCTGGGAAGCCAGCGGCCGCGGCCGCCACCGCTTCATGCGCGCGGCCCGGATTCCGCTCGGCGCCGCCGGGGCTTCCTTCGACCTCGTAAAATACGCGTCCGATTACTCCCGCGCCCACGCCATCCTGCTCGACGCCCATGTCGAAGCCTATGGCGGTGGCGGCAAGGCATTCGATTGGTCACTTCTTCCACCCGCCGTCGACGCTCACCTCGTCTTGAGTGGTGGGCTCGCACCTGCAAACGTGGGCGATGGCATTCGTCAGCTGCGGACGCGCTGCAAGTCGCTGTCCGTTGACGTGAGTTCGGGCGTCGAGGCCGCCAAGGGCCTGAAGGACGCCGAGAAGATTCACGCATTCGTGGCCGCCGTGCGTGCGGCCGATGCCCTTCCCTAGCTGGCTGCCCCGCCTCGATCCGCGGGCGCCGGCCCAACGAATCGAGACCATGGACACCTACCAGCAACCCGACGCCAGCGGCCATTTCGGCATCTACGGCGGCACCTTCGCCAGCGAGACGCTGACCCACGCGATCAGCGAGCTGCGCGACGCCTACGCCCGCTACAAGGACGACCCCGAATTCCTCGCCGAATTCCACTACGAGCTGGCGCATTTCGTCGGCCGCCCCTCGCCGATCTACCATGCGGCGCGCACCAGCCGCGAGATCGGCGGCGCCCAGATCTACCTGAAGCGCGAAGACCTGAACCACACCGGCGCCCACAAGGTCAACAACACGATCGGCCAGGCCATGCTCGCCAAGCGCATGGGCAAGCCGCGCGTGATCGCCGAGACCGGCGCCGGCCAGCATGGCGTGGCCACGGCCACCATCTGCGCCCGCTACGGCCTCGAATGCGTGGTCTACATGGGCAGCCAGGACGTCAAGCGCCAGAGCCCGAACGTCTACCGCATGAACCTGCTCGGCGCCACCGTGGTGCCGGTCGAATCGGGCAGCAAGACCCTGAAGGACGCGCTCAACGAAGCCATGCGCGACTGGGTCACCAATGTCGAGAACACCTTCTACATCATCGGCACGGTGGCCGGCCCGCACCCCTACCCGATGATGGTGCGCGACTTCCAGAGCGTGATCGGCACCGAGTGCATCGCGCAGATGCCGGCCATGCTGGCGGCGCAGGGCATCACGGGCGAGGCCGAAGGCCGCCAGCCCGACGTGGTCGTGGCCTGCGTCGGCGGCGGCAGCAATGCGATGGGCATCTTCCACCCGTACATCCCGTTCGAGCGCACACGGCTGATCGGGGTCGAGGCCGCCGGCGAAGGCCTGGACAGCGGCAAGCATTCGGCCTCGATCCTGCGCGGCAGCCCGGGCGTGCTGCACGGCAACCGCACCTACCTGCTGCAGAACGACGACGGCCAGGTCACCGAGACCCACAGCATCAGCGCCGGCCTCGACTACCCCGGCGTCGGCCCCGAGCATGCCTACCTGGCCGACATCGGCCGCGCCGAGTACGTCGGCATCACCGACACAGAGGCGCTGGAGGCCTTCCACTACCTGTGCCGCACCGAGGGCATCATCCCGGCGCTCGAATCGAGCCACGCCTTCGCCTACGCCATGAAGCTGGCGAAGACCATGCGGCCGGACCAGTCGATCCTGGTCAACCTTTCGGGCCGCGGCGACAAGGACATCGGCACCGTGGCCGACCTGTCGGGGGTCGACTTCTACGACCGGCCGTCGATGCGCGGCCTGCAAGTGAAGGGAGGCAAGTGATGAGCCGGATCGCCGCCACCTTCGACGCCCTGCAGAAACAGGGCCGCAAGGCATTGATTCCCTACGTGACGGCCGGCTTCCCCTATGCCGACATCACGCCCGCCCTGATGCACGGCATGGTCGCCGCCGGTGCCGACGTGATCGAGCTCGGCGTGCCGTTTTCCGACCCGATGGCCGACGGCCCGGTGATCCAGCAGGCCGGCGAGGCCGCGCTGGCGCTCGGCGTCGGCATGAAGCAGGTGCTGGCCATGGTCGCCGCCTTCCGCGCGCAGGACCAGGCCACGCCGGTGGTGCTGATGGGCTATGCCAACCCGGTCGAGCGCTACGACGGCGTGCACGGCAAGGGTGCCTTCATCCGCGACGCCGCGGCGGCCGGCGTCGACGGCCTGCTGGTGGTCGACTACCCGCCCGAGGAATGCGAGGACTTCGCCGCCGCCCTGAAGGCCCATGGCATCGACCTGATCTTCCTGCTGGCACCGACCAGCACCGACGAGCGCATGGCGCAGGTCGGCCGGATCGCCAGCGGCTACGTCTACTACGTCTCGCTCAAGGGCGTGACCGGCGCCGGCCATCTCGACACCGACGCCGTCGGCCGCATGCTGCCGCGCATCCGCCGGCACGTGGGCGTGCCGGTCGGCGTGGGCTTCGGCATCCGCGACGCCGGCACCGCCCAGGCGGTCGGCGCGGCCGCCGACGCGGTCGTGATCGGCACCCGCATCATCCAGCTGATCGACGGCCAGCCGCGCGACGCGGTGGTGCCGGCGGTGCGCGACTTCCTGGCCGGGATCCGCCAGGCGCTCGACGCCCTGCCCCGGTCCGCGACTGGCGGATAATCCATGCCAACGAAGGAGCACCATGAGCTGGCTTGAAAAACTGCTTCCCCCCAAGATCACGCCGACCGACCCGAGCGAGCGGCGCCAGATGCCCGAGGGCCTCTGGATCAAGTGCCCGAGCTGCGAAACCGTGCTCTACAAGACCGACCTGGAGCACAACCAGAACGTCTGCCCGAGCTGCGGCCACCACCACCGCATCGGTGCGCGGGCGCGTCTCGACGCCTTCCTCGACCCCGAGGGCCGCTACGAAATCGGCCAGGAAGTGCTGCCGGTCGACGCCCTGAAGTTCAAGGACAGCCGCAAGTACCCCGAGCGGCTCAAGGAAGCGCTCGAGAACACCGGCGAGACCGATGCCCTGGTCGTGATCGGCGGCTCGGTGCACAGCATCAACCTGGTGGTCGCCTGCTTCGAGTTCGACTTCATGGGCGGCAGCATGGGCAGCGTGGTCGGCGAGCGCTTCGTGCGCGGCGTCGAGACAGCCATCGAGCAGAAGGTGCCTTTCGTGTGCTTCACCGCCACCGGCGGCGCGCGCATGCAGGAAGGCCTGCTGTCGCTGATGCAGATGGCCAAGACCAATGCGGCGCTCACCCGCCTGGCCAAGAAGGGCCTGCCCTACATCAGCGTGCTGACCGACCCGACGATGGGGGGCGTGAGCGCCGGCTTCGCCTTCGTCGGCGACGTCGTCATCGCCGAGCCCAAGGCGCTGATCGGCTTCGCCGGCCCGCGCGTTATCGAATCTACCGTGCGCGTGACCCTGCCCGAGGGCTTCCAGCGCGCCGAGTTCCTGCAGACCAAGGGCGCGGTCGACTTCATCTGCGACCGCCGCGAACTGCGCAAGACCATCGCCAGCACCCTGGCCATGCTGCTGCGCCAGCCCGCCGACGCGGTGGACTAGCCGCGCCGCGCGCCTTCACCCGAGCGTGAAGGCGCCCTGCATGAGGTTGCCGAGGACGATCGCGACCACCTGCAGCAGCACGATCGCGGCCAGCACCGAAAGGTCGACGCCGCCGACCAGCGGAATGAAGCGGCGCAGCGGCCGTACCAACGGTTCGGCCAGGCGCGCGATCAGGTCGTGCAGCATCGACGATGCGTTGGGCACCCAGGACAGCACCGCGTGGACGATCAGCAGCGCGGTCAGTCCGGACACTGCGAGCTGAAGCAGCCCGATCAGCGACACCAGCGGCAGCACGGCCCAGCGTCCGATGCCGCCCAGCAGCAGCCACAGCAGCAGGAACTTGGCCAGCACCAGGAGCCAGGCGGCCACCCCGCTGGCCAGGTCCCAGCGCTTCACCGACGGAATCACGCGGCGCAGCGGCAGCACGATCCAGTCGCTGACCGCGAACACGAAGCGCCCGAGCGGATTGCCGAAGGGCACCCGGTGGTATTGCATGTAGAGACGCAGCAGGCAGGCGCCGCCCAGGAGGCCGACGATCACGTCGAGCAGGAACGAGGGGATCTGATAGAACATGGCGCTTGGTCGTGAAGGAATGCGATGATAGCCACGCCAAGGTTCATCGATGACGACACAACCCCTTCTGCGCGCCCTTCCTTTGTTCCCGCTCGGCACGGTGCTGTTTCCCGACGGGCTGCTGCCGCTGCGCATCTTCGAGGTCCGCTACCTCGACATGATCGGCCGCTGCCACCGCAATGGCGCCCCTTTCGGCGTCGTCTCGCTGACGCAGGGCCAGGAGGTTCGCCGGCCCGGTGCCGAAGCCGAATCCTTCGCCGAGGTCGGCACGCTGGCCGTGATCCGCGAATTCGACGCCCCGCAGGCCGGCCTGATGCAGATCGAATGCGTCGGCACGCAACGCTTCCGGCTGCGCTCGAGCGAACTGCAGAAGCACGGCCTCTGGACCGCCGAGGTCGACGCCGTCCCCGACGACGTTCCACTGGCCCTGCCAGACGATCTCCAGCACACGGCTGACGCCCTCCGGCGCCTGGTCGACACCCTCGAGGAGCGGCGCCGCATGGAAGGCGGCGATGGCGTGCGGCTGCCGATCGGCCAGCCGTACCGGTTCGAGGATTGCGGCTGGGTCGCGAACCGCTGGTGCGAATTGCTGCCGATGAAAACCGAGCTCAAGCAGAGGCTGATGGCGCTCGACAGCCCGCTGATGCGCCTCGAACTCGTCAGCGACCTCCTTGCGCGGGCCGGCATCTCGAAGTAGCTGGCCCCCACGCTCCCCCACTTCGTGTGGGTCGCTGCCCCCCGAGGGGGCCGCAGGCCGCCTTGGGGCGGCCCGGCGCCGGCCGTGGCCCCCACGCTCCCCCACTTCGTGTGGGTCGCTGCCCCCCGAGGGGGCCGCAGGCCGCCTTGGGGCGGCCCGGCGCCGGCCTGGGCCCCCTGCATGCGATCGCGCTCGGCCTTCGCCCGTTAAAATGGCGGGTTGCGCGCTTTTTGCCGCGCCCCCACTCCAGCGCCCATGTCCGACCACCTGACCCCCTCCGTTCCCGCGCCCGCCGCGGCCCCCGCTTCGGCGCCCGCCGTCGACGACAACCAGCTCATCGCCGAACGGCGCGAGAAGCTCAAGGCGCTGCGCGGCGCGCAGGCGGAAGGCAAGGGCGTCGCGTTCCCGAACGACTTCAAGCCCGGCCACCGCGCGGCGGCACTCGTCGCCGCCCACGGCGAGACCGAGGCCGAGGTGCTGGAAGCCACGCCGATCGAGGTCAGCGTGGCCGGCCGCATGATGCTCAAGCGGGTGATGGGCAAGGCCAGCTTCGCCACCCTGCAAGACGCCACCGGCCGCATCCAGCTCTATGTCCAGCGCGACGCGATCGGCGAAGAAGCCTACGCCGGTTTCAAGCGCTGGGACCTCGGCGACATCATCGGCGCCGTCGGCACGCTCATGAAGACCAAGACCGGCGAGCTGTCGGTCAAGGTCACGCAGCTGCGCCTGCTGACCAAGAGCCTGCGGCCGCTGCCCGACAAGTTCCACGGGATGGCCGACCAGGAGCAGAAGTACCGCCAGCGCTATGTCGACCTGATCACCGACGGCGCCGCGCGCGAGCGCTTCGCGGCCCGCAGCAAGGCCGTCAGCGCGCTGCGCGAGTTCATGGTCGCCAACGACTTCCTCGAGGTCGAGACGCCGATGCTGCATCCGATCCCGGGCGGCGCCAACGCCAAGCCCTTCAAGACGCACCACAACGCGCTCGACCAGGAAATGTTCCTGCGCATCGCGCCCGAGCTGTACCTCAAGCGGCTGATCGTCGGCGGCTTCGAGCGCGTGTTCGAGATCAACCGCAGCTACCGCAACGAAGGCATCTCGGTCCGGCACAACCCGGAATTCACGATGATGGAGTTCTATGCGGCCTACTGGAACTACCGCGACCTGATGGACTTCACCGAGACGCTGATCCGCACCATCGCCGACAAGGCGGTGGGCAGCCAGCAGCTCGAATACCAGGGCAAGCCGGTCGACCTCGCCCAGCCCTTCGAGCGGCTGACGATCCGCGAGGCGATCCTGAAGCACACCGACGCCGGCGCCAATGTCGACGACGCCGCCTGGCTGGTCAATGCCCTGCGCAAGCTCGGCCTCAGCGAAGAAAAGGACAAGCTATCGCAGCGCAGCCTGGCGAGCCTGCAGGTCATGTACTTCGAGGAAACCGTCGAAGAAAAGCTCTGGCAGCCGACCTTCATCATGGAGCACCCGACCGAGATCTCGCCGCTGGCGCGCGCCAACGACGAGCGTCCCGAGGTCACCGAGCGCTTCGAGCTCTACATCACGGGCCGCGAGTTCGGCAACGGCTTCAGCGAGCTCAACGACGCCGAGGACCAGGCCGCGCGCTTCAACGCCCAGGTGGCGGCCAAGGACAGCGGCGACGACGAGGCCATGTTCTACGACCACGACTTCGTGCGCGCGCTCGAATACGGCATGCCGCCCACCGGCGGCTGCGGCATCGGCATCGACCGCCTGATGATGCTCCTGACCGACTCGCCGAGCATCCGCGACGTGATCCTGTTCCCGGCCCTGCGGCGCGAGTCTTGAGCCGGCCCGCCCCCGCGATCGGGATCGACTTCGGGACGTCGAATTCCGCCGCCGCCTTCGTGGGCGAGGACGGCCGCGCCCGTCCGCTGCTGCTCGAAGGCCCGGCGATCGCGATCCCGACCGCGATCTTCTTCAATTCCGAAGACCGGAGCACGCATTTCGGCCGCGAGGCGATGGCGCTCTACCTGGCCGGCACCGAAGGCCGGCTGATGCGTTCGCTCAAGAGCATCCTGGGCAGCGCGCTGATGCAGGAACCGACCGAGATCGACAACCAGCTGGTCAGCTTCGAGGACATCATCACGCTGTTCCTGTCCGAGCTGGGCAGCCGGGCGCGCGAGCAGCTCGGCGCGCACCCGGGCCGGGTCGTGATCGGCCGCCCGATCCGCTTCGTCGACGACGACGACAAGCGCGACGCGCAGGCCGAGGCCTCGCTGCGCCAGGCGGCCGAAAACGCCGGACTCGGCGAGGTGTCGTTCCAGTACGAACCGATCGCGGCCGCCTTCGACTTCGAGCGCCGCGTGACGCGCGAATCGCTGGTGCTGATCGTCGACATCGGCGGCGGCACCTCCGACTTCACGGTGGTTCGGCTCGGCCCCGAGCGCATGGGCCACCCCGATCGCGCCAGCGACATCCTGGCCACCACCGGCGTGCATATCGGCGGCACCGACTACGACCAGCGGCTCAGCCTCGCCTGCGCCATGCCGCTGCTGGGCTTCCGCCACCACGGGCCACAGGGCCGCGAAGTGCCGAGCCGCACCTTCTTCGACCTCTCGACCTGGCACCTGATCAACTGGCTGCAAGCGCCGAAGTCGGTTCGCCAGGTGCAGGAACTGCGCAGCAGCTACCTCGACACCCGGCTGCACGACCGCCTCATGAATGTGCTCGTCAACCGCGAGGGCCACCGCGTCGCCAGCGAGGTCGAGGAGGCCAAGATCCGCAGCTCGATGACCAACGGCGAGGTATCGATCGACCTGTCGTGCGCGGAGCGCGGCCTGCAGGCCGCCTTGAGCGCGGCCGACATGGCGCAACACCTGTCGGCCTTGCTCGACAGCGTGGTCGCCTGCGCCCGCGACTGCGTGCAGCGCGCCGGCCTCCAGGCCAGCGACCTCGACGCCATCTACCTGACCGGGGGCTCCTCGGCGCTGCGCCCTTTCCAGAGCGCGCTGCGCGCCGCCTTCCCCGGCGTCGACCTGGTCGAAGGCGACCTGTTCGGCGGCGTGGCGGCCGGCCTGGCCTATGCGGCCGCGGCCCCTTCGGCCACCCCCGGCAAGCGGACGCCGCAACCCGCATGAAGTACCTCGCCGCGTACCCCGCGGCGCTGCGCGCCCAGGTCGAGAAACTCGTCGCCGAAGGCAGGCTCGGCGACTGGCTGCAGAAGCGCTACGGCGCCCCGCACGAGATCCGCACCGACCGCGCGCTCTACGACTACGTGAGCGACCTGAAAAGCGAATTCCTGCGCAACGCCGAGCCGCTCTCGAAAGTGGTGTTCGACAACAAGCTGCACGTGATCCGCAACGCCCTCGGCACCCACACCACGGTCTCGCGCGTGCAGGGCGGCAAGCTCAAGGCCAAGCGCGAGATCCGGGTGGCCAGCCTGTTCAAGGAGGTGCCGATCGAGTGGCTGCGGATGATCGTCGTGCACGAGCTGGCGCACATGAAGGAGCGCGAGCATGACAAGGCCTTCTACAAGCTCTGCATGCACATGGAGCCCGACTACCACCAGCACGAGTTCGATCTCCGGCTGTACCTGACGCACCTCGACGGCGGCGGCGAGCGGCTGTGGACGCCGTCCGTCTGAAGGCTCAGGGCAGCAAGCCCACGGCCTGGAGGTAGTCGGAAGAGGCCTGGAGCCCTGCCCAGTCGAACGCCGGGCCGCGCGGCAGCAGGCCGCGGCGACGCCGCTCGCTGGCCGGGTCCGGCCGCCAGCGCCCGCCGTGCCGGGCCGCGGCCATGCCGTCGAGCAGCGCGTCGAGCGCCGCCCCCTCCCCCACGCTCTGGTTGCACAGCAGCGCCAGGTCGCAGCCGGCGTCGAGCGCGGCCAGCGCCGCGTCGGTGTAGCTCAAGACCTGGCCGTCGATCCGACGCGCCGCCTCCATGCTGAGGTCGTCGCTGAACACGGCGCCGTCGAAGCCGAGCTTGCCGCGCAGCACCTGCTGCAGCCATTTCGCCGAGAAACCAGCCGGACGGGCATCGACCTTCGGATAGATCACATGCGCCGGCATCACGGCCGCGAGCGTGCCCTGGAGCCATTCGTAGGGCCGCGCGTCGTCCGCGAGGATCGCCTTGAGGCTGCGCCGGTCGACCGGAATCGCGACATGCGAATCGGCCTTGACGAAGCCGTGTCCCGGAAAGTGCTTGCCGCAATTCGCCATGCCGGCCTGCAGCAGCCCGTGCATCAGGCTGCGCGCCAGCAGCGCCACCACGCGCGGATCGCGATGGAAGCTGCGGTCGCCGATCACGCTGCTCTCGCCGTAGTCCAGGTCGAGCACCGGCGCAAAACTGAAATCGACCCCGCAGGCCCGCAGCTCGCCCCCCAGCACCCGGCCGCAGGCGACGGCCGCCTGCGTCGCGCGCAGCGGGTCGCGCATCCAGAGCTCGCCCAGCGTGCGCATCGGCGGCAGGCGCGTGAAGCCGTCGGTTCGGAAGCGTTGGACCCGCCCGCCTTCATGGTCGACACAGACCAGCATGTCGGGTCGGATCGCCTTGATCTCGGCATTGAGCGCCGTCATCTGTGCCCGGTCGTTCCAATTGCGGGCGAAATGGATCACGCCCCCCACCAGGGGATCGGCCAGCCGGCGGCGGTCGGCCGCGGTCAGTTCGGTCCCCGCCACATCGATGATCAGGGGCGCATGCAAGGTCTTGTCGGTCATTCTTTGCGTTCGACCACGACGAAGCTCGCCGCATAGTCGGTTTCGTCGGTCACGGTCACATGGGCGGTCAGGCCCTGGGCCTCGAACCAGTCCTTGAGGCCGCCGTGCAGCACGATCACGGGCTTGCCGCTCTTCTCGTTGAGGATTTCGCACAGCCGCCAGCTCATCGGCATCCGCATGCCCATGCCGACCGCCTTGCTGAAGGCCTCCTTGGCCGAAAAGCGGGTCGCCAGGTAGCGCAGACCGCGCTTCGGCCAGCGCGCGCTGCGGGCCTGCCAGATCGCGAACTCGGCCTCGCCGAGCACCTTGTGGGCGAAGCGCTCGCCCTGGCGCTCGAAGGTGGCGGCAATGCGCCGGATGTCGCAGATGTCGGTGCCGATGCCGTAGATCACGCCAGCGTCGTCTTTCTGTCTATCGCGCTTCTTCGATCCGGCGCAGGTACTCGCGGGTCGCCGCGGCGTAGCCCAGTTCGAGCGCATCGGAAACGAAGGCATGGCCGATCGAGACTTCGCGCACGCCCGGCACCGCGCGCAGGAATTCGCTCAGGTTGTCGCGGCTCAGGTCGTGGCCGGCATTGACTTCGAGCCCGGCCGCCTGCGCGGCGCGCGCCGCCTCCACGTAGAGCTGCAGCACCTGGCTCGCCTTGGAGGTGTCGCGCGAGGCGGCGTAGCCCTCGGTGTAGAGCTCGACGCGATCGGCGCCGACCGCCTTGGCGGCCGCCATCATCTCGGGCGCCGGGTCCATGAACAGGCTCACGCGCACGCCCAGCGCCCGGGTCTCGGCGATCAGCGGGCGCAGCCGCTCGGCGTCCTCGGGGAAGCTCCAGCCATGGTCGCTGGTGGCCTGGGTCTGGCTGTCCGGGACGAAGGTCGCCTGGTGCGGACGCAGCTCGCGCACGAACTCCATCAGGTTGTGGAACGGATTGCCCTCGATGTTGAACTCCGCCGCCGGCCAGTCCTTCTTGAGCAGCCCCGCCAGGTCGCGCACGTCCTGTGGCCGGATGTGGCGCTCGTCGGGGCGCGGGTGGACGGTGATCCCGTGCGCGCCAGCGTCCAGGCACAGTGCGGCCGCGAACAGCACGCTGGGGATGCCGAGCGGGCGCGTGTTGCGCACCAGCGCGACCTTGTTGAGGTTGACGGACAGGGCTGTGGACATAGGAGTGCTCATAGGGCTTGCAGATCCCGCATCATCTGCCGCGTGTGCAGCGTTGCGACGCCGCAATGGTAGTTGAGCAGCACCCGCAATTGGGTACGCAGCGCACCGTTGATGCCGGCGCAGACGCGCAAGGTCGAGGCGAAAGGCGCCCGATCGTCCAGCGCCGCCTGCAGGGCCTCCCATTCGGCGGCCCGCAGCGCCGGCTCGGCATCGTCTGCCTGGCGCAGCCCGGCCTCGGGCACCAGCGCATAGCGCGCCGACGGCGCCAGCGGCGTCAGGGTGGCGGTCTGGGCGTCCAGCGACGGCAGCAGCCCGACCGCGCGCAGCAGCAGCAGCTCGAAGGCCCGCAGCCCGGCCGCCTGGGTCGCCGACTGCGCCGACCCATGGTCGCTCGCCAGCACCTGGACCACCGCCGCGTAGGCGTCGAACAGCAGCTCGTGCGGATCGTCGCGGGCCAGCAGCCGCATCAGCAGTTCGTTGACGTAGTAGCCCGACAGCAGCGACTCGCCGGTCGGCATCACGTGGCCGCCCATCCATTCGGCCGCCTTGAGCGTCCGGATCTCGGCCTCGCCGGTGAAATTGAGCTGCAGCGGCTGCAGCGGCAGCAGCACCGGCCGGAAGTTGGAGCTCGGCCGCTTGGCCCCCTTGGCAACCAGCGCGATCCGCCCCAGGTGACGCGTGAAGACCTCGAGGATCAGGCTGGTCTCGCTCCAGTCGTAGCGGTGGAGCACATAGGCCGGTTCATGCGAGACGCGCTTGACGGCCACTCACTCGTATCCGAAGGAGCGGACCCGTGCTTCGTCGTCGGCCCAGCCCGAGCGCACCTTGACCCAGAGCTCGAGGAACACCTTGGCGTCGGCCAGCTTCTCGAGCTCGACGCGCGTTTCCATGCCGATGCGCTTGATGCGCTCGCCCTTGTCGCCGATGACCATCGCCTTGTGGCCGTCGCGCTCGACCACGATCGTGGCGGCGATGCGCAGCAGCCGCTTCTGGCCCTTCTTCTGGGGCGGTTCTTCCTCGAACTTGTCGATAACGACGGTCGAGGTGTAGGGCAGTTCGTCGCCGGTCAGGCGGAACAGCTTCTCGCGCACCAACTCCCCGGCCAGGAATTTCTCGCTCCGGTCGGTGAGTTCGTCCTCGGCATAGAACCAGTCCTGCTCGGGCAAGTACTTTTCGCAGATGCCGAACAGGCGCTCGACATCCTTCGCGTTCTTGGCCGACATCGGCACGAATTCGGCGAACTCGTGCTTCTGCTGCATGGTCTGCAGCCAGGGGGCGATGTCGCCGCGGCGGTGCACGTTGTCGAGCTTGTTGGCCAGCAGCACGGTCGGGATGCCCTTGCCGAGCAGCTTGAGCACGCGCTCGTCGGCCGGCGTGAAACTGCCGGCCTCGACCACGAACAGGATCAGGTCGACATCGCCCACCGCGCCCTGCACGGTCTTGTTGAGCGACTTGTTGAGCGCATTGGCGTGCAGGGTCTGGAAGCCCGGCGTGTCGACGAAGACGAACTGGGTCGCACCCAGCGTGCGCATGCCGGTGATGCGGTGCCGGGTGGTCTGTGCCTTGCGCGAGGTGATGCTGATCTTCTGCCCGACCAGGGCGTTGAGCAAGGTCGACTTGCCCACGTTGGGCTTGCCGACGATCGCCACCAGGCCACAGCGGCGGGCGCCCTCCGCACCGTCGCCGGCCGGGGGGAGGATGGATTCGTTCACTTCGTTCATGGGGTTGCCTTCGCGCCTCGCGCCTTGAGCCGGATCAACATGGCCGCCGCGGCGGCCTGCTCGCCGGCGCGGCGCGAGCCGCCGATGCCGCGTTCGCGCAGGCCCAGGTCGGGCACCTCGCATTCGACATCGAAAGTCTGCTTGTGTGCCGCCCCCAGCGTTCCGACGACGCGGTAGGCGGGCAGCTTCATTTTGTGACCCTGCAGCCATTCCTGCAATTCGGTCTTGGGGTCCTTGGAGGCCGCCTCCATGCGCGGGCTGATCGCCACCGACTCGTAGAGCCGGTGCACCAGCGCCTGCGCCGCCGCGTAGCCGGCATCGAGGTAGACGGCACCGATCACCGCCTCCAGCGCATCGGCCAGGATCGACGGCCGGTTCTGGCCGCCCGAGCGCGATTCGCCCTCGCCCAGCCGCAGCAAGGGCGACAGCGCCAGCTTGAGCGCCAGCTGGTGCAGCGTGTCCTGCTTGACCAGGTTGGCGCGGACCCGCGACAGGTCGCCCTCCGGCAGGGTCGCCAGCCGCGCGTAGAGCAGGTGCGACACCGCCAGGTTCAGCACCGAGTCGCCGAGAAACTCCAGCCGCTCGTTGTGGTCGGCCGAAAAACTGCGGTGCGTCAGCGCCTGCTGCAGCAGCCGTGCATCGGCGAAGGAATGCTGGAGGCGCGCCTGCAGCGCGACGAGGCCGCCGTCGGTCACGGGGAAAAAGACGTCAACGCGATTGGCCCCGGTACTTCAGGAGCAGGTAGGCCGGGCCGAACAGATGGATCTCGCGGTCGTAGGCGAACGACACCACCACCTTGTCGCCGTCCTTCTTGATGTCGAGGTCCTTGCCGCTGACCGACTGGAAGTCGTCGATGGCCTGGGCCCGATCGAAGATGGCCCGCACTTCGGGCACGGTCGAGCCCGCCGTGGCCTTGCCGGCGGCCTTGGTGATCGCCTGGTATTCGATCAGCGTCGGAATCACCTGCGCCACCACCACGCCGACGCACGCCAGCACGATCGCGACGAAAAGCAACCCGATGAACGAGATGCCGCGCTGTTTTTGTCCTGTCTGCCTTGCTCTCATGCCCTCTACCCCTCCATCAAGAACCGGATGCTTATTGGAATGTGCCGATGCGCTTGAGATTGCCGAAGTTCATCCACACCAGGAAGGCCTTGCCCACGATGTTCTGGTCCGGAACGAAACCCCAGTAGCGCGAATCGAGCGAGTTGTCGCGGTTGTCGCCCATCATGAAATAGTGACCCGGCGGCACTTTGCACACAACGCCCTCGACACTGTAACGACAATTTTCCTGGTTCGGGAACGGCATGATCTCGGCTTCGGACAGCCCCGCGCGGCGGTTGTCGTCGTTGAGCAGACGATGCTCCTTGCCGCCCAGATCCTCGTTGTACTGCTTGAGGTAGCGCATCGTCTCCTCGTCGAAATACTCCGGGATCGCGACCTTGGGGACCGGCTGGCCGTTGATCGTGAGCTTCTTGTTGAGGTAGGACACCTCGTCGCCCGGCACGCCGACCACCCGCTTGATGTAGTCCATGCTCGGCTTGGGCGGATAGCGGAACACCATGACCTCGCCGCGTTCCGGCGCCCGGCCCTCGGTGATCTTGGTGTTGATGACCGGCAGCCGCAGCCCGTAGACGAACTTGTTGACCAGGATCAGGTCGCCGGTCAGCAAGGTCGGCATCATCGAGCCCGACGGGATCTTGAAGGGCTCGAACAAAAAGGAGCGCAGCAGGAACACGGCCAGGATCACCGGGAACAGGCCGGCGGTCCAGTCCAGCCACCAGGGCTGCATGACCAGCCGCTCGCGTGCCTTGGTGTCGACCGTATCGACCTGCGTGATGCCCTGGCGGGCCAGTTCTTCGCGCCGCTGGGCCAGCGAGGCGTCGAGCGCGTCGGCCGCGCGCCGGCGCTTCGGCAGGAAATAGAAGCGTTCGGCCAGCCAGTAGAGGCCGGTGACCACCGTGGCCAGGAACAGCAGCAGCGCGAAGTTGCCTTCGACCGCGCCGAAATACCAGGCGCCGATGTAGCCGACGAAAGCGGCGAGGATCAGGGAAGTGAGGAATGCCATCTTTAGTCTTCGACTTGCAGGATGGCGAGGAAGGCCTCTTGCGGGACCTCGACCGAGCCGATCTGCTTCATTCTTTTTTTGCCCGCCTTCTGCTTCTCGAGCAGCTTCTTCTTGCGGGTGATGTCGCCGCCGTAGCACTTGGCGAGCACGTTCTTGCGCAGGGCCTTGATTGTCTCACGCGCGATGATGTTGACCCCGATCGCGGCCTGGATCGCGACGTCGAACATCTGGCGCGAGATGATCTCGCGCATCTTGGAGACCACCGCCCGGCCGCGGTACTGGCTCTGGCTGCGGTGGACGATGATCGACAGCGCATCGACCTTTTCGCCATTCAGCAGGATGTCGACCTTGACCACGTCCGAGGCCCGGTACTCCTTGAACTCGTAGTCCATCGAGGCATAGCCGCGGCTGACCGACTTCAGCTTGTCGAAGAAGTCGAGCACGATCTCGCCGAGCGGCATCTCGTAGGTCAGCATGACCTGGCGGCCGTGGTAGGCCATGTTCATCTGCACGCCGCGCTTCTGGTTGGCCAGCGTCATCACGACGCCGACGTATTCCTGCGGCATGTAGAGATGCACCGTCACGATCGGCTCCCGGATCTCGGCCATCTTGCCGACGTCGGGCATCTTCGACGGGTTCTCCACCATGATGACTTCGCCGTCGTTCTTCATGACCTGGTAGATCACGCTCGGCGCGGTCGTGATCAGGTCCTGGTCGAACTCGCGCTCGAGGCGCTCCTGCACGATCTCCATGTGCAGCAGGCCCAGGAAGCCGCAGCGGAAGCCGAAGCCCAGCGCCTGGCTCACCTCGGGCTCGTAGCGCAGCGACGAATCGTTGAGCTTGAGCTTCTCGAGCGCGTCGCGCAGCGAGTCGTACTCGCTGGCCTCGGTCGGGTAGAGGCCGGCGAACACCTGCGGCTGGATCTCCTTGAAGCCGGGCAGCGCCTCGGTCGCGGTGGCCGCGGCGCCGCCGGTGCCGGGCTTGATCAAGGTCACGGTGTCGCCGACCTTGGCCGCCTGCAATTCCTTGATGCCGGCGATGATGTAGCCGACCTCGCCGGCCTCGAGCGTGGCGCGCGGCTCGTTGGCGGGCGTGAAGACGCCGATGTTGTCGGCGTTGTACATCGCGCCCGAGGCCATCATCTTGATGCGCTCGCCCTTGACCAGCCGGCCGTCGACCACGCGCACCAGCATCACCACGCCGACATAGGGATCGAACCAGCTGTCGATGATCATCGCGCGCAGCGGGCCGTCGGGATTGCCGCGCGGCGCCGGCATCCGCGCGACCACGGCCTCGAGGATTTCCTCGATGCCCATGCCGGTCTTCGCGGAGCACGGGATCGCGTCGGTCGCATCGATGCCGATCACGTCCTCGATTTCGGTGCGCGCGTTGTCGGGGTCCGCGTTGGGCAGGTCCATCTTGTTGAGCACCGGCACCACCTCGACGCCGAGGTCGAGCGCGGTGTAGCAGTTGGCTACCGTCTGCGCTTCGACGCCCTGGCTCGCATCGACGACGAGCAACGCGCCTTCGCATGCCGACAGCGAGCGACTGACTTCATACGAGAAGTCGACATGGCCCGGCGTGTCGATCAGATTGAGGTTGTAGACCTGCCCGTCCTTGGCCTTGTAGTGCAGTGCGGCGGTCTGTGCCTTGATGGTTATCCCACGCTCTTTCTCGATGTCCATCGAGTCGAGCACCTGCGCTTCCATCTCGCGTTCGGCGAGACCGCCACAACGTTGAATCAAGCGATCGGCAAGCGTCGACTTGCCGTGATCGATGTGCGCAATGATCGAAAAATTTCTGATGTGATTCATCAACGGGAACGCTTAAGTACTTGAATTGGCTCGGGCGCAGAAGGCGTCAGGCAAGAAAAAAGGGCGCGTCCCCTAGAGACGCGCCCTGAACCAACAAGCAATGGCAACTGCAGTAGTTGGAACTTCATTGTAGGCAAAAAGGGGGGCGCGTACAGCCGGGCCAAAGCCCGGGAGGGGTCGTTGCAGGTCAGCAACATGCCACTTATTAACAACTTATCAACAGGGTCGGTGGAGCAATCGCTTAACAACTTGTGGGCGAACTGTGGAGCGCCGGTGGACGGGCTGCGGGAATCTCGCATCGTGAAGCACCTCGGACTGCTTATGCGACGAGCGGCGATCAGAGGGGCCCTATTCTACCGAAATTCATCGTTAGACACCTTTTAAGTTAGTGGACACCAACCAAAATACGTCGTTCGGCCTGTCAAAAAAATTTCTTGAAGCCTGCGGTGGGCACGCGACACTGGCCGAAAAATGACCCCAAACCCGACTGCCGGGTGGGGCCACTTGACGCCCATCGTGCGATCAGCGGGCCGGCCGGAGGAGCGCGTACTGCGCCCAGTCGCCCCGGCGGAACAGCAGGCTGACCGGCTTGCTCTTGTCCGCCCTGGCCAGGGCGGCGTCGAATTCCTTCAGGTTCGCCACCTCGGTGTTGCTCACCGCCAGCACCACGTCGCCTTCGCGCAGGCCGGCGCGCGCGGCCGCATCGGTGGCGGAATCGATCCGCACGCCACCCTTGAGCTTGAGTTCCTTCTTCTGCGCATCGGTGAGGTCGCTCAGCGCCAACCCCATCGACTTGGCGGCCGCGGAGGCCGAGGGCTTGGCCGCCGGCTCGTCGCGATCGGCCGCCACCTTGGTCGGCTTGTCGGGCTCGATCTCGGCGATGGTCACGTTGATGTCGCGCGAGCTGCCGCGGCGGAACACCGTGATCGAGCTCTTGGTGCCGGGCTTGGTGTTGCCCACCAGGCGCGGCAGATCGCTCGGCTTCTCGATCGACTTGCCGTCGAACTTGGTGATGATGTCGCCCGGCTCGATGCCGGCCTTCTCGCCCGGCGAACCGGCCTCGACGCCGCGCACCAGCGCGCCCTGCGCCTTGCCCAGGCCGATCGATTCGGCCACGTCCTTGGTGACCTGGTCGATCTGCACGCCGATGCGCCCGCGCGACACGCGGCCCGAGGCACGGAGCTGGTCAGCGACGCGGCTCGCCTCGTCGATCGGGATCGAGAACGAGATGCCCATGAAGCCGCCCGAACGCGAGTAGATCTGGCTGTTGATGCCCACCACCTCGCCGCGCATGTTGATCAGCGGACCGCCCGAATTGCCGGGGTTGATGGCGACGTCGGTCTGGATGAAGGGCAGGTAGTCGCCGGTGTCGCGCTGCTTGGCGCTCACGATGCCGGCGGTGACGGTGTTCTCGAGGCCGAAGGGCGAGCCGATCGCCATGACCCACTCGCCCACGCGCAGCTTCGACACGTCGCCGACCTTGACCGCCGGCAATCCGGTGGCGTCGATCTTGACGACCGCGACGTCGGTGCGCTTGTCGGCGCCGACGAGCCGGGCCTTGAACTCGCGCTTGTCCGGCAACGTGACCAGCACCTCGGAGGCGCCGTCGACCACGTGCGCGTTGGTCATCACGTAACCGTCGGACGACAGGATGAAGCCCGAGCCGACGCCGCGCGGCCGCTCCTCGTCGGGCGCCTGCGGCCGATTCGGGCGCGGCCCCTGGCGCGGGACACCGGGCATCGGCTGGCCGAAGAAACGGCGGAAGAACTCCTGCATTTCCTCGTCGGGCTCCCCGCTGGCGCCGCCCTGTGCGACCTTCTCGATGGTGCGGATGTTGACCACGGACGGGCCCACCTGGTCCACCAGGTCGGTGAAATCAGGCAGCGCGCGCGCCTGCGCATGGACAGGGGTCGCTGGCAGCAGCGCGGTGGTCGAAGCGAGCGCGAGCGCGCAGGCCATCAGGGTCGAACGGAAGGTGTTCGCCTCGATCTTGAGCATCATCGGTTTCTTTCGTTGAAGAGAGACAAAAACTGCCAGGGACGCGCTTAGCGGGCGCGGACCAGGTTTTGCGCGAACGCATCCAAAGTCTGCGGGGGTACTTCGCCGACCGCGGTCAGCCACCAGTCGCCGTCCTTGCCGGTCAGGCGACGGGTGAGCGTGTAGGTGGCGCCGAGCGCGAGCAGCACTTCCTCGGGCTTGCGCTGCGCATCGTAAGGCTCGATGAACAGCGACACGGTGGCCAGGCCATCCGTGAAGGTCCATTGCATGGTATGGCCCAGCCCGTCGCCGCCCATCGGACGCCGGAAAGAACTGACCGGCCGGAAGCCGGCGACCGGCTTGCCGAGCGCCCAGCCCTCGCGCTCGGCCGTGGTGCGCTCGAGTTCGGACTTCTCGACCCGGTAGCCGGCCGTGCTGCCCATCATCTGCGCCAGCGCGTGGACCTTGACCGGCGCATCGAGCTGGAGTTCGGAGAACGCCGACTGCTCGATCACCTTGTTGTCGCGGTCGAGGGTCTGCAGCTTGACCACCAGGCCCGAGCGCCGCTCGCTCCAGACCCGGTAGCCGAAGCGCAAGCCGTCGCGCGGCTCGATCTGGACCACGTCGGCGTCGAATCCGGCGACCCGGTCCTTGCCGATCGCGCGCACGCCGTACGAGTCGGCGATCGACGAATCGGGCGCGCCCGACAGGCTGGGGAAGATCTCCAGGTTCTCGCGCTTCTCGCGCTTGACGACCTTCGAGTCGGGCAGGAAGGTGACGACCTGGTCGTTGCGCCGGAAGGTCGAGCGCGGCGGCCCCGACAGGGCCTCGATGCGCTCCATCTGGAGATCGCCCTCGCAGACATGCCAGATGCGCGCGCTCGACAGGTTGCCGGCCGGCGCCGACACCACGAAGGTGCCGACATAACTGCGCTGCCGGGCGGCCGCATGCATGCGCTCGAGCCACTCGACGACCCCCATGGCAGGCAGGTCGCCGCCGGCGGCGGCGGGCGGGCTTTTCGCGGCGGCCGGGGCAGGACGGCTCTGGGCGAGCGACACCTGCGCCATGCACAACGCCGCCACCAGAACCAGGAATCCGCGTGCGGAGATCGGCATCGAATGAGTCATTGCAGAAGCTGATGGCGCTGGCGTCAGCGCGACGGCCGGTCGAAGGTGGCGTTGCGCAGGAAGCCAGAAGGCATTTGCGAGGCGCCTCCGGCTTGCTGGTGGGCTTCGAGCAGTTGGTCGAGACGCGGATCGCGCAGCATGACCTGCGGATTGCCGTTGCCGATCATGACCCGGCTCGCCGCGAGGCTCGGCGCAGCCGCCTTCGTCGCCTCGGCCGTGGCGACCACGGCCGGTGCAGCCTGCTGCAGCGCCAATTGAGCGCCGGCCGCACGGGAATCCGCAACGCCGACCCAGTTCCAGCCGATCGCTGCCGCCGCGGCCAGCGAGGCGGCGCCGGCCACCAGCTTCCAGCGGAACACCGGCTCGTTGGCCGCTTCGACCCTGAGGCGCGCCGGCGGGGGCTCGGCCGCCACAGGCGCCCGCAACGGCACCGGGGGCTCGGTCGCCAGGCGGCTCTGGAATCGGGACAGGAAGGCCGACGTGTCGCTGCAGGCGGCATGGCCACCCGAGCGCAGGACGTCGCCCACCAGGTGATAGGTCTGCCAGGTCGCCCGCAGTTCGGGGTCGTCACCCAGCCTGCCCACCACGTCGGCAAATTCGCCGTCGCGCAAATGGCCGTCGACGAGCGCGGAAACCTGCTCTTGGACTGTCTTTGTTTGGTTCATCTCATTCACCTGCTTACCAGCGCTTGCCCGACTGGTTGTCCAGCAAGGGCTTGACCCGGGTCGAAATAGCCTCGCGGGCGCGGAAAATCCGCGACCGCACCGTGCCGATCGGACAATTCATGACCTCGGCGATCTCTTCGTAACTCATGCCCTCGATCTCGCGCAGCGTCACCGCCTGCCGCAGTTCGGCCGGCAGCGCTTCCATCGCCGCCTCGACGGCTGCCGCGATTTCATTGGCCGCCAGCACGGTTTCGGGGGTCTCGTCGCTGATTGGTTCGTTTCCGGGCCGGTAAGTTTCATCGTCGTCGTCAGAAGACGATCGCAGGGCGCTTTCGGAGATGGTCGGATCGCGCTTCATGTCGACCAGCGCCTTCTTCGCCGTGTTGACCGCGATCCGGTAGAGCCAGGTATAGAACTGGGCGTCGCCGCGAAACTGGTGCAGCGCGCGGTAGGCACGGATGAAGGTCTCCTGGGCGATATCCTCGACCAGGTTGACGTCGCGCACCATGCGGCCGATCAGCCGTTCGATCCGCCGCTGGTACTTGATGACCAGCAGCTCGAAGGCCTTCTGGTCGCCCGCGACGGTGCGCTGAACCAGCTGGAAATCGACCTCGCCCGGGCTTTGCGCCCCGGCGGGCGCATCGGTCGGACCGGTGCCGGGCGGCACGGGAGGCGGGGACACTGTCATACGCGGGGATGATGCACCGGCGCCGGGCTCGCGTCGGCCGGTGCCACGCGTGCATGGAGGGCGCGCCGCAGATCCAGCCAGCGCTCGGGCAAGGCCTGGCGGTCGACCCAGACCCAGCGCCGCGACCGCGCAGGCGCTTCCAGGCGCACCAGCAGCAAGGATTGCAGGTCGAGGGTCACGCTGGCGCGGGCCGAGCGCAGCGGGACGCCGCCCGACATCGACCAGTGCCGGCCATCGAAAGCCAGTTCGCCCGGCGCCGAGCTCTGCAGCAGGCCGGTCCAGGCGGCCGCGCCGGCCACGACGGCGCTGAGCGCCAGCATCGCCTGGCGCCAGTCGAAACCGTCGGCCTGCAGGGACGCGAGCGTGGCGCTGGCGACACCGAGCGCCCAGAGCGAGACCAGAAGGCGTCGCGCATAGCGCGAACGCCCCACCGGATAGTTCACCGACGGGGCGCTGTGCATGGGTTGGAAAGTATCAAACGCGCTTGAACACCAGCGTGCCGTTGGTGCCGCCGAAACCGAAGTTGTTCTTGACCGCGACGTCGATCTTCATGTCGCGCGCCTCGTTGGCGCAGTAGTCGAGATCGCACTCCGGATCCTGATGGAAGATGTTGATCGTCGGCGGGCTCTTCTGGTGATGCAGCGCGAGGATCGTGAACACCGACTCGATGCCGCCGGCACCGCCCAGCAGGTGGCCGGTCATCGACTTGGTCGAGTTCACGACCAGCTTGCGGGCGTGATCGCCGAAGGCGTTCTTGATCGCGTTGGTCTCGTTCAGGTCGCCCAGCGGCGTCGACGTGCCGTGCGCATTGACGTACTGCACCTCGTCGGCATTGACGCCCGCATTGGCCAGCGCCATCTGCATCGAGCGGCGCGGGCCGTCGACGTTGGGCGCCGTCATGTGGAAGGCATCGCCGCTCATGCCGAAGCCGGAGACCTCGGCGTAGATCTTGGCGCCGCGCGCCTTGGCCCGTTCGTACTCCTCGAGCACGACCACGCCGGCACCCTCGCCGAGCACGAAGCCGTCGCGGTCCTTGTCCCAGGGCCGCGAGGCGGTCTTGGGGTCGTCGTTGCGCGTCGACACGGCGCGAGCGGCGCAGAAGCCGCCCAGGCCCAGCGGCGAGACGGTCGATTCGGCGCCGCCGGCGATCATCACGTCGGCGTCGCCGTATTCGATCATGCGGGCCGAAGTGCCGATCGCATGCAGGCCGGTGGTACAGGCCGTCACCACCGCGATGTTCGGGCCCTTGAATCCATACTTGATGGAAACATGGCCCGAGATCATGTTGATGATCGACGCCGGCACGAAGAACGGCGACACGCGGCGCGGGCCGCGGTTGACCAGTTCGGCGTGCGTGTCCTCGATCAGCGGCAGGCCGCCGATCCCGGAGCCGATGTTGCAGCCGATGCGCACCGCATCTTCTTCGGTCAGCGCGTCGCCGGTGGGCAAACCGCTGTCCTGCACCGCCTGGATGGCGGCGGCGAGCCCGAGATGGATGAAGCGGTCCATGTGGCGCGCTTCTTTCTCGGGGATGTAGTCCTTGATGTCGAAACCCTTGACCTCCCCTGCGAACCTGCAGGAGAAGGCGCTCACATCGAACTTGGTGATGGTGTCGATGCCCGAATTCCCGGCCAACAGGTTGGCCCAGGACTCGGCGACGGAATTTCCGACAGGAGCGAGGCAACCGAGTCCGGTCACGACGACGCGGCGTTTGGTCATGCCGGCATACCTTTCTGGAAGCTGAGGCCGCTGGCCGGTGCGCGCAGGCGTTGAAACCGCGGACCGGGGCGACGGCGACTCAGCGCGGCCGTGTCAGGCCTTTTGATTCTTGGTGGCGTAGTCGACGGCATTCTGGACCGTCGTGATCTTTTCGGCGTCTTCGTCGGGGATCTCGATGCCGAATTCGTCTTCGAGCGCCATCACGAGTTCGACCGTGTCGAGCGAGTCCGCGCCGAGGTCGGCCACGAAAGCCTTCTCGTTGGTGACCTGGGACTCTTCAACGCCGAGTTGTTCGGCAATGATTTTCTTGACACGTGCTTCGATATCGCTCATTTGGTTCCCTCTGAGGGTTGTAGGTAATCGGTTGATTTTAGCCGGCCGCATTGTGGCATTTGCCGCACGGCCGTGGGTGAAAGCGCTTGCGTTCCTGGGGCTACATGTGCATGCCGCCGTTCACGTGCAGTTCCTGCCCCGTGACATAGGCGGCCTGCGGCGACGCCAGGTAGGCGACCGCGTGGGCGATATCGGCGGGTTTGCCGAGATGACCGAGGGGGATCTGGGCCAGCAGCGCCTGCTGCTGCGCCTCGGGCAGGCTGGCCGTCATGTCGGTCTCGATGAAGCCCGGCGCCACGCAGTTGACGGTGATGCTGCGGCTGCCGAGCTCGCGCGCCAGCGCTCGCGTCATGCCCGCCACGCCGGCCTTCGCCGCCGCATAGTTGGCCTGGCCCGCATTGCCGGAGGCGCCCACCACGCTGGTGATGCTGATGATGCGGCCGTAGCGCTGCTTCATCATCGGGCGGATCACGGCGCGCGACAGCCGGAAGACGGCTTTCAGGTTGGTGTCGAGCACCGCGTCCCAGTCGGCGTCCTTGAGGCGCATGGCGAGCGTGTCGCGCGTGATGCCGGCGTTGTTGACCAGCACATGGACCGCGCCGTACACCTTGACGATCTCGTCGACCAGGGCATCGACCGCGGCGCCGTCGTTGACATCCAGCACGCAGCCCCGGCCGTCATGGGCCGCGAGCGCGGCCGTGATCTTGGCGGCGCCCTCCGCGGAGGTGCCGGTGCCGATGACCTTCACGCCGCGCTGGGCGAGTTCGAGCGCGATGGCGGCGCCGATGCCGCGGGTGGCACCCGTGACCAGGGCGACCTGGCCTTCGAATTTGGGAATACTCATGACTGAACCTGTGGGATGGCGCTCAAGCGCCGAGCAGTTGCCTGGTTTCGGCGAGCGTCGCCGGATCGTAGAGCGAGGCCGCGGCCACGGCCGGCGCGATCCGCTTGGCCATGCCGGTCAGCACCTTGCCCGGGCCGCACTCGACGATGGCCTCGACCCCGCGCGCTTCCAGGGCCTGCACGGTCTCGACCCAGCGCACCGGACCCGCCGCCTGGCGGACCAGGGCGGCGCGGATGCGCTCGGGATCGGTCTCGACCGCGACATCGATGTTGTTGACGACCGGAATCCGGGGCGCCGCCAGCTGGACCGAGGCCAGCCGCTCGCGCAGCGCCTCGGCCGCCGGCTTCATCAGGCTCGAATGGAAAGGCGCGGAGACCGGCAGCGGCAGCGCCCGCTTGGCCCCGTTGGCCTTCAGCACTTCGCAGGCCTTGTCGACCGCCGCCTTGCTGCCCGCGATCACGGTCTGCATCGGGTCGTTGAAGTTCACCGCTTCCACCACCTCGGCGCTGTCGGGCCCGAACGAGGCCGTGACCTCGGCGCAACCGGCCAGCACCTTGGCGGCGTCCATGCCCAGCACGGCGGCCATCGCGCCGACGCCGACCGGCACCGCCTGCTGCATCGCCTGGGCCCGGAAGCGCACCAGCGGCGCCGCCTGCGCCAGCGTCAGGGCACCCGAGGCGACCAGGGCCGAATATTCGCCCAGCGAATGGCCGGCGACCACCGACGGCTCGGCGCCGCCTTCGGCGCGCCAGGCGCGCCAGGCGGCGATCGCGGCGACCAGCATCACGGGCTGGGTGTTGGTGGTCAGGGCCAGGGCTTCCTTGGGGCCTTCGTGGATCAGGCGAGCGATGTCTTCATCGAGCGCATCGGAGGCTTCGCGCAGCGTTTCGGCCACGGCCGGGTGGTCGCCCCAGGCGTCGAGCATGCCGACCGCCTGCGAACCCTGACCCGGAAAGACGAATGCAAAGGACTTCATGATGTTGTGTCTCCTGGACGCCGCGGCCCGCCGGGGGCCACGCGCTCCATTGCTTAATAGGTCAGCAGCACCGCACCCCAGGTGAAGCCGCCGCCGACGCCTTCGAGCATCAGCGTGTCACCCTTCCTGACCTTGCCCGAGCGCACCGCGGCATCGAGCGCGAGCGGTATCGAGGCGGCCGAGGTGTTGCCGTGCTCGTCGACCGTCACGATCAGCTTGTCGCGCGCCAGCTTCAGCTTCTTGGCCGTGCCTTCCATGATGCGGATGTTGGCCTGGTGCGGAATCAGCCAGTCGATGTCGGCCTCGGTCTTGCCGGCCTTGGTCAGCGTGGCGCGGGCCGCTTCCTCGAGCACGCGCACCGCCAGCTTGAAGACGGCCTGCCCATCCATGTGCAGAAGCGGCTTGCCCAGCACCTCGCCGCCCGCCACATGGCCGGGCACACAGAGGATGCCGACGTGCTTGCCATCGGCATGCAGGTCGCTCGCCAGGATGCCCGGCTCGTTGCTGGCTTCGAGAATCACGGCACCAGCGCCATCGCCGAACAGCACGCAGGTCGTGCGATCGTTGAAATCGAGGATGCGCGAGAACACTTCGGCACCAACCACCAGCGCGCACTTCGCGCTGCCGGTGCGGATCATCGCGTCGGCCACCGTCAGCGCGTAGACGAAGCCGCTGCACACCGCCTGGACGTCGAAGGCGGCGCAGCCCGCGATGCCGAGCTTGTGCTGGAGGATCGCCGCCGACGACGGGAACACCATGTCGGGAGTGGAAGTGGCGACGATGATCAGGTCGATGTCGGCGGCGCTGCGGCCGGCGGCCTCGAGCGCGTGCTTCGCGGCTTCCAGGCCGAGGTCGCTGCTGGACACGTCGGGGGATGCGAAATGGCGAGCGCGAATGCCGGTGCGCTCGATGATCCACTGGTCGGAGGTCTCGATGCCGCGGGCGCCGAGTTCCTGGGCCAGGTCGTCATTGGTCACGCGGCGGGGCGGCAGGAAGCTGCCGGTGCCTGTGATGCGGGAAAAAGGGGTCATCAGACGTGGAGCGCCGGCGTGTCGGCCGGCGCCGCCGAGTCTTGCCGTGCGAGCAGTGGCGCGGCGTGGGCGATGCGGGCCCGCACACGGTCGAGCAGGTTGTTGCGAGCGGCATCATAAGCGCGATCGAGGGCGTGGCCGAAGGCCACTTCGTCCGCGGAGCCATGGCTCTTGAAGACAAGGCCGCGCAGGCCCAGCAACGCGGCGCCGTTGTAACGCCGATGGTCAAGCCGCTTTTTGAGCGCTTTTAATACCGGATAAGAAACGATCGCAGCAAATTTGCTGAAGATGCCGCTGGAGTATTCGATTCGCAGGAAGTCCACGATCATCGAAGCCACGCCCTCGGTGGCCTTCAAGGTCACATTGCCAACGAAACCGTCGCACACCACGATGTCGGTCGTGCCCTTGAAGATGTCGTTGCCCTCGACGTTGCCGTAGAAGTTCAAATCTTGCGAATTGGCCGCTTTTCGAAGCAGTTGGCTCGCTTTTTTGATGGTTTCGCTGCCTTTGATGGCTTCTTCACCGACATTGAGCAGGCCGACGCTAGGCGATTCGTTGCCCGTCAGCGCCGACACCAGCGCCGAGCCCAGCACCGCGAACTGCAGGAGATCCTCGGCGTCGCAATCGACATTGGCGCCGAGGTCGAGCACCGTGGTCGCGCCACCCTTGCTGTTGGGCAGCTGCGGGGCGATGGCCGGCCGGTCGATGCCGTCGAGCGTCTTGAGCAGATAGCGTGCGATCGCCATCAATGCGCCCGTGTTGCCGGCAGAAACCGCAGCTTGCGCCGCGCCGTCCTTGACTTGCTGGATCGCGACCCGCATCGAGGAGTCTTTTTTCTTGCGCAGCGCGACCTCGATCGGGTCGTCCATGCCGACCACTTCGCTGGCCCCGATGACCGTGGCACGAGGATGCGAGAAGCCCGCCAGGGCAGCCGGCGCGCCGACCAGCAGCAGCGACGCCTCGGCGTGGCGCTCGAGAAACGCCCGGCAGGCCGCAAGCGTAACGCGCGGCCCATGGTCTCCGCCCATGCAATCAACGGCAATCGTGATCACGGGCGGCACTGGAGCGGATGCTAAGGACGTAGCCATCAAAACAAAGGCCCGACGCTACAGGAAAAGTAGCCTCGGGCCATGGCCTGGGAGCAAGAATCAGGCTTCGGACTTGGTCTTGAGGACCTTGCGGCCACGGTAGAAACCGTTCGGGCTGATGTGGTGGCGCAGATGCGTCTCGCCAGTGGTCGGCTCGACGGCGATGCCGGGCACGCCCAGCGCGTTGTGCGAGCGGTGCATGCCGCGCTTCGACGGCGACTTCTTGTTTTGCTGGACGGCCATGATGGCTCCTGGAAATGTTGGGTGGGTTGGCGGTGTGCGCGCAAACTCATACTAATACTGATACTACTGATGCATCAGACGGCGCGCGCGAAGCCCATGATTATAGCCCATCGATGGCGTCAAGGCCAGTACCCGGGCCACCAGCGTGCGCTCAGCCCTTGTCGGACTTGTCCGAACGCAGGGCGCCGAGCACGGCGAACGGGTTGGGCCGGGCCGCTTCGGCGCCGTCGAAGTCCGGGTCGGCGGCCGACAGGCGGGTCGGCTGCGGACACACCTCGTGCCGCGGCGTGACGGGGATTTCCATCAGCAGTTCGTCCTCGATCAGCGCATGGAGGTCGAAATCGCGGCTGGCGACCAGCACATCCTCGTCGGCCACCTCGTCCTCGGCCGCCGCGGTGGCCTCGTCGGGCGCGAACCGGAACCAGCGATCGACCTTCAACGCGAGTTCGACCGGCGCCAGGCAGCGCTGGCAGATCAGGGGCGCGCTCGCCTGGGCGTCGAGGTGCAGCCACGGCACCGGGGCGCCGTCGGCGCCGCTGCGCGACTGCCCGGTCGCGACCCAGCGGACCGTGGCGTCGGCGGAAGGGTCGGCGAGTTCGGCGCTCAGGCGCTCGAAGCCCGACACGGGGTCGTTGCCGGACAGGGTCGCGGCTGCGTCGGCAAAACCGTTGACGTCGAGCCGGCCGGGGACAAATTCTTTGCTCATCGACGCCAGTCTAAACCGCTCACGCACAATCGGGACCATGCAACGCCAAGTGATCCTTGCCTCGACCTCCCGCTACCGGCGCGAACTGCTGACGCGCCTGCGGCTGCCCTTCGACGTCCAGGCGCCGGAAGTGGACGAAACCCCGCTGCCGGGCGAAGCGCCGCGCGCGCTGGCCGAGCGGCTGGCGCTCGAGAAGGCGAATGCGGTCGCCCGCCACTTTCCGCAGGCCGTCGTGATCGGCTCCGACCAGGTCGCCGACCTCGCGGGCGAGCCCCTGGGCAAGCCCGGCGACCACGCCCGCGCCACCGAACAGCTGCGGCGCATGCGCGGCCAGACCCTCATCTTCCAGACCGCAGTCGCCGTGGTCTGTCACGCCAGCGGCTTCGCCGAGCGCGACCTGGCGCCGGTCCGGGTGGTCTTTCGCGATCTGGAAGACGCCGCGATCGAGCGCTACCTGCGCGCCGAGGAGCCCTACGACTGTGCCGGCAGCGCCAAGAGCGAGGGCCTTGGCATCGCGCTGCTGGAGGCGATCGACAGCGACGACCCGACCGCGCTGGTCGGCCTGCCGCTGATCCGCACCGCGCGCATGCTGCGCGCCGCCGGAGTCGACCTGCTGTGAGCACCCCGGCCCTGGGAAAGCTCTACCTGGTGCCGGCGCCGCTCGATTTCGGCTGCGACGAACAGGCACCGCTCGAAGACGCGCTGCCGCGCGGCACGCTGGCGACGGCCGCCGGCATCACCCACTGGATCTGCGAGAACGCCAAGTCGGCGCGCGCCTACCTCAAGCGCATCGATGCCGTCTGCCCGCTTGCGGCACCATTGCAGGCGCAGCAGATCACGGAGTTGCCACGCGAAGTCCACAAGAAGGGCGATCATGCGGGCCAGTTCGACGCCCGGCCCCTGCTCGCGCCCGCCCTCGCCGGCCACGATGTCGGACTGCTCAGCGAGGCCGGCATGCCGGCGGTGGCCGATCCCGGCTCGTCGGTGGCCCGGGCTGCGCACGAGCTCGGCATCGTCGTGATTCCGCTCACAGGACCGGTCTCCCTGCTGCTCGCCCTGGCGGCCAGCGGCCTCAACGGCCAGAACTTCGCCTTCGTCGGCTACCTCCCGCAGGAAGCCGACGCGCGCACCCAGCGGATCCGCGAACTCGAATCGCTCGCGCTGCGAACCGGCCAGACCCAGCTCTTCATCGAGACACCCTACCGCAACGCCGCCCTGCTGCAGGCGCTGACCCAGACGCTGCAGCACAACACCCGGCTGGCCGTGGCACGCGGACTGACGCTCGCCTCCAGCAGCGTGCGCAGCGACACGGTGAAGGGATGGCGCGCCAAGCCGACGGCGGCCGACGCCCGCGCGCCGGCGGTGTTCGCGATCGGCCGCTGAGGCCCGCTCGCAGATGGAAATTTCCAACCGCATGCGCTGGGCTGCGCGGGCGCAATTCTTCTGTTCGGGCTTCGTCTTCGCGACCTGGGGCGTGCACATCCCGACCGTGAAGGCCCACTACGGCGTCGACGAGGCGGAACTCGGCCTGGCGATGCTGGCCGCCGGCGTCGGCGCCCTGGTCGGCCTGACCCAGGCCAGCCGCTGGATCGGCCGCGCGGGCGCCCGCCGAACCGCCGCCGTCTGCGGCGCGACCTACGCCCTGCTGCTCGCCGGCCTGCTGGCGATGCCGACCTTCACCGCCCTGCTCGGGCTGCTGGCGGTGTTCGGCATCGTCACCAGCGTGTTCGACGTCGCGATCAACGCCGAAGCCGCACAGCTGGAGCTTCGCTGCGGCCAGCCGCTGATGAGCGGGATGCACGGCATGTTCAGCCTGGGCGGCATGGTCGGCGCCGTGACCGGCGGCGCCGCGCTCGCGGCCGGCCTGCGCCCCCAGTTCCACCTGCTGCTCGTGTCCGGCGCAATGGCCTTGACCGTCGTCGTGGCGGCCCGCTCGATGCTCCCGCGCGAGGCCACGGCCTCTGCCAGCGCCGATCACGGTTTCCGGCTGCCGCGCGGCGCGCTGGCGCTGCTGGGCCTGCTGGCGGCACTGGGACTGATCGCCGAGGGTGCGATCTACGACTGGAGCGTGCTCTACCTGCAGCAGGAACTCGGCAGCCCGCAGCAGCAGGCGGCGCTGGCCTACGCCAGCTTCTCGGCGGCGATGGCGCTGGCCCGATTCGGTGGCGATGCGCTTCGCGCCCGCTTCGCGCCGCCGGTGCTGCTGCGCGCCAGCGCATTGCTGGCCGCGGGGTCGATGGCCCTGGTGCTGCTGACCGACCGGCCCTGGCTCGCACTGGTCGGCTTCGCCGGGGTCGGCGTGGGCTTCGCCAACGTGGTGCCGATCCTGTTCGCGGCTTCGGCGCGGGTCCCGGGCGTGGAGCCCACCCGCGGCATCGCGGGCGTGTCGGCGCTGGCCTATCTCGGCTTCATGGCGGGCCCGCCGGTGATCGGCTTCCTGGCCCAGGTCAGTTCACTGACCCACGCGCTCTATCTGGTGGTGGCCTTCGCCACGGCGCTGGCCCTTTCGGCGCGCCACGCAGATCCGACCTGACCGGCGGCCGGCTCAGCGCAGGGCCGGCGCCGCGTGCAGGGCCCGGACCGACGCATCCGCCAGCGCCGCGCCGAACTTCTTGGCCAATTTCTCGGCGACGTTGTCGCGGCGCGTGTAGTCGATCACTTCCTCGGCCTTGATGACGTCGCGGGCGACGAAGTCGACATTGCCGAGCTGATCGGCGAGGCCCAGTTCGATCGACTGCTGGCCGCTCCAGAACAGGCCGCTGAAGAGCCCCGGCGTGTCGGTCTTGAGCCGATCGCCGCGGCCGCTCTTGACCACCTCTATGAACTGGTTGTGGATCTGGTCGAGCATCTGCTGCGCGTGCGCCTTCTGGGCGTCGTTCATCGGGCTGAACGGGTCCATGAAGCCCTTGTTTTCGCCCGCCGTGAGCAGCCGGCGCTCGACGCCCACCTTGTCCATCAGGCCGGTGAAGCCGAAGCCGTCCATCAGCACGCCGATGCTGCCCACGATGCTGGCCTTGTCGACGAAGATCTTGTCGGTCGCGGCGGCGATGTAGTAGGCCGCCGAGGCGCAGGTTTCCTCTACCACCGCATAGACCGGCTTGTTGTACTTGGCGCGCATCCGCTTGATCTCGTCGTTGATGATGCCGGCCTGCACAGGGCTGCCGCCTGGTGAATTGATCAGCAGGACGACGCCCTTTGCGCCGTCGTCCTCGAAGGCCGTCTTCATCGCAGCGACCACGAATTCGGCGCTGGCATCGGCACCGGCGGCGATCTCGCCCTTGATCTCGATCACCGCGGTGTGCGGCGTGGCCTTGGCGGATGCGGGCGTGCCGCGCGACATCGCGAACCAGAGCAGGAAGACGAAGAACGCAAGCCAGCTCAGCCGGACAAAAGTCTTCCAGCGGCGGGTGGCGCGCTGCTCGCGCAGCGCGGCAAAAGCCAGCTTCTCGAGCGTCGCGCGCTCCCAGCCCGGCGATGAGGTCGGATCGTTCTTTGCCATGGTTCTCGTGCCGTCTGCGGAAAGTGGGGGCGCCGTGCGCTCGAAGGGCTCGAAACCCTCGGGCTCCGTGCGGTTGGAATCGGTCATGTCAGAAGGCTGCTTGAAGGTTCCAGGCAGTATGCCAGTGCACCACGCCGTCCCGCTCGCTCAGTGCGATCTTCACGAGGCCGCCGCGGCAGGGCCCGCCGGCGCATTCACCGGTGTCCGGCTTGTACACCGCGCCATGGGTCGCGCACAGCAGCCACTGGCCCGAGTCGTCGAAGAAGCGGTCGGGCTGGAAGTCCATTTCCATCGCCACGTGGCTGCAGCGGTTCAGGTAGGCATGCGGCGCGCCTTCGAAGCGCACCGCGAAGGCCCGGCAGGTCTCGCCGCCGTGCACGACGTCGAAGGGCACCGCCCGGCCGCCCTCGACCAGATCGGCCGAGTTGCACAGGGGAATCGGCTCGCTCATGGCAGCCTCAGGCGTTCGCGGCCAACCATTGCGAGAGCCCGGCGACCGAGTGCGCCACGTGCAGCGGCGCCAGGGCGTCGAAGCTGTCCGGTGCATGGGCGCCGTAGCTGACGCCGACACCGGCGCATCCGGCATTGATCGCCAGTTGCAGATCGTGCGTGGTGTCGCCGATCATGAGCGTGCGGTCGGCCGGGGTTTCCAGCTCCTCCATCAGTTCGAGCAGCATGCGCGGGTGCGGCTTGCCGAAGGTCTCGTCGGCGGTGCGGGAGGCGTCGAAGCGATCGCGCAGCGCGACGGTGGACAGGGCTTCGTCCAGCCCGCGGCGCGACTTGCCGGTGGCGACCGCCAGCTTGTGGCCGCGCGCACGAAGGGCATCAAGCATCTCCAGCACGCCGTCGAACAGCACCAGGTCGTCCTGGTGCTGCAGGAAGTGGAAGCGGTAGCGGTGGCCCAGTTCGGCGTATTTCTCCTTCGGCACGTCCGGCGCGGCGCGAGCCAGCGCCTCGGCCAGGCCGAGGCCGATCACCCAAGCGGCGTCGCTCTCGCTCGGCCTGGCGCCGCCGACGTCGACCACGGCGGCCTGGATGCAGCGGGCGATCAGCCGCGTGGAGTCGTACAGGGTGCCGTCCCAGTCGAAGGCGATCAGGTCGAAGCGGCGGGGTCGGGTGTCAGTCATGGGCTTGGACGAAAGGATGGGTGGCGAGTGCATCGAGCGCGGCGGGCGGCATCAGTGCATGCAGTTCGGGCGGCAGGTCGGCTTGCAGCGCGACCCGCTCGGCGCTCGCGGGATGGGTGAACTGGAGCCGCCACGCATGAAGGAACATGCGCTTGAGGCCCAGCTTCTGCAAGGCCCGGTTGCGCTCGAAGACGCCGTATTTGTCATCGCCGGCGATCGGATGCCCGGCCGAGGCCAGATGGACGCGGATCTGGTGGGTGCGGCCGGTCTTGATGGTCACGGCCAGCAAGGAGAAGCCGGCGGCATCGCCGGCGAGCGGGAAACGGGCGAGCACCCTGACCAGCGTGACCGCGCGCATCGCGTCCGGGTGGTCCTTGGCAACCACCCGGACCCGCCGTTCCCCCTCGGCGGCGCCCGCGGCCGTCGGCAGCAGGTACTTGGCCAGCGGCGCGTCGAGCACCTTCTTGTTGGCCGGCCAGGCACCTTCGACCAGCGCCAGGTAGGTCTTGCCGGTCTCGCGCTCGCGGAACTGGTCCTGCAGCGCGGTCAGGGCGCTGCGCTTCTTGGCCACCAGCAGGATGCCGGAAGTCTCGCGGTCCAGCCGGTGCACCAGTTCGAGGAAGCGCGCCGCCGGCCGGGCCCGCCGCAGCTGCTCGATCACACCGAAGCTGACGCCGCTGCCGCCGTGCACCGCGACCCCGGCCGGCTTGTCGATCGCCAGCAGCGACTCGTCCTCGAGCAGCAGCGGGAATTCGCGCGCCGGCGCCGCCGGCGTGGCGCCCTCCTCCGCGCGCGCCGACACCCGCACCGGCGGCAGCCGCAGTACGTCGCCCGCGGCCAGCCGCGACTCGGCCTGGGCACGTCCCTTGTTGATGCGCACCTCGCCGGATCGGATGATCCGGTAGACGTGGGTCTTGGGCACGCCCTTGAGATGGCGGAACAGGTAGTTGTCCAGCCTTTGGCCGGCGGAATCCTCGTCGACCGTCAGAAAGCGAACTTCTGCCGCCGCGGGGGCCGGCTTCGCACCTATAATGTTTTTCACCAGCGCGGTCTTGTAAGTGCTTGATTAATCAGAAGTTTAGAGCACTGCAGGGAGCGCTGTGAGGTCGATGCCGCTTTGGGGCAGCGTCCGCAGGCCACGCGCAAGAGCGCAAGGCGGCGGGCCCTGTCCCCGAGTCAAGCCGACGCCCACGAAACACCGATACGGAATACCCAGCCGGCAGGCCCCAATCTGCCGGCGGATCGAAGCGAGTCCCTTGTGTTGATGCTGCTGATTCAACTGATCCTGCGCTGGCAAAAGCCGGCAGCGTCAGCCATTGAATCTCCGCCAGCGCGCGCCACCCCTGCGCCAGCTGCTATTAAACCAATAGCAGATCGACACCTCATGCGGCTTGCGCTCATCCACGCGCCCCCACCCCGTCTGACATCGAGTTGACTCTCGGTGTGGTTGGCCGCGTTCGCGCGGTCGGCCCCAGCAGCCTGGGTTTAGCGGCAATTCCTTCGTTTCGCGAGCGTCGTCCGTGCATCGTTAGGTCCGTCATGGACCGGTAAGAGCGATACGAACAGACATAAGGACAACGCATCATGAAACGGATGCTGATCAACGCCACGCAGCCTGAAGAGCGCCGCCTGGCCATCGTCGACGGGCAAAAGCTCCTCGACTACGAAATCGAGATCGAAGGGCGCGAACAGCGCAAGGGCAACATCTACAAGGCCGTCGTCACGCGCGTCGAGCCTTCGCTGGAAGCCTGCTTCGTCGACTACGGCGAAGACCGCCACGGCTTCCTGCCGTTCAAGGAAATCTCCAAGCAGTACTTCGCCGAGGGCGTCTCGGCCAGCCAGGCCCGGATCCAGGACGCGATCCGCGAAGGCCAGGAACTGGTGGTGCAGGTCGAGAAGGAAGAGCGCGGCAACAAGGGCGCGGCCCTGACGACCTTCATCTCGCTGGCCGGCCGCTATGTCGTGCTGATGCCGAACAACCCGCGCGGCGGCGGCGTCAGCCGGCGCATCGAGGGCGACGACCGGGCCGAGCTCAAGGAGGCGATGGACCAGCTGGAGTACCCGAAGGGCGCCAGCATCATCGCCCGCACCGCCGGCATCGGCCGCTCGGCGCCCGAGCTGCAATGGGACCTGAACTACCTGCTCAAGCTCTGGAGCGCCATCGACGGCGCCGCCAAGGGCGCCAAGGGCGCCTTCCTGATCTACCAGGAATCCTCGCTGGTGATCCGCGCGATCCGTGACTATTTCAATCACGACATCGGCGACATCCTCATCGACACCGACGACATCTACGACCAGGCGCAGCAGTTCATGGCGCACGTGATGCCCGAGCATGCCGCCCGGGTGAAGCGCTACCGCGACGACGCCGCCCTGTTCAGCCGCTTCCAGATCGAGCACCAGATCGAATCGGCCTATGCCCGCACGGTGCAGCTGCCGAGCGGCGGCGCGATCGTGATCGACCACACCGAGGCGCTGGTCTCGGTCGACGTCAACTCGGCCCGCGCCATCAAGGGCGGCGACATCGAGGAGACCGCGACCCGCACCAACCTCGAAGCGGCCGACGAAGTGGCGCGCCAGATGCGCCTGCGCGACCTCGGCGGCCTGATCGTGATCGACTTCATCGACATGGACGAGTCGAAGAACCGTCGCGAGGTCGAAAGCCGCCTGCGCGACGCGCTGCGGCAAGACCGCGCCCGCGTCCAGTTCGGCTCGATCAGCAAGTTCGGCCTGATGGAAATGAGCCGCCAGCGCCTGAAGCCGGCGCTCAGCGAAGGCTCGTCGATCCCCTGCCCGCGCTGCGGCGGTTCGGGCCACATCCGCGACACCGAATCGAGCGCGCTGCAGATCCTGCGCATCATTCAGGAAGAGTCGATGAAGGACAACACGGCCGCCGTGCATGTCCAGGTGCCGGTCGAGGTGGCGTCGTTCCTGCTGAACGAGAAGCGTCCCGAGATCGCCAAGATCGAACTCAAGCAGCGCGTGACCGTGCTGATGGTGCCCAACAAGACGCTCGAGACGCCCAACTACAAGCTCGAGCGCCTGAAGCACGACGATCCGCGCCTCGACCACATCGAGGCCAGCTACAAGATGGCCGACGAGATCGAGGACCCGACCTCGGTCACGCGCCGATCGCAAGAGCCGACCAACAAGCAGACGCCGGTGATCAAGGGCGTGCTGCCCGACGCGCCGGCGCCGGTCGCGGTGCCGAAGCCCGAAGCGGTGCGTCCGCCGGTGGCGGCACCGGCGCCCGTCGCAGCCCCCGCACCGGTGGCGGTGCCTGCGAAGTCGGCCGAATCCGGCCTGTTCGGCTGGATCAAGAGCCTGTTCGGCGGCACCCCGGCCGCCGCGCCGGCGCCGGCACCGGCCGTGATTCCGGTCGAGGCGCCGAAGCCGCGCCGCGAAGGCCGCGATGGACGCGGCGGACGCGATGGCGAAGGCGCGCGCACCGCGCGCGACGGCGAGCAACGCCGTGGCGGCCGTGGTGAAGGCCGCGGCGGCCGGGATGGCGAGGCCCGCGGTGGCGAAGGCCGTGGCGGCGAACGCCGCGGCGGCCGCGGCGGCGAGCGCCGTGACGGCGAGCGCCGCGAAGGCCGCGAAACCCGCGGCGAGGCCCGCACCGACAGCCAGATCCGTGAACCGAGGGAGCCCCGCGAGGCGCGTGAACCGCGCGAGGCCCGCGCCCCGCGCGAAGGCGAGCGCCGCGGCGGCCGCGGCGAACGCCGCGACGGCGAAGCCCGCCAGTTGCCGGCCGAAGCCGCCGACGTGCAATTCGACGTCCAGGCGCTCGCGCCGAATGCCGGCGAGGGCAGCGAAACAGCCGTCCCGGCCGAACGCGCACCGCGCAGCGGACGCGGCGAGCGCCGTGAACGCAGCGAGCGCAACGGCGACGGCGGCCGCGAACGCAGTGGCGACACGGCCCGCGACGCCCAGGCCGAAGCCAGCCCGGACGGCGCTCCGAACGAGCGCGGCGCACGCAGCGGGCGTGGCGAAGACCGCCCGCCGCGCGGTGAGCGAGGCGACGGCCGGCGCGAGCGGCGCGGCGACGCGCCGGCGCGCCTGCCGGAAGCAGCGGGCACCGCCGATTCGGCAATGCCCGAAGCGGGCGCGGTCGGCGCCTCCGACGCCCCGGGCAGCGAAGACCAGGGCGAGGCGGCACCGCGCCGTGACGGCGAAGAACGCCGCGGCCGTTCGCGCGACCGCTACGGTCGTGACCGGCGCGAGCGCGGCCCGCGCGAGGAAGCCGGCGAGGCTGAGACCGCGCCCGCGGCCACTGCCCCTGTCGAAGCGGAAGAAGTCGTCGTGCGGTCGAGCCTGCCGCCGGCGCCGGTGCGCACGGAGCGCCCGGTCGCGCCGCCCGCGGCACCGATCGTGGTCGAGGCCAAGGCGCCCTCCTCGCGGGCCCTGCCGAAGGTCCAGCCCTTCGAGCTGCCGCTCGACGAACTGGCCCAGGTGGCGGAAGGCTCGGGTCTGCACTGGGTCAACTCGGACGCCGAACGCGTGGCCGAGGTGCGGGCTGCGATTGCCGCCGAGCCCAAGCCCCAGCATGTGCCCCGCGAGCGCCCGCCGGCGATCGTGATCGACGAGGGTCCGCTGGTGCTGGTGGAGACCCGCCGCGACCTGGGATCGATGACGCTGCCCTTCGAGGACGCAGCACGCGGCGCCGGCGCGACGCACTGAGGCGGTGGCGGAGCGCCGGCGAGAGCCGGTCTCCTCTCTGACGCATCTCATTCAAGGGAGGCCTTTCGGCCTCCCTTTTTCGTTTCTGAATTACGCCCGTCGCCGATTCTCGACCGTTCATCGGCTGGTTTGGCAGGCAACCCGGGGCGCCAGGGGGCGTTTCACAAACGAAACCATCGGTATTAATCCGCAAAAGCGCGAATGGTGTGCAGAAACAACACCAGGATGTTCGTCCGCGTTAACAATTTGTTATACAAAAGGACTACACTGACTTCGAAATCGCTGAGCCGGCCCCTGTCTCTTGTTGAGACCCGAAGAAGAGGGACCAGCCTACGCCTTTTGGAGGACTATGTAAGGCTTTTGCTGACACCACGAAGGCCGCGACATATGTTCAAATTCTTGCCGATAGTAGTAAAGCGTTACACTGCCCCGCTCTAGGTTGAGGCAGTACCCGTTACGGGGGAATTTCAGATGTTTCGTTCCGACTCGACAACCACCGGCAACGTGGTCCGACGCTTTCCCCCGGACGGCGGGGGCCCGTCCGCGCCGCCGCTGGAGTCCAGCCCGCCCCGGCTTTCGCTCGCTCAGCGCGTCGTCAAGCGCGCCATCGACATCGTCGGGGCGCTGGTCTTCTTCACCCTCTTCGGACCGCTCTACCTCATGGTGGCCCTGGGCGTGCTGATCAGCATGGGCCGGCCGGTGCACTTCTGGCAAACACGACTCGGCGAACGCGGCCAGCGCTTCCGCTTCTACAAGTTCCGCTCGATGGTGCGCAATTCGGACCATGTCCTGGACGAGTTCCTGAGCCGCAGTGACATGGCGCGCACCGAGTGGGACACCTTCCAGAAGCTGGAAAAGGACCCCCGCATCACGCCGATCGGCGCGCTCATCCGCAAGCTGAGCCTGGACGAGCTGCCGCAGTTCTGGAACGTGCTCAAGGGTGACATGAGCCTGGTCGGCCCGCGCCCCTGCATGGAGCGCCAGCGCAGCCTCTACGGCCGCGGCTGGACGCACTACTGCGCGATGCGCCCCGGGATCACCGGCCTCTGGCAGGTCAGCGGCCGAAACCGGCTCTCCTATGCGCGCCGGGTCGAGCTCGACGTGGAATACGTCACCAACTGGTCGCTGTGGCTCGACATCAAGATTCTGTTCCGGACCGTGCGCGCCGTCGTCAGCGGGGAAGGTTCACGGTGACCCGCATCCAGCCGGTCATCCTGTGCGGCGGCAGCGGCACCCGGCTCTGGCCGCTGTCGCGCAAGACTCTGCCCAAGCAGTTCGCGCCGCTGATCGGCGACAAGAGCCTGTTGCTGCTGACGCTCGAGCGTCTGCGCCGGCTCAATCCCGAAGTGACCTGCGTGGCCGCGGAGGAGCACCGGTTCCTGGTGCAGGAGGCGATCGACGCCGCACTGGTGAGCGGCAAGCAGCTGCTCGAGCCGGTGGCCCGCAACACCGCCGCGGCGATGGCGGCCATCGCGCTGCTGGCCGACCCGGAGGAACTGCTGCTGTTCGCGCCGGCCGATCATCACATCCCGGAGGCCGATCGCTTCGTCGCCACCATCCAGAAGGGCATCCCGGCGGCGCAGGCCGGATACCTCGTGACCTTCGGCGTCGATCCGTCGTTCCCCAGCACGGCCTACGGCTACATCCGCCAAGGCCAGCCGCTGGAGGCCGCACTGGGCGACGAGGCCGGCCATGCGGTCGCCGCCTTCATCGAGAAGCCGGCGGCGGAGCGCGCCGAGCAAATGCTGCTCGAAGGCGGCCACCTGTGGAATGCGGGCATCCTGCTGGTCCAGGCCAAGGTCCTGATCGCGGCGCTGCAGGCGCATGCCCCGGACATCCTGGAAAGCTGCAGGCTGGCCACCGTCGCGATCGAAACCGACGGCGACTTCTTGCGCATGGACAGCGCGGCCTTCGGGCGCTGCCGCAGCCAGAGCATCGACTACGCGGTGCTCGAGAAATGCGATCGGGTCGCGGTCGTCCCTTTCCAGGGACGGTGGAGCGATGTCGGCAGCTGGAACGCAGTGGCCGACCTCCACGACACCGATGCCAACGGCAACCGGATCAGCGGCCAGGGCTTCGCCATGGGCGCGACCAACACTTTCATTCACGCGCCGAGCCGCCCGGTGGTGGCGCTCGGCACCAAGGACCTGCTGGTGGTCGACACGCCGGACGCGCTGCTGGTCGTGCACCGCGACTGCGCCGAGCAGGTCAAGGACGTGGTCGCGCTGCTGACCACCCACGGCCACAGCCAGGCCACCCGGCACCGCCGCATTCCAAGACCCTGGGGCGCCTACGACAGCATCGACGACGGCGAGCGCTTCGCGGTCAAGCGGCTGACGGTCAAGCCGGGTGCGCGGCTGGCGCTGCGGATGCACCACCATCGCGCCGAGCACTGGGTGGTGGTCAAGGGGACGGCGCGCGTGGTGTGCGACGACAAGACGGTGCTGGTCAAGGAGAACGAGTCGATCTACATCCCCGTCGGCGCGGTCTATCGGCTGGAGAACGCCGGCAAGATGGCCCTCGAAGTGGTCGAGGTCCAGACCGGCGGCTACCTGGGCGAGGACGACATCGTGCGGTTCGCCGATGTAGAGTCGGTCGACATCGGCGACGCGAAGAAGCTCGCCTGAATTTTCCAACAGCGCCCTGACGAGATTTCAATGAATGAGTTGAACAAGCGGATTTTCGTCGCTGGACATCGCGGCATGGTCGGCAGCGCCATCGTGCGATGCCTCGAAGCGCGGGGCTACACCCGGATCATCACCCGCAGCCGCGACGAGCTCGACCTCACCGAGCAGGCGCAGGTGCGCGCCTTCTTCGCCGAAGAGCGCCCCGAGGAGGTCTATGTCGCGGCCGCGAAGGTCGGCGGCATCCACGCCAACAACAGCTATCCGGCCGAGTTCATCTATTCGAACCTGATGGTCGAAGCCAACCTGGTCCACGAATCGTGGCGCAGCGGCGTCGCCAGGCTGCTGTTCCTCGGCTCCAGCTGCATCTACCCGCGGCTCGCGCAGCAGCCGATGTCGGAAGACGCCCTGCTGACCGGCAAGCTCGAACCGACCAATGAGCCCTATGCGGTCGCCAAGATCGCCGGCATCAAGCTCTGCGAAAGCTACAACCGCCAGTACGGCTGCGACTTCCGCAGCGTGATGCCGACCAATCTCTACGGGCCGGGCGACAACTATCACCCGGAGAACAGCCACGTGCTGCCGGCGATGATCCGGCGCTTCCACGAAGCGAAGACCCACGGCGCGCCGAGCGTCGTGATCTGGGGTACCGGCTCGCCGAAGCGGGAGTTCCTCCACGTCGACGACATGGCGCGCGCCTGCGTGCACGTGATGGACCTGCCGCGCGAGACCTATGCCGCCCAGACCGAAGTGATGACCAGCCACCTCAACGTCGGCAGCGGGGAAGACCTGTCGATCGCCGAGCTCGCGCAGCTGGTGAGCGAGGTGGTGGGCTATCAGGGCCGCATCCACTACGACACCAGCAAGCCCGACGGCGCGCCGCGAAAGCTGCTGGACGTCTCCCGCATCCGCGGGCTCGGCTGGACGCCCGAGGTGACTTTGCGCGCCGGCATCGAGCACGCCTACGAAGATTTCTGCAGCGAAGCACTGGTCGCCTGAGGCGGCCCGTAGCGGCTGCATTCCCACCATGGGCGCCTCCTTTCTATCCCTCGTTCCGCCGGGCTCCGGCGGCGTGCGGGACTATGCGAGCGTGATCGGCCAGTCGCTGCAGGCGCCTCCGTTCGAGATGACCCGCACGACCGATATCTCGTCGCTTTCGGGCGACTGCCTGCTGCTGCATTTCAGCGGCTACGGCTACCACAAGCGCGGCGTGCCGCTCTGGCTGGTCGAGCAGGTGCGCCGTCTGCGCAGCCGCTTCCAGGCCTTCGGCGTGGTGTTCCACGAGCTGTACGCCTCCAGTCCGCCATGGGGTTCCGCCTTCTGGCTCGGCGCCTGGCAGAAGCGGATTGCCCGCGAACTGCTCGATCTCTCGGATTTCTGGCTGACCAACCGGGAGGAGTCCGGCCGCTGGCTGCTGGCGCGGCGCGGCGCCGCACCGCATCGGGTGCTGCCCGTGTTTTCGAACGTGGGCGAGCCGGCATCGATCGACGCCGACAGGGCGCCGCACCTGGTCGTCTTCGGCGGTCCCGGCGTGCGCGCCAACGTCTATCAATGGGCCGGTGGCGAAGTGTTCGACTGCGCTCGCCGCAGGGGCCTGGTCATTCACGACATCGGACCGCCGCTGCAGGATGCCCAACTGGCGCAGCGCCTGGTCCAGGAGAAGGCCGTCGTGCACGGCAAGCTGTCGGCGCAGGCGGTCAGCCAAGCCCTCTCAGGCGCCAGCTATGGCGCCCTCTCGTATCCCCTGGACTACGCCTCGAAGAGCGGCGTGCTGGCCGCCTACAGCGCCCACGGCCTGTGCCCGATCCTGCTGTGGGAAGACTACCGGCCGCACGACGGGCTGGTCGCCAACTTCAATTACTTGCCCGGCTTCGCCGCGCTCGAAAACGTCGACGCACGCACCGTCGGCCGCCAGGCGCGCCAATGGTACGAGCCGCATTGCGTCGATGCCCATGTCGCCGCCCTCAGGGCGATGCGCAGCGAGGCCACGCGATGAGCCCCCGCCCGGCCGCTCCGAAGGGGGCTCGCACCGCAGTGCGCAGCACGGAGGTTTCCTCGTGAGCGATATCAGCTACTTGTGGAGCTTGCGCGAACGCCCGGCGCTCGGATCGCGGCGCTGGTGCATCGTCTGGGCCAAGCGGGCCCTGCATTCCGTCGCGCTGCTCAAGATCGTCATGGCGCGGCGCAGTTTCCGCGCCCGCGGGGTCCAGGTGGGCGCGCTGTCGATCCTCGACCGCTTCGCGCTCAAGGGCCCGGCCGCCCATCTGAGCGTCGGCGAGCACTGCTTCATCTCGGGCTCGACGGAAATCGTCGCCCTCGACCAGGTCCGCATCGGATCGCGCGTCGTCATCAACGACCGGGTCACGATCCTCACGGCCAGCCATCATGTCGGGGATCCGGGCTGGCGGTCTTTCAAGAAACCGGTACGCATCGACGACTACGCCTGGATCGCCGTCGGTGCAACCATCCTCCCGGGCGTCACGATCGGCTACGGTGCGGTGGTGGGCGCGGGCGCGGTGGTCGCCAAGGACGTGCCGCCGCTGGCGGTCGCCACCGGCAATCCGGCGGTCATCCGCCTGAACGCACGCCCCGCCGACCTCTGCTACGACCCGGTCGCGCTGCTCCCGCCTTTCGAGGCCTGGATCGGACGCCGTGCCGATCCGGCCGGTCCGGCGAATTCGCCCGTGCACGGCGTCGAGCCGCGGCCATGACCCCGGTCCTGGTCACCCATCCCGGGTTGCAGCATTCGCACCAGCTCGCCCTGGCGCTGTACGAGCGTTCGCTGCTGCAGTCGTTCTGGTCCGGCGTGCCGGTGGTGGCCGAAGGCGAAACGCTGCCATGGTGGCTGCCCGCCGGCTACCGCTCGAAGGTCCGCACCGTCGACATCCCGCGCGCGCTGCGGCGCCATCCGGCGCGCTTTCAGCTGGCCCTGCGGATGTCGAACCGGGTGAATCTCGGCATACCGGGTTCCGACGTGGTCCACCGCGTGTTCCATTGGTTCGACCACTGGGCCGCGCGGCAAATCCGGCAATTCAGGCCCAAGGTCGTCGTCGCCTACGAAAACGCGGCCTTCCACACCTTCCAGGCAGCCAAGGCGATCGGCGCGCGCTGCGTGCTGGATGCGGCCGCCTTCCACCACCAGACCGCGGCCCGGCTGCTGGGCACGCCGGCGACCCCCTACACGCCTGAGATCAATCGCCGCAAGGACGAGGAGATCCGGTTGGCCGACCTGATTCTGACCTGCTCGCCACTTGCCGCGGAGAGCTACACCGCGAATGGCGTGCCGGCCGACAAGGTCCGGCCCATGATGCTCGGCGCCGAGCGGCCGCTCGGCCTGCCCGGCTGGCAGGCCCATGACGGCCCGCCGCGCTTCGTCTTCGCCGGCGCGCTGAGCCGGCTCAAGTCGATCGACAGCATCGTCGCCACCTTCCGGCGGCTGCATGCCGAAGGCATCGCCTATGACCTGGAGTTCGTCGGCGGCGTCGCCGACGCCGAGTTGCTGCGCGCGGTCCTGGCCACGCCCCATGCCCGCCATACGCCGAACGTGCCGCAGGGCGAGCTGTTCTCGATTCTCGCGCGCGCCGACTGCCTGCTGCTGCCCTCGCGCTTCGATTCGTTCGGCATGGTGGTCGCCGAGGCCATGGCATGCGGCACACCCGCCGTGGTCTCGACGAACACCGGCGCCAAGGCGATGATCGAGGCCTTTCCGGGCAGTGGCTGGATCGTCGAGCCGGGGGTGGAGTCGTTGCACGCACAGTTGCGGCAACTGGCGCAAAGGCCCGAGCAGTTGCATGCGGCCCGGTCCATGGCGCGCCAGTCCGGCGATGCCTTTTCGTGGGCCAGCTATCGACAGCGGGCCGGAGAGTTGTTCGAGGAATTTGTTCAATGAGTACGACCGCCTCCTTCTCGCACGCAGCGGCGCGGCCGGCGTCGATAACCCGTGCGGGCAAGGCCTTCATCGCGGTGTTCCTGATCGTCGTGCTGGAGGGCGCGGTGCGCAAATGGGTGGCCTCGTCGGCCACCTTGCCGATGTTGCTGGTGCGTGACCTGCTGGCAATCTACGTGATCGCCTATGCCCTGCGCAACGGCGCCCTGCGGCGGCAGAAGGGCATCACCCAGGCACTGCTCGCATGGTCATGCCTGGTCATCGCCTGGGGCTTGCTGCAACTCGTCGTCGGCGAGAGTTCGCCGACAGTGCTGCTGATCGGGCTGCGCTTCTGGCTGCTGTACATCTGGTTCGGGGTGGCCGCCGCCGCCACGATGAACGAAGCCGACTACCGGGCTGCGCTGAGGGTCGCGGCCTGGAGCTTGCTGCTGATGGCCCCGCTGGCCGTGCTGCAGCATTTCTCTCCTCCGGGCGCACGCATCAACAACCAGATCGACGGCGATGAGTCCGACATCTTCCTGGTGATCGCCGACGTCGTGCGGACCACCGGCACCTTCAGCTTCACGGCCGGCTTCACGACCTACCTGGCGCTGATGGCGCCGCTTGTGTTCGCGGTCGTCGGGGCGCGCAAGCGGCCCGGGCGCCAGACGCTGTTCGCGGCGGCGCTGTTCGCCGCCTTCGTGGTCTCGAGCATGGTGAGCGGCTCGCGCGCCGCCGTCATCCTGTCGGGCCTGGTGATCGTCGCCTACTTCATCGGCCGGCTCTTGCTGGCGCGGAGCAAGTCCAGGACCGGGGCGATCGTGGGCGTCATTGCCGGGATCCTGCTGCTCGCCGTTCTGCTCTACGCCTTCCGCGGTGCGATCGCCATCACCGAGCAACGGTTCCAGGAGGCTGCCGAGGTCGAGACGTTCTGGGGCCGCATCTTCACCATCTTCATCGGCCAATCCGTGGCGTTCGACAACTTCTCCTGGATCGGCTACGGCATCGGACTGGGCTCCAACCTGGCCAACTATGTGCGCACCGGCAGCACCGGCGCCTTCGCGCTGGCCGAGGTCGAGGCCAGCCGGATCCTGCTCGAGGGCGGCCTGATCGGCTACGTGTTCACCGTCTTCAAGGTGGGCGTCATCGTCATGGGTGTCCGCAAGGCCTGGCGACTGTCGAGGCGCCTGCACTCGGCCTACCCGATCCTGCTGTGGGCGGTCGTCACGCTCGCGCTGTTGACCTGGTCGGCCATCGGCCAGCTGACGGCCCACGGCCTGCTGGGACTCATGCTGGCTTTCGGCCTGCTCGTGTTCCGGCATCCGACGGTCGAGTTCTTTGCTCCTCGCCGTCCATCCGCGTGAAGTTCCTCCATCTGATTCCCAAGGTCGATCCTCGCGCCGGCGGTGCGATCGAGGGCGTGCTGCGCATCCATGAGGCGCTGGTCGCGCTCGGCCACGAGAGCGAGCTGGTGTCGCTCGACGATCCATCGGCACCCTGGGTTCGCGAGTGCCCGGCGCCGCTCCACCCGCTGGGCCCCTCGCGCGGCGCTTACCAGTACAACCCCGATGCGGTCGCGTGGCTGCGCGCCCACGCCGGCCGCTACGACGCGGTGATCGTCAACGGCCTTTGGCAATACGCCAGCTTCGCGGCCTGGCGGGCCTTGCGTTCGGCGCCCACGCCCTATTTCGTCTACACCCACGGCATGCTCGATCCGTGGTTCAAGCGACGCTATCCGCTCAAGCACCTGAAAAAGTGGTTGTACTGGCCCTGGGCGGAGTACCGCGTGCTGCGGGATGCGGCGGCAGTGATCTTCACCTGCGAGGAAGAACGCCTGCTCGCCCGCCAGTCCTTCTGGCTCTACCGCGCCCGGGAGGTGGTCGGCTCGTACGGCACCTCCGAGCCGCCTTCGGATGCCGCCGGCCTGAGCGAGGCCTTCCTGGCCCGCTTTCCCGAGCTTCGGGGCCAGCGCTCGCTGCTGTATCTCGGGCGCATCCACGAAAAGAAGGGCGGCGACCTGCTGGTCGACGCATTCGCCCGTGTCGCTGCCGATTCGCCGGGACTCCGACTTGTGATGGCCGGGCCAGGCGACGAGCGCCTGGTGGCGCAACTTCAGAATCGCGCCGCCGAACTCGGCGTGGCAGGGCGGATCACCTGGACCGGCATGCTGCAGGGCGACCTCAAATGGGGCGCTTTCCATTCGGCGGACGCATTCTGCCTGCCCTCGCACCAGGAGAACTTCGGCATCGCCGTGGTCGAGGCGCTGGCCTGTGGCAAGCCCGTCCTGATCAGCGACAAGGTGAACATCTGGCGCGAGATCGTGCAGGACGGCGCCGGCCTGGTGGCCCCGGACACATTGGCCGGCACGGTCGACACGCTGCAGCGCTGGCTGGCGCTGACGCCGGCCGAGGCCGCGGCCATGCGGCTCGCGGCCCGGCAGTCGTTCCGCGATCGCTTCCAGGTCGAGCAGGTGGCGCAAGGGCTGGTCCGGATCGTGAGTGAACGAGCGCCGGGGTCGGGCAGCGCTGCGCCGCCGCCCGATCCGCGCCCTGCCAAGGCTGCCATGCTGCCCGAGGGTCAATGAAACTTCTCGTCTACGGAATCAACTTCGCACCCGAACTGACCGGGATCGGCAAATACACAGGCGAGATGGTGGCCTGGCTCGCGGCCAGGGGGCATGAGGTCCGCGTCGTGACAGCCCCGCCCTACTACCCGCATTGGTCGGTCCGGCCGGGCTACAGCGGATCGCGCTACGCCCGCGAGGACTGGCACGGCGCCACCGTCTTTCGCACCCCGCTGTGGGTGCCGCGCAAGGTGACCGGGTTGAAGCGGCTGGTCCACCTGGCGAGCTTTGCGCTGTCGAGCCTGCCCGCGCTGCTTGCCCAATGGCGCTGGAAGCCCGACGTCGTGTGGGTGACCGAGCCGCCGCTGTTCTGCTCGCCGGCGGCGCTGGCGTTCGCCCGGCTGCGCTCGGCGAAAGCATGGCTGCACATCCAGGACTACGAGGTCGACGCGGCGTTCGAGCTCGGCCTGCTCAAGGGCGACCGCGTGCGTTCGATCGTGGCCGCGACGGAGCGCGGCCTGATGCGGCGCTTCGACCGCATCTCGACCATCTCGTCGCACATGATGGAGCGCGCCAGCAGCAAGGGCACCGAAGCCGAGCGGCTGGTCTCGCTGCCGAACTGGGCCGACGTGTCGGCGGTGCAGCCACTGCGGGCGGCCAGCCCCTATCGCGCCGAGCTGGGCATCGCGCACGATGCCGTGGTGGCGCTCTATTCGGGCAACATGGGCGCCAAGCAGGGCCTCGAGCTGCTGGCCGAGATGGCGCAGCTGCTGCAGGGGCGGCCTGGTCTCGAGTTCGTGTTCTGCGGCAACGGCGCCGGCCGCGCCGACCTGATGCAGCGCTGCGAGAAGCTCGCGAACGTGCGCTTCCTCGACCTCCAGCCGGTCGAGCGCCTGGGCGACCTGCTGGGCCTTGCCGACATCCATCTGCTGCCGCAGCGCGCGGATGCTGCCGACCTCGTGATGCCGTCCAAGCTCACCGGCATGCTCAGCAGCGGCCGCCCGGTGGTCGCCGGCGCGAGGCCCGAAACCGAACTCGGCAAAGTCGCTTCGCAATGCGGCATCGCCGTGGCCCCGGACGACGCCCGCGCCTTCGCGGATGCGGTGCTGACGCTGGCCTCCCAGCCCGATCTGCGCCGCGAACTGAGCCTGCGCGCCCGCGCCTTCGCCGAAGCCAACTTCGACCGCGACGCCGTGCTCGCCCGTTTCGAGAGGGACCTCGAAGCCTGCATCGGCATCCCCACAACAAAAAGAGCCGGCGAAGCCCGGCTCTAGCTGGTGAAACACCGCGGAACCGGCTTTGCCGGGCCGCTGGTGTTGCCCCCGGTAGGGGGCTGAGGAGCCGCGGCTCCAAGCCTGCCTGCGCAGGCTTGGACTGCTCCGAAGGGCCGCTGCCTCTGGCAGCGACTCGAGGCGCCCGGACACGAAGTGCCGGGCAACCTGGGGGCGAGCTATTGCTCTTCGGGCAGGATGCTCTCGTAGTTGTAGCTGGTGTAGCGGTAGCGGCCGTACTTGTAGGCGGCGTAGGTCCTGCGATTGACGTTCATGCCGTTCAGCAGCACGCCGGTCGCCGCCTTGCCGCCCATGGCCAGGCGTCGGGTGCTCTCCTTCAGCTCGCCCATCGTCGACAGGTTGGCGCGCGCCACCAGCAGCACGGTGCCCACGTGCGTCGCCACCGTGCTGGTGTCGGCGGCGACCAGCACCGGCGGCGCGTCGATGACCACCAGGTCGTACTGCTCGGAGAGGCGTTCGAGGTTCGACTTGAACGAGTCCGACACCAGCAGCTCGGCGGGGTTGGGCGGCAACTGGCCGGTCGCCAGGAAGTCCAGGCTGGGCACCACCTGGCGGTGCACGGTCTGCTGAATCGTCAAGCTGCCGGCGATCAGCTCGGACAGGCCTCCATGGCGCTGCAGGCCGAAGTACTGATGCGTGTGGCCGCGCCGCAGGTCGGCGTCGATCAACAGCGTGCGGCGGCCGGCAGCGGCCATCAGCGCGGCGAAATTGGCGGCGACGAAGCTCTTGCCCACGCCCGGCGTCGGTCCGGTGATGAGCACCCGGTTGTTGGGCGATTCGAGCATCGCGAACTGCATGGCGGTTCGCAGGCTGCGCAGGCTTTCGACGGCCGGATCGTCGGCCTTCTCGATCGTCAGCAGGCGCACCCCGGTCGCGCCGCTCAGGCGCCGCGCCGCGATCGCCTCCTGCGCCGGGCTCATGGGAATGGTCGAGAACACGGGCAGGCCGATGTCGGCCTCGACCTCGTGCGGATCCCGCAGGCGCTGCTCGATGAAGGCGTTTCGCAGGAAGGCGGCGCAGATGCCGAGGAACAGGCCCAGTGCCAGCGCCGAGGCGACGATGACCTTGCGGTTCGGCTTGATCGGGTACGACGGCGGGATCGCCTCGTCGAGCACCCGGACGTTGCCCACCTTGCCCTCCTTGACCAGCCGCAGCTGCATGGCGTTGTTGAGCAGGGATTGGTAGAGCTCGGTGTTCACCTTGACGTCGCGCTCCATGCGCACCGCTTCCTGTTGGAGGGCCGGCAGCCCCTTGATGCGGATCTGGACGTTGGCGATATCCGAGCGCAGCGCCGCGATCTGGCCATCCAGCGTCTGCACCAGCGGGTGATTGGCGGTGAAGCGCGCTTCGAGTTCCCGCCGACGCTGCTCGGCGTCCAGCAATTTGCTCTGGCGGTCGACCGCCTGGGCAAGGACCGACGACGCCTCCTCGGTGAAGGAGACCATCCCCTTCTGGTTGCGGAAGCGGTTGTAGGTTTCTTCGGCCGCTTCCATCTGGCGCTTGTACTGGGGCAGCTGGACATCCAGGAAGGCGAGCGTCTTGCGCGCTTCGGCCGCCTTGCGCTCGACGTTCTGCAGCACGTACTGCTCACCCACGGCATTCAAGACCTGTGCCGCCCGGTCGGGATTGCTGTCCTGCAGCGTCACGTTGATGATGCCCGAGGACTTGCCGCGTTCGCTCAGCCCGAGCCCGGCCTGCAACCCCAGCGCGGTCGGCAGCGTGCCGAGGCGCTGCAGGTTGAACTCGGCGCCCGGCTTGCCGGCCAGCCGGCTGATCGTGAGCTCGATCGGCCCGGCCGCCGTCTGCGCTTTCAGCGGCGCGCCGACGGTGCCGCTCAAGGGCTTGGACAGCATCGGGGAGGCCAGCGTGTACTGGCCGCCTTCCTGGGCGGTCACCGTGAAGAGCGAACCTTCCAGCGATTTCGGAACATCGAACTGCGACACCTCGATCAGTTCCCGCCCCGACACATAGCCGCCGAAGCCGAGGAATCCAGGGTCGGAGAGCCCCGTCGATCGCCGCGCCAGCCAGCCGCCGACATAGGGGACGTAGCGGGGACTGGCCACGATGTAGAGCTTGATCGCCTCGACCGCCTTGCCGGCGATCATGCGCGACCGGATGATCTCCATTTCTGCAGAGCCCGGCGTCTTGACGTCGAACAGCGCGCCGCCGGCTTCGCTCAAGATCCCCTTGCTGCCTTCGGGATCTTCCACCTGAATCACCAGGGTGGACTCGTAGATCGGCCGCTCGAGGAGCGCATACACCACGCCGCCCAGGAAGACGACCAGCGTGATGAAGGCGATGAGCCACTTGTTCGCCACCAGCACTTCGATGTAGTGCCCGATGTTGAAATCCTGCTCCTCCGCCGTATCGAACGAACTGGGATTGGATTTGGGGGTGAGTGTGGAATTCATCGACTGGATACTCTTGAAATGCGTTGGACCCATTGCTGGGTGCCGTCTTCGATAAGCGTCAGCGCACGCTCGAAAGAGGCGCGACCGGCACCATACGGGTCCGGCACGTCCTGATCGCTGAACTCACACAGGCGAAATACCTTGCCGGCGGCAAACAGATAGCGCTCCTCGACCGACCGGCGCTGCTTGCCGTCCATGACCAGAATCAGGTCGGCGCGCTGGCAGGCATCGAGGCCGATCTGCTTCGCGCGATGCGATTCGATGGAGATGCCGTGCTGGCGCATCAGGTCGCGCGCGATCTCGTCCGCCGGCTCCCCCACCATGGCGGCCAGCCCTGCGGACGCGACCTGCGCATCGGGCAGCGCCGCGGCGAGCAGGCCTTCGGCCATCGGACTGCGGCAGATGTTCCCGATGCACACGACGAGGATGTTCCGGATGGTCACGATCGGTCCGCTATCGGCTGCCGGAGGTGCTGCCGCCGCGATAGAGATACGAATACCCGTACGAGGTCGATGGCAGGATCAGGTTCAGCACCCGGTTCCACTGCACCAGCGGCACCGGATCGACATAGACCACGTCCTTCGGCCGGAGGGCGAAGCCATCGGCCATGGCGATGGCCGTCGGCGTGCGTGCGTTGAGATGGAAGATCGACTGGCCGCCCTTCGCTTCGTTGCGGATCACATAGATCTGCAGCGGATTGGCCGTGTTCAGGTTGACGCCGCCCACCTCGATCAAGGCATCGCTCAGGCTGAGCCGGCCGTTGCGCATGAGGACGCCCATTTGAGTCGTCACCTCACCCATCACCACGACCTTGCTTTCTTCGCGGCTGCGCACGTACAGCATGTCGCCCGGCTTCAGGGGAATGCGGCTGGGGTCGATGCCGGCATCCGCCATCGCCACCAGATTGAGCTGCGTCATCTTGCCGTCGCGCGTGAGCATGATGGCGGAACGGTCGCCGTTGGGAGACACGCCGCCGGCGCGATTGAGCGCCTCCGCGAGCGTCATCGGGATGTCGCTGAAGAGCATCAGGCCCGGTGTCCGGATCTCACCGTCCATGTAGGCGCGCTTGCTGCGGAAGGCGTTGACGCGCACGCTCAGCTGCGGGTCCCGGTAGACGCGCGACAGGCGCTTGACGAGGGCGGCCTCCGCCTCCTCGATGGTCATGCCCGAGACCACCAGCGAACCGATGTACGGAAAGCTCAACTGGCCCGTGGCCGAAACGATGTAGCCGGGCGCAGCCGCCACGCTGGCACCGTCGCCCCCGCCAGAGGGCGGGGCGCCCGAACTGTAGGAAATCTCGGGGTGGTCCAGGACCGCGATACCCAGGACGTCGCCGGGCCCGATTCGATATGGCCCGGTCTCGCCGACCAGCTTCATGACTTCGGGACCGAGCGTCGTCGCCTGGGTGGCCGCGCGTTGAGCCCGGATCAGTTCGGGGGTAATTTCGGTCAAGGCACCCGCTGGCGGCGGATCGATGTCGGCCGTGGAAAAGCCCGAAGGCGAAACGGCCGACGCGGCATCATTGCTCGCTGAACTGAAGCCCGGCGCCAGCGGCGCACAGCCTTGAACCAGCAAGCCCACCGAAGCCAGCAGCGCGACATGTAGTAAAAAATGCTTCAAGTGCAGCTCCGCATCGTGACCCTGGAATGAATACTTTTGCAAACAGTTACGACTGTACATCAGTATGGGCGCGGGTTTCAAACCCTTTGTCGGCTTAGAGCATAAGGCAGAGAAATTGTCCTACACGATGCTGAAATAGCACGATTCCGGGCATTTTCCAAGCCGGTGCAATCTTGCAATGCAGCAAGACCCGGCTTCGGGTGCTATTGATTCAATAGCAGCAGAACCAACAGCAGTAAGCCGCGCTCAGGAGCTCTCTGTTTGGGCCGCACGTTTCCAGGCGGCCGATGCCTGGTCGGCGTCGTCGCGCGCTTCGGCCAGTTGCGCCAGCGCCTGCCATGCCCTGCGATGTAGGTTGGTGTCCTGCAGGGCCAATCCGGCCTGTGTGAGCAACTGTTGCGCCTTGCCCCACAGCTGGCGCTTCATGCACGCCATGCCGGCCAGGTACTGCAGGTTGGCATCGCGCGGGTTGTTCCGCTGCGCGGATTCGATGCGTGCCAGCCAGTCGGCATCGACCGAGTCGAGGCCGGCTTCGAGCGCACGGACCAGTTTCACGCGCAAGGATTCGCCCAGGCCCTGCGGATGCTGGACCATGCGCTCCCAGACCGGCAGCAGCCAGGCCCGCGCCAAGGTCAGGTCGCCGCGCAACGCCACCATCCGCTGGGCCGCATGGATGGCGACCTCGGGCATCTCGCGCTCCGAGGGTTCGAACTCGCTCCAGGCGCGCAGCAACTGGGCCGGATCGTGGGCGCCCGACAGCAGTTCGGTGGCGAGGCCGCGCACGATGCTCTGCGCAGCCGCCTCCGAGAAGGCCCGGTGCTTGGCCAGCAGCCGGGCGGTCTCGAGGGCTTCCAGCGTGCGCCGGTCCTGGCGCGCGGCCTTCAAGCGCAGCCGCAGTGCCAGCGTGCGCCTCTGCGCGCCCAGCGGCAGCTCGCCGAGCCGCGCCAGGGCGGCCGGGGCGTCACGATCGTCGAGCGCCCAGCGGGCCGCGCGCAGCTGCACGCCCTCCCGCGTTTCGGGCGAGAGCTGCGGGCCGCGCTCGGCGCTTTCGTTGAGCGCCTGCTGCAGATGCGCATCGCGTGCCGGACGGTCCTGCAGCGATTGCGCGCTCTCGGCCGCCAGCAGGTGCGCGATCACGCGGACCTGCAGCGCCTGCGGCAGCCGGGCGTCGAGCGCGGCCAGCCGACGCTCCTGCGACAGGGCCGCCTGGGCCGCCTTGCGGGCCCGGGAGAAGCGCCCGGCAAGCAACTGCGCCGCGGCATCGAGCAGCGCCGCATGCAGCGCACGCTCCTTTTGCTGCAGCCGCCACTGGCGCGCCTGCTTGGGCAGCGAGAACAGGGCGGCCAATCCGCGCAGCGCCAGGTGCAGCAGCACGAAGGCCGCAAACAGCAGCAGCAGCACCAGGTTCAGCGACAGGTCGACCCGCCAGGGCGGCCAGAAGACAGTGATCGTGCCCTGGTTGTTGCCGGCGAACAGCGCCACCGCGGCGGCGATGCCGAACAGGGCCAGGAACCAGAGGGCGGCGCGCATGGCTTCAGGCCCGCCCTAGCGCCCTGCGGCCGCCGTGGCGAGCGCGGCCAGGGTCTCGTCGACCCGTGGCGGCTCGCTGGTGCGGATCTGCGCCTGCACCTGCTGCACCAGCGTGGCCGCGGCCTGGACCCGGCGCGAGGCCGGATCGAAGTAGCGGTTGATCGCCGCCGAGACGGTCGCCATTTCGCCGCGCGCCGTGTCGACCTGCCGTGACAGCAGCGCCAGCCGGGCGTTGAGCAGCTTGAGCTTGAGGTTCTCGCGCAGGAAGAAAGTCTGTTCGGGCGTCAGCAGCACCGCCTCGGGCCGCTCGATGCGCCCCACCCGCAGCAGCGAGCGGGCCTCGGTGCGCACCATCATCAGGAAGCGCTGCCACCAGGGTGCATTGGCCGGCAGCGGCTCGACCTGCAAGGTGTCGAGCCCGCCGCCGCGCGCCGCCACGGCGTTGAGCGCCGGCAGGTCGTCGACCATGCGCATCAGTTCGTCGAGCTTCTGGAGCGCTTCGCCGTTGTCGGCGCTGGCGCTGCTGCGCAGCCGGTCGGCGTCATGCTGCATGGCGCGCTGCAGCGGCGCCAGCCGCGGTTGCCCGGCCCGGGCGATGCGCGTGTCGCCGGCCTTGAGCGCGGCCAGCAGCGGCTGCACGTTGCCGGTGACCTGGGCCTGCTGCAGCGCCAGCCGCACGGCCGCCTCGATGTCGACCACGAGGTTCTCGTCGCGCGAGCGCGACAGGCTCTGCATCAGCTCCTCGAGCTGGGAGCGCTGCAGCGCCACTTCACCGACCCGGGTCTCGGCCAGCGCCAGCCGGGCGGCCGTGTCGCGCACGACCTCCTGCGCCTGGCGCGCCAGGGTGCGGGCCTCCAACGACTGCGCCAAGGCATCCGCGCTCTGGCGGGCCAGTTGCTCCTGCATGCCGCTGACCTTCTGCCACAGCGCGAGCGCCATCAGCAGGGCCACCACGGCGACCAGTGCGAGCAGGCCGAACGCGAGCCGCGACAGCAGCGCCGCCGCGGCCGAATGGCCGAGCGGCAACGCAGCCGGCACCGGCGCGCGCGATGCGGGTTCCGGCAAGGGCTCGTTGAAGACGGGAGCGTCGCTCATGCCAGGGATTCTATCGACGCGACCAAGGCCGACAGCGATGGACGCGAGACCTCCACGCGGCCGAAACCGGCAGCGCGCGCGGCTTCGGCGATGCGCTCGTGGGTGACCAGCGCACGGGCCTGCTGCCAGTCGGCGGCCGGCATCAGGCGGCACAGATTGGCGATCGCCTCCGAGCTGCTGAAGAGCCAGGCGGCGGCCCCGCTGGCGCCCTCGGCCGCCAACCGGCGCTCGGCCTCGCCGAAGGGCGGCGGCAAGCGCCGGTAGGCGGCCACCGCATCGCAGGCGCCGCCCTGGGCCAGGATCTCGCGGGCCAGCCAGTCACGTCCCGTGGCCTGCCCCGTGGCATCGCCGCCGCGGACGATCAGGATCCGGACGCCCGGACGAACCTGGTCCGCCACGCGGGCCCAGAGCTGCTCGGAATCGAACTGCGCCGCATCGGCGGGCGGCGCGTCGATCGCCGCCGGCGGCACACCGGCCGCATGCAGCCCGCGCACGGTGCCGGGACCGGTGGCCCAGAAGCGCAGGCGCGCAGGCAGCGGCAGGTCGATGCCGCGAAAGAAGTGCTCGGCCGCCGCGGCGCTGACGAACATCAGCGCGTCGTAGCCCGACAGCCGCCGCCAGGCGGCCTGCAGCGGCGCGGGGTCTTCGAGCGGCGCGATCGCGATCAGGGGCAGCGCCACGGCGTCCACGCCGGCGGCGCGCAGGTCGTCCACCCAGCGCGCGGCTTCCGAGGCCGGTCGTGTGATCAGCAGCATGGACAAACCGAAAGAGGCCTCATCCCTGCAGCAGACGTGCCGCGGCCTCGCCCAGCGCCGTGGCCTGGGCCGCATCGGCGGCCTCGGCCACCAGTTGGGCCCGCACCAGCGGCGTCAGGCCTTCGGGGTCGCCCAGCGCGGCGTCGATGCGCAGGCGGCCGTCGGGCTGCCAGCGCGCGTGGGCCGCCAGCGGCATCGAGCAGCTGCCGCCCATCGTGCGGCTGACGGCGCGCTCGGCGGCGGTCGCGAGGCCGTCGCGGCGGCTGTCGAGGGGCGCCAGCAGCGCCAGCAGATCGGCCCGCTCGGTCCGGACCTCGATGCCGAGCGCACCCTGCCCCGCCGCCGGCAGCATCGTGTCGGGTTCGAAGCATTCGCGGATGCGGCTTTCCAGCGCCAACCGCTTGAGCCCGGCGGCGGCCAGCACGATGGCGTCGTACTGGCCCTCGTCGAGCTTGCGCAGCCGGGTGTCGAGGTTGCCGCGCAGGGGCTCGATGCGCAGGTCGGGCCTGAGCGCGCGCAGCAGCACCACGCGACGCAGGCTGGAGGTGCCGACCACCGCACCCTGCGGCAGCTCGGCGAGCGAGGCGTAGCGCGGCGACACCAGCGCATCGCGCGGGTCTTCGCGTTCGAGCACGCAGGCCAGCGCGAAGCCCTCGGGCAGGTCCATCGGCACGTCCTTGAGCGAATGCACCGCGATGTCGGCACGCCCGTCTTCGAGCGCGGTTTCGAGTTCCTTGACGAACAGGCCCTTGCCGCCGACCTTGCTGAGCGAGCGGTCCAGGATCTGGTCGCCGCGGGTGGTCATGCCCAGCAGTTCGACCGTGTGGCCCTGTTCTTGCAGGAGCGCCTTGACGTGTTCGGCCTGCCACATGGCCAGGCGGCTTTCGCGCGTGGCGATCACGATGTTGCTCAAGACCGTTTTCCAAATGAGAAAGAGACCGGAGGATGCTAGCATGTTGCGCCGCAGCAACGTCGGCGCATCCCCAGTCCCCGAGGAGAAGTTTCGAATGAAGACGAGCCCCGCACCGGTTGCCGCGAAGCGCCGGACCCGTGACGAAGACCTGCCGCTGATTGCTGACATCCGGCTGCTCGGGCGCATCCTGGGCGATGTGATCCGCGAACAGGAAGGCGACGAGAGCTACGCGCTGGTCGAGAAGATCCGCACCCTGTCGGTGGCCTTCCGGCGCGATGCCGACCACGCCGCGGACCGGGCCCTGAAAAACCTGCTGAAAGGGCTCAGCGCGGCAGAGACCGTGAGCGTGATCCGCGCCTTCACCTACTTCAGCCATCTGGCCAACCTGGCGGAGGACCGGCACCAGATCCGCCGCCGCACCGAGGCCGAGCGTGCCGGCGAGAGCGCCGAGGGCAGTCTGGAGACGGCGCTGGCGCGAATCCGCAAGGCCGGCATCAAGCCCGAGGCGGTGGTCGAGTCGCTGGCCCACAGCTATGTCTCGCCGGTGCTCACGGCGCACCCGACCGAAGTGCAGCGCAAGAGCATCCTGGACGCCGAGCGCGCCATCGCGCAGCTGCTCACGGCGCGCGACGAGATCGCGCTGCGCCAGCGCGCCTTCGCCGGGAGCAAGGACGCGCTGACGCCCATCGAGTACGCCGACAACGAACGCCAGATGCGCACCCGCGTGACCCAGCTGTGGCAGACGCGCCTGCTGCGCTTTTCGAAGCTCACCGTGGCCGACGAGATCGAGAACGCGCTGAGCTACTACGAGGCCACCTTCCTGCGCGAGATTCCGCGCGTTTATGCCGAGCTCGAGAAGGCCCTGGCCCATGGCAGCAGCGTGCCTGCGGTGGCGCCGTTCCTGCGCATGGGCCAGTGGATCGGCGGCGATCGCGACGGCAATCCCAACGTGACCGCCGAGACCCTCGAATACGCCCTCAAGCGCCAGAGCGAACTGGCGCTGCGCCACTACCTCACCGAACTGCACTACCTCGGCGGCGAACTGTCGCTGTCGGCCGGGCTGGTCGACGTCTCGATCGAGATGCAGGCGCTGGCCGAGCGCTCGCCCGACAAGAACGAGCACCGGGTCGACGAGCCCTACCGCCGGGCGCTGACCGGCATGTACGCGCGGCTCGCCGCCACATTGCGCGAGCTCACGGGCGGCGAGGCCGCGCGCCACGCGGTGCGGCCGCAGAACCCCTACGTCACGGCCGAGGAACTGCTGGCCGACCTGCACACCATCGAGGAGTCGCTGGCCGACAAGCACGGCAGCGTGCTCGCCGCGCCGCGCCTGCATCCGCTGATCCGGGCGGTCGAGGTATTCGGCTTCCACCTGGCGACCGTCGACCTGCGCCAGAGCTCCGACAAGCACGAAGCGGTGGTGGCCGAGCTGCTGGCCACCGCACGCATCGAGCCGGCCTACGCCGCGCTGTCCGAAGAGGACAAGCAGGCGCTGCTGCTGCGCCTGCTCGACGACGCCCGGCCGCTGCGCGTGCCCGACGCCGATTACTCCGCGCTCGCCAGGAGCGAGCTCGCGATCTTCGCCGCCGCCCGCACCGCGCGGGCGCGCTTCGGCACCGCGGCGATCCGCCACTACATCATCAGCCACACCGAGACCGTGAGCGACCTGCTGGAGGCGCTGCTGCTCCAGAAGGAAGTGGGCCTGCTGCGCGGCACGCTCGCCGACAACGCCACCTGCGACCTGATCGTCGTGCCGCTGTTCGAAACCATCGAGGACTTGCGCAACGCGGCGCCGATCGTGCGCGCCTTCTACGCGCTGCCGGGCATCCACGCGCTGATCCAGCGCTCGGGCGCCGAGCAGGACGTGATGCTGGGCTACAGCGACAGCAACAAGGACGGCGGCATCTTCACCAGCAACTGGGAGCTGTACCGCGCCGGGCTGGCGCTGGTGGCGCTGTTCGACGACCTCAATGCGCACAGCGGCGTGGCGATCCGCCTGCGCATGTTCCATGGCCGCGGCGGCACCGTGGGGCGCGGCGGCGGTCCGAGCTACCAGGCGATCCTCGCGCAGCCGCCGGGCACGGTGCGCGGCCAGATCCGGCTGACCGAACAGGGCGAGGTGATCGGCTCGAAGTACGCCAACAGCGAGATCGGCCGCCGCAACCTCGAGACGCTGGTGGCCGCGACGCTCGAGGCCACGCTGCTGCCGACCGCCAAGGCCGCGCCCACCACCTTCGTCGCCGCGGCGGCCGAACTGTCGGCGGCCAGCATGGCCGCGTACCGCGCACTGGTCTACGAGACGCCGGGCTTCGGCGACTACTTCTTCAGCGCCACGCCGATCCGCGAGATCGCCGAACTCAACATCGGCTCGCGCCCGGCCTCGCGCAATCCGAGCCGCAGCATCGAGGACCTGCGCGCCGTACCCTGGAGCTTCAGCTGGGGCCAGTGCCGCCTGACGCTGCCCGGCTGGTATGGCTTCGGCTCGGCGATCGAGCGCTTCCTCGCGCAGGCGGCCAACCCGGCCGCGCGCAAGGAACGCCAGGCGCTGCTGCAGCGCATGTACGCGCAGTGGCCCTTCTTTCGCACCTTGCTGTCGAACATGGACATGGTGCTGGCCAAGAGCGACCTGGCCCTGGCCTCGCGCTACTCGGAGCTGGTGGCCGAGAAGAAGCTGCGGCAGAAGGTGTTCTCGATGATCGAGGCCGAATGGCACCGTACCTCCGACGCGCTGACCTTGATCACCGGCGCCAGGCAGCGCCTGGAAGGCAACGCCGACATGCAGCGTTCGATCCGGCACCGCTTCCCCTACATCGATCCGCTGCACCACCTGCAGGTCGAGCTGATGCGCCGCTACCGCGCGGGCCAGGTCGACGAGCGGCTGCAGAAGGGCATCCACATGTCGATCAACGGGGTGGCGGCGGGCCTGCGCAACACCGGCTGAACTGGCGCGAGCGGACACTGTCCGCGATCTCCTACACCTATTCACGGCCAAGCGGAAATAAAGGCCATGGCAGAGGGAGTACCCTGACCCCCACGTTCACAGCTCTCGCAATCGCGCGGCGGCTTCAGGGTCGTTCACAGGAAAACTCCGCCATGTCATCCCCGCAATCGCTTGTCCGTTCCCCGATCGACTTCGTCAGCGGCGACTTCGACGCGCTGGCTTCGCACATGCGGCATTGCGCACGGGCCCAGGGACGATGGTTCGCGGTCCGCAGCCATCTGCAGCAGGTGCGATCCGTCGTCGCTGGCCGCATCGTGACCATGGCCTGCGTGGCCGGCGTGCTCGCCATCGGACTGTTCGCGTTCGCTTGAGTGCCGCGGCGGTCGTCGACCGGCTCGACACCCTCAGTCAGTACGCGCGCGCCCTCCTGCTCGGGCCGCACGAGCCGGTCGAAGCGCCGATCCGCGCCGAGCTGTTCGGCGCCCAGCGTTTCGCACAGCACGGCCACAGCCTGGCACGGGCGCAGGTGGTGCAGTCCGCGGATGCGCGCGGCGACGGCCACCCCTTCTTTCCGCGGGTCGACAAGAACCTCGACTCGCTGCGCAGCGCCTACGACTACATCGCGCTGATCTCGCGCAGCGGGCGCTATGTGTCGCCAGCGGCCGAATGGCTGCTCGACAACTTCCACCTGGTCGAGGCGCAGCTGCAGCAGATCCGCGAAGGCGTGCCGCGCCGCTACTACGCGCGCCTGCCGAAGCTCGCGGTGCCGCCGCTGGCCGGGCTGCCGCGTGTCTACGGTATCGCCTGGGCCTACGTGGCGCACACCGACAGCGTCCTCAACAAGACGCTGTTCACGGCTTTCCTGGATGCCTACCAGGACATCGACGAGCTCACGCTCGGCGAACTGTGGGCGCTGCCGACCACGCTGCGCGTGGTGCTGCTCGAGAACCTGCGCCGGGTCGCCGAAAGCATCGCCGAGAACAAGGTCGCGCGCGAAGTGGCGCACGCGGCCTGGGACGCGGCCGATTCGCTGTCGTCGCACGAACTCGACGTGCTGTATCGCGCACTGCAGAGCCGCGGCATGCAGGACAGCTACCTGACCCAGCTCTGGCAACGGCTGCCGGTCGAACAGGGCGAGCATCCGCCCGCGCTCGTCAAGTGGTGCGAGCAGCACTGCCCGAACGGCCCGGCGCTGATCGCCGACGCCCAATCCGCGCAGGCGGCGGCCAACCTCACGGTCGGCAACATCATCACGACGCTGCGCATGATCGGCCAGGTCGACTGGGCCGACCTGATCGAGCCCGTGAGCCGCTCGCTGCGGGTGCTGCGCGAGCTGCCGAGCTTCGGCAGCGAGAGCGAAATCACGCGCCAGCAGATCACGCAGGCGATGGAACAGGTGGCGCGAAGCACCAGGCAAACGGAGCGCGAGGTGGCGCAGGCCGTGGTCGGACTGGCGCTGCAGGCCGCCGCCGATGCCGACGTCCCCGAAGTCGCGCAGCCGGCCCGCGGGTCGAGCGCCGAACGGACGGCCGGCTACTACCTGTTCGGTGAAGGCCGCCCGGAACTGGTCGCCGCGCTCGCACCGGCACGCAGCGATGACAAGGCCGCGGCGGTGCGGCACCGCCGCCAGCCCCGCAACTGGCGCCTGGCGCTCTACCTGGCGGCCATCGCCACCGGCACCTCGCTGCTGCTGGCCGCCGCGGTCCACGGTCTGAATCGCAACGGCTGGCCCGACGCCGCCTGGACCGCGGTGGTGGCGCTGGTGCTGCTCGCCTGGCCGCTGTCCGAAGCGGTGATCGCGCTGGTGCACCGCATCGTCGCGGAATCGACCCGGGTCCGGGCCCTGCCAAGGCTCGAATTCGCCGACGGCATTCCACCGGCGCACCGCGTGCTGGTCGTGGTGCCTTCGATGCTGAGCTCGATCGAGGCGAACGCGCAGCTGGCCCGGCGGCTCGAGCTGCACTGGCTCGCCAACCGCGAAGACCAGGCCCAGTTCGCGCTGCTCACCGACTGGGCCGATGCCGACCAGGCGTCGATGCCCGGCGATTCGCTGCTGCTGGACGACGCCCTGCGCCGGATCGGCGCGCTCAACGACACCTATCCCGGCGCCGGCGCGCGCTTCCTGCTGCTGCACCGGCCGCGCACCTGGTCCGAGACCGAGCAGCGGTGGATGGGCTGGGAGCGCAAGCGCGGCAAGCTCGAGATGCTGCTGCGCCTGCTGGCCACCGGCGACGCCAGCGGCTTCGTGGCGGAAGCCGGCGGCGCCGGGCTCGCCGACCGCATTCCCTACGTGATGACGCTCGACAGCGACACCGGCCTGCCCCCCGGTACGCTGCGCGAGCTGGTGGCGGTGGCGGCGCACCCGCTGAACGCGCCGCAGACCGACCCCGCCGGCCGGCGCGTCACGGCCGGCTTCGGCATCTTTCAGCCGCGCATCGTCACACCGTTCCCGGAGCGCGAGGAGCGCTCCCCGTTTCACTGGATGTTCGCCGGCCAGTGCGGCCTCGACCCCTACAGCAACAGCGCCTCCGACATCTACCAGGACGTCTTCGGCACCGGTTCCTTCACCGGCAAGGGGCTGCTCGACGTCCAGGCGGTGCACGCCACGCTCGACCGCCGGCTGCCCGACGGCGCGGTGCTGAGCCACGACCTGCTCGAAGGCACGGTGGCGCGCTGCGCCGTGGTGAGCGACCTGGTGCTGGTCGAGGACCATCCGCATCACGCCGGCGTGGCCGCCTCGCGCGTGCATCGCTGGACCCGCGGCGACTGGCAGCTGCTGCCGCTGATGCTGCGCCCGTGGCGCTTCGGCATCGACGCACTCGGGCTCTGGAAGATGAGCGACAACCTGCGGCGCGCCCTGGTGGTGCCGGCCTCGGCGGCGCTGCTCGCCTGGGTCCTCTTCACGGACGCACTGCCACTGTCGTGGGCGTTCGCCGCCGTCGCATCGGCCCTGGTGCTCGGCCCGCTGCTCGGGGCGCTGGCGGGACTGGTGCCGACCCGACGCTCGATCGAGCTGCCGCATTTCTTCGATGTCGGCGGCACCGAACTGCTGCGCGCGATGGCCGGCGCGTGCTGGCAGTTCGTGCAACTGGCGGCGCAGGCACGCCTGCTTCTGGACGCCAGCGCGCGGGCCGCATGGAGGCTGCTGGCCAGCCGGCGGCATCTGCTCGAATGGACCACTGCCGCGCAGGCCCAGGCGCAGGCGCGCTACGCGTTGATCGATTTCGTGCGCGGCTCGGCGCTCAGCAGCGCAGCCTGCATCGCGCTCGCGCTGGCATCGCTCCGGAGCCCGCACCCCTGGCTCGGCGCCTCGCTCTTCGCGCTGTGGGCGCTGGCCCCGCTGGCGGCCTGGTGGAGCAGCCGCACACCGACCGGGTCCGCGAGCACCCTCGAACCCGAGCACCAGCGCTATCTCGAGACACTGGCACGCGACTGCTGGCGTTTCTTCGAGCATGTCGTCGGCCCCGAAGACAATCACCTGCCGCCCGACAACCTGCAGCTCGAGCCCGAGCCGACCGTCGCGCACCGCACCTCGCCGACCAACATCGGCATGTACCTGCTGGCCTGCTGCTGCGCCCGGGAGTTCGGCTGGATCGGCACCCCGGCGCTGGCCGGGCGGCTGGCCGCCACGCTCGACGCCATCGACCGGCTCGACAAGCACCAGGGCCATCTCTACAACTGGTATGACACCCGGAACCTGCAGAAGCTGCCGCCGGCCTATGTGTCCAGTGTCGACAGCGGCAACCTCGCCGGCCACCTGATCGCCGTGGCACAGGCCTGCCGCGGCTTCGCCGCCGAAGGCAGCGACGCATCCGAGGCCGCAGCGCTCGAGGCGCTCGCCGTGCGCTGCGAGACCCTCTGCGCCGGGATGGATTTCAGCGGCCTCTACGACACCAAGCGCCACCTGTTCCACATCGGGCTGCGGGTCGACGACAACCTGCTCGATGCCAGCTACTACGACCTGCTGGCCTCCGAGGCGCGCCTGCTGAGCTTCCTCGCGATCGCCAAGGGCGACGTGCCGCGGCGCCACTGGATGGCGCTCGGGCGGCCGTTCCTGTCGGTCGGCGTGCTGCCGGGGCTCAAGTCCTGGTCGGGTTCGATGTTCGAGTACCTGATGCCCACGCTGGTGATGGCCGAGCCCGAGGGCGGGCTGCTCGAGGTCGCGATGCGCGCCGCGATCGGCGAGCAGCAGGTCTTCGGCAACGCCCAGGGCCTGCCCTGGGGCGTCTCCGAATCCGCCTACTTCGCGCAGGACCATTCGCTCGCCTACCAGTACTCGCCCTTCGGCGTGCCGCGGCTCGCACTGCGCCGCACGCCGCCGGCCGACCGCGTGGTGGCGCCCTATGCCAGCGCCATGGCGGCGGCGATCGCGCCGGTCGACGCGGTCGCCAACCTGCGCCGGCTCGAATCGCTCGGGGCGCGCGGGGAGTTCGGCTTCTACGACGCGGTCGACTTCACGGTCTCGCGCCAGACCGATGGCCAGGCCTTCACCGTGGTGCGCAACGTGATGGCGCATCACCAGGGCATGTCGCTGGTGGCCTTGTGCAACGCGGTGCGCGGCGGCGCGGCGCGGCGCTGGTTCGGCAGCGCGCCGCTGGTGCAGGCGCACGCCTCCCTGCTGCATGAGCGCACGCCGCGCCAGATCATCGGCAGCGCCGATCCGCGCACGCCGCCCGAGCCGGCCACCGGCGAGGCGGCGCCGGTGTTCCAGCCGCGCACGGTCGATCCGATGGGCGCCGGCTTCCAGCCGACCCATCTGCTGTCGAACGGCCGCTACACGGTGGCGCTGCGCGCCAACGGCGCTGGCGTCAGCCGCTGGCGTTCGTTCAACGTCAGCCGCTGGCGCGACGATCCGCTGCGCGACGGCTACGGCAGCTTCTTCTATGTGCGCGACACACAGACCCACGCGCTGGCCTCGCTGACCGCGCTCCCGGCGCCGGGCCCCGGCTGGCGCTACGGCGCGCGCTTCCTGGCCGACCAGGTGCAGTTCGAAGCCAGCGGCCCGGGCCTGCAGGCGCGAACCACGGTGCTGATCAGCCCCGAGGACGACACCGAGCTGCGCACCGTCGAACTGCACAACACGGGCAGCGAGGCCCGCATCCTCGAACTGATCTCGTACTTCGAGCCGGTGCTGTCGAACCCGAAGGCCGACGAGGCCCATCCGGCCTTCGCCAACCTGTTCGTCGAGAGCCGCTGGGAGCCGGGCTGGCGCGCGCTGCTGATGGCACGCAAGCCGCGCCTGCACGGCGACCCGGTGGTGGCCGCCGCGCACTTCGTCGCCGCGGTCGATGCGCAGGTGCTGGCGGTGGACTGCATGACCGACCGCCGCGCCTTCATCGGACGCAACCGCACCTTGGCCGAGCCCGCGCTCGACGCCCAGCCGCTGGCCGCCGACGGCACGCCGGTCAACGGGCTCGACCCGATCGCCTGCCTGCGGGTCACGCTGTCGGTCGCGCCGGGCGCCAGCGCGCGCCTGACCTTCGCGACCGCGGCCGGCGACAGCATCGAGACGCTGATGCCCTGCATCGACCGCTACCTGCAACCGATGCACGTGGAGCGCGCGACCCGGATGGCCGCCACCTTGGCGCAGGTGCGGCTGCGCGACCTCAGCATCGACCCGGCGAAGAATCTCGCGCTGCAGGACCTCACGACCATCCTGACCTACACCACGCCGCGCACCATGCGCGATCGCGGCCTGATCGACCTGCGCCAGATCTGGCGCTTCGGCATCTCGGGCGACAAGCCGATCGTGCTCGTGACGATCCATTCGACGGCCGGCGTGGGCCTGGTCGACACCTTGCTGCGGGCCCAGCCCTGGTGGGGCTTCGGCGGCGTCGCCTGCGACCTGGTGGTGATCAACGGCGAGCCACACTCCTACCTGATGCCGCTGCAGCGCGACATCGAGGCACTGCGCAGCCGGGTCGCGCAGCAGACTCAGAACAGCTTCCCGCGCAATGATGCGGCCGGCTTTTACCTGCTGCGCGATGCCGAACTGACGCCGGCCGAGAAGGCCGCGCTGTCGAGCCTGGCGCGGGCTGTCTTCACGGCCGACGGACGGACGCTGGAGTCCCAGGTGGCGGCGCTGCGCGAATCGGCGGGCCCGCCGTCCGAAGGCGCGGCGGCGAGGCCGCCGCTGGCGATCGCCCGGCTTCCCGCGATGGCGCACCTGGCCGACGCGGCGAGCGCGCCGCAAGGCGCCTTCGATGCGCAGAGCGGGGAATTCCGCTTCGAGGTCGACGTCAATCGCCGCACCGCGCGGCCGTGGGTCAATGTCATCGCCAACCCGAGCTTCGGCTTCCAGGTCTCCGAAGCCGGCACCGGCTACACCTGGGCCACCAACAGCCGCCTGCACCAGGTCACGCCCTGGTCCAACGATCCGGTCCAGGACCCGGCCTTCGAGCACTACCTGCTGCAGGACCTCGACAGCCGCGAACTGCTGCCGCTGACGCCGGCCGGCCGGGGCGGCGCCGCGGCCAGGCATCGCGTGCGGCACGGCCAGGGCTACACGGTGTTCGAATGCCTGCACCGCAACGTGGTGCTCGAGACCACCTTCTTCGCCGATCGCGAGGAGCGCATCAAGCTGGTCCAGGTGAAGGTGCGCAACGAAGGCGTCGGCGCGCGCCGGCTGCGCGCCGTCGCGATGGTCGAGTGGCAGCTCGGCGCGGCCCGCGGCGAACGGCGCACGGTCCACACCTGGAAGCCCGAAGACCTGCCCGCCGTGTTCGGTCAGCAGCGCGAATCGAGTGCCGGCTTCGGCGGCAGCAGTGGCTTTGTCGCCATCGCCGGCCTCGGCGGGGCCACCCAATGGACCAGCGACCGCAGCGAGTTCTTCGCCGGACGCGGCAGCATCGAGCTGCCCGACAGCCTGGCCGGGCGAGCCGGCAGCGGCCTCGATGCCTGCGCGGCGGTGGCCGGCGAGTTCAGCCTGGCGGCCGGCGCCAGCACCAGCTTCTGCTTCATGCTGGGACATGCCGACAGCGCCGAGGCCGCCGTCGACATGGCGCGGCGCTGGCAGCAGCGCGACATCGGCGAAGCGCTGGCGCAGGCACGCGGCTTCTGGGACGAACTGCTGGGCCGGCTGCAGGTGAGCACCCCCGACCCGTTGTTCGACGCCATGGTCAACCGCTGGCTGGTGTACCAGACGCTGTCCTGCCGCCTCTGGGCCAAGGCGGGCTTCTACCAGGCCGGCGGCGCCTTCGGCTTCCGCGACCAGCTGCAGGACGCGATGGCCTTCGCGCTGACCGACCCGCTGCGCCTGCGCGAGCAGATCCTCGTCAACGCGGCGCGGCAATTCCCCGAGGGCGACGTCCAGCACTGGTGGCACATGCCCGGCGGCGCCGGCGTGCGCACGCATTTCTCGGACGACCTGCTGTGGCTGCCCTTCGCCGCCGCCCACTACGTCGAAGTCAGTGCGGACCGCTCGCTGCTCGACGAGCGCGTGTCATTTCTCGACGGCCCGGTGATCCCCGAGGGTGCCGAGGACGCCTACTACCCGCCGCGCACCAGCGAGCAGAGCGCGAGCGTCTACGAGCACGGCGCCCGCGCGATCGACAAGAGCCTCGCGACCGGCCTGCACGGGCTGCCGCTGATGGGCACCGGCGACTGGAACGACGGCATGAACCGGGTCGGCCACGAAGGCCGCGGCGAGTCGGTCTGGCTGGCCTGGTTCCTGTGCAGCGTGGTCGAGCGTTTCGCCCCCTTCGCGCTGGCACGCGGCGAGGGCGAACGCGCGAAGCGCTGGCTGGCCGCCCGGCAGGGATGGATCGCCGCGCTGCACGCCGCCGGCTGGGATGGCGCCTGGTTTCGGCGCGCCTTCTTCGACAACGGCGCGCCGCTCGGCTCGTCGATCAACGACGAATGCGCGATCGACCTGATCGCGCAGGCCTGGTCGGTGCTCTCCGGTGCCTCGGACCAGACACACACGGGGGTGGCCCTGGCGTCCATGAAGTCGCACCTTCACGACGAACGCCTCGGCCTGATGCGGCTGCTGGATCCGCCGCTCGCGCGTTCGCCGAACAACCCGGGGTACATCCAGGCCTACCCGCCCGGCGTGCGCGAGAACGGCGGCCAGTACGCGCACGCCGCCGTGTGGGCGCTCATGGCGCAGGCCCTGAATGGCGACACCGAAGGCGCATGGGACACCTTCGAGGGACTGAGCCCCGCGCACCGCGCGCGCCATCCGGAGCGCGGCCCGCTCTACGAGATCGAGCCCTACGTGATGGCGGGCGACATCTACAGCGCCGCACCCTACGCAGGCCGGGGCGGCTGGAGCTGGTACACGGGCTCGGCCGCATGGCTGCACCGGGCGGCGGTAGAGACGCTGCTGGGCCTCTCGGTGCGCGGCGACCAGCTCGCACTGACGCCGCGCGTGCCGGCCCACTGGCCGGGTTTCGAGATCGCGCTGCGGTTGGCCGGCAAGCGATTCACGCTGCGGTTCGGGGAATCGGGAACGGCGCCGGCGACGCACCGGGCGGCGATCGGCGAATGGGTGATCTGGCGGATGTGGCCGCAGGACGCGATCGTGCAGATCGGCTGAGCGGCGCCCGGCTCAATCCCCCAGCAGTTCCCCGATCGGCTCCAGATCTTCGACGTGGTCGCAGACCGCCTTGACGACCATCATGATCGGGATGCCCAGCAGCAGGCCCCAGATGCCCCACAGCCAGCCCCAGAAGATCACGCCGACGAACACCGCCACCGGGTTCATGCGGCTGGTCTTGCTGGTGAGGAAAGGCACCAGCAGGTTGCCGATCAGCGTGTGAATGACCAGCGAGGTGCCGCCGACCAGCAGTGCCATCTCGATGCCGTTGAACTGCAGGAAGGCGACCAGTCCGGCGGTGGCCATCACGATCACCGAGCCGATGTAGGGAATCAGGTTGGTGACCGCGGCCACGATGCCCCAGACCGCCGCGTTCTCGAGGCCGATCGCCCAGAACGCGAGGCCGGTGGCGACGCCCACCATGGCGCTGGTGAGGATCTGCACCAGCAGGTAGCGCTCGATATGGCCCGTGATGTCGTCGAGCACGTGGACCGTGATCTTCTTTTTCTGCAGGCTGGGTCCCGTGATCTTGACCAGCTTGCGGCGGAAGGTGTCGCCGCTGCCGAGCGCGAAGAAGGTCAGGAAGGCCACCAGCGTGAGCTGGCCGGCGGCGCCGATCAGCCCGACCGTGCCGCTCCACAGGTAGTCGCGCACGTTGAAAGACGGCCGCTCGATCATCACCCGCGCCACGCCCTTGCGCGAAGCCACCTTGGCCGAGTTCTCCTCGGCCGCCTGCTCGAGCTGCGCCGCGGCCTTCTGGACGGTGTCGAGCGTGCTGGGATCGGCGCCGCGGGCGTCGGTGCGCATCGCGAGGCGCAGCTTCTGCGCCGCGAGGGGCAGCGAATCGACCAGCGCGCCGGCATTGCCGGCCAGCGTGTAGCCGGTCCAGCCGAAGGCACCGCCGAGGCCGAGCAGGATCACGGCCGCGCCGATCCAGCGCGAGACCTTCCAGCGTTCGAGCCGGTCGACCAGCGGTGCCAGTGCGTAGGTCAGCATGAGGCTCACCAGCAGCGGGATGAAGACCGCCGCCGCCCAGCGCAGCGCGAAGACGCTGGCCAGCACCGCCAGCACCACCAGCGAGGCGCTTCGGACGTCGACCGGCATGTGCAGCATCAGGCGGTCAGGCTCCTGGGCTTCGGCCGCCACGACGGGTTCGGGGGTAACGGGTTCGGGGGTAACGGGCTCGGTCACCGGGCGTCCCTCAGTGCTTCGCGCACGCTCGACAACTGGCGCCGCGACACCATCACAGGCTCGGGAATGCCGTCGAGCCGCAGCGCCCACCCTTCGGCGTCCTCCCCGTCGTCGTATTTCTCGAGGGTGCGGATGGCCGCGCGGGCCACCAGCGCGTTGCGATGGACCCGGACGAAGCGGGCCGGGTAGCGCTCCTCGAGCTCGGCCAGCGAACCGTCGAAGATGTGGCTGCGCGAGGCGGTCCGCACCGTCAGGTACTTGAGCTCCGACTTGAGATACAGGATCTCCGACAGCGGCACCCGCTCGGTGCGCCCGCGGTCCTGGATCAGCAGCACGTCCTGCGGCTCGGCGACCGGCGACCGCCGCTCCTTCAGGTAGCGCTCGGCCTTCTGCAGCGCCTGCTGCAGGCGCTCGGCGCGGACCGGCTTGGTCAGGTAGTCGACGGCTTCGAGCTCGAAGGCGGTGACCGCGTGGGCCGCATAGGCGGTCACGAACACCACCGCCGGCGCTGCCGGCCGGGCCCGGATCCGGCGCGCCAGCTCGAGCCCGTCGAGGCCCGGCATGTGGATGTCCAGCAGCACCAGGTCGAAACGGGCGCGGGCCAGCTGGTCGAGGGCGCCTTCGCCATGCGCCGCCTCGGCCACGACTTCGGCCGGCGGCGACTGGCAGTCGGCCAGAAGATTGCGCAGGCGCGAGCGCGCCAGCGATTCGTCGTCGACGATGAGGGTGCGAAGTGGGGGCGACATGCTCATGGTTCAGCAGGAATGGCGATGCGGACGCGATAGCTCTTGTCGTCCATGCCGGCGCTGAACTGCGCCTGCATGTCGTGCAGCAGGCGCAGCCGATCGCGCACGTTGTCCAGCGCGATGCCGTGGCCGCGCGGCAGCGGCGCATCGGCCCAGCGCAGCGGCGGCAGGCTGTTGATGACCTCGATCAGCACCATCGCGCCGCGGCGCTGGGTGCGGATGCGCAGCCGGGCACCCTCGGGGCTCGGCTCGACACCGTGCTTGACCGCGTTTTCGACCAGGGGCTGCAGCAGCAGGGGCGGCAGGCGGGCCCCAAGCGCGTCCGCATCGATGTCCCAGCGCACGCGCAGCCGGTCGCCGAAGCGCACCTGCTCGATCGCCAGGTAGCGTTCGGCCAGCGCGATCTCGTCGGCCAGGGTGACCGACTCGCCCGGGTCGGCCAAGGCCTGGCGGAACAACTCGCTCAGGTCTTCGAGCATGGCCTCGGCCTTGGCCGGTTCCTGCCGGACCAGGGCGATCGCGCTGTTCAAGGTGTTGAAAAGAAAGTGCGGGCGGATCCGCGACTGCAGTTCCGCCAGCCGCGCCGTGGTGGCCGCCGGCGTCTGGCCGCGGGCGCGAAGCGCCAGCGCCGCCATCATCAGCCCGGCCAGCAAGGCGCCGGCCAGCGCGCTGGCCAGCCATGGCGCGCTGCCGACCACGCCCGTCAGCCGCAGCAGGCCGCAGCCATACAGGGCGGCCAGCGCGCCGAGCAAGGCACCGGTCGCATACTGCCCCGGAACCGGCAGCCGGGCCAGCAGGCGCTTCAAGGCGCAGGTGGCGAGCAGCCAGGTCAGCGTGGCCGGCAAGGCGCCGCCGGTGACCGTCGCGGCCAGCAGCAGCCATTCGGACAAGGTCGAGACCGCGAACAGCGTGGTGACCGCCACCACCACCTCGACGAACAGCACCATGCGCAGTACAACCCCGGTCTGGCAGGCGTCGAACAGGGCCCTCGCGGGACGCGCGGGCCCCTTCGCCCTGGCGGTCGAAGGCGTGGCGGGGGGGGGGGGGGGGGGCGCGGCCGACGCCGAAGGGGTGGCCGATAAAATCGACGGGTTGCGCATCGCAGAAACAATGGGTGACAAACCCATTATTGCCTCCCGAACGGTTCCCATGACTCAAAACCAACTCGACAAGAAATCCGAAGCCTGGTCCGCCCTGTTCTCCGAACCGATGAGCGACCTGGTCAAACGCTACACCGCCAGCGTGTTCTTCGACAAGCGGCTGTGGCAGGCGGACATCGAGGGTTCTCTGGCGCATGCCGGCATGTTGGCAGCCCAGGGAATCATCGGCGTGCAGGACCTCGCCGCTATTCAAGGCGGGATGACGCAGATTCGCAACGAAATCGAATCCGGCGCCTTCGACTGGAAGCTCGACCTGGAAGACGTGCACCTCAACATCGAGGCCCGCCTGACCCAGCTGGTCGGCGATGCCGGCAAGCGGCTGCACACCGGCCGCAGCCGCAACGACCAGGTCGCCACCGACGTGCGGCTCTGGCTGCGCGGCGAGATCGACCTGATCGGCGGCCTGCTGGTCGACCTGCAGAAGTCGCTGCTGGCACTGGCCGCGAAGAACGTCGAGGTCATCCTGCCCGGATTCACCCATCTGCAGGTGGCCCAGCCGGTGAGCTTCGGCCACCACATGCTGGCCTATGTCGAGATGTTCGCGCGCGACGCCGAACGCATGGTCGACGTGCGCCGCCGCGTGAACCGGCTGCCGCTGGGCGCCGCCGCGCTGGCCGGGACCAGCTACCCGCTGGACCGCGAGGCGGTGGCCCGGGCGCTGGGCATGGACGGGGTCTGCCAGAACAGCCTGGACGCGGTGAGCGACCGAGACTTCGCGATCGAATTCACGGCCGCCGCTTCGCTCGCCATGGTCCACATCAGCCGGCTGAGCGAGGAACTGGTGCTGTGGATGAGCCAGTCCTTCGGCTTCATTGACATCGCCGACCGCTTCTGCACCGGCAGTTCGATCATGCCGCAGAAGAAAAACCCGGACGTGCCCGAGCTGGCGCGCGGCAAGACCGGCCGCGTGGTCGGCCACCTGATGGCGCTGATCACGCTCATGAAGGGCCAGCCGCTGGCCTACAACAAGGACAACCAGGAAGACAAGGAGCCGCTGTTCGACACCGTCGACACGCTGAAGGACACGCTGCGGATCTTTGCCGAGATGGTCGGCGGGATCACGGTCAAGCCCGAGGCGATGGAGAAGGCCGCGCTGCGCGGCTACGCCACCGCGACCGACCTGGCCGACTACCTGGTCAAGAAGGGCCTGCCCTTCCGCGACGCCCACGAAACCGTGGCGCACGCGGTCAAGGCGGCGATCTCGCACCAGGTCGATCTGTCGGAGCTGCCGTTGGCGGTGCTGCAGAGCTTCAACCCGACGATCGAGAAGGATGTCTACGACGTGCTGAGCCTGCGCGGCTCGCTGAACGCCCGCGACATCCTCGGCGGCACGGCGCCGGCGCAGGTGCGCCAGCAGATCGCCCGGCACCAGGCCCGGCTGGCCTGACACCCACCGTCGGCACAAACCGTGCAGTCCTGCGGCAATAGGCCGACGGACGGAGGGGGTCGACCGTCAGCTATGTTCCTAAATGTAAGAATGTAGTGCTAAAGTTTGGCATGCTTCGCGCTTACGAATTCGGGTGAACCCTGCCTTCGAAGCTGCTTCCAAGCGCCGAACCCCATGGAAAAACACCGCTGCGTCATCGTCATCCTGACCTTCAATTCCGCGTCGATCATTCGCGAGACCGTGGCGCAGGCCAGGAAAGCCAGCCCACACATCGTCGTGGTCGACTCGCATTCGTCGGACGGCACCCCCGCGATCCTCGAGGCGCTGGGCTGCACGGTCATGCAGCGCCCGTTCTCCAACTACAGCGACCAGCGCAACTGGGCCATCGCCCAGGTCGAGGGCAGCTGCGATTGGCAGCTTCACCTCGACGCCGACGAGGTGCTGGACGACCGCGCGGTGGCTGAAATCAGTGCCGTGCTGGCGGGCCAGCCCGCCTTCGATGCCTACATGCTGCGTCGCCGCGACTATTTCATGGGCAGGATGCTGCGCTTCAGCGGCGTCAATCCGTGGCACCTGCGGCTCTTCCGTTCGGGCCTGGGCCGCTGCGAATCGCGGCTCTACGACCAGCACTTCATCAGCAGCGCGAAGCCGGGCCGCCTCGACGGCTTCATGCACGACAAGAACTCGGCCCGCCTGGCCGACTGGATCGCCAGCCACAACCGATGGAGCGATGCCGAGGCCAGGGAAAAGCTCGGCCCCCGCGTCGCCGGAGACAATGTGCTCCAGCCGCGCCTGATGGGCGATGCCCGCGAACGCACCCGCTTCATCAAGGAGCTGTATTACAAGCTGCCGACCGGCATCCGCTCGCTCGGCTATTTCATCTACCGCTACATTTTCCGGCTCGGCTTCCTGGACGGCACCACAGGCTTCTACTTCGCCTTTTTCCAGGCGTTGTGGTTTCGCATGCTGGTCGACGCGAAGATGTACGAGCAACGCCATCAGCACCCAACGAACTGACCTCCCAGGGAGTGACTCTCGCATGCGCAAATACAACGCCTCCAAACGAATGCTGGTCACCGGCGGCGCCGGCTTTCTCGGCAGCCACCTGTGCGACCGCCTCATCGAGCAGGGCCACGACGTGCTGTGCGTCGACAACTTCTTCACCGGCACCAAGCGCAACGTCGAGCACCTGCTCGACCATCCGCGCTTCGAGCTGATGCGGCACGACGTCACTTTTCCGCTGTACGTCGAGGTCGACGAGATCTTCAATCTCGCCTGCCCGGCCTCGCCGATCCACTACCAGCACGATCCGGTGCAGACCACCAAGACCAGCGTGCACGGCGCCATCAACATGCTGGGTCTGGCCAAGCGCGTGCGGGCCAAGATCCTGCAGGCCTCGACCAGCGAGGTCTATGGCGACCCGGAAATCCATCCGCAGGTCGAGTCCTACTGGGGCCGAGTGAACCCGATCGGCCTGCGCAGCTGCTACGACGAAGGCAAGCGCTGCGCCGAGACGCTGTTCTTCGACTACCACCGCCAGCATCAGCTGCGCGTCAAGGTGGTGCGCATCTTCAACACCTACGGGCCGCGGATGCACCTGAACGACGGCCGCGTGGTGTCGAACTTCATCGTCCAGGCGCTGAAGGGCGAGGACATCACGATCTACGGCGACGGCCAGCAGACGCGCAGCTTCTGCTACGTCGACGACCTGCTCGAAGCGATGCTGCGCATGATGGCCACAGGCGACGAGGTGCCGGGCCCGATCAACATCGGCAACCCGGGCGAGTTCTCGATGCTCGAGCTGGCCAACAAGGTGATCGAGCTCACCGGCTCGAAGAGCAAGCTGGTCAGGCAGCCCCTGCCCGCCGACGATCCCAAGCAGCGCCGACCCGACATCTCGCTGGCGCAGCAGGCATTGGGCGGCTGGGAACCGCGCACGCAACTCGAAGAAGGCCTGAAAAAGACAATCGCCTACTTCGACCAGATTCTCTCGGAGCCCGAGTCGGCTTGAACGCATGAACATCACGATCATCGGCACGGGCTATGTCGGCCTGGTCACCGGCGCCTGCCTGGCGGACATCGGCAACAACGTCTTCTGCCTCGACGTCGACGCCAGCAAGATCGCTACCCTCAACGCCGGCGGCATCCCGATCTACGAACCCGGCCTCGAGGCCGTCGTGGAATCGAACGTCGCGGCCAGACGGCTGTCCTTCTCGACCGACATCGAGGCCTCGGTGGCCTTCGGCGACATCCAGTTCATCGGGGTCGGCACGCCGCCCGACGAGGACGGCAGCGCCGACCTCCAGTACGTGCTGGCCGCGGCGCGCAACATCGGCCGCTACATGAACGGCTTCAAGGTCGTGGTCGACAAGTCGACGGTGCCGGTGGGCACGGCCGACAAGGTCACGGCCGTGATCCAGGAGGAACTCGACCGGCGCGGCCGTTCCGACCTCCGGTTCTCGGTCGTCAGCAACCCCGAGTTCCTGAAGGAAGGCGCGGCGGTCGAGGACTTCATGCGGCCCGACCGGATCGTGATCGGCTACAGCGACGACGACAACGGCCGCGAGGCACTGGCCTGGATGCGCCGGCTCTATGCGCCCTTCAACCGCAACCACGAGCGCACCCGGGTGATGGACGTGCGCTCGGCCGAGTTCACCAAGTACGCGGCCAACGCGATGCTGGCCACCCGCATCAGCTTCATGAACGAGCTGGCGAACCTGGCCGACCAGGTCGGCGCCGACATCGAGGCGGTGCGCCAGGGCATCGGCTCCGACCCGCGCATCGGCTACAGCTTCCTGTACGCCGGCACCGGCTACGGCGGCAGCTGCTTTCCGAAGGACATCCAGGCGCTGACCCGGACCGCCCGCGACAACGGAAAGGCGCTGCGGGTGCTCGAAGCGGTCGAGGCGGTCAACGACGACCAGAAGAGCGTGCTGACCAACAAGGTGCTGGCGCGCTTCGGCACCGACCTCGCCGGGCGCACCTTCGCACTCTGGGGACTGGCCTTCAAGCCGAACACCGACGACATGCGCGAGGCGCCGAGCCGGGTCGTGCTCGACGTGCTGCTGCGCGCCGGGGCCCGGGTGGTGGCGCACGATCCGATCGCGATCGAGGAGACCCGGCGCGTGCTGAAGCTGGACTTCGCCGATGCGCCGGCGCTGCTCGACAACGTCCGCTTCGTTTCCGCCAAGGACCCGATGGAGGCCCTGGCCGGCGCCGATGCGCTGATCATCGTCACCGAATGGAAAGCCTACCGCAGCCCCAACCTCGAACGGCTCAAGGCGCTCATGAAGACGCCGGTCGTGTTCGACGGCCGCAACCTCTACGAGCCGGGCACCATGAAAGAGGCCGGCATCGTGTACCAGGGCATCGGCCGCAACAGCCAGTGAGCGGGACGCCCTGACGAGTCGTTACCATTTGCGCCCGCGTCGGCAGGAAGCTGCCAACGGTTTCCGGTCGAAGAACGTTGCTCCCTGATGGTGTCGATGAAAGCTGCTGCCCGCCTTGCCCTTGTCTCCCTCGCGTTCGCGGGCATGCTGGCGGCGCAGGCCGAGCCGCTGCCCGGCGGCGCGGCGCCGGCGCCTGCAGCCACCCCCTCGCCCGCCTACAGCGCCGCGCGCGCCCGCTGGCAGGGCGACCTCGCCGCCTTTGCCGCGGCCGACCGCGAACAGCTGCCCGAGCCGGGCGGCGTGGTCTTCGTCGGCAGTTCCACGATCCGCATGTGGTCGCGGCTGGCTCAGGACTTCAACCAGCAGCCGGTGGTCGTCAACCGGGGCTTCGGCGGCTCGACCATGGCCGACTGCAGCCTGTTCGCCTCCGAGCTCGTGGTGCGCTACCGGCCGCGGCTGGTCCTGGTCTATGCCGGCGACAACGACCTGGCCGAGGGCCGCACGCCGCTGCAGGTGCTCGAAAGCTTTGCCCAGTTCGCGAGCACCGTGCGCGCCGCCCTGCCCGACACCCGCATCGCCTACATCTCGGTCAAGCCCAGCCCCTCGCGCGAAAAGCTGCTGCCCGGCATCCGCGAAACCAACAACGTGATCGGCGCCTACCTGAAGCGGCTGCCCAACAGCGACTACATCGACGTCTTCACGCCGATGCTGGCCGCCGACGGCCGGCCCCGGCCGGAGCTGTTCCGCGGCGACCGGCTGCACCTCAACGACGAGGGCTACCGGCTCTGGCAGTCGGTGATCGCCTCGCACCTGCAGGAAACGACGCCGACCGGGACCTCAGTCGCCCAGGGCGCGCGATAGCGGCAGGGCCGGCGGCTTCTGCCGCCCGTCCCACCAGAGCGTGGCGCGGGCCACGCCGTAGAGCCAGCCGAACACCGTCGCCAGCAGGAGCACGTCGCCCCACCAGGGCCGCGCCGTCTGGCTGTCGCCATAGACCGCCAGCACCAGCAGCACCGCCACCAGGTGAGCGCAAAAGACCGGCAGCGACGCGCTGCCCAGGTCTTCGAGCCACTGCAGGCGGGGAATGCGCCGCATGAAGGCGGGCCCGAAGCGGACCGCCACGATGCCCAGCACCGCCAGGTTGACCAGCCGCAGCGGACCGAGCTGCCACTTGTCGAACAGCAGGTTCAGCTCGACATCGCCGCCGAAGGGCGCCTGGCCGTTGATGCCGTGGTGCCGCCACCAGAATCCGTAGAGCGCAGCCGCGCCGGCGAGCAACACCAGCCAGGGCGGAAAGCGCAGCGGCTGCGCGCCGGGCGCATTGCGGCCGGCCCCGATCCAGAGGCCGGCGAACCAGAGGAACTGCCAGGCGAAGGCGTTGAAGGCGCCCATCTCGTGAAAAGGCACGGCGAGGCCGGTGTGGCGCACGGTCAGGCCGTAGAGCCATTCGCTGAGCCCGAACTGCGCCAGCGCCCACAGGCTGGCGCTGGCCACCATCACGCCGGTCCAGCCATGGCGCAGCGCGAAGGCCAGCACCCAGGGGCTCAGCAGCATGAAGAAGATGTACATCGGAAGAATGTCGAGCAGCGCCGGCTCGTAGATCAGCAGCAGCGAGTACAGGAAGCCCTCGCGCGGATTGGCCAGATAGAACGACAAGAGATTCTTGACCGCCGGCTGGTCGATGCGCAGCCCCACGGCGGAGATGACCGTGAAGAGAAACAGCAGCGTCGCGGCCTGGCTCAGGTAGACCTTGAGCGCGCGGCGCCAGAAGGCCCGGCGCATCGATTCGACGCCCTGGGTGCGCGCGATGCGGCTGTAGACCAGTCCGGAGACGAACGCCGACAGCAGCACGAAGCCCTCGGCCGCCGAAACAAAGCCGAAGGGCTGTCCGAGCGGGTCGGTCAGCCGGGTCGGCAGGTGGGTGACGGTCATCAGCACGAGCATGAGCCCGCGCAATGCATCGATTTCCCAGTAGCGTTTCATCGGTCGGCGTGATCTGTGAGCGGTACGCGCGAGACCCGCACGACGAGCCCCGAATTGTAAGGAACGGGCCCCAGGCCGGGCGCCGCCCCGGGGCAAATGGGCTACGCTCGACGCGCTACGGACCGGATGGAGAAAAAAAACTTGAGCCGAACGACACCCGCCTTCCTGCTGGCTGCCAGCGCCTTCCTGGCCGCGGGAGCGGCCCACGCGCTGCAGATCACCAGCCTGACGCCGCAGGGCGAAGTCTCCAGGGTGCGCCAGGTGGTCGCCAAATTCGACCAGCCCGCGGTGCGCTTCGGCGACCCCAAGGCGCCGGCCCCGCTGGTCGTCGCCTGCGCCGACGCCGAGGCCGGCAAGGGCAGCGGCCGCTGGACCGGTGACCGGCAGTGGGTCTTCGACTTCGAGAACGACCTGCCGCCGGGCGTGCGCTGCACGGTCACGCGGGTCGCCGGTTTCCAGTCGGCCACCGGTGCCGCGCTGACCGGCCCCGAGAGCTGGCGCTTCAACAGCGGCGGCCCCTTCATCCGCAACTGGCAGCCCAGCTACGGCAAGATCGACGAGCAGCAGATCTTCATGCTCGAGCTCAACGGCCCCGCCACCCCCGAGAGCGTGCAGGAGAACGTCTGGTGCACCGCCAGCGGCATCGGCGAGCGCATTCCGGTCAGGCAGATCGACGGCGGGCAGCGCGCCGCCCTGCTCAAGGCGCTCGGGCGCGACCAGGACGCCGACAAGGCGCCGCAGCGCTTCCTGACCTTGCAGTGCAACCGCACGCTGCCGCCGGCCAGCCGGGTGCAGCTGGTCTACGGCAAGGGCGTCGCCACGCCCTCGGGCGTAGTCAACAACGTCGAGCGCCGCCTCAGCTTCGATGTGCGCGAACCCTTCGCGGTCTCGTTCAGCTGCGAGCGCGAGAACGCGCAGTCGGCCTGCCTGCCGCTCAAGCCGATGGTGCTGCGCTTCAATGCCCCCGTGGCGCGCAAGCTGGCCGCGGCCATCACGCTCGACGGCGCCGGCAAGACCTTCAAGCCGCAGTTCGACGACAACGCTGCCCGGGACGACGATGGCGTGGTCGAGTCGCTGAGCTTCGCCGGGCCCTTCGCCGAGCAGACGCCGTTCACGATCACCCTGCCGCCGAAGTTCGAGGATGCGTCGGGCCGTCCGCTGGCCTCTCCCGACAGCTTCCCGCTCAAGGTCGCGACCGGCCTGATGCCGCCGCTGGCCAAGTTCGCGGCCTCGCCCTTCGGCGTGGTCGAGCGGCTGGCCGAGCCCGGCGGCGTGGCGCTGATGCCGGTCACGGTGCGCCGGGTCGAGCCGGCCCTGCAGGTGCAGGCGCTGACCCTGGGCGCAGCGCCGGGCCAGGTCAGCGACCTGAATCCGAAGAGCGACGCCGACATCATTGCCTGGTTCCGCAAGGTGCGCCGCTACGACAACTACAACGTGTCGCGCAAGCTGGCCGCGCGCGACGTCAAGGGCGCGTTGCCGAAGGTGATCGACAAGGACGAGCGCGACAGCATCCAGACCCGCATGGTGTCGCTGCTCGGTGGCCAGGCCGGCGTGCGCACCTTGGACATGCCGAAGGCCGACAGCGGCGACCCGAGGCCTTTCGAGGTGGTCGGCATCCCGTTGACGCCCGGCTTCCATGTGCTCGAGATCGCCTCGCAGAAGCTCGGCGACGCGCTGCTCGACGAGCGCTACGGCAGCGGCCGCACGATGTTCGTGCGCACCTCCGCGCTCGCCACCAACCTGGCGGTGCATTTCAAGCTCGGCCGCGAGAACGCGGTGGCCTGGGTCACGACCCTGGACAAGGGCAGCGTGGTCGCCAACGCCGCGGTGCGGGTGTCGACCTGCGACGGCCGCGAAGTGGCCCGGGGCAGCACCGACGCCCGGGGACTGGTGACCCTGACCGGCATTTCGCCCGACGCGCCCTCCTGCGCCAGCGACGACGACTACGAGGCCGGCGCCTACTTCGTCAGCGCCCGCGCCAAGGATGCGCAAGGCGTCGAGGACCTGGCCTTCACCTGGAGCGACTGGCAGCGCGGCATCGAGCCCTGGCGCTTCAACGTGCCGACCAGCCTCCAGGCGCAGCCCGACCGGATCGCCCACACCGTGTTCGACCGCACGCTGCTGCGCGCCGGCGAGACGGTCTCGATGAAGCACCTGATCCGCACGCAGACCCAGAAGGGCTTCGGCCTGCCCGAGACGCTGCCCGACACGCTGGTCGTCACGCATGCCGGCAGCGGACAGCAGTTCACGCAGCCGCTCAAGTGGCGCAAGACCGCCACCGGCGGGCTCAGCAGCGAAAGCAGCTTCGCGGTCCCGCCGGCGGCCAAGCTCGGGATCTACCAGGTCGAGCTCCGAAGCGGCAAGGAAGGCAGCGCCAGCGCCGAGGAAGGCGGTCCGGGCAGCTATGCCAGCGGGCAGTTCCGGGTCGAGGAGTTCCGCCTGCCGGTGCTCGAGGGCCGGATCGGGCCGAGCGACAGCAAGCCGCTGGTGGCCATCGGCTCGCTGCCGGTCGACCTGCAGATCAACTACGTGGCCGGCGGTGGCGCGGCGGCGCTGCCGGTGCGCGTGTCGGCTCTGGTGCGCGGCAAGCAGCCCTCCTTCCCCGACTTCGACGCCTTCAGCTTCGCCCCTCCCAGCAAAGACAGCGACGAAGCCACCGCGCCTGCGGACGATCCGCGCGTGATCGCCGACAAGCTCCCCCTGACGCTGAACCGCGAAGGCGCCGGCAAGCTCACGATCGACAAGATCCCGGTCGCCAGGGCCAGCCCGCGCGAACTTCTGCTCGAAGCCAGCTACGCCGACCCCAACGGCGAGGTGCAGACACTGCGCAGCACCCACACGCTGTGGCCGGCCGCGGTCATCGCCGGCATCAAGACCGAAGGCTGGGTGTCGGCCAGCCAGAAGCTCAGGTTCCAGGCCCTGGCGCTCGACCTGGCGGGCAAGCCGCAGGAAGGCGTGACGCTCAACGTGCGCGCCATCGCCCGCATCACGACCACCAGCCGCAAGCGCATGGTGGGCGGCTTCTACACCTACGACAACAAGACCGAGGTCAAGGAGATCGGCACCATCTGCAGCGGCAAGAGCGATGCCCGCGGCCTGCTGCTGTGCGAGGTCGAGCTCAAGGAGCCGGGACAGGTCGAACTGATCGCGAGCGCCACCGACAAGGACGGCCGCGACAGCCGCGCCGCGAGCTCGGTCTACGTCACGCGGCAGGGCGAGCTCTGGTTCGGCGGCGAAGACCACGACCGCATCGACGTGCTGCCCGAGAAGAAGAGCTACCAGCCCGGCGAGGTCGCCAGGTTCCAGGTCCGCAGCCCGTTCCGCTTCGCCACCGCGCTGGTCTCGGTCGAGCGCGAAGGCGTGATCGAGACCCACGTGGTGCAGCTCAACGGCCAGGACCCGACCGTGACCCTGCAGGTCAAGCCCGAGTGGGGCCCCAACGTCTACGTCAGCGTGCTGGCGCTGCGCGGGCGGCTGCGCGAAGTGCCGTGGTACAGCTTCTTCACCTGGGGCTTCCGTTCGCCGCGCGAGTGGTGGACCGCCTTCTGGTACGAGGGCAAGGAATACGTGGCGCCGACCGCCCTGGTCGATCTCAGCAAGCCGGCCTACCGGCTCGGGCTGGGCGAGATCCGGGTCGGCACGCAGGCGCATCGCATCGACGTCAAGGTCGCGAGCGACAAGCCGGCCTACCCGGTGCGCGGCCAGGCGCAGGTCACGATCAGCGGCCGGCTGCCCGACGGCAAGCCCGCGGCCGGCGCCGAGGTGGCGGTGGCGGCGGTCGACGAGGCGCTGCTCGAACTGCTGCCCAACGACAGCTGGAACCTGCTCGAGGCCATGCTGCAGCGGCGCAGCTGGGGCGTCGGCACCTCGACCGCGCAGATGGAGATCGTCGGCCGCCGGCACTACGGCCGCAAGGCCGTGCCCGCGGGCGGCGGCGGCGGCAAGAGCCCGACGCGAGAACTGCTCGACACCCTGCTGCTCTGGAAGCCGGCGGTGGTGCTCGATGCCAACGGCCAGGCGACGCTGACGGTGCCGCTCAACGATGCGCTGACGACCTTCCGGGTCGTCGCGGTGGCCGACGCCGGCACCGGCCTCTTCGGCACCGGCCAGGCCTCGATCCGCGCCACTCAGGACCTGCAGATCATCAGCGGCCTGCCGCCACTGGTGCGCGAGGACGACCAGTTCCGGGCCCAGGTCACCTTGCGCAACACCACGGCCAACGCGATGAAGGTCGAGGCCACGCCGCGCGCGACCCTGCTCACGCTGGCGCCGCAGACGGTCGAGATCCCGGCTGGCGAAGCGCGCGAGCTGGCCTGGAGCGTGACCGCGCCGGCGCAGCTGGCACAGACGCGGGCCGAATCGATCCTGTGGGAAATCGAAGCCCGCGACACGCTCGGCGGGGCGCGCGATGCGCTCAAGGTCCGCCAGCGCATCCTGCCGGCGGTGCCGCTGACGGTGCAGCAGGCGACCCTGGTGCAGCTCGACGGTCCGTTCACGCTCGACGTCGGCCCGCCCGCGGACGCCCTGCCCGGTCGCGGCGGCCTGCGCATGTCGCTGCAGCCGCGCCTGGCCGAAGGCCTGACCGGCGTGCGCGACTGGTTCGCAGCCTACCCCTATGCCTGCCTGGAGCAGAAGGCCAGCAAGTCGATCGGCCTGCGCGACGGCAAGGGCTGGCAGGCGGTGGTGGCGCAGCTGCCGACCTACCTCGACGGCGACGGCCTGGCCAACTACTTCCCGCCGCGCGATGGCGAGGCGAACCGCGGCAGCGACATCCTGACCGCCTACCTGCTGGCATCGACCCACGAGGCGGCGGCGCTCGACCCGGCCTTCGCCCTGCCCGAATCGGCGAGTGCACCGATGGTCCAGGGCCTGATCGCCTTCGTCGAAGGCCGCATCCAGCGCGAGTTCTGGAGCCCGCGCAAGGACCTCGACGTGCGCAAGCTGGCCGCCCTCGAGGCCTTGTCGCGCTACGGCAAGGCCCAGGGCCGCATGACCGGCAGCATCACCATCGCCCCCAACCAGTGGCCGACCAGCGCGCTGATCGACTGGCTGCAGATCCTGCGGCGGGTGCCGGACGTTCCGCAGCGCCAGCAGCGCCTGGACGAAGCGAACAACGTGCTCAGGGCGCGCCTGAGCTTCCAGGGCACGCGCCTCGGGTTCAGCACCGAGCAGGACGACAACTGGTGGTGGCTGATGGCCAACGGCGACGTCAACACCGCGCGGCTGCTGCTGGCGGTGTTGGACGATCCGGCGTGGAAGGACGACATCGGCAAACTGGCGAACGGCTTCATCGGACGCCAGCAGAACGGCGCCTGGCGCACCACCACCGCCAACCTCTGGGGCGGCCTGGCGCTGGAGAAGTTCTCGAAGCGTTTCGAGAGCGCGCCGGTCACCGGCATCACCGCGGCCACCCTGGGCACGGCCAAGGCCCAGGTCGACTGGCGCAAGGTCGAGCCGGTCAAGGCGGGCGACCCCGGCGGCGCCCCGAACCAGGCGAGCGCCTTCGGCGCACCGGCGTCGCCCGGCATGCTGCGCAACAACACCATGTTCGTTCCATGGCCGGCCGCCGCCGGGCACGACACGCTGCTGGTCACGCAGAGCGGCAGCGGCAAGCCCTGGCTCACGCTGCAGTCGCTGGCCGCGGTGCCGCTGAAGGAAGCCTTCGCGGCCGGCTACGCGATCAAGAAGACCGTGACCCCGGTCGAGCAGGCCGTGGCGGGCGTCTTCACGCGGGGCGACGTGCTGCGCGTGAGCCTCGAGGTCAATGCCAGCGCCGACATGACCTGGGTCGCGATCACCGACCCGATCCCTGGCGGCGCCACCATCCTCGGCGGCGGCCTGGGCCGCGACTCGCAGATCGCCACCCAGGGCGAGAAGCGTTCCGGCAGCGGCTGGCCTGCCTTCGAGGAACGCAGCTTCGAGGCCTTCCGCAGCTATTACGAATACCTGCCCAAGGGGGTCGTGAAGATGGAATACACGCTCCGCCTCAACAACGTCGGCGACTTCGCGCTGCCGCCGAGCCGGGTCGAGGCCCTGTATGCGCCCGAGATGTTCGGCGAGATGCCGAATGCGCGGGTCAAGGTGGAGGCGGCGAAGTAGCGGGGTGGCGCGGGGTTGAGCTCGCGCTCGAACTTGCGCACACTGCGCGATCGAACCCTCTCGCATGGAGAAACGATGTGTAGAAGTATCAAGACCTTGTTCAACTTCGAGCCGCCCGCCACCGAAGAAGAAATGCGTGCGGCATCGCTGCAGTTCGTGCGCAAGCTCAGCGGCTTCGCCCGCCCTTCCAAGGCCAACGAGGCAGCCTTCGATCGCGCGGTCGAAGACGTCACGGCCGCGGCCCGGGCGCTGATCGAATCGCTGGTGACCACCGCCGATCCGCGCGACCGCGAGATCGAGGCCGCGCGCGCCCGCGCACGGACCGCCGTTCGCTTCGGTGCCCAAGACTGAGAACCGGACGCACCGATGCCCACCGTCGAACAAATACAGCAGATCCTCGAACCGCTGTTCCCCGGGCTGATGGGGGTTCGCCTCGTCACGCTCGAACCCGAACGCGTCGTTGCAGAGCTGACCGTGCGGGCCGACCTCTGCACCGCCGGCGGCATCCTGCACGGCGGCGCCTACATGGCGTTCGCCGACACCCTGGGCGCCGTCGGCACGATCATCAACCTGCCGCAGGGCAAGCGCACCACGACCACCGACTCCAGCACCAAGTTCATCGGCGGGGCGCGCGTCGACACCACCGTGGTCGGCGAATCGCTGGCGCTGCACCGGGGACGGACCACGATGGTGTGGCAGACCACGATCCGCTCGGCCGAAGGCAAGCTGTGCGCGGTGGTCACGCAGACGCAGCTGGTCCTGGATGCATAGCCCGAAGGCGCCGATGGCTGCGCCCTCCCCGACCGACCCCTGGCTCGAACGCTGGCTGCCGATGGTGGTCGCGCACGCCGACGGCACGGCGATTCTCGAACTCGGCTGCGGCAGCGGCCGCGACACCCGGACGCTGGCCGCCGCGGGCCTGCCGGTGGTGGGCATCGACCTCAGCGCCGAAGCCATCGAAGAGGCTCGCGCTCGCGTGCCCGCGGCGGAGTTCCATTGCCGGGATATCCGCGAGCCCTTTCCATTGGCCGCCGGCACGGTCGGCGTGGTCGTCGCCAGCCTCTCGCTGCACTATTTCAACTGGCCCGAGACGATGGCGCTGGTCGAGCGCATCCATCGGCAGCTGCGGCCCGGCGGCCTGCTGCTGTGCCGGCTCAACTCGACCCGCGACTTCCATCATGGCGCCCGCCGCGACCTCGAAGCGGGCGCCGACAACTTCTACCTGGTGGACGGCTTCCCCAAGCGCTTCTTCGACCGCGCCGCGATCGACCGGCTGTTCGCCTCGGGCTGGCGCGTGCTGAGCGCCGACGAGCAGGTCGTCGAACGCTATCAGCAGCCCAAGGCCCTGTGGGAAGTCATTCTTGAACGCCAAGATCCCTAGGCGTACTCGCGCCGCCTCCGGGTTGAAGGCACCATTCGACCGTTCGACACAAAGGAAAACCTCGTCATGTCCCTCCAGCTCTGGCTCGCCTTCGTCGCCGCATCGGCGGTGCTGCTGATCATTCCCGGGCCCACCATCCTCACGGTCATCAGCTATTCGGTGGCCCACGGCAAGCGCGCCAACGCGCCGCTGGTGGCGGCCGTCGCGCTCGGCGATTCGACCGCGCTGGTCGTCTCGCTGCTGGGCCTCGGCGCCCTGCTCGCGACCTCGGCCTTCTGGTTCACCGCCATCAAGTGGGTCGGCGGCCTGTACCTGCTCTACCTCGGGATCAAGCTGCTGCGCGCCGGCATCTCGCCGGCCGTGCTGGCGGCGCCCGCCGCGCCCGGCTCGCGCTGGAAGCTGTTTGCCAACACCTACCTCGTGACCGCGCTCAACCCCAAGGGCATCGTCTTCTTCGTCGCCTTCCTGCCGCAGTTCATCGATCCGCGCGCCAGCGTGACGCATCAGCTGTGGGTGCTGGCCCTGACCTTCGTCTCCATGGCGGCGCTCAACGCCACGCTGTATGCGGTGTTCGCGGGCTCGGCGCGGCGCCTGCTGGCTTCGCCGCGCGCGCAGCGGCGCTTCAACCTCGCCGGCGGCTCGCTGCTGTCGGCCGCCGGCATCTGGGCCCTGCTGGCCCGGCGACCGGTGTGAGGCGCCCGATCCGGACATTCCCCATGACCGCCCGCTACCTCGGCCCGCTCCCCGCGCACGGCCGCTTCGACTACTCGCCTATCACCCGGCGGGCCGACCATGCCTGGCCCAACGGCGCCCGGCTGGCGATCTACCTGGGCTTCAACCTGGAGCATTTCGCCTTCGGCGAGGGCATGGGCGCATGCATCGGTCCGGCGCATCCGCATCCGGACGTGCTGAACTTCTCATGGCGCGAATACGGCAACCGGGTCGGCGCCTGGCGCTGTCTCGAACTGTTCGACAGCCTCGGCCTGCCCTCGAGCACCTTGCTCAACACCGCGCTCTACGACCACTGCCCGGAACTGGTCGCGGCCTCGGTCGCGCGGGGCGACGAACTCATCGGCCATGGCCACAGCAACTCCGAGCGCCAGGCCGACATGGCCGAAGCCGAAGAAGCGGCGCTGCTCGCCGACTGCCGCGAACGGATGCAGGCCGAAAGCGGCCAGGCACCGGCCGGCTGGCTGTCGCCCTGGATTTCAGAAAGCCGTCTGACGCCCGACCTGCTGGCCGAGGCCGGCTACGGCTACACCCTCAACTGGTGCCATGACGACCAGCCGATCCGCATGCGCACGCGCAGCGGCCGCACGCTGTGGTCGGTGCCCTATCCGCAGGAACTCAACGACATCCCGATGATCATCGCGCGCCAGATGGACGCCAAGGATTTCGCCGCCATGGTCATCGACAATGCCGACGAGATGCTCGAGCAGTCGCGCCGCCAGCCCCTGGTGATGGGCCTCGCGCTGCACCCCTACATCGTCGGCCAGCCCTACCGGCTGCGGCACCTGCGCCGCGCGCTCGCGCATCTGGCGGGCCTGCGCGACCGCGGCGAGATATGGTTCACCACGCCAGGCGAGATCTGCCGGCACATGGAGCAACTGGAACCGACTTGAAGTCCGCACCACTCGTCCTCGCGCTGGCCGTCCTGCTGGCGGCACCGGCCTGGGCCGGTCTTGCCACCTTCGACGAGGTCCGGCGCGATTTCCGCCCGTCCGACAGCGCGGTGCTGGACCGCGACGGCCTGCTGCTGCAGCGCGTGCGCACCGACACCAGCGTGCGGCGCGGCGACTGGATCGCGCTGGCCGACATCTCGCCGGCCCTGCGCAGCGCAATGCTGCTGAGCGAGGACAAGCGCTTCTACGCGCACAGCGGCGTCGACTGGCGCGCGGTGTCGGCGGCCGCCTGGGGCAACCTCTGGAACACCCGCACCCGCGGCGCATCGACGATCACGATGCAGCTCGCCGGCTTGCTCGACGACGACCTGCACCGCGCCGGGGGCGGACGCAGCCTGGCGCAGAAGCTGGGCCAGACGGTCGCCGCCCAGCAGCTGGAGCGCCAATGGCGCAAGGACCAGATCCTCGAGGCCTACCTCAACACCGTGCCCTTCCGCGGCGAGATCGTCGGCATCGACGCCCTGTCGCGCACGCTGTTCGGCAAGGCGCCGCACGGACTCGACGCCCGCGAGGCGGCGCTGGCGGCCGCGCTGGTGCGAGCGCCCAACGCCAGGCCCGCGCTGGTGGCGCAGCGGGCCTGCGAGCTGATGCGGGCGATGGAGCCCACGGACAAGCCCGACTGCGCGGCGCTCGACATGTTCGCCAGCGCCGCGCTGCAGCGGCGCGCCTTCGATCCGAGCGAAGGCGTCGCGCCGCACCTGGCACGCCGGGCGCTCAAGGAAGCCGGTTATCCGGCCGGGCCGCTGCGAACCACCCTGCGGGCGCCGCTGCAGCGTTTCGCGCTCGATGCGCTGCAGCGCCAGCTGCGCGAACTTCGCGGACGCAACGTCGAGGATGGCGCGCTGGTGGTGCTCGACAACGCCAGCGGCGAGGTGCTGGCCTGGGTCGGTTCGTCCGGCACGCTGAGCCGCGCGGCCGAGGTCGACGGCGTGCTCGCGCAAAGGCAGCCGGGCTCGACCCTCAAGCCCTTCCTCTACGCGCAGGCGCTGGCCGAACGCAGGCTCACGGCCGCTTCGCTGCTGGACGACTCGTCGGCACAGATCAACACCGCCGGCGGCCTGTACATCCCGCAGAACTACGACCGCCAGTTCAAGGGCTACGTCTCGGTGCGCACCGCGCTCGCGGCCTCGCTCAACGTGCCGGCCGTGCGCACGCTGGTGATGGTCTCGCCCGAGGCCTTCGCGCGCCAGCTGCGTGCGGCTGGCCTGCCGCTGGCGCAGAGCGGCGACTACTACGGCTACAGCCTGGCGCTCGGCAGCGCCGAGGTCTCGCTGCTGACGCTCACCAACGGCTACCGGACGCTCGCCAACGGCGGGCGCTTCGGCGACACCCGCGACCTGCCCGGGCCGGCTTCCACCGCCAGGGGCCAGGCCGTCGCCATCGATCCGCGCGCCGCCTTCATCGTCGGCGACATCCTGGCCGACCCGAACGCCCGCGCCCGCACCTTCGGCCTCGACAGCGTGCTCGGCACCCGCTTCTGGAGTGCCGTGAAGACCGGCACCAGCAAGGACATGCGCGACAACTGGGCGATCGGCTGGTCCGAGCGCTACACGGTCGGCGTCTGGGTCGGCAACGCCAGCGGCGCACCGATGTGGGACGTGAGCGGCACCAGCGGGGCCGCGCCGGTCTGGGCGCAGACGATGGCGTTCCTGCATCGCAGCGAACCGAGCCGGGCGCCGACACCGCCGGCCGGCATGCTGCAGGCGCAGGTGCGCTTCGGCGATGCGCTCGAGGCGGCACGCAGCGAGTGGTTCATCGCCGGCACCGAGCAGCCCCTGTTCGCGATCGCGCCCGAAGCGTCGGCGGCGCAGGCGGCGCCGCGCATCACGACGCCGGCGGACGGCACGATCCTCGCGCTCGACCCCGACATCCCGCCGGATCGTCAGCGCGTGCGCTTCGAGGCCGAGGGCCGCGGCGTGCAATGGCGCATCGACGGCAAGCCCCTGGCGCGCGGTGCCAGCGCGCAATGGCTGCCCTGGCCCGGCCGGCATCGGGTGCAGCTGATCGACGCGCGCGGCCAGGTGGCCGACGAAATCAGGCTCGAGGTGCGCGGCGCCGGCGTGGTGGAAAGCGCCAGGCATTGAGGCAGGCGAAGGCGTCCGACGCCTGTCAGCCGCGACCGACGGCCCGCAACCGACAAACGGCGTACAGCCGGCCCGCGCTGCGGCCCACGCCGTCTCAGGCTGGCGACTGCTGCCGCCGTCGCGCCGACGGCGCTATACCTTCACACATGGGAGTTCGCTCCACACCGCTACGGAGGCCGTGATGCTGATCAAGATGACAACCGTGCCGCAAGCCCAGGACCCGCAGATCGTGGTCGCATGGATTCGGGCCTGCATCTGGGCCGGTATCGAGGGCTGGCCCTTCTGCAGGCTGAAGTAGCCGATCAGCCGCGGTTCGCTTCCCGCGCTCGCCGGGCCTCGTAGGCCAGCAAGTGAGCGCAGGCGATCCGCAGCGGCGTGACCCGTTCGCCGCCGTCGGCCCTGCGGCGCAACAAGTCGCCCACGATGTGATCGGCTTCGATCGCGGCACCGCGTTCGATATCCTTGAACATCGACGCCGTCATCGAGGAACCCTTGACCTTCAGCATCGCATGCGCGCGTGCCAGCGACTCCGGTCGCGGCGCAAAGCCGTTGTGGGCCAGGATCGCGGCGCACTCGTCCACCATGGCGTCCGCGACATCGGTGCCGCCGCTTTGCACGATGTCGCCGACGGTGCCGCGCATCAGGCAGGTCATGCTGGCGGCCGAGGCGATGAACATCCACTTCTCCCACATGTCCTGCAGGATGTTGCCGGAGGCGCGGGCATCGAAGTTCGCGCCGGCAAAGGCGCGCACGAGGGCCTGCACGCGGGCCGAAAGCTCGCCGTTCAACTCGCCATAGGTCAGGCCGTGCATGTCGTTGTGATGCAGCACCGTGCCCTCGTCGTCCAGGGACGCCGAGATCATGCACAGTCCGCCGAGCACGCGCTCGGCGCCGAAGCGATTGCCGAGTTCGTCCAGATGGCGCATGCCGTTCAGCAAGGGAAGAATGGCCGTCTCGGGTCCGACCGCGGGCGCGAACGATGTCATCGTCTCTGCCAGGTCGTAGGCCTTGCAGCCGACCACGACGACATCGAAGGGGCCTTCGATGCCATCGGCCTGCACCGAAGGCGGCGCCGGCAGCGCCAGGTCGCCCTTCGGGCTCTTGATCACCAGGCCGGTCTTCGCGAGTTGCGCCGCCCTTCGCGGGCGCAGCAGGAAGGTGACATCCTTGCCTGCCTCGAGCAGCCGGCCGCCGAAATACCCGCCGAGCGCACCCGCGCCCACTACCAGGATCCGCATGAATCTTTCCTCGTCGATGTTGGACGAGGGATTCTGCGCCGATGCCTGCAAATCTGCTGGCGGCTGCCCGATCAGTAGGTCTTGTACGGCAGGAACTTCCCCGACAGCACCACGTTCACGCGGTCGCCCTTGGGGTCGGCCTGGCGCTGGATGTCCATGCTGAAGTCGATCGCGCTCATGATGCCGTCGCCGAACTCCTCGTGGATCAGTTCCTTGATCGTCGTGCCGTAGACGCTCACCACCTCGTACCAGCGGTAGATCAGCGGGTCGGTCGGCACCGGTGTCGGCAGCGAGCCCTTGTACGGCACCACCTGCAGCCACTTCTGCTCCTCGGCCGTGAGCCCGAAGATCTTGCCGATCACCTTGGCCTGGGCGGCGTCGAGCGTCATCTGGCCGAGGCAGGCGGCGGTGGTCCACTCCTTCGACAAGCCGACCTTCTTCGCCACGTCGGCCCACTGGATGCCCTTGGCCACTTTCACGGTGACGATCTTCTCGGTGACATCGTTGCGATTCATTTCGAATGCTCCTGTTGGTTGTGATGAATGGGGGAAAAGTCAGGCCGCCCTGGCGCGCGTGACAAGGAAGTCGACGATGTGGTTGCGCAGCGCGTAGTAGCCATCGAGGTGGTGCAGCCCGGCGCGCGCGCGCTCGCGCGGCAGCGGATTGACCACGGTCTCGGCGATGTTGCCGGGCCGGTAGCCCGCCGCGGTCTCGCTGCCGTTGCGCATCAGCAGGATGCGGTCGGCCAGCAGGATCGCCTCGTCGACATCGTGCGTGATCATGAAGACCGTCTGCCGGGTCTGGCGCACGATCGCCATCAGCTCGTCCTGGATGGTGCCGCGCGTGAGCGCATCCAGCGCGCCGAAGGGCTCGTCGAGCAGCAGCATCTTGGGTTGGATCGAGAAGGCCCGCGCGATGCCCACGCGTTGCTTCATCCCGCCCGAGAGCTGCGAGGGCTTCTTGTCGATCGCGCCGTCGAGGCCGACCAGCGACACGAACCTGCGCACCTGCTCGTCGACCTTGGCAGCCGGCCATTCGGGCCAGCGCGACTGCACCGCGAAGGCGATGTTGCGCCGCACCGTGAGCCAGGGCATCAAGGCGTGGCTCTGGAACACCACGCCGCGTTCGAGGCTGGGTCCTGCGACTTCGCGCCCGTCCATGAACACATGGCCGCCGGTCGCCGCATCGAGCCCGGCCAGCACGTTGAGGATGGTCGTCTTGCCGCAGCCCGAGTGGCCGATGATGCAGACGAACTCGCCGCGGTCGAGCGTGAAGCCGACATCCGCGAACACCGGCTTGCCCGGCACGAAGGATTTCGAGAGCCCCTCGATGCGCAGGAAGGCGCTGCCGCCGGCAGGCACGGCGGCGATGCTTGCTTTCATTGCGATCCCCTGGTCACTCCACATAGGTCACCTTCCTCTGCAGGCCGGCGAAGGCCATGTCGAGCAGCATGCCGACGACACCGATCACGAGGATCGCGAAGATCACGTTGGTGAGCGACAGGTTGTTCCATTCGTTCCAGACGAAGTAGCCGATGCCGGTGCCGCCGACCAGCATCTCGGCGGCCACGATCACCAGCCAGGCGATGCCCATGCTGATCCGCATGCCGGTCAGGATCGTCGGCGCCGCCGCCGGCAGGATCACGCGGAAGGCGCGCCGCAGCGGCTTCACCTCGAGCGTGCTGGCCACGGCGAGCCATTCGCGCTTGACCGAGGCGACGCCGAAGGCGGTGTTGAGCAGCATCGGCCACACCGAGCAGATGAAGATCACGAAGATGCCGCTGGTGGACGAATCCTTGATCGTGTAGAGCGCGAGCGGCATCCAGGCCAGCGGCGAGATCGGCTTCAGCACCTGGATGAAGGGGTCGAAGGCCTTCTGCAGCAGCGGCGACATGCCGATCACGAAACCCAGCGGCACCGCGACCAGGCAGGCCAGCAGGAAGCCGAGCGCCACGCGGCCCAGCGACCAGGCGAGCTGGATCGCGATGCCCTTGTCGTTCGGGCCGTTGTCGTAGAACGGGTTCGACAGGTGCTTCCATGCGGTCGCGCCGATCTCGGCCGGCGTCGGAAAGCCGGCCGCCTTCACCTGGCCCGGGTCCTTGCCGAGCATCTTCTGGTACTCGATCTGCTCGGCCGTCATGCCGGCCTGCGAGGCCGCAGCGCCCGACGACTGGGTCGCCACCTGCCAGACCGCGAGGAAGGCCAGGAACAGCGCCAGCGACAGCAGCGCGGACCTGAGCCGCAGCGACTTCTTCATGTCGTTCAGCCGGCCAGCTTGCTGATCGCGAAGCTGCGCGCGTACTCGTCCGGCTTCGCCGGATCGAACACGCGCCCCATGATCGTGAACTTCGGATAGGCGCCCTCGGGGGGCGTCTGGCCGAGCTCCCTCATGCGCTTCCTGGCATCGGTGATCAGGAACACCTTTTCGGCCAGCTGCTTGTAGTCGACCTCGCCCTTGACGTAGCCCCAGCGCTTCATCTGCGTCAGCATCCAGACCGCCATCGACTGCCAGGGGATCGGGTCGAAGTCGATCCGGTCGGGCACCGTTCGGATGTTGCCCAGGCCGTCGGCGAAGCGGCCGGTCAGCACCTGGGTCAGCACGGTCTCGGGCTGGTTCAGGTACTGCGCCGGCGCGATCACCTTGGCGATCAGCTCGCGGTTCTTGGCCTCGCGCGCCATCGCCGAGGCGGTCAGCACGGCGCGCGTGAGCGCCGCGAAAGTGTTCGGATTCTGCTGGATGAAGGCGCTCGAGGTGCCGAAGGCGCAGCACGGATGGCCGTTCCAGATCTCCTTGGTCAGGATGTGGATGAAGCCGACTTCCTCGAACACCGCGCGCTGGTTGAACGGATCGGGCCCGAGGTAGCCGTCGATGTTGCCGGCCCGCAGGTTGGCCACCATCTCGGCCGGCGGCACGACGCGGATCTGGATGTCGGTGTCGGGGTTGAGGCCCGCTTCCGCCACGTAGTAGCGCAAGAGGAAGTTGTGCATGCTGTACTCGAAGGGCACCGCGAACTTGAAGCCCTTCCACAGCTTCGGATCGCGCTTGTCCTTGTGCTTGTTGGCCAGCGTGATCGCCTGGCCGTTGGTGTTCTGGATCGCGGCCACGTTCATCGGCGTCGCATTGGCGCCGGCGCCCATCGAGATCGCGAGCGGCATCGGCGACAGGAAATGCGTGGCGTCGTATTCCTTGTTGAGCATCTTGTCGCGGATCAGCGCCCAGCCCGCGGTCTTCACGACCTCCACGTTGAGCCCCTGCTTCTGATAGAAGCCCAGCGGATGCGCCATGATCAGCGGCGTCGCGCAGGTGATCGGGATGAAGCCGATCTTCAGGTCCTTCTTCTCGAGCGGCCCCTTGTCCTGCGCCATCGCCTGCAGCGCACCGAGCGGCAATACGGACAGGATCGCGGCGCGCGCGGTATTGGCACCCACCGCGCGCAGGAAGCCGCGGCGCACGCTGTCGACCGGGAACAGCGCCTTCACCAGGCTGGCCTCGAGCTTGGCGTTCGCGTCCTCGATCGCGCCGACATGCGCGCCGGGCGCATGGTCGCGGCCGCAGGCACAGCGCATCGCGAGCGGGCGGTCGGCGTCGAAGGGGTCGCTGGCCGGGGCTTCAGGCAGTCTGGACATGGTGCACCTCGTTGAAAAGATGAGGGGCACGATGCAAGTGCCGGGCCGGTTGGCCCGCCTGCAGGCGTCGCCATGAAAGATCGCGGGGCCCCGGTCGATGCCGTGTAGGGGCAGCACTACACGGCGGGCCCAGCCCGCTCTTCTTCAGCCCGACGGCGTGCCCTTGGCGTGGCGCTCGGCATACAGCGCGAGCTCGACGTCGTTCTTGGTCCCGGTCTTCTCGAGGATGCGGGCCCGGTAGGTGCTGACCGTATTGGGCGCCAGGCCGAGCCGCGCACCGATTTCGCTCACGGTCTGGCCGGCCGTGAGCAGCCTGAAGACCTGGTGCTCGCGGTGCGAGAGCGCATCGGCGCCCTGCCCGGCGGCGCTGCCGACCGCCGCGGCCAGCGCCTCCGCGGTCGCCGGCGACACGTACCTGCCGCCGGCCGCCACCTTGCGCACCGCGCCGACCATGTCGTCCGGGTCGGCGCTCTTGTGCAGGTAGCCGGCGGCGCCGAGCTTGATGCAGCGCACCGCATACTGCTTCTCGGGGTAGGTGCTGAGCATCAGCACCGGGAGCGCGGGCCACTGCTTGCGCAAGGCCTGCAGCACGTCCAGCCCGTCGCGGCCCGGCAGCGCGATGTCGAGCAGCACCACGTCCAGGCCTTCCGGACCGCCGAGCGCCGCCACGCGATCGAGCACCTCCGCGCCGGTCTGCGCCTCGCCGGCCACCACCATCTCCGGAGCCCCGTTGGCGAGGTCGCCCAGCACCTGCTTGAGCCCTTCGCGCACGATGCGGTGGTCGTCGCCGATCAGCACGCGGATGTCCTTGTCTTCTCTCATGGCAAGGGCAGCTCCAGGCTGAAGACGCTGCCCGCGCCGGGCTCGCTCCGGATCTCGACGCGACCGCCGAAGTGCAGCGCCCGTTCGCGCATGCCCTGCACGCCGTAGGCGGTCGCGGCCTCGAAGACATGGGCCGGCGCCCCGATGCCATCGTCGCGCACGCGGATGTGCAACTGCCCGGCCACGGCCTCGATGCGGATCTCGAGACGGCTCGCACGCGCATGCCGCCCGACGTTGCTGAGCATCTCCTGGAAGATCCTGAACACCGCGATCGCGGCCGGCTCGGGCAGCTCGACGCCGGGCGCGACATCCATCTGCCAGTCGAGCGCGAGTTCGGCCGACTGCACGAACTCGTGAGCCTGCCATTCGAGCGCCGCCCACAGCCCCTGGTGGTCGAGGATGCTGGGCCGCAGGTCGGTGATGATGCGGCCGACGTTGTCGACCGCACGCTCGATCAGCCCGCTCATGTTGCGGCACTTGCTGCGCATCAGCGTGCGCATCTGCTGCGCGTCGTCGGGCGCCCGCTCCTGCTGCTCGCCGAGTCGCTTGCCGATCCAGTCGACGTCCATCTTGAGCGCCACCAGCAGGCTGCCGAGTTCGTCGTGCACCTCGCGCGCGATGCGGGTGCGCTCGTCCTCGCGCACCTTGTCGAGCCAGGCCGAGAGTTCGCGCAGCTGCGCCAGCGCGTCGCTCAACGCGCGCGTGCGCTCCTCCACGCGCAGCCCGAGCTCGTCCTTGGCCTGCTGCAGCGCCTGCGCCGAGCGCCGGCGTTCGGTGATGTCGACGAAGGTGATGACCGCGCCGCGCACCTGGCCGCCGTCCAGGATCGGATGGCTCGAATACTCGACCGCGAAGGCGCTGCCGTCGCGGCGCCAGAAGACCTCGGTGTCGATGCGGCAGGCGAGGCCCCGCCGGAACGCGTTGAAGATCGGGCAGTCGGTGTCGGCGTAGTGCGAGCCGTCGGGATGCGAGTGGTGCGTGAGCTCGTGCATGTTGCGGCCCAGCACCTCGGTGCGCTCGTGTCCCAGCATCTGCGCGCCGGCCCGGTTGATGAACATGCAGTGGCCGTCGAGGTCGATGCCGAAGATGCCCTCGCCCGTCGATTCGAGCAGCAGGCCGAGCTGGTGCTGCCACAGGGGATGGCTGGCCGGGGCGGGCAGGACGGGCGTTTCCATGCACCAGATGCAAGCAACTGCCGTGCCGCCTTGGTGCACCGGTTACAGGGCGCCGAGCCGTCCCGAAGATAATACCCATTGCGCAGCCACAGAACCCAGGAGCCTTTTCTCGTGCCAGACCTGTCCAAGATCACGACCATCGAAGACCTGCGAGTCATCGCCAAGCGCCGCGTGCCACGCATGTTCTACGACTACGCCGACTCCGGCGCCTGGACCGAAGGCACCTACCGCGCCAACGAAAGCGACTTCCAGAAGATCAAGCTGCGCCAGCGCGTGGCGGTCAACATGGAGGGCCGCTCGACCCGCACCACGATGATCGGCCAGGAGGTCGCGATGCCGGTGGCCATCGCCCCGACCGGCCTCACCGGCATGCAGCATGCCGACGGAGAGATCCACGGCGCGCGTGCCGCCAAGGCCTTCGGCATCCCGTTCACGCTCTCGACCATGAGCATCTGCTCGCTCGAGGACATCGCCGAGAAGACCGACCGCCATCCGTTCTGGTTCCAGCTCTACGTGATGCGCGACCGCGACTTCATCGAGCGCCTGATCGAGCGCGCCCGCGCCGCCAACGTCAGCGCGCTGCAGCTCACGCTCGACCTGCAGATCCTCGGCCAGCGCCACAAGGACATCAAGAACGGCCTCACGGCGCCGCCCAAGCCGACGCTCAAGAACCTCATGAACCTGGCGACCAAGCCGCGCTGGTGCATGGGCATGCTGGGCACCAAGCGCCGCACCTTCGGCAACATCGCGGGCCATGCCAAGGGCGTGAAGGACCTGTCCTCGCTGTCGTCGTGGACCGCCGAGCAATTCGACCCGACCCTCAGCTGGGCCGACGTCGAGTGGATCAAGAAGCTCTGGGGCGGCAAGCTGATCCTGAAGGGCATCATGGACGTCGAGGACGCGCGCCTGGCGGCGGCCAGCGGCGCCGATGCGCTGATCGTCTCGAACCACGGCGGCCGCCAGCTCGACGGCGCGCCCTCCTCGATCGCGGCGCTGCCGGCGATCGCCGAGGCGGTGGGCACCGAGATCGAGGTCTGGATGGACGGCGGCATCCGCAGCGGCCAGGACGTGCTCAAGGCGCGCGCGCTGGGCGCCCACGGCACGATGATCGGCCGCAGCTTCCTCTACGGCCTGGGCGCCTACGGCGAGGCCGGCGTGACCCGCGCGCTGCAGATCATCCACAAGGAACTCGACATCACGATGGCTTTCTGCGGCCGCACGCAGATCGACCAGGTCGACTCCAGCATCCTTTTGCCCGGCACCTTCTGAACGTGAAGGCGCGCTGCCAGTCGGGTCACGGCCCCGGCTGACAGCGTCGGCGGGCGCCATGGGGCATCATCGAGAGCGCCATAACAACTCGATAGAAGCACTTCTCCATGAGCTCCGCCGCGTCCGCTGCGGGGACGGCTGCGGCCGTCGATCCCGCCATCTCCCACCGCCCCTACACCTCCGAAGAAAAGCGCCACCGCATCTTCGCGATCATGGCGGCCTCTTCAGGCAACCTGGTCGAGTGGTTCGACTTCTACGTCTACGCCTTCAGCGCGCTTTATTTCGCGCCCTCCTTCTTTCCCAAGTCCGACCCGACCGCGCAGCTGCTCAACACCGCCGGCGTGTTCGCCGCCGGCTTCCTGATGCGCCCGATCGGCGGCTGGCTGTTCGGCCGCGTCGCCGACCGCTACGGCCGCCGCACCTCGATGCTGATCTCGGTCACCATGATGTGCGCCGGCTCGCTCGCCATCGCCTGCCTGCCCACCTATGCGGCGATCGGCGCCTGGGCGCCCTTCCTGCTGCTGGTCTGCCGGCTGTTCCAGGGCCTGTCGGTGGGTGGCGAGTACGGCACCACCGCCACCTACATGAGCGAGGTCGCGCTGCGCGGCCAGCGCGGCTTCTTCTCGTCCTTCCAGTACGTCACGCTGATCGGCGGCCAGCTGCTCGCGGTGCTCGTCATCGTGATCCTCGAACAGCTGCTGAGCGAGGCCGAGCTCAAGGCCTGGGGCTGGCGCATCCCCTTCGTGATCGGCGCCATCGCGGCGGTCGTGGCGCTGTTCCTGCGCCGCACTTTGCACGAGACGCAAAGCGCCGAATCGCGCGCCAGCAAGGAGGCCGGCAGCCTCGCGGGACTCTTCAAGCATCACAAGGCCGCCTTCTTCACCGTGCTCGGCTACACCGCCGGCGGCTCGCTGATCTTCTACACCTTCACGACCTACATGCAGAAGTACCTGGTCAACACGGTCGGCCTGCCGATCAAGACCACCAGCTACGTGATGACGGTCGCGCTGTTCGTCTACATGTGCATGCAGCCGCTGTTCGGCGCGCTGTCAGACCGCATCGGCCGGCGCACCAACATGCTGTTGTTCGGCGGCCTGGGTGCCGTCGCGACGGTGCCTATCCTGACCGCGCTGCAGGGCGTGACCAGCCCCGTCGCGGCCTTCCTGCTGATCATCCTGGCCCTGGCCATCGTGAGCTTCTACACCTCGATAAGCGGCATCGTGAAGGCCGAGATGTTCCCACCCGAAGTGCGCGCGCTGGGTGTCGGGCTGGCCTATGCGGTGGCCAATGCGATCTTCGGCGGGTCGGCCGAGTACGTCGCGCTGGGGCTCAAGTCTATCGGCCACGAGAGCGCCTTCTTCTGGTACGTGACCGGCATGATGGTGGTGGCTTTCGCGGTCGCCTGGCGGCTTCCGAAGCAGGCCTCCTACCTGCGCCACGACCACTGACTCAGGCTTCGGCTTCCCACATCGTGGGGTAGCGACGAATGAAGCCGTCGGGCGTGACTTCGAGCATCGCTTCGTAGTCGAAGCGCGGTGCCGCGTACCAGTAGTCGCTGTCGCTGCGCCGCTCGTAGCGCTGCTGGAGCTCGGTCAGGCCGCCGCCGTCGAGGTCGAGCCAGGCCACCGGCGCATCGGCGGATTCGCCGGCCGCCAGGTGCAGCCGGCGCAGCTGCAGCAGGTTGGTCGCCGGCGTGAAGCCGAGGTCCAGATCGACGCAGTGACCGAGTTCGGCGACCGGCACGTCATTGAGCTTCCAGACGCCATGGGCGCCGTGGACGATCGACAGGTCGATGGCCTCGCCGCCGAGCCAGCCGCGCACCGTGCACCACTGGGTATGCCAGGCGCGGTCGCAGCGCACGCGGTAGTGCAGCTGGGCGACCCGGCCGTCCTCGTGGCGGAAGGCGGCCCCGCCGTCAATCTGCCAGTTCTCGCCCGCGCGCTCGAGCCGGCAGACGTCGTGGCCCGGTTGCCCGAGGCGGCGCCAGAGGATCGTTGCGAGCGTCTGCATGGGCCGGATCATGGCACCGCCATGCCATCCAGCGCAAGCCTCGCCGCGGCGGCGGTGGGCGACAATCGAAGCCGTGACGACCGCACCGATCCGCCGCATCGCCCACCTCGACATGGACGCTTTCTACGCCTCTGTCGAACTGCTGCGCTACCCGCAGCTCAAGGGCCTGCCGATGGTGATCGGCGGCGGCCGGCGCAAAGTCGACGAGGCGCTGCGCAACGTGCCCGAAGGCGGCACCCTGGCCGACATCCCGGTGGCCGCCTTCCCGCTGCTCAAGGACTACGCCGGCCGCGGCGTCATCACCACCGCCACCTACGCGGCGCGACAGTTCGGCATCGGCTCGGCGATGGGGCTCATGAAGGCTGCCAAGCTGTGCCCGCAGGCGCTGATCCTGCCGGTGGACTTCGACGAATACCGCCGATACTCGCGCCGCTTCAAGCAGGTCATCACCGAGATCGCCCCGCTCATGGAGGACCGCGGCGTCGACGAGGTCTACATCGATTTCACCGATGTGCCGGGCGGCCAGCGCGAAGGCGGGCGGGTGCTGGCCCGGCTGATCCAGAAGTCGATTCTCGAAGCCACCGGCCTGACCTGCTCGATCGGCGTCGCGCCCAACAAGCTGCTGGCCAAGATGGCCAGCGAGTTCGACAAGCCGAACGGCATCTCGATCGTGTTCGAGCGCGACCTGCAGGCCCGCATCTGGCCGCTGCCCTGCCGCAAGGTCAACGGCATCGGGCCCAAGGCCGACGAGAAGCTGCAGGGCCACGGCATCCGCACCATCGGCGAACTCGCCGCGAAGGAGCGCGACTGGCTCATCGCCCACTTCGGCAAGGCCACCGGTGCCTGGATGCACGAGGTCGCCTGGGGACGCGACGAGCGGCCGGTCGTGACCGAGAGCGAGCCGGTGTCGATGAGCCGCGAGACCACCTTCGAGCGCGACCTGCATGCGGTGCGCGACCGCGCCGAGCTCGGCGCCATCTTCACCCGCCTGTGCGAGCAGCTGGCCGCAGACCTGCAGCGCAAGGGCTACGTCGGCAAGACCATCGGCATCAAGCTGCGCTACGGCGACTTCAAGATCGCGACCCGCGACCAGACCATCGAATCCTTCACGGCCGATGCGAAGGCGATCCGCCGGATCGCCGGCCAATGCCTCAAGCGGGTGCCGCTCGAGCGGCCGCTGCGCCTGCTGGGCGTGCGGGTCGGCACACTCGCCAGGGCCGGCGAAGCCGCCGCTGAGCCGGTGGTGCTGGGCGGCGCGGCGCGGCGCGGCAAGGCACCGGCCGACGAGGCGGCCGCGCAGACCGCCTCCTTGTTCTAGCGCGCCGGAAGCGGCGGCACGCCGGCCTGCCACTGCGGCCAGTCGGCGACGATGTGATCGACCACGCGGCTGCCGACGAGCTCGACGTTCTGGACCGTCTCGGCAAAGCCGCCGGCGGTTTCGCCGGGTGCCGGGTCCAGGTGCTGCAGGGTGGTCTCGCGCGGGTTGCCCTGGTCGAAATTGACCGCCCCGCGCAGGCTCATCACCCGGTCGGTCCCGTACTGGCGCTTGATCACCAGCGTGATCGCGGCCGCCTCCATCTCGGTGATCACGTAGTCGTCGGCGCCGTACAGCTTGGCGATGTACTGCGCCTGGTTCGACATGCCGGGGCCGTGGAAGAAGGTGTCGCCGGTCATGTGGGTGCCGGTGCCGACGAAGGGCGCGCGCCGCGCCGCCGCCTGCGGGTAGCGCAGGCGGTAGGCCTTGGCGGAATCGGAGTCCTTCAGCGGGGTGTCGGCCGACAGCTTCATCGCCCAGGCGACCAGTTCGGGATTGAGCTTGAAGCGGCGGTATTCCTCGTAGCCCTTGCGCGGCATGAAGGTGGGTTCGCCGGCCTTGTTCTCCTCCGGCGCCCAGCGGTGGCCGAGGTCGTAGTCGACCAGCCACGTGGCCCAGCTGACCTCGCCGATGGTGCCGCGCGAGGGCGGCGTGCCGGCAACGCCGGATATCACGTAGTAGGCCTTCGAGAAATCGAACTTCGGGCTGGTCAGGATCGCCTGCATCGACGCCGACGAGTTGACCTTGCCCATGCCGAGCACCGAGCCGCAGACGCCGTCCGTGTTGCAGTACACGGGCTGCAGCGCACCGGGCACGGTCACCGGCACGGCCCCCTTCCAGTAGCGCTCGTACCAGTGCTGGAACTCGCCGGCGCGGTCCCCGGTGTTCTGGCCGATCTCGAACATGGCGCCGACGAAGACCTTGACCTTGACGGGCTCGGCGACGCGCGTCGGCGCGACCGAGCTGCAGGCTGCAGCGAGCACGACAACGGCAGGAAGCGCACCCCAACGGGCGCGACGGGACCAGACTGACGACATGGAAATCTCCGGGAGAAAGGGAATTCGATAAGAAAGCAGGACGGTGCGACAGGTGTGCTTCGCACCGGCAACGCTTGCAGCGTCCTACAGCGGCGCGCCGACCGCATCGGCAGGCTGTAGATCTCTCTGCACTGCTCGGTCGAGATTGTCGCAAACACCATGCCCACCGCGAATCCACGCCCCGTTCCCCTTGCCAACGGTCTGGTCTACGTGAATCCCGACATGCCGGGCTGGAGCCGGGTCCGGCGTGGCGCCGGTTTTCGCTACCGGGACAGCCGCGGCAACTGGCTGCGCGACGACGATGAGATCCTGCGCATTCGCCGCCTCGCGATACCACCGGCCTACGACAAGGTATGGATCTGCCCGGTCGCGAACGGCCACCTGCAGGCCACCGGGATCGACGCACGTGGCCGCAAACAGTACCGGTATCACGTCGAATGGCGTACGTTGAAGGACGAACGCAAATTCGAGCGGCTGGAAGCCTTCGGGCGCGCACTGCCTGCGATTCGCCGCCGCGTGGCGCGCGACCTGGCCACCGGCGCCAAGGCGCCGCTGCAGCGGCAATCGGTCATGGCCACCCTGGTGCGCTTGCTCGACACCACCTTCCTGCGCGTGGGCAACGAGGAATACGCCAGCAGCAACGGCTCGTACGGGCTCACGACGCTGCGCAACAGGCACGTCGACATCCAGGGCAGCGCACTCATGCTGCGTTTTCGCGGCAAGAGCGGCGTGATGCACGAGGCCCGCGTGGACGATGCGCGCATCGCGGCGATCGTGCGCCGGTGCCAGCAACTGCCCGGCCAGGAGCTGTTCCAGTATCAATCGGACGACGGCAGTGCGCGCGGCATCTCGTCGACCGATGTGAACGACTACTTACGCGAGATCGCCGATGGAGACTTCACGGCCAAGGACTTTCGCACTTGGCACGGAACGGTCCAGGCGCTCGAACTGACGCGCATCGCATGTACCACGGGCGAACCCGATGCCGTGCGCTACAGCGCGAAGGAAATCATCTCGGCAGTGGCGAAACAACTGGGCAACACGCCGGCCGTGTGCAAGAAGTCCTATGTGCACCCTGCCGTCCTCGCACTCGGCAACGCACTGGCTGGAAAGGCCGACGCCATCGCCGAGATCTGGACCCGGATCGGCGAACGCGCGCAGGGCAGGCGCCATCTGTATGCAGCCGAAGCCCGCTTGCTGGAATTCCTGCGTCAGCACCGGCTGAGCGCCAAACGCAATTCCAGATCCCCCAAAGCAAAACGCCCAGCCTTTTGAGGGGCTGGGCGGTTTGGGCTGTAAGAGCCTGACGATGACCTACTTTCACACGGGAACCCGCACTATCATCGGCGCTGAGGCGT
>NZ_JASZYL010000013.1:0-169026 GCF_030316985.1 Variovorax sp. J31P179 | reverse complement strand
GCTCGCCGCGCAAGGTCGCCTTGGACTGTCGCCTCAGTTCGGCGTCGGCCGGGTGGCCTCGGCGCGCATTTGCACCGGATTGGGCATCGAGGAGATGACCTTGCTGTTGACGGGGCGCTTGCTGCTTTCTTCCCTCGATCCGTGGGGTTGGGCCCACGGCTTTTTGTGCCAGTGGCGCTTTCATCATCGCGCCGTCGACGCTCTGCCAGCGCCAGGCGATGCCCTGCATCTGGTCGTGCTCGCCAAGTCCAGCTTTCCACGGAGCTTCGAAGAAGCCTGCAGCCTCCCATTCGAGGAACCGCTTGTGAGTGGCGCTTGCACCGCCGACGCGCGCCTCGGGCAGCGCCTTCCATTGGCAGCCGTGCGCAGCACATAGACGATGGCTTCAAACACCACTTGGCTTGGGTGTGGCCCTACCCTGCGGCAGCGACAGCTGACACATTACATAATTGTCCTTCGGTCGCACGGATCTGTAGGAGCGATTTATGGCAACCGGCGAGCCCGCCTGGGACCACCTGAGGCCGCCGCACCTGAGCGCCTTGCCTGCAATTCAGTGGAAGCTCCAGAATCTGGCGCTCAAAGCTACTAACCAACGACGCAACGTCGCGAAGCCGGATCAAGGTGCGCCAGGCCGAGGGCCGGACGGCAGTGCCGGGCGCGACGCTCCACAATCGAGTCCGAGCCTTAAGACGCATTCCGCCTGGCGATCCAACGCCTCCCGCGCGGCGGGTGACAGGTACCAGCCGAGCGGCACCAAGGTGGACTCGGTGGTCTGATCCAGCAGCCAGGGCTTGGTCGGTGCCAGATCCGCACCCATCGCGGCGACCGCCTGCCTGCCTCGCGCGCCGATGCCCGACACGTTCAGCAAGGTCACGGGAGGCCCCAGGAAGTCCACGTAGAGTCCCCAGGAGGCATTTTTCTGCGGCAGCGCCAAGTCTTCATCGAATCCTTCGCCTCTCAGGCACTGCTCCTTGGGCTCCCTGGACCCCTGCTTCTCGCAGCTCGGCGCGACCTGACCGTTACGGATGAGCACCAGTTGTGGCGTCCACCCCAGCGGCAACTTGTCGCTCAAGGAGCGAAACACGTCCGAAAGACTCTCCACGCCGCTGTTGTCGTGGTATCCGCCGTCCGCTAGGTGACCGATCACCTCCCTCGAACCTTGATGCTCCTGCATCGGCACCGGCTCCAACGCTCCGAGGGGATTGATGAAGGGAAAGCGCGCCGCTGCGTGGGCCGCTGTGATAAGACTGGGCTGGGACCCGACCTCCGCGATCACGTCCTCGCTCCCCGGCGTCTCGCGCGGACTCAGCCGCATCGTCGACAAGGTCGCGCGGTTGCCCGATTCGACCCACGTGCTGTTGAGCATCAACTCGGGCTCAGCCTGATTCGGATGCGACGGCGCAAGCGAATCCGCCAGCGCGGGAAACTGCCGCATCCATTCCCGCTCGAAGCCCAGCGCCCGGCTCAGGAAGCCGCAGCCGGGCTGGCTGCAGATCAAGGGTTGGCCAGCCCTGTACACCGGAATAGTCCGGGCAAACACATCCTCGAACAACATGGCTCCCAGCAAGGGAGACAACGCATCGAGACGCGCAAAGCGTGTCTTGACGCATGGGCTGACTGGAGCGCCGGCGGGTGTCTGGCACAGGCAGGCGACGTACACGGCCTCCCCGACCGCACCGCCCGACACGCCACTGAGCGCCACGGTTCGGCTGTCAAACGAGGCGATGCCCGGCCGATCATGGAGCTTGGCCAGAATCAGCGCAGTCCAATATGCCGCCCGGATGCCGCCGCCCTCGCTGGCGACCAGGTAGACCTGATGGTCCGCCTTGGTCGGCGCGACGTTCTTCAACGAGGAAGCCCGTTCGGCAACCACGCGCTCCAGAGTTCGATTGGCGGGAACGGGATCGGTGGGACGAAGCAGCGGTCGCGTATCCCGATCGATGACGTGAAGACCGATGCCGACCACGGCGACCAGCGCAACAGCCAGCAGCGAACGGCCCAGACGTTCATTGGGCTTCCACGGACGTACCCTCGGGTCCTCCCTTGATGTCGCAGGCCTGTAGAGCAGCACGCCCCACAATACCGCGCTCATCGCGGCAAGAAGGCCGGTCACCATCAGCCCGTTTCTTCGCAGCGTCGCGAGCGTGGCGTCGGCCACCCCCGCGAGGGTGTTGAGCGGCATGACGTGGTTGTCCGCAACCTTCAACAGGCCCAGAACGCCGACGACGCCCAGGACGGCCAATCCCCACGGAATGGTCTGGCGCTGCTCGGCCAGCGAAATCGCGCCCACCACGCCCATCCACCAGACGAGAGCCAGACACAGCAACGCGAAAGTCGCCGGCGCCTGCGAAGTGGTATCCGGCCACCATGCCATGCATGCACGCAGGACCAGCATCAGGAGGAGCGCCACCAGCGGCAGCGCGATGGGCCTGGTCAGCGGGACCAAGGGGCGAACCAGGCGTGCGATCGGCTTGAGCCTCCTGAACAACGGCGCCAGCTTCGAGCGGATGAAGTGCAGGCATCCTGTCGGCGCCGGGTCTCCCGCGTCCATGCCGTCGTCGTCATGCCGAGGCTTGATGATCGTACCCGTGCGCAGCAGCATGTAGACGTCCGATTCGCTGTTGTAGTAGTCGCGCGAATCCTTGAACGACAGCTTCCGGCGCAACGCCAGGAACGCAAGACCGCTCGCGATCGCGGCCATCGCGAACAGGCCGAGGTACACGAAGGTCACGAAAAGACCGCGGTCGGCAAGCGTACCCCGGCCCGCCCGCGCCGCCGCGGCCGCATCGCCGGCAGTGTGCGCGACGAGCACGCAGAACATGACCAGCGGCACCAACGACATCGCCCGCGCCCATCCTCTCGCAAACTCGCCCACCTGCCTGTAGACATCCTTGCCGCCCGGGAGTGCGAGCCCCGGACGCTCGACCATTCCCACGAGCCGGGTCCACAGCCAACTGGAGTAGGCCAGCATGCCGACGGACACGGCCCCGATCACCAACACCGCGAAGCTCCACGCGCCCGTGCCGGGCGGCGAAGGCTTTTCCTGGTTGCCCAGGGGTCCTGCAAGCGCCAGCAGGACGTCCCGACATTGGTCGAGCGCCAGCGTGAACGCGGCGAACAGGCCCAGCAGCAGCAGGATGTAGCGGGTCCGGCCGACGATGCCCATCACACCCGATCGCCAAGCGGCGCGGCGCTCCGACATCTCTTCCTGTTCCTTGTCATGCAGGTCGAGATCCATCCCGAACCACCACACCACCGTCGCCACCATGATGGGCGTCAGCGCCAGCATCACGGCGCCCACGGCGACCAGCAGCGCCACCGTGTTCAGGCATGCGTGGGTCTTCTGCTTTCGCGGGGGCACCGTCACCGTCCGCCAGAACATCGCGAACAGGATGACTGCCATCGCGAGGCTGGCGAGGAAGGCCCAGCCGTCGACGCCGATTCGCACGACGGCGCCGAAATTCTCGATTCCGTCGACCGCCCAAAGGACGAAAACAACGATCCAGCTCACCGGCAGCAACGCGAACTTCAGCCGGCCCTGCTGCAACGCGCCGCCCAGCGCCCGCGCTGCAGCCAAGATCAGCGCCCCGTAGAGGGGCGTGAACAGCGCCGTGTCGAGCAGGACATATGCCGCGGCGGCCGGCCAACGCTCGGAAACGGGGAGGCACCAGTTGCGTACTGCGGCAAGCACCGTGGATGTGGTCGACCACCCTATCAGATCCTCGATGCCATAGCCCGACGGCAGCTTCAGTGCCTTCTGCAGCGCAAAGAGTACCAATGCCACGATCCCGCAGCCGGCCGCGAGCCAGGAGAGCGATGCGAAGGAAAAACCGGTCGAATCGCCGACCCGGGCAGAGAGCGGGTTCGGTCCGAGGCACCTCTGCCTCCGCCTCCGTCATCGACGGTCTCGACCGGTGCGTCCTGGTCGGCGTCTGCGGCGTGGGCCCTTTCCAGCTCCTCGATCACTGCGCTCATCACGACCTCCAGTCGTCGGGTCCTGCGCCCCGGCCTCGACAATTCAACCTGTTTTGTTCAGCGCTTGGCAATCCTCCATCCGGAGGATGCCGCCGCCGCACGCGCGCACTAGTGTGCAACGCGAGGAGGCACCGTCATGGCTGTGATCACCCAATACTCCGCCCTGAGCAACCAGGGACTCGCGAGCAAGACCTGGCGCCGCATGGTTCGCATCGACACGGTCGGCGCCGACACGTCCGTGGTCATCAAGGCCATGACCCAGCTCGCCCTGGACTGCCTCGTCTACGCCGAAGGCGACTCGTGGTTCGACAAGTTCACCCCGATCCCGAGCGAAGGAACCAATCTCCTCGAAGAGATCCGCACACCCTATGTCGCCGGCGTCGTCGATGTCGCGCACATTGGCGACGAGGCACGCGACATGGTCCGAGGCTGGCAGGCGAGCCGGACGCGGGAAATGTTCAGGCTCTTCCCCTTCAAGGCGATCCTGCTGTCCGCCGGCGGCAACGATCTCAAGAACCTGTTTTCCGACCTGTTCGACAACAAGGGGCTGCAGAGGGCGGGGCTGACGTCCCGTCTCTCCGCCAGCGACCTCGAAGGCCTGGCCACCCCAGCCAGCTACACGGCCTTCTTCCGGGACGTCATCACGAGCATCCAGCGCTTCGTCGACATACGCGACGACGCCCAGGACCCGGTCACGCGGAAGGCGCCCATCTTCCTGCACGGCTACGACTACCTGCAGCCTCGTCCGGCCGGCGCGACGATCTTTGCGGGCACCAAGATCGGCCGCGGCCCTTGGCTCTATCCCTCGCTGCTGGCCGCGGGATTGACTGACGTCGAAATGAGATCCGTCGCCGACGCCATCGTCGACGAACTGAATCGGCAGCTGCAGCTTGCCTTCGCCGGTGCGCCGAATGTCCACGTCATCGACCAACGCGGCCTGCTGACGCCTGCCGATCCCCAGACGAGGCAGGCTTCCAACGACTGGCTCGACGAGATCCATCCGACCGAGCGTGGGTTCGCCAAGCTGGCCACGAACCGCTGGGAAGTCGAGATTGCGAAAGCGCTGGGATGGTCACCGGCGGCGGGCGATCTACAGGATCCTCTGCCCACCAGCAACCAGAGCACCGCGCTCGGTGGAGGATCGGCTGCCATCGCATGATCGATGCCGCACGAAGGCCAGATCAACCCGGCTCCGATCGCGCCTGCGATCCAGAAGGCGCTAGAAGCTTGGGAGCCAAGCGAGCCGAGGAAGCGCAGCGTGCGGCCAGCGAGATCATGTTCCCTTCGCTGCCGGACGGCTAGCGGTTCGGCTGCGGCGTGATGCGCAGGTAGGGCCGGATCGCCTTGAAGCCCTTCGGAAAGCGCTCGGCCAGCTCGGCCGGGTCCTGCAGGCTCGGGAGGATCACGACGTCGTCGCCGTCCTTCCAGTTCACCGGTGTCGCCACCTTGTGGCTGTCGGTCAGTCGCAGCGAGTCGATCACGCGCAGGATCTCGTCGAAGTTGCGCCCGGTGCTCGCCGGATAGGTGATGGTGGTGCGGATCACCTTTTTCGGATCGATCACGAAGACGCTGCGGACGGTGGCCGTGGTCGAGGCGTTCGGGTGGATCAGGTCGTAGAGGTCGGCCACCTTGCGGTCGGGGTCGGCCAGGATTGGAAAGTCGACGGTGGTGTCCTGCGTCTCGTTGATGTCGCCGATCCATTGCTTGTGCTTGTCCGCCGGATCGATGCTGACCGCGATCGGCTTCACGCCGCGCCGGGCGAACTCGCCCGACAAAGCCGCGGTCTTGCCGAGTTCGGTGGTGCACACGGGCGTGAAATCGGCGGGGTGCGAGAACAGCACCACCCACGAGTCGCCGGCCCAGCGGTAGAAGTCGATCTCGCCTTCGCTGGAGTCCTGGGTGAAATTGGGGGCGGTGTCGCCGAGTCGCAAGGTCGTCATGAAGGCTCCGGAAAGATGATGAACGAACCGATTCTGTGGAGCCCCACGAGCGGCCCCAAGGAATGTCTTGTTCTTTCGGTATCGGGATTGCGCATATGTGCGGCTTCAGGAGCGAGGTTCACCCCTTGCTGCAGGCTCTCCAAGCGAGAGCATGAGCCGGTTCGCCCAGTTGAAGAATGCGGCGCCATGGATGACGTCCGAGATCGCGAGATCGTCCAGGCCTGCTGCACGCAGCCGCGCCACATGGGCCGGACCGAAGGCGATCGGTGTCGACGTCAATGCCACCGACGCCTCGACGATCGCGTCCCAGCGTTCGTCGATTCCGGTGCCCACGCCTTGCTCCAGCAAGCGCTGCACGTCGCCCCTGCGACCGGAGAAGTGCGACGCGAAGCGCGCATGCACCGATGCGCAATAGATGCACCCGTTGTGCCGCGAGGTCGCGGCGGCTGCCAGTTCGCGTTCGGCGCGCGGCAGGCCCGCTTCCGGGTTGTAGAAGATGTCCTTGTCGGTGCGCGTTCGGGCACCGAGGATGTCCGGGTCGCGCGCCAGCAGCATGAAGTACGGCGACTTCGCGCGTGATGCGTCCACCAGCCCCGCCCAATGCCGGTCGGTCAGTTCAGTCTCGGGCAGCGGCGGCAGCCACGGAAGCCAATCGAGCTCGTCCTGCGTGAACGCGTTGGGCGCGATGTTGCCCGGGTGTTTCAATGTCGCGAGCGTCATGATGCCAACGGCTCCTGCTTCGAAACCACTGGGGCCGGATGTTCCGCCAGCACCTGGAGGCCCGTCACCAGGCGCACCTGGAACGCGAGGAACGCCACAAGTTGCGACAAGGTCACGATGTCCGTCGGAGACCAGCCTGCATCGAGCAGGGCCTGCAAGTCCTGCGCGCCGGCATCCCTCGGATGGAACACGAGAAGGTGCGCATGCTCCAGCGCGGCAGACAGGCGCGCTCCGAGGATGGTCCTCCCCGCGTCGCTGACCCGCCAGGACGGCCCCGGCGCGTCCTCCCTGCTCAACGTTCCCGCCGGGAACCGGCCGTAGGGCCCCGCGGCAGTACCGGCTGCGGCCTCGACGGCCAGGGCATCGGTCAAGCGCCGTGAGGCATCCTGCCGGGTGACGCCGCCCGCGTAGAAGCGGCTGGCCTGCGCTTGCCCCTGCACGGCCGTCACGAAAGTGGCGATCGCGAATCGCTCCTCCGAGGTGAAGTCGCCCGCGGCGAGCAACCGAGGCTCGAACAAGGCCAGGTAGCTTTGCTGACTGTGGATGCGCGCTTGCGCGCGCGCTGCGCGTATCGCGTCGAGCGGATGGCCCGGCGCGATGCCGGACAGCTGGTCGATCACGTCGGGTGTCGGTGTGTGGGTGGTCATGCGGCAAGCGCTTGGGTTGGTTTGTGGGCTGCTGGTGACGACTCCTGCCGCGACCAGCCAAGGGCCGGTGCGACCCGGGTGGCGATGAGTTCGATGGAGCGAAGAATGAGTGGATGCGGCGGATCGACGGAATGCACCTGGAACACGATGTCGGTCACCCGATCGAGCACGCGGTCGGCGCTGAGCGAGGCGATGACGTCTTCGACGGTGCCGACGTGGACGTCGTAGCCGGCAATCAGCTCTTGCAGCGAGGCGTCCGCGCCGGGACGGCTCGGGTCGCCGAAGCGCGCGACGCTGCGGCGCAGGCCGCGCTCGGCCAGCCGAAGCGCCTCTGCACGGTCGTCGGCGACGAACACCGAGCGGGAGCCCATGATGCGCGGCGCGCGGCCTGCGGGCAGCCGTTCGAGATACGCGTCGATGATGGGATCCTGGAGTTCGGCCAGCGATGCGCGAGGGTCAGCGCCGGGCCGAGGCTGGGTGCGCGAAAGCATCAGCCCGTCACCGGCCTCCCCCGCCCGAATGCCGCCACCCTCGGAAAAGGTCGCCTGCCAGACCCGGTCGAGCAACTGCGGGGACGAGGGATAGAGATGGTCGCCACCGGGCAACGGGCGTCCGGCCCATGCGTCGCGCACCAGCGCCAGGTGGCGCGCGAAGACTTCCGCACGCGCCTCGCTCGAAAGTCCGAATGCAGTGAAGGACGAAGGCGTTCCGCCGGTTCCGACGCCGAATTCGAGTCGACCGCCCGACATCAGGTCGAACACCACCGCATCCTCGGCGACGCGCACGGCGTTCTCCAGCGGAAGCGTCACGACGCCCGTGCCCAGGCGAATCCGACGGGTGCGCGCCGCCACATGGGCCAGGAAGACGAAAGGTGACGGCAGCCCGCCCTCGGCCTCGTGGAAGTGGTGTTGCGCCACCCAGGCGGAATCGAATCCGAAGGCCTCGGCATGGGCGATCTGCTCGGCGACCAGCCGATAGCGTTCGGCGGCCGGCGCGTCGTCGAGAAGACGGCTGAAGAAGCCAAGGCGCCTTTTCGTCGGCGCCGCCGCGGGGGCGAGAGAAGGCGAAGACAAGATGGGAGGTCTCCTGGACTGCGGATCGTCTGGCGTCAAAGGAAGGCGGGACGGGCCGAAGCCTCGTGCCTGCGTGGCGATTCGCCGTGCCCGTCGAACTCGATGCTCGCGCCGTGCGTGCGCGCCAGGTCTGGCGACAGGGGCGCACCGGCCAGCGAAGTCCGAAGCACGACGGCGAAGGGTCCTTCCCCGTTCAGGGCGAGCCGCGCGCCGATCGGGTCGGCGCCCTCGCCCTCCAGGTCTTCACGTTCCTGTGCGCCGCGCGTCGAAGAAAGCACCAGCGTGCTGTTGCCGAGCTCGATCAGCGCCAGTCTCGAGCGTCCCCCTGGCAATGTGACTGCGCCGCCGACGCGCGCCGAACCGGCCGCTTCCGGGTCCCCGAGCAGCGCCCTGTAGCGCGCCAGCGTGGCATCGAGATCGCGCACCGCGATCGACAGGCTGGCCACGCCCGTGGCGCCATTGGGGTGCACGCGGGCATCGCCTTCCGGCACGCGAAGGTTGCGCGGCGTGATGTCGCCGCACAGGAAGGGAAGATCCGGTGACGGCGGCCGCGCCGTCTGCCAGCGCAGGCGCTCGCCATCGGGCCGCACGCGTCCGCCGTCGAGCGGGCCGTCCAGCACGAGGCCGCGGCGGGCGGCTGCCTTCACGGTCTCGGCGGTGTTCTGCGGCAGCAGGGCGAAGTCCACGATGCCTTCGCCGTGGCGCTGAAGGACTTGCCACCAGCGTTCTCCGGGAGCCCGGGCCTTCCACGCGATCAGCTCGAAGTAGCTGCCGTCGGCAAAGACCACCAGCGCGTTGTGCGTCGTCCGCCCCGGATGGTCGCCGCCGCGCTGCACGTTGAATCCGAGCGCCGTGTAGTCGTCGATGCTCGCTTCGAGGTCGTTGACGGCAATGACGATGTGGTCGAGTTGAAGTGTCATGAGACGGGTCTTTCAGGAGGCGGTGCGGGCAGCGTCGCCGCCCCCGAGGTAGGCGTCGCGGATGCGCGTGTCGGCCAGCAGCTCCCTGGCGGAGCCCTGCAGCACGATGCGCCCGGTCTGCAGCACATAGCCGTAGTGCGCGATCTGCAGCGCCAGGCTCGCGTTCTGCTCGACCATGAAGACCGAGACGCCCTGCCCGTTGATGCGGACGATGAGTTCCAGCACCTTGTCCACATACAGCGGCGACAGGCCCATCGTCGGCTCGTCCATGCAGAGCAGCTTGGGCCGGCCCATGAGCGCACGCGCCATCGCCACCATCTGCTGCTCGCCGCCCGACAGGGTGCCGGCCTGGAAATCGATGCGTTCGGCCACGCGCGGGAAGAGTTCGAGCATGCGGCCGAGGTCTTCCGACACGGCCTTGCGGTCGTTGCGTGCGTAGGCGCCCATGAGCAGGTTCTCGCGCACGGTCATCGCCGGGAACAGGCGGCGCGCCTCCGGCACCGAACCGATGCCGCGCCGGATCACCTGGGGCGTGCCGAGGCCGAGGATCGATTGCCCGTCGAAACGCAGCTGGCCCGAGCGCGGCTTGAGCAACCCCAGCACGACCTTCATCGTGGTCGACTTGCCGCTGGCGTTGCCGCCGAGCAGGCTCACGATCTGGCCGGGGCGCACTTCGAGGTCGAGATCGAAGTGCGCCTGCACGGGGCCGTAGAAACTGTTGATCTGCTTCAGTTCGAGCAGCGCGTGCCGGCCGCCCTCGCCTTGCGACCGGGCGGACGGCAGAGACGCGCCCTCGTCCCGGTTTCCGCCCCAACCGGATGTCGGCGCCAAACCCGTGCGGGCGACCGTCGAGGCGAGCGCGCTCATCCTGCCACCGCCTCTGGCAGCGCGCTGCCGACGTGACGATGACCCAGGTAGGCCTCGATCACCCGCGCGTCGTTGCGCACCGCTTCCGGCAGGCCTTCGGCGATCTTGCTGCCGTCGTCGAGCACCACGACGCGATCCGAAAGCTGCATCACGAGGTCGAGCTTGTGCTCGATCAACAGGATGGTCTGGCCGCGCGCCTTGAGCGTGCGGATGATTTCGAGCATCTCGACAGTCTCGCTCTCGTTCATGCCGGCCGTGGGCTCGTCGAGCAGAAGCAGGCGTGGCTTCGACGCCAGCGCACGTGCGATTTCCACCCGGCGCCGGTTCGCGTACGAGAGGCTGTACGCCGGATGGTCGATGCGCGGCGCGAGCCGCTCGCCGAAGAGCGCGATGATCGCGAGCGCCTCTTCGCGCAGTGTTTTCTCCTCGCGCGTGACCGAGGGCGGCTGCACCAACGCCAGTGCGAGTTCGGCCAGTGCCGCCACGCCCGGCACGCCCCCCATGCGCGGCTTCACAGCGCGCAGCCGCGTGTGGGCGCCGACCAGCACGTTGTCGAGCACCGTGAGGTTGGCGAACACACGCCCGTGCTGGAAGGTTCGCGCGAGACCGCGCTCCGCGAGCCGCGTCGCCGGCCAGCCGGTGATCTCCTCGCCATCGAATTGCACCAAGCCCGCGTCGGGCTGGTCGAGGCCGGTCACGAGGTTGAACAGGGTCGTCTTGCCCGCGCCATTGGGTCCGATCACACTGACCAGTTCGCCCTCGCCCAACTGCAGGTCGACCGCATTGACCGCGGTGAGACCGCCGAAGCGTCGCGTCAATCCGGCGATCTCAAGCAGCGAGGGCATCCGCTTCCTTCCGGCCGGCATTCGCGGCGTCGGCCTTCGAATTGACCAGCTTGACCTCGGCACGGATCGACTGCGGATTGCGCAGCAGGTTGAGGATCGGGCAATTGCGCTCGACGGCCGCGAACAGCGCATCGATCTCTTCGCGGCTCGCCGGTGAATCGATGTGCACCGTGTAGCCGATCTCGTGGGGCCAGATCGGCGTCTGCTCGTGCCCCGGCTTGCCGCCGCGCGGGTCGATGATGCCGGTCACCTCGACTTCGAGGCTTTCCAGCGGAACTTGCCGCTCCGCGGCCTGGATCAGGAAGATGTGCGTGACGCAGGTGCCGAGCACGCCGAGCTGCAGTTCCGGCGAACTCGGCCCGAGGTTGTAGCCCGCGAAATCGGGCGGACTGTCGCTGATGACCTGGTGATCCCGGATGCGCAGGCGGCGCACGCCGCTGCGGCCTTCGGCGCGCACATGGGCCTTGAGCTGGAGCGGCTGTGCGCTGCCGGCCTCGATGGCGGCATTGCGCGCGAGCACGGCGGCGCGCTTCTCGGCAAGGTAGTCGTTGAGTTGGCTCATGGTGCGTGTCCTGTGTGATGGATTCAGACGGTGCCCAGCAATCCCTGCGGGCGGAAGCGGATGAGGAGCAGCAGTGCGATGCCGTAGATCAGCATGCGGTACTCGGCCGTGATGCGGAACAGCTCGGGCAAGCTGACCAGTGCCACGGCACCGAGCAAGGCACCGCTGATGTTGCCGAGGCCGCCGAGGATCACCATCGTCAACGCGAGGATGGAGATCTGCGAGGTGAAGGTCTCGTGGTTGATGTAGGAGTAGAGGTGCGCCGTGAAGGCGCCACTGATGCCGGCTGCGAAGCCGCCGAATCCGAAGGCCAGCGCCTTGTAGCGGTCGGGGCTGACGCCATAGGCGCGCGCCGCGACCTCGTCCTCGCGCACCGCCCGGAACGTGCGCCCCAGATGCGAACGCAGCAGCCGCCACTGCAGCAGCGCAAGCAGCACCATGGCGCCCAATGCGGCCCAGTAGAAGGCACTGTTCGAAGAGGCGTCCCGGCCGAACAGCGAGAGCGGCGGAATCCCCGAGACGCCGATGGGGCCGCGCGTCAGGCTTTCCCAGTTCAGGATGGTGAGCGCCACGATCTCGCCGATGCCCAGCGTCGCGATCGACACGTAGTGCCCGCGCAGGCGGAATGCCGGAAAGATCAGCGCGGTGCCGATCGCCGCGGTCATGAGTCCCGCAAGAACGATGCTGGTGCCCACCGGCAGGTGCAGATCGAGCACGAGCAGCGAAGACGCGTACGCGCCGATGGCGAGCAAGCCGGCGTGTCCCAGGGAAATCTGGCCGATCGTGCCGGCCACCAGGGTGAGGCTCAGCGCCAATGCCGCGTAAAGCCAGGAGTTGGTCAGGGTCTGCAGCAGGTAGGGCGACGGGTCGAAGAGCGGCAGCACCGCCGCCGCCACGAAGAGCGCCGCCAGGAGCCAGGCCGGCACGCGCCAGGGCTTGCTCGGAGCGATGAAAGTCCCGGTGAGCGGCTCCGGCGGCAACACGCGGTTGCGGCCGAACAGCCCGTTGGGCTTCCACACCAGGATCAGCAGCAGCAGGACAAAGGCGAAGAGATTGCGGTAGGGGGTTCCGAACAGGGCAACGCCATAGCTCTCCGTCAGGCCGAGCAGCATGCTGCCGACGATGGCGCCCGGAACGTTCCCCACACCGCCGACCACCGTCGCCACGACGCCCTTCAGCGTGGCCTGGAAGCTCATGGCAGGGCTGATGTTGTTGTAATACATGCCCACCAGCAGGCCTGACAGGCCGCCCAGCGCGGAAGCGATGGCGAACACGCTCTGGTTCACGCGGTTCACATCGACGCCCATCTGCTGCGCGGCGTCCCGGTCCTGCGCGGTGGCGCGCACCGCCCAACCCAGCCTGGTGAAGCGAAGGAACCCGAACAGAAGTGCCGCGCTGCCCAGGCCGATGCCGGCGATCAGGAGGTCCAGCGCACCGACGGTGCCGGTGCCGATATGCAAGCGCCAGTCGGGCAACTGCGTCGGCAGCGAACGCGGGTCCGGGCTCGCGATGAGCTGCACCAGGATGTCGAGCACGAAGCTGATGCCGATGGTCGCGAGCAGCGGGGCGATGCGCGCGGCCCCCTGCAGCGGACGCAGGCCGACGCGCTCGATCAGCATGCCGAGCGCGCCCGAGCCCAGCACCACCAGCACGATCGTGAGCGGCAGCGGCGTGCGCAGAAAGGTGATCGAGGCCCAGCCGATGTAGGCCCCGATCGTGTAGACGGACCCGTGCGCGAAGTTGATGAGGTGCGAGACGCCGAAGATCAGCGCCAGCCCGACCGCCAGCAGCGCATAGATGTTGCCGATGATCAGACCGTTGACCGTGTAGTCGAAGAACGAAATGAACGAGGAATGCATCAGGACGACAGGCTCCGCGCTCAACGAACAGAGGCGACGGCCGCCTTGATCTTCGCGTCGCCGAGCGCCCACTTGCCGTCCTTCACGACGAGGTCGACGCTTTTCACGCCGATCACGCGGCGCGTCTGCGGATCGAAGTTGGCCTTGCCGAAGACCACGCTCGGCACGTCCTTGATCTTGTAGAAGGCATCGCGCACTGCCTTGCGGTCGCCATTCGGGCCCGCTTCACGCAAGGCCGCCGCCGCGATGACGACGGCGTCGTAGGCATAGGCGTTGAAGGCATCCGGCTCCTTGCCATACTTCGCGCGGAAGCGCTTGACGAAGTCTTGCACCTCGGCGCGCGGCTCGTCCGGGAAGAATGCCGTGTTGGTGTAGATCCCGTTCACGGCGGCGCCGCCGAGTTCGATGAACTTGGGCGAATAGACCGAGCCACTCGCTGCAATGGGTTGCGTCAGGCCCACGTTGCGCACCTGTCCGGCGATGAGTGCGCCGTCCGGGTAGTACGAGATCAGCACCAGGCCGTCCGGCTTGGCATCGCGAACGCGCACCAGCGTCGAGCGGAAATCCTTCTCGTCCGGCTGATAGCCTTCCGCGATGACGACTTCCGCGCCGCGTGCTTCTGCCGCCTTCACGAAAACGTCGCGGCTCGTGCGGCCCCAATCGGTGTTGAGAAACAGCACCGCGACGCGCTTGAATCCCAATGTCTTGACTGCAAGATCGGCCAGCAGCGGCTGCGCATCGGCCTGACTGATGGACGGACTCCAGACGTAGTCGCCGCCCTTCGTGAAATCAGGGTGCGAGTTGGTGAAGCCCAACTGCACGAGGCCTGCACGCTGGTAGATCGGCGATGCAGCCATCGACGCCGGACTGGAAAAGTCGCCCAACTCGATCTGAATGCGCTTGTCGTTCACGAATTTCTGCGCCAGGCCGACGGCCTGCCGAGGATCGCTCTGGCTGTCCTCGAACACATAGGCCAGGGGCCGGCCGTTGATGCCGCCGTTGGCATTGACGTCCTCCAGCGCAAGGTCGAAGCCGGCCTTCCACTGCGCGCCGTACTGCGCGTTCTGTCCGGTCAGGGGGCCACTGACGCCGAACCACACGGATTCGCCGGCAGCCGGTGCCGCCGAGGCGACGATGGGGGCCAGCAGAAACGCGGCTGCGAGGCGAAGAAAGGATTGACGGTGCAACATGCGGTGCGCTCCAGGGCAACGAAAGACGCCGATTCTTCGATGGCCAGACTACGTTTGGGAACGAAGAAATGAGCGCAACTTTCATCGGAAAACGCATATGGCGTGAGGAGGTAGCGCGCATGTGTGCCGTCGATCGCGCGACAGGGCGGATGCCAATACACGGGTGGTAGCGCTGGCAGACGTTCCCGCGCTGTGGGTCTTGGTGGTAGCTTGCGACTTAGTCGCCCTGCCGGCGGCCTTTTTGGTGGCCTTCGCAGCAGCCTCTAGGGCCTTTGCCACCTTAGGAGCGGCGGTCACTGCCTCCCGAGCGGCCCCATCACGCATGCCGCGGCACGTGAAAGTAGTCGGGCCCGGCACGGACTATGCCGTTCCCAGGATCGACTGGTCGAACACCTGCCACCGGGCGCGATCGCCAAGCTATCGCCGCACAACGCCACCGAGAGAAAAGCGCTCCATGCCGAACGCGCGCGGATTGGCGGCATGGCTGGAGCTTCGCGAACGACGAACTCATGGCCCAGCGTTCCGGCGTGGCGGTCCATTGTCGTCGGCCAGCGGGGACTCGACCATGGGACCCGACATGAACTCTATCGGCGAACCCTGGAGCGTGTCTGATATTGAGCGTCGCATACTCATTGGCCGCGCGCGAGCGCCCGTGCGCCCGACGTTGCGGATATTGTCGGATTGGCTTCTCTAGGCCAGCGGCGTGGGCGGCCTCGCGGATTGACGGGCATGGTCGCCCTCAGCCTGGCCACGCGATTCCAGCGCTTGGCCCCAATACGGCCTGTTTGGCTCGAACTCCCGGCGGTTCGACCGGTCAACAAGCAGGCTTCAAACGCCGCCCCTCATCGGCGCCCGCGACAAGACGACCAGCACCCCACCCATAATCGGGCGAAAACCCTTCCATGTCGGTCGCATCTCATTCCATCTGGTCCCCGTTGCGTCTGCCCGCTTTCCGCGGGCTATGGAGCGGGAGCGCCATCTACTTCACCGGGAACGCCATGCAGGTCATGGCGGCCTCATGGCTGATGGTGGAACTGACCGGCTCCTCCTTCCTCGCGGCGCTCGTACAGACCGCCGTGTTCCTGCCGATGTTTCTGCTTGCGCTGCCCGCAGGCGTGCTGGCAGACATCACGGACCGGCGAAGGCTGATTCTGAGATCACTCGCCGTTCAGGTGGCCATCGTCCTCGTCCTGTCTCTGCTCGCACTGGCGCGATGGGCGGGCCCTGGGACCCTGTTGCTGTTCACGTTTTGCGCCGGCTGCTGCACCGCGTTGATGTCGCCAGCCTGGAACACCAGCCTGGCCGACACCGTGCCGCGCGAGGACATGCCGCAAGCCATCACGGCGATGTCCATCGCCTGGAACAGCGCACGGGCGTTGGGCCCGTCGATCGCGGGTTTCGTGTTTGCATGGTGGGGCGCGGGCTGGGTGTTCGTGGTTGCCGCCATGAGCGTCCTGGTGATGATGCAAGCACTGCGGCGCTGGCCCCCGGCTCCCCATCCGAAGTCCCCGCTGCCGGCAGAGCGCCTCTGGAGCGGGACCCTTGCCGGTTTGCGCTATGCAAGATATTCGCCGGTCATCCTGGCGCAGTTGCTTCGTACCGTGGCCTATAGCGGTGCGGGTTCGGCCCTGTGGGCTTTGCTGCCGGCCATCGCGTCGCAACAATTGAATCTGGGCGCCACCGGCTTCGGTTTCCTTATGGGATGTTTGGGGACAGGCGCGGTGCTTGCGGGCCTGGTCCTCGGCCGACTGCGTGCGCGCCTCGGACTCGAGCGCCTCGTTGCATGGGGGTGCATGATTTTCGCGGCCGTGATGGTCATCGCGGCGTACGTGCACATACCGATCATCGTCTTCGCGGCGCTGGCCATCGGCGGCGCAGCCTGGATGGCGGTGATGGCCACCTTCAATACCGCGACGCAGTCCAGCGCGCCGCCCTGGGTCCGTTCACGCGCCGTGGCGCTGCACACGCTCAGTGCACTGGGTTCCTTTGCCCTCGGCTCGGCCTTCTGGGGTGCCGTGTCCGGCATCGCCGGGCTGGCGATCGCCCTGAGCATGGCGGCGGTCGTCATGGCTGGCGGTGTGTTTCTCGCGCGCTGGTTGCCGTTGCGAATGGGCGCTTCGGAGGAGGTCACGCCCGTCGCGCTCTGGAACGATCTCCTGATCAAGAATCAGCCGTTGCCGGGAGACGGCCCGGTGTCGGTGGAAATCTGCTACTGCATCCGTGCAGGCGAGGCCGATGAGTTCCTGAACGCCGTGACTCAACTGCGCGCCTCGCGGCGGCGCGACGGCGCCACGCTCTGGCGCGTCTATCGCGACCTCGGTGACCCATCGCGCTATATCGAACGCTTCATCGTTTCTTCGTGGGCCGAATACCTTCATCAGCGCGCCCGAGCGACGCTGGCCGATCAGGAAGCCGAAGCTCGCGTACGGGTGTTCTTGCGCGAAGGCGAGACAGTAACGACCCAGCACTACATCGCAGAGCGCTGAAGCGGCCGATTGGAGCATGGCTTGCGAAACTGCCGATGCCAGCACCCCCGCCCGCTGGCGAAGGTCACCGCGCGGGGCACAGACCTCCTTCCCGCAGCCCACCGCTTGTCATTCCAGAGTGCGCACGGAGCCAGCCTGGAGGGCGCGTCAATGGCTCACCGGACTCTCCGGTGGTCGGGAAGAGATGCACGGTGTATGCAGGTCGGACCAAAGTGGTATCCCGTCGACCGGCTCAAGCGGGCGTGCAGGCCATGGGCCCTATCTCGTCGTTAGGCCGGATGCACCGCGCGGGATGGGGCCGATGCCGCAACAATTGCGGCCCATTGCAGCTTCATCCCCGCCGCCACGCGTTCGCGGCCACCCCCAACCATGCAGGTCAAGGCTTTTGCGCGGTGCTCCAGGGCGCTCCTATCTCTCGTCGCGGTGATCGTGGGTGCGGCCTCGCTGCTTGGATGCGCCCAGGCAGCCGATGGAACCACTACCAAATCGGGGGCGTTCGAAATCGCCGTCGAGAGCCACCGCGAGTCAGCGCATGGGCCCGACATGCGTCCATTCCAGACGCGCCGGGTTTTCACCTTCAGGCTCAGCCACAACGGCAAGACGATCGCATTCGCCGCGACGCCGCGCACCGACGGTGGCAAGGTGGGCCCGCCGGTTGCGGTTCTGGACAAGGCTTACTTCGTTGGGACGGCGGCGGAGACGACGGCCTTGGTGGCCACCAACGGAGACACTTTTCTCGTCACCGAGTCGCAGGGCTTGCCGGTCGTCACTCGATTGCTCTCCGCGGGATTCAAGGGCTATCAATGGCTCGACGGCGCCGATGGTGCGCCGGGCTCCGTTGTCTTCGAACCCGCAACGGGGGCCGAGCAGGAGTCGCGCAGCCTGACCGAGGGCAAACTGCTGCTCCTCTACGACAACAGCGGGATCAAGCTAGGTGTGCTCGACATTCCCAGGCGTGCCTTTCATCCGCTGGTGAATGCCGATCCGATGCAGCGAAGTTCGCAGGAGATCTATTCGGACGACTATCGAGCAAACGGGATGGTGCCAGGGCGGGCGCGGGCACTCTCGCCGGCGCGCAGCCAGTTCGTGATGGCAGGAACGCGGTACGAGGGTGACAAACCCGCCATATCGCTGATCGTTGTGGATTTCGTGCAGGGGAAGCACAAGATCGTGGCCCTCGACGGCGATGTCATGCGACTCAACGCCTTCCAGAAGATGACGCCACAGTGGATCGACCGCTACTACACGTGGACTCTTGCACCAGACGGAAGCGAGCAACTGAGCGCCCGTCGACCCGTGCCGAAGGCGCCATGGACCGGGTTCCTCACTGACCGCAGCGTCGAGTCGGCGGCATACCGCCTGCTTCCGGTCTCACCGGACATGAGGGACATCTTCATCTCCCACCTCGAGGGGGAGCACGGCGCCGTTCGATTGCAGCCGAAGCCTGGCCAGATCAGTCAAACCTTGCAGATCGGGCCCGACAAGTTCGACGTCACCTACTACGCAACGAACCACACTTTGGTGTTCGAGCCGGCAACCGGCCTCTACACCGAGAGTGCGATCGCTGCGTGCCAGAGCATCGCAACGGGATTCGATCAACGCCTGAAAGAAGGGGCCAACCAGGCGTCTTTCACGCGCTTCGCGGCCGGGGATCTCTGGGCCGAACGCTAGGACTGGCGGACACGCATGGGAGCGGATGTAGCGCGCCCGCCGCGACTGCGGCCCTGGGGCGTTGAGCGCGGGTTTCCGCCACGCGGACGTTCCGCTCAGCGCAGGGGCTTCGCTCACAGTGACGCAGCCACATCCGCGACCAGGTTGCGCAACCAGACATGGGCAGGGTCCTCGCGGTAGCGCACGTGCCAGGCCATTTGCATCGGAAAGGTGCCTAGATCGACCGGCGCCGGCAGCACCTTCAACCTCGAATCGCCAGCCAGGCGCCGGCAAATCAGCTTCGGCAGCGTCGCACAGTAGTCGGTGGCGGCCACGATTTCGGGGATCGACATGAAGTGGGTGACTGTCACGGCGACGTCCCTCTTCAGCCCTCCCCGCTCCAGTGCCTGGAAAAGCCCTGCGCGCAGGCGCCCTCCCGCCGGAAGCAGGTTCACGTGCTTCATCCGCTCGTATTGCGCCTTGGTGATCTTGGAGCCGACCTTCGGATGGTCGGCCCGCACCACGCAGGCCAGGCCGTCATCCGCAATGTGCTGCACGACCAGGTTGTCGGGCGCATCAGTGATGCGGCCGAGCACGATCGCGGTGGTTCCGGAGGTGACCCCCGTCGCGGCGACATCGACGCCGAAGGGCAATGTGCGCAGGCGAATGCCCGGAGCGAGCACGCGCAGCCGCGCCACCAGGGCGGGCACGAACACGAACTCCACGTAGCTGTTGGGCGCGATCGTGACCAGATGATCGGCGCGGGACGGATCGAAGGCCTGCTGGCCGAGCACCACGGTGTCCAGCGCAGCCAGTGCCGATGTCAGCGCCGGTGCCAGCGCCTCAGCCTTCGGCGTCGGTCGCATGCCGTAACGCTCCCGGATGAACAGCGGGTCCTGCAGCACGGTGCGCAGGCGCGTCAGTGCGTTGGACAGCGCCGATTGGGTCATGCCCAGGCGATCCGCCGCGCGGGTCACGCTGCGCTCTTCGAGCAGGGCCACGAAGATGGGCAGAAGGTTGAGGTCGTATCGCATACAGAATTATCGCCAAGAATAAATCTGGAATCGAAGAAATACATTGGATCAATTTCTTGTGGATGCCCATCATTCAGCCATTCACAGGAGATCACCATGAAATTGAACACCCTTCTTCCCGGCGTGCTGGGATTCGGCACGGCCCCTTTGGGCAACATGTTTCGCGCGATTCCAGAGGAGGAAGCGCGAGCCACCGTGGACGCCGCGTGGAACGACGGCATCCGCTTCTTCGACACCGCGCCGTTCTACGGCGCAGGCCTGGCGGAAGCCCGGCTGGGCGAGGGGCTGGCGGCCCGCGCTCGCGATGAGTTCGTCATCAGCACCAAGGTCGGTCGCCTGATCCTGGACGAAGTGGAAGACGTCAACGCTCGCGACCTCGGCGAGAAGGGCGATGTATTCAGGCATGGCCGCGCCAACCGCATCGTGAACGACTATTCGGAAGACGCGACCCTGCGCTCGATCGAAGACAGTCTGAAGCGACTCAAGACGGACCGCATCGACATCGCCTGGGTGCACGATGTCGCCCAGGATTTCTACGGCGACGATTGGCTCGACGTGTTCGAGACGGCGCGCAAGGGCGCCTTCAAGGCGCTGGACCGGTTGCGTGACGAAGGCGTGATCCGTGCCTGGGGCCTGGGCGTGAACCGGGTGGAGCCGATCGAGCTGCTGCTGGGGCTTGAAGGGCCGCGTCCGGACGGCTTCCTGCTCGCCGGCCGCTACACGCTGCTGGACCACGCGCGGGCGCTGCAGCGCGTGATGCCGCAGGTGGCGGCTCGCGGCCTCGGCATCGTCGTCGGCGGGCCCTACAGCTCAGGCGCGCTGGTGGGCGGGCCGAACTTCGAATACGCGCCCGCCACGCCGGAGATCCTGGCCAAGGTCCAGGCCATCAAGGCCATCGCGGATCGCCACGACGTGCCGATGAAGGCGGCAGGACTGCAATTCGCCCTGGCGCACCCCGCGGTGGCCGCAGTCATCCCCGGGGCCAGCCGGCCGGGTCGCATTGCGGAGGACCGCGCTGCGCTTGAAGCGGCGGTGCCGAAGGACTTCTGGCGCGAGCTGCGACAGGCAGGCCTCGTGCAAGCGGAAGCGCCGCTGCCCCACGGCCTCTGACACCGGCGCGCGCCACCGATTGATGCCACTGCGACGATCCCCGGCTCGTCCGACTGCGGCGGAACCGATGTTCAGGTCGGATGGCACCCGACGACACATTTGCAGGCACTGGCGATCAGGTTTAGTTAATAATAATAAGTGTCATTTGCATTTCTATTCATAACAATGCCCGCTACCCGCTTCTTCCCGAGCCCGATCGCCGTCGCCTGTGCCTTGGCCGTGCTGCAGGCCTTTACGGCCTCGGCTCAGACTGCGCCGGCGGCTGCAGCCTCCACCGTGCCGGTCGGCTCACTGGCCACGGTGACCGTCGAAGCCAGTGCCGACGCTTCTGCTGATGGCCTGACGGCGCCCTTTGCCGGCGGCCAGGTGGCGCGCGGCGGCCGCATCGGCATCCTGGGCAACCAGGACGTGATGGACTCGTCCTTCTCGAGCACCAGCTACACCAGCCAGTTCATCCGGGACATGCAGGCGCAGAGCGTGTCCGACGTGCTGCTCAACGACCCGACGGTGCGCACAGCGCGCGGCTTCGGCAACTTCCAGGAGCTGTATGTCATCCGCGGCTTCCCGGTCTATTCGGACGACATCGGCTACAACGGCCTCTACGGCATGCTGCCGCGCCAGTACATCGCCTCCGAACTGTTTGAACGGGTCGAAGTGTTCCGCGGCGCCAGTGCCTTCCTGAACGGTGCCGCACCGGGCGGCAGCGGACTCGGCGGTGCCATCAACTTGCTGCCCAAGCGGGCATCGAACGAGCCGCTGACGCGCCTCAACCTCGGTGTCCAGAGCGGCGGCGAAGTCTCCGGCTCGGCTGACATCTCGCGCCGCTTCGGGCCCGACGACAGCACCGGCATCCGCGTCAATGCGGTCAAGCGCAGCGGCAACGACGGCATCGACGACGAAAAGCGCGACCTGACCGCCGCCAGCGTCGGGCTTGACTGGCGCAGCCGCAATGCGCGCATCTCGGCCGACATCGGCTATCAGGACTACACGCTGACCCAGGGCCGCCCGAGCGTCACGCCCGGCTTCGGCCTGCCGATCCCGGCCGCGCCGGACGCACAGAAGAATTTCGCCCAGCCCTGGACCACTTCGAGCGAGCGCGACACCTTCGGCACCGTGCGCGGCGAACTGGACATCAACGACCAATGGACGGTCTATGCCGCCGGCGGCCTGCGCCATGGCGACGAGTCGAACGTGGTTGCCAATCCGACCTTGACCAACATCTTCGGCGCCACCGCCGCATCTCGCTTCGACAACACGCGCCAGGACGACGTCAGCACCGGCGAAATCGGCGTGCGCGGAAAGTTCGCGACCGGCTCGGTCCAGCACAGCCTGGTGGCCAGCGCAACCGCCTACAACGACGACCAGCGCAATGCCTACGGGCTCTCGGGCACCACCATCCTGAGCAACATCTACGCGCCGGTTGCGACCTTGTTCCCTCCCCCGCCCACCCTGTTCACCGGCGGCCTGCTCAACGACCCGATGCAGACGCTCAAGGTCCAGACCTCCAGCTTCGCCCTGGCGGACACGATGTCGTTCATGCAGGACCGGCTGCTGGTCACGCTCGGCGCGCGCTACCAGACCATCAAGCAGACCACCTACGACTACAACTCTGGACTGGAGCAGAGCCACTACGACGCGTCGAAGACGACGCCGGTGTTCGGCGCGGTGTTCAAGGTCACGCCCGAGGTCTCGCTCTACGGCAACTACATCGAAGGGCTGCAACAGGGCAGCGTGGCTCCGGCGGTGGTCAACAACCTGCCGGTGCTCAATGCCGGCGAGATCTTCGCGCCGTTCACTGCGCAGCAGGGTGAGGTCGGCGTCAAGTACGAAAGCGGCACCGTGGGCGCCAGCGCCGCGCTGTTCCAGATCACGCAGCCGCAAGCCTTCGTGCGGAACCAGGTCTACGGCACCTTCGGCGAACAGCGCAATCGAGGCGCCGAGTTCCTGCTCTACGGCGAACCGGTGCATGGCCTGCGCCTGCTCGGCGGCCTGACGCTGATCAACGCCGAACAAACCGCGAGCCCCGGCGGCCTGCTCGACGGCAAGGAGGCGATCGGGGTGCCGCGCCAGCAGTTCAACTTCGGCGCCGAGTGGGACATCCCGGGCGTGCGCGGCCTGGCCGTCAACGGCCGCTTCACCTACACCGCCTCGCAGTATGCGGACGCGGCCAACACGCAGACGGTGCCGAGCTGGAACCGCTTCGACATCGGCGCACGCTACCTGATGGACATCGGCAACGGCCGCGTGCTGACGCTGCGCGGGCGCATCGACAACCTGTTCGACAAGTCCTACTGGGCCTCGGCAGGCGGCTATCCGGGCGCCAGCTACCTGGTGCTCGGCGCGCCGCGCACCTTCGTGCTGACAGGCACGATCGACTTTTGACGGACGTCTCGAACGGCGCGCCGACGAGGGGAGTTTCAACGGTGCTGCGCGCTTTCTGGACCGTGGTCCATCGCTGGGTGGGCCTCGCGATCGCGGTCTTCCTGACCATTGCCGGCCTGACCGGCACGGTGACCTCATGGGACCACGAGCTCGACGAATGGCTCAACAGCAGCCTCTACCGCACGGACAGCCGCGCTCCCTTCAAGGATCCGCTGGAACTGGCGGCACGGGTCGAAGCCGCCGATGCGCGCGCCGAGGTCACCTATGTCTCGCTCAACTTCGAGCCGGGCCACAGCGCCGGCTTCTTCGTCGAGCCGCGCATCGATCCGGCCACCGGCAGGCCCTTCGCGCTCGACTACAACAACGTCCACGTCGATCCGGTCAGCGGCCGGATCATGGGACGGCGCGACACCACCGCGGTGTCGCTGTCGCGCGAGAATCTGATGCCCTTCCTGCGCACGGTGCACTACAGCCTGCACATCCCCGCGCTGTGGGGCACCGAGCGCATCGGCTACTGGATCATGGGCGGCGTGGCGCTGATCTGGCTCCTCGACAGCTTCGTCGCGTTCTACCTCACGACGCCGCGGCAGCTGCGGCCGCGCTCGACCCCGCCGACTCAGCCGCACCGCAAGCCCGCGACCTGGTGGGCGCGCTGGAAGCCTTCCTGGCTGATGCGCTGGAGCGCCGGCGGCTACAAGCTCAACTTCGACCTGCACCGCGCCGGCGGCCTCTGGGTCTGGATACCGATCCTCGTCATCGCCTTCACCTCGTTCTCGCTGAACCTGTACCGTGAGGTCTTTTATCCGGTGCTGTCACTGGTGTCGAAGACCACGCCCGGGCCGTACGAGACGCGCCAGTTCGCGCCGCTCGGGCAGACCGTCGCGGCCAGACTCGATTTCGCGCAGGCGATCGGCATCGCAGGCGAGGAGGCCCGGCGCCGCGGCTGGACCACGCCGCTCGGCGGCATCTACCACGAGCGGCGCGGCGGCTTCTACAACGTATCCTTCTTTCCGCCCGGCGGCGATGCGAGCCAGGGCGGCATGGGCCTGAGCAATCTCTACATCGACAGCCAGGACGGCCGGGTGCTGAGCGAGAACCGGCCCTGGCACGGCACTGCCGCCGACGTTTTCGTACAGCTGCAGTTCCCGCTGCACTCGGGCCGCATCCTCGGGCTGCCGGGACGTATCCTGATGTCGCTGATGGGGCTGATGGTGGCGACGCTGTCGGTGACCGGCATCGTGATCTGGCTGCGCAAGAGAAGGGCGCGGCATCTGAGGCCGAAGCCCCGGGCGCGCGGCGTTGCGAAAGCCTGAGCCGCGAGCCGGGGTCACTGTATCTATTGCGCGGATTGACACGGCGGCTGGAGCTTGCCTGCGAATTCAGCAAGTCCACGGAGCCTCGCGCGCTCGGAAGTGTCAGAGGCGGTCTGCGAGAACCTGCACCGCGCCGACGAAGGAACGTTTCTGTACACGCTCGCGAGTTCGAAGACGAATCACAACGAGATCATGCCGCGCTCAGCACCCCGCGACGCACCTGGTCGCGCTCGATCGACTGGAAGAGCGCCTTGAAGTTGCCTTCGCCAAAGCCCTCGCTGTAGTCGCCCTTGCGCTGGATGAATTCGAAGAACACCGGCCCCCCGAACGCGGTCTCCGAGAAGATCTGCAGCAATAGTCGCGGCTGCCCGCCCTCGGTGGTGCCGTCGAGCAGGATGCCGCGCGCCTGCAGTTCCGCCACGGGCTGGCCATGGCCCGGCAGGCGGGTCTCCAGCATTTCGTAGTAGATGTCGTTGGGTGCCGTCATCAGCGGCACGCCGGCGAGACCAAGCTGGTCGATGGTGTCGATCAGGTTGTCGCTGAGAAGCGCGATGTGCTGGATGCCTTCGCCGTTGAACTTCATCAGGTATTCCTCGATCTGGCCCGAGCCTTTGGAGGATTCCTCGTTCAGAGGAATGCGGATCTTGCCGTCGGGCGCGGTCAGCGCCTTGGAGGTAAGCCCCGTGTATTCGCCCTGGATGTCGAAGTAGCGGATCTCGCGGAAGTTGAAGAGCTTCTCGTAGAAGCCGGCCCAGAAGGTCATGCGGCCACGGTACACGTTGTGCGTGAGGTGGTCGATCAGCTTCAGGCCATGGCCGGCCGGATGCCGCTCGACGCCTTCGACGAATTCGAAGTCGATGTCGTAGATCGACTTGCCATCTTCGAAGCGGTCGATGAGATACAACGGCGCACCGCCGATGCCCTTGATGGCGGGCAGGCGAAGTTCCATCGGGCCGGTCGCGATCTCGATCGGCTGTGCGCCGAGTTCCAGTGCCCGCGCGTAGGCCTTGTGCGAATCCCTGACGCGAAACGCCATCCCGCAGGCCGAAGGCCCGTGCTCGGCCGCGAAGTAGGCCGCCGGGCTGTTGGGTTCGCGGTTGACGATGAAGTTGATGTCGCCCTGGCGATAGAGCACCACTTCCTTCGAGCGGTGCCTGGCCACCAGCGTGAAGCCGAGCTTCTCGAAGAAGGGCTCCAGGGTATTGGGCATGGGCGATGCGAATTCAACAAACTCGAAGCCCATCAGGCCCATGGGGTTCTCAAAAAGATCCGGCATGGCACTGATCCTGTGGCTGCATTGACGATGAGAGTGAGCGGCGTGCACGCATCAGACGAGCTCGGTCAGCGCGTTCTCGAACGCGGTGCGGGCAATGCCGGTGCGGGCGCCGGAGCGCGCATGGCAGCGTTCGAGCGCCGACGCCACGGTGGCCGAGACGTCGTCGAAGATCGCCGCGTCGGAAATCTCCACGTCGTCCTGCATCAGGAACGCGAAAGCACGCGCCATGCCGCAATTGGCGATGAAGTCGGGAATCACCGCCACCTTCGAATCGGCTAGCTCGTAGATCGGGCCGTAGAAGATCTCGCGATCGGCAAAAGGCACGTTGGCGCCACTGGACACGACTTCGAGCCCGCCCTTGACCAACTGCTCGATCTGCTGCTGCGTCACCAGGCGCGACCCGGCGCAGGGCAGGAAGATTTCCGCGCCCGCACACCAGACAGCACGATTGACGACGTCGAAAGGAAGCATTTCTTTCGCGGCCAATTGGTTGCCCTTCTTCTGAAGGAACAGCGTGCGAAGCTGTTCGAAGCTGAAGCCGTCGGGATTGAGCAGCCCGCCCTCGCGATCGATGATGCCGACCACGCGCGCGCCGGCCTGCGCAAGATAGTAGGCCGCGGCAGAGCCCACATTGCCCCAGCCCTGCACGATGACGCGCTTGCCCGCGACCTCGCCGCCGTAGAGCCTGTAGTAGTGAAGCACCGATTCGGCCACACCCCAGCCCGTGATCAGGTCGGCTACCAGGTACTTGCGGGCGGGGTCAGGCGTGTAGTGCGGGTCCTCGACAACCTTGGCCACGCCCATGCGCAGCTGCCCGACCTTCTGGATGCGCTCGCTGTCGCTCGGCTCGAAGTGGCCGTTGACGACACCCTCCTGCGGGTGCCACAAGCCGTAGCTCTCCGTGATGGGGATCACCTCATGCACCTCGTCGACGTTCAGGTCGCCACCGGTGCCGTAGTAGGTCTTGAGCAGCGGCGTCACCGCCTTGTACCAGCGCCGCAGCACGTCGTTCTTGCGCGGATCGGCGGGATCGAAATCAATGCCCGACTTCGCGCCCCCAATGGCCGGGCCGGAGACGCTGAACTTGACCTCCATGGTCTTTGCCAGCGACTCGACCTCTCGCCGGTCGAGCCCCGGGCGCATGCGCGTGCCACCACCGGCAGCACCACCGCGCAGTGAGTTGATGACCACCCAGCCCTTGGCGGGCGTCTCGGCGTCGTGCCATTCGAAGACGATCTCAGGCGCCTTGTTTTCGAAGCGATTCAGCAGTTCTTTCATTTCGGTCTTTCAGATTCTCTGGAGTCAGGCCAGAAGCAATTTGTCGTCGTCGAGCTTCTCGCCACGAGTCTTCTCGAACATGTGCAGCAGGTCGGGCACGTCCATTCCGGCGCGCTCGACGCCCTTGACGTCGAGGATCACGCGGCCTTCGTGCAACATCACCGTGCGCGTGCCGTAGTCGAGCGCCTGGCGCATGCTGTGCGTGACCATCATGGCCGTCAGCTTGCCGGCCTCGACGATCCTCGCGGTGAGTTCGAGCACGAAGGCGGCGGTCTTCGGATCGAGCGCGGCCGTATGCTCGTCGAGCAGCAGGATGCGCGACGGCTGCAGCGAGGCCATCAACAGGCTCACGGCCTGACGCTGCCCGCCGGAAAGCAAACCCATGCGGTCGCTCAGGCGGTTCTCGAGCCCGAGGTTGAGGATGCTCAGCTTCTCGCGGAACAGTTCGCGCAGTTTGCGCGTCAGCGAGAAGCCAAAGCTGCGGCGCGCACCGCGCTTCCACGCCAGCGCCATGTTCTCCTCGATCGTGAGCGCTTCGCAGGTGCCGGCCATGGGGTCCTGGAAGACGCGCGCGACCAGGTCCGAGCGCTGCCATGCCGAGCGGCGGGTGACGTCGCTGTCGTCGATCTGGATGCTGCCGCGGTCGACCGCGAGGTCGCCGCTCACTGCGTTCAGGAAGGTCGACTTGCCGGCCCCGTTGGAGCCGATCACGGTGACGAACTGCCCTGTGGGGATGTTCAGGTCCAGCCCGCGCAGCACCCGGTTCTCGATCGGGGTGCCGGGGTTGAAAGTGATTTCAAGGCCTTTGGCGCGCAACATTACTTGGCCTCCTTCACGACGTGCGTCGGATTGGCGCGCACGCCGGGCCACAGGCCAGCCAACTTGCGCTTGTAGGTTGGAACGAGCAGCGCGAACGCGACCAGAACGGCGGTCACCAGGTTCAGGTCCTGGGCCTTCAGGCCGATGAAATCGCTGTTGAGCGCCAGCGCGATGAAGAAGCGGTAGAGCACGGCCCCGAGGACGCAAGCCAGCGTCGTGATGACCAGGCTGCGCGCCGGCAGGATGGTCTCGCCGATGATCACGGCGGCCAGGCCGACCACGATCGTGCCGATGCCCATCGAGATGTCGGCGCCGCCCTGGCTTTGCACGAACAAGGCCCCGGCCAGTGCGACCAGCCCGTTGGACAACGCCAGGCCCCAGACCGTCAGCCGGTCGGTCGAGATGCCCTGCGAGCGGGCCATTCGCGGATTGCCACCTGTGGCGCGCATGGCCAGGCCGACTTCCGACGCAAAGAACAGGTCGATCAGAACCTTGGCGGCGACCACGACCGCAAGCAGCACCAGCGGCTTGAGGAGGTAGTCCGGCAGACCGCCGAATTCGAGCAGGCTGAACACCGTGGGCTCGTCGATCAGCGCAATGTTGGGCTTGCCCATCACGCGCAGGTTGACCGAATAGAGCGCGATCATCACCAGGATGCTGGCGAGCAGCTGCATGATGCGCAGCCGCACGTTGAGCCACGCGGTGAGATAGCCCGACAGCGCGCCGGCGACGATGGCCGCCGCAGTGGCGGCAAACGGGTTCCAGCCCGCGACAATCAGCGCCGCGGCAACAGCACCGCCGAGCGGGAAGCTGCCGTCGACCGTCAGGTCGGGGAAATTGATGATGCGGAACGAGAGGAAGACGCCCAGCGCGACCAGTCCGAATATCAGACCGATCTCGATGGCACCCAGTGAAGCAATGAGCGACATGTTGGCGATGCCGGTTTACTTGATCACCACTTGCGCGGACTTGACGAGCTCGTCCGGCAGCGTCACACCCTGCTTCAGCGCAGCGCCCGGATTGACGTGCAGTTCGAAGGTGTTGCTGGTCTGCGAGGCGATCGTGCCCGCCGCCTGGCCCTGGAGGATGCGAACCACGATCTTGCCGGTCTGGTGGCCGATGTCGTAGTAGTTCAGGCCCAGCGCCGCGACGGCGCCGCGCTTGACCGCGTCGGTGTCCGCCGCGACCACGGGGATCTTCGCCTGCTGGGCCACCTTGACGATGCCCTCGAATGCCGACATCACGTTGTTGTCGGTGGGCGCGTAGATGACATCGACCTTGCCGACCAGGCTCTGCGCCGCACTCGCCACGTCGACGGTTCGCGCCGCGGCGCCCTCCACCAGCGTCATGCCGGCGGCCGGCACGGCCTTCTTCAGCGCCTCGATGATCGCCACCGAATTGGCCTCGCCCGGGCTGTAGATCACGCCGACGCGCTTCGCGTTGGGAACGACCCGCTTGATCAGCTCGAGGTGCTTGTCCAGCGGAGAGAGATCGGACACGCCCGTCACGTTGGTGCCCGAGGCCTCCCAGCCCTTGACCAGCTTGGCCGCGACGGGGTCGGTCACCGCGCTGTAGACGATCGGGATGTCCTTGCTCGCCGCGACCACGGCCTGCGCCGAAGGCGTCGCGATGGCGACGATGACGTCGGGCCGCTCGCCCACATATTTGCGGGCGATCTGCGCGGCCGTGCCGGTGTTGCCCTGCGCGCTCTGGTATTCGTACTTGAGGTTCTTGCCGGCTTCGAAGCCGGCCGACTTCAGCTCGTCCCTGACGCCGTCGCGCACGGCGTCGAGCGCCTTGTGCTCGACGATCGCTGTGACCGCGACCGACTTCTCGACAGCAAAACTGGGCGTGGCCGCGGCTGAAGCGACGGCGGTGGCGATCAGGGCCAGGGAGGAGCGCAAGAAAGAATGTTGCACGTTGATGTCCTTGTGAGAAATAGTCGGCATGGTTCAATTTCGAAGACTGCTTCGACCGGGAACCTGTTTGATCACCGTCTGCGGCCGTCTTCTAGGGGAAGAAGTGTGAACTTCCGCACGAACAATCTGCTTTCATCGGGGGCTGGGGCGAACCCTTGGACAAGCAACATAATTTCTCGTTGATCACAAAAAAGGAGACGATCTTGTACGACCCCGATTTCGACCGTACCGACCGCAAGATCCTGGCCTTCCTGCAGGAGCACGGGCGCGCGTCCAACCTGGAGCTTGCCGAGGCTGCGGGCCTGTCGCCCGCCCAATGCCATCGCCGCCACCGCCGACTGGAGGAAGCGGGATTCATCGCACGGTATGAAACGCGCCTGGCCCCAGCGCGGCTTGACCTGCATGTGGTGGCCTTCATCCTCGTGGCCATGGAAAAAGGGCATATCCGCGACCTGTCGAAATTCACCAACGTGGTCATCGACATGCCGGAGGTGCTCGAGTGCTACTCGATCACCGGCGACTACGACTTCGTCATGAAGGTCATCGCGCGCGACCTCAAGGGGCTGTCGCGGTTCCTGATCGACAAGTTGATGCGGCTGCCGGGCGTCGACGGCGTGCGTTCCAGCGTCTGCCTGGACGAATTCAAGTGCACGAGTGCCCTGCCGCTACCTGAATGACGGCGACGCCTCGGCGAAACAGCGCGCTCGGAGGACGATAGTCAACGGGTTCTGGGGCGAGAAACGGGAGTCCGGTGTCGCTCAGGCCCTGCGGCGCGAGGCCTCCAGCGCCTCAGGATTGACGACATCCACGAGCCTCCCTTCGGCAAACTCATTGATGTTGTCAAAGGCGATGCCGAAATAGCGCTCGTAGTTGTCCTTCTCGACGTACCCGATGTGAGGTGTGCACAGCACGTTGGGCAATGCGAGCAGCGGATGATCCCGTGCCATGACGGGCTCCTGTTCGTAGACGTCGACCGCCGCGAACCCGGGACGGCCTGCGCGCAACGCCTGCTCGAGGGCGCCCTTGGCGACCAGCTCGGCGCGGCTGGTGTTGACCAGCAGCGCCGTGCGCTTCATCCGGGCGAGGTCGTCGGCCGTGATCAGTCCGTGGGTGTCCGCGGTGAGCCGCACATGCAGGCTGATCACGTCGCTTTCGGCGAAGAAGGCTTCGCGCGACGGTGCTACCTCGAAGCCGTCGGCACGCGCCGCGTCGGTCGATGCCTCGCGGCCCCAGACCCAGACCTTCATGCCGAACACCCGGCCGTAGGCGGCCACCTGGCGGCCGATGCGTCCGTAGCTCCAGACGCCCAGGCGCTGTCCACCGAGCTGCTGGCCGACGTGCCCCTGCCAGAGCCCCTGGCGCATGCGGTTGGCCTCGTCGACCAGATGGCGCCGGCTCGCGAGCGCGAGCGCCCAGCTCAGTTCCGCAGTGGCGGACCCTGCGCCGCTGCCTTCGGCCACGAGCACGCCGCGCGCCGTGCAGGCCGCCACGTCGACGTGGCCCGCGAGCTTGCCGGTCTGGCTGATCAGTCGGAGCTTCGGCAGGCGGTCGAGCAGCGCCGCATCGATGCGCGTGCGTTCGCGCGTCAGCACGATGGCGTCGGCATCGGCGAAACGCTCGGCCAGCGCGTCGGTGCCCTTGACCGTGTCGTTGAAGATGCGCGCCTCGTGGGCATCGAGTTTCGAGAAGCAGTCCAGGCCGCGGACGCAGTCCTGGTAGTCATCAGGGATCGCGATGTGCATGTGAGAGCGCTCCTTTTTCATTGCAGCGTGATGTGAAGCTCTTCGACCGTGCGCTTCCACATCGCCAGGTCGTTGCGCACGAGCGTCGTGAACTCCTCGGGCGGCATGCCGCCGGGAGCGATGCCCTGGGCCTTGAAGAGATCGCGCACTTCCTTCGTGTCGAGGGCGCGCTTGACTTCGGCGTAGAGGCGCTGCGTCACAGCCGCCGGCGTGCCGGCCTTGAGCAGCAGGCCGTACCAGCCATGCACCTCGAAGCCGGGATAGCCCTGCTCGGCCACGGTCCGCACGGCGGGGAGTCCGTCGAAGCGCGTGGCCGTCGCGACGGCGAGCGCGCGCAGCTTGCCGGCCTGAATGAACGGCAGGGCGCTGCTCATGTCGAGAAACATGAACTGGATCTGCCCGCCCAGGAGGTCCTGCACCGCGGGGCCGGCGCCCCGGTAGGGCACGTGCGTCGCGCGGATGCCGGCACGCTGCGCGAACAGCGCCGCGCCCAGGTGCGCCGAGGTGCCGTTGCCGGACGAGCCGTACGACAGACCGTCTGGTCTGGCCTTCGCGCTCGCTACCAGTGCCTGCAGATCAGGCGCGGGGAAATCGGTGCGCACCACCACGGCGTGGGGCACAAAACCCACGACGGTCAACGGCGAGAAATCGCGCAGCGTGTCGAAGGGGTAGCCGGGCATCAGCGCCGGATTGGTGACCGCCAGGATCGACGGAAAGACCAGCGTGTAGCCATCGGCCGGCTGGTGTTTCACCTCGCTCATGCCGATGACGCCGCCACCACCGGGCTTGTTGTCGATGATCACGGGCTGGCCCAGGTGCGCCGACATGATCTTGCCGATCGCGCGCGCCATGAGGTCGGTCGGGCCGCCGGGCGAGAACGGCACGACGATGCGGACCTGCTTCGATGGGAAGGCGTCGGCCCAGGCGCGCGGGGCAAGTGCCATGAGCGCGAGTGCGCCTCCCATGGCGTTGAAGTGACGCCGGGACGGGGCGGGAGTGGGGGGCATGAGGGTCTCCTTGGGGGTGCATCGCTGCGTGCGAACATCTTTTGACTCGACGCGTCAGTCTAGGTCTGGGGTGCACCGGCCGCATCCGGCTCATTCCATTGCATGGAATTGAAGGGCGCGCTTCGGAGGGAGACGGACCGAGTTCTCGTGCAGGGTCTCTCAAGGGCCGCGTCGGACCAGCAGCCTGCCGGCGGCTCTGCAGCGCCACATCAGACGAGGTTCGGGCGGACCCTGCGAGGGCCTGTAGGTCCTCTGTAGGCAACCTGCCCGCGACTTCGTATTGCCCAGTGCGCGGATGGACTACCAGGCAGACCAAGCCCGACGCACCAGGTAGATGAGCGCCCCGACTGCAGCCAGTACGGTGAGCGTACTGAGAGTCAGGTCGGCTCTCTCAGCGTTCTGGTCCCCGCTCATCCGATTGTCTCGGCGCACTGGCTTCGCGGCGGCCTCAGCGAATGGGGTGTATACCGCCCCCCCAAAGTCTGCGTCACCCTCGGTACGCGTCGTCATCAGGGCGTCGTTCGGGCGCTCGCTCGACACGACCGACGCGTTGCCGGTACTCACGCGGGCCGCGTCCTGCTGCATACGAAAGGTGGCACCTGCTGCCGGCAGTACCGTCACGGCAAGTGCCGCGAATGCGACCGAGATTAGAGCTTTGAGCGACATGCTGGTCCCGCTTTCGGATTCAACTACCTGTCCTTTACTTGACATTACAGCGAATAGTGCAAGGACGCCAGTACGTTTCTCCCGTGTCACCCAATAGTTACGAATTTCATTCTTTTTTGGCGCTACATCGGTGCACTGTCACCCTCGAGTTACGGAATAAAAATTCCTTCGAGTCACTTTCTTTCTGAGAGATAACAGCCCTCTTGTCAGCACAGTTAATTGATTCATTGACAGTGGCCAAGCCTCGGCCTAATCTCCGCCGCCAGTCAGCGCCAAACGAGTTCATTCAAGGTAGCGTTCTTTGCCTCACTTGCGGTTTCATTGTCGAGTCGTTCAATCCAACCTGACAGGAGTTCACCGTGAATAAGAAGCTAAGAGATGCAGGTCAAGCGCTCATAGTCGCATCGGCGTTGATTGTGCCCGCAATCGGCAGGGCTGATGCTGTGCCACTTGACGAGTTGAGTGCGCAGTGGTGGCAGTGGTTGCTCTCCATCCCGGAAAAAGACAATCCCAACCTCGACATCAGCGGTGACGATTGCATGGTGGGCCAGCGCGGGTCAATTTGGTTTCTCGCCGGGACGTTTGGTGGCGCCGCCAGTCGTACCTGCAGCATTCCGCAAGGCACGACCCTCTTTTTCCCAGTCGTTAACAGTGTGCAAGTGAATACACCGGGCGACTGCGGGCAAGATTCAAGCGTGACCTTGGATGTCGATACAATGCGAATGAACAACGCCGGATTTATCAATGGAATCACGATCAAGACGGTTACAGTTGATGGCGTTGCTGCTGGAAGCATTTCCAGAGTCAAGTCAGTGCCATTTGTTACCGCATTGCCAGCGAAGAACATCTTCGTCGATTTCTGCAGGAAGGTTCGCCCCAAGGGTCAGCGACCTGGAATCTTTTCGCCATCCGTCGATGATGGTTACTACGCAAAGATTGACAATCTGAGCCTAGGGAGCCATATGTTGCAGATCACTGCGAGTAACGGCAATGGCTTCGACCTAAGCATTTCGTATGTGCTGAATGTCGTACAAGTTTCATTGAAATAGCGAAGGACGTTCTGGCGTCGGCAGTCATGCCAAGGCGCGCCGCATCTCGCGGACCACTATCGAGGGCCTCTCTTCCAGCGCCCGCGCCACCCCGGTAAAGACAAAGCCGCAGCGCTCGTACAGGGCGATCGCAGCCCCCTCGTCGTGTCCAACCCAAAGGCGGGCCATGACAAAAGCTTGTGATTGCGCCCAGCCAATGACGTTGTGCACCAACAAAGTTCCCGCGCCGCGCCGCCGGTATTGCGCATCGACCCAGACACCACCCAGCCTTGCCCCCTGGCGAATCTGACGATCCTGCAATCCGTAGATCATTCCGATCGGGCGTTCGACGTCGAGCGCGACAACCATCGCGTCCACCGAGCACACGCGCTGCGTCAGAGCATTCCAATAGTCAGCGTCCTTGTGCTCGAGCGATTCCAGTGTGTCGCCGAAGGCGCGTGGCGATTCCCTCAACGCTTCGAGCCGAAGCTGTCGGTGCAGATCGGCTTCGTCAGCCCGCAAGTGGCGAACATTCAGTAAGGTCACCGCGCGACGATACCTCAACGAAGGTGGATTGACTTGCCTGCTCGCCGGCGGTCCCGGGCGCTACTGGAGCTTCGCGTACGATCTCTTCCATGACGACCAGTCTCGCCTCGCGCGCAAGGGATGCGCAACCTTATGGGCGCCCCGCGGCGGGGTTGCGGCTGAAGGTGTACACGGTCATCTTCGAGGCCGACACGCGGGCCGGACGATGGTTCGACCTGGCGCTGATCGCAGTCATCCTCGCCAGCGTCGCGGTGGTGATCCTCGACAGCATCGCCTCGGTGCATGCCAGATACCAAGCGCTGTTCGGAGCGCTGGAATGGATCTTCACGCTGGCTTTCACGCTGGAATATGCCGCCCGCCTCGCATGCGTCCAACGTCCGCTGCGGTACGCGCGCAGCGTGTTCGGCGTCATTGATCTGCTCGCCGTGCTCCCGACATACCTTGCCGCCTTCGTGCCGGGCCTGCACGCGCTGATCGACGTTCGGGTGCTGCGATTGCTGCGCCTGTTCCGGATCCTGAAGCTGACCGAGTATGTCCATGAGTTCGGTGCGCTCGGCCGCGCGCTGGCCGCGTCCCGGCGAAAGATTCTGGTCTTCATGGCCTTCGTGATGCTGGTCGTCCTGATCATGGGTACGCTGATGTACGTGGTCGAAGGGCCCGCCCACGGGTACACGAGCATCCCGGTCGGCGTGTACTGGGCGATCACTACGATGACGACAGTCGGCTTCGGCGATATCACGCCGAAGACCGATCTCGGCCGCATGATTGCCTCTCTGATGATGCTGCTCGGGTGGGGCACCCTGGCGGTGCCCACCGGCATCGTGAGCGCGGAGTTCACGGCAATGCGCACGGCGCACGAACCCACCACCCGTACCTGCCACGAATGCCTGAGCGAGGGGCACTCGCCAACGGCGCGATTCTGCAGCGATTGTGGTGCGCCGCTGCCGCCCTGGCAGAACGACTAGATGGCCCATCCCAACCCCGCCCTGCTGGCCTGACCCCGGTCCATCAGCGCGAAGCAGGCTCGCCGAGCAGGAAGCCCAATGCGCTGCGCCACCAGGCATCGTCGACGTAGCGGATCCAGTCGTTGTGGTCGGCGGCGCGGACCACCTCGAGCCGCTTGGGTCCGGGCAGCGTCTCGTACAACGCCGTGCCAAAACGGGCCGGAATGATGCGGTCTCGCTCTGCGACGGCCACCAGCACGGGGCGGCCGATCTGCGCGAGGTGAACGACGCTGTCGTAGCGGTCGCGCAGCAGCCAGCCGACCGGCAGCCACGGATAGTGGTGAGCCGCGACCTGTTCGAGCCTGTCCCAGGGCGTGATCAGCATCAGGGCCGCGACCTGCTCGCGTTGACTCGCGGCCGCCGCGGCGGCCACGCCAGCACCGAGGGACTCGCCGATGAGCAGCAGGGGCGAGCCGTGCAGCCGATGCGCCAGCGCGATGGTCTGCGCAGCGTCATCGACCAGGCTGCGCTCGCCCAGCGCGCCGTCGCGCGGACCGTAGGCCGGGTACTCGGCCAGGATGACGCGCAACCCGAGGCGGGTGAGCATCGCGGCGTAGTAGCCGCGATGCCCGGCGTGTCCGGCATTGCCGTGGAAGACGATCGCCGTCCCGCGCGCAGGGCCTGGTGGCTCGGCCACGAGGCCACGGAATTCGCCCTCCGCCGGCCAGGCGACGAGGCCGGCGGACGCCATCTCGGCGGCCGGCGCGCGGGCGGGGTGGTAGAGCAGGCGGTCCTGGAACATGGCGGGTGCTGCCAGCGCCATCGCGCAGGCAGTGACGAGCCAAAGCATGATCGCGGCAGGTTTCATCCTCTTGGGTCAAGGCGCTTCGACGATCGATCATCCTTCGGCGAAGCCGATGCGCTGTCAAGCCCGCCGGGAAGCGCCGCGGCCGCCACGCCATACAGCAGCAGCGCCGCGACGACCACGGCGGTGAAGCCGATGTGGATCGCGAGCAGCGTGGCCAGCACCGCGGCCGTGACCGAGGCGCAGCCGTTGATGCCCCAGGCCCAGGGAACGAGCCGGGCTTCGGCCGCTTCCACCCGGGCCAGGCCCAGCGGGAAAGGCATGCCCATGAAGAAGGCCAGCGGGGCGATGAGGGTCACCGCGATCAGGATCCGCGCCGCATCCGGCAAGCCCATCGCGTGCTTGAAGAGCCAAGGCAGCACGAGCAGGCAGAGCGCCGCCGACATCGCGATGCCGGCCGCCACCGCCAGCACCGGGCATCCCTCGAGCCGAGCCGACACGCCGCTGCCGATACCGGCGAAGAGCAGGAACGCGAACAGCACGACGGCGATCGCGTACAGCGGATGGCTCAGGAACAGCACGAACTTCTGGATGAACGCGATCTCGATGAACATGAAGCCGAAGCCGATCGCGAGGAAGTAGACCAGCACGCGTCCGCGCGACACGCCGGGCGTTGCGCTCACTCCGCGCAGCGCGCCGGAACGCGCGACCCATGCCAGCGGCAGCCCGATCAGCAGCAGGCTCGCGACCAGCGCCTGGACCAGCGTGGCGACGAGCACCGGGTAGCCCCATTCGATCAGCGGCAGGCCGCCCTGCTCCTTCAAGGCCAGCAGTTCGGGCAGCGACCGCCACTTGAAGAAGTGGAAGAAGTGCGGCTTGTCGTCGGTGGCTGGCTCGATGTGGAACTTGTAGCGCCCCATGAATTCGCCGCGCTCCGGACCGAGCAGCGCCTGCGCCCCGTCGAACAGGTCCGGCCCCTCGACCACGTTGAAACGATTCGCTTCGCCCTGCCGCATGCCGGGGTAGAAGGCCAGGTCGAAGGAGCGCGCGACGCAGAAGGCCTTGACGGCCGCGATGTCCTCCGGGGTCAGCGCGCCGTTCTTGACCAGCAGCGTGGCGGTCTTCCAGCTTCGTATCAATGCCAGCCGGGAAGCGGGGTCGCCGACGCCCGATCGCTCGAGCGCCACCACCGCAGCGGCGAAAAGCTTGAGTGCATCGCGCGCAGGCAGCGTGACCCAGCGCGTGACTGCGAGCAGGCCGCCGGGCTGCAGGTGGCGCAGGTCGTCCTGCAAGGCCTCGACCGTATAGAGATAGTTCTCGGCCAGTGCGTAGAGACCGGCCGACGACGCACTGAAGGAATCGAGCAGAGCGACCTGGATCAGGTCATAGCGCTCGCGGCTGGCCGCGATGAAGCCGCGCGCCTCGGCCACGTGGACATGCGCCATCGGCCCGTAGACGCCCCCCGCGGCACCCGCGAACGGGCCCTGCACCAGCTCGACGATCTGCGGGTTCAGCTCCACCGCATCGATGCGGCGCGCGCCGTGATAGTGCGCCTGCAGCACGTCCTGCCCGGCGCCGGCGCCCAGCACCAGCACGTGCGGCGCGCGAAGCAGGTGATAGGGCAACGCCGAGCTGATCTGGTCCAGATGGGCCAGGGTGCCGCGCCGGCCGTCGAAACGGGTCAATGCATTGAGCCCCTCGCCATCGGTGAACACGCCCCATTGCGGCGGCGGCTCGGTCGATGCGGTGAGGCTCAGGCCCGGTGCATGGCGCAGCGGGATGCGCGGGCTCTCGACCACGCTGACGAGGCCCAGGGGGCTCGATCGCTGCGCCACCACCCGCGCGCCCGGAATTCGCAGGGTCTGCGACAGCTCCTTGTAGGGCGACATCGCGGGCGCCATCCATTCCGAGGGCAGCACCAAGGGCACGCCCGCCAGCGCCAGCAGCGCCAGCGCCGGCCAGCGCCGGCGACCGCCGCATTCGATCCAGCCGACTGCCGCCGCGACGCAGCCGAGCGCGCCGATCAGTTGCAGCGCGTCGGCCGGCGACAGCACGAACAGCAGCGCCACGATGCCCAGGCTCCCCGCGCCGGCGCCGAGGATGTCGACGCTGTAGATGCGCGACACCTGGCCGCGAAAGCGCGACAGGGTCATGCAGACGCAGGCGCCGGCGCACAGGAAGGGCAGCAGGAGCAGCAGGTAGACCGCCAGCAGCCACCCCGGCTGGCGCGGGTCCCAGAACAACTCCAGCGGATTGAACGGTACCTGCTGCGCCAGCATGAAGCAGGCGATCGCACCGAGCCCGAAGCCCGAGGCGGCGGCGCAGAAGAGCGGCGCGAAATGCTTCCGCACGGCGGCTTGCGCGAGGGTCAGCAGCGCGCCGCTGGCCCCCCAGCCGAGCAGCGCGAGGCTGATGATCATGTAGGCGAAGTGGTGCCACAGGATGACCGAGAACAACCGCATCAGCAGGATCTCGTAGGCCAGCGCCGCCGCCGACACCAGGGCCACGGCGATCAGCGGCGCGGCGGCCATCGACGCTCCGGGCTCAGCGCCCGCCGGTGAGCGGAACGAAGGCCACCGGCAGGATCTGGCGCGTCGTCACCGTTCCGTCCGGCTTCTTCTCGATCAGCATCAGTTGCTGCACCATGAACGCCGCGCCCAGCGGGATCACCATCCGCCCCCCGGGCTTGAGCTGGCGGATCAGCGGCGGCGGGACGTGGCTGGCCGCGGCGGTCACGAGGATGGCGTCGAAAGGCGCATGTTCCTCCCAGCCGTGGTAGCCGTCGCCCAGCCGCACCTGGACATTGCCGTAGCCCAGTCGCCGAAGGCGCAGCATCGCCTGCTGTCCGAGCGGCTCGACGATCTCGATGCTGTAGACCTCGCGGGCCAGCTGCGCCATCACCGCCGCCTGGTAGCCCGAGCCGGTTCCCACCTCGAGCACCTTGTGGCCGGGCTCGGCCTTGGCCAGGTCCGTCATGAGGGCCACGATGTAGGGCTGCGAGATGGTCTGCCCATGGCCGATCGGCACCGGCCGGTTCGCATACGCGACGTCGATCTGCTCCGCGGGCACGAACTCGTGCCGCGGCACCGTGTCCATCGCCGTCATCACGCGGGTGTCGAAGGCCGGCCGGCCGGTCTCGGCGCCGGTCTGGCGCGCCAGCGCCTCGATCTCCTGCGTCATCCGCCGGCGCTCGGCGGCGAAATCCGCGGCGCCCGCGACCTGGGCTCCTGCCGCCGCCAGGAGAAGCGCCGCAGCCATGGCACGGACCTTCGGCGTGATCATCGCGCTTGTCCGGTTCGAGGCGCCGGGCCGCACTGCCGGCCGGGGCGCCCGCGGCTCAGTTCACCGCGAAGTGCAGCGGGTCGACGTCGCGTGGTGGCCAGGTCATGCGTCTGGACATATGTCCTCCGAACAGAGTTGAAGTTCGCGTGTCGGCCCGGGCGCCAAGGTCCGGGCTGCAGAAATTATGGGAGCTTGGGATTCCGACGCCATAGGGGCAGACCATCCCCGGACGGCGCCGGTGACCGCGATCACAGCCCCCCAGCTGACGCTACTGTCCAGTCCATCGACGTGCCATGCCAGCGGGGCTCACTGGAACAGCGCCTTCACGCCCGACGAGGCGATCTGAAGGCCGACACAGAAAATGAAAAAAGCGATCAGGCGATTGAAGATCACTTCGCCCCGAGCGCCGAGGTAGCGCTGGATGCGCTGCGTGTTCAGGTAGAAGACATAGACCAGCGCGCACATGAGGACGACCGCGGCCTCGATCGCACCCATGTTCAGCAATTGCCGCCCGAGATCGGCGTTCGCGCCATGCGCACTCAAGGTGAGCAGCACCGAGATGGTTCCCGCGCCCGTGGTGAGCGGAAACGTCAGCGGAAAGAACAACTGGTCCTCGATGTCCCGCTGCTGGGCGGGCGCCACGTCGCCGCCGCTTGCATCGCGCCGCGCAACCCCCGCGCCCAGCAACTCCCATCCGGAACGGCAGATGATGATTCCGCCCGCCAGTTGCACCACCGGGATGGACAGCCCGAAGAGGCTGAGGATCCAGTGCCCGACCAGGAGTGTGATCGTGCACACGCAGAACGCGTAGAGCGTGATGAGGCGCACCGCGCGTCGCTTGCCCGCGTCGTCGAGGCTGGACAGATAGGGCATGACCACGAAGGCGGTGCCGACCGGATTGACCACCGGGAAAAGCGCAACGGCGCTGATGAAAACCAGATGGACGAGGAATTGGAGGTCGGCAGCCATGGGAGGTGTCGAGCTCCCGAGTCAGCGCGAGGCCACTTCACCGGTGACCGGCGCCACCGATGCGCCTTCGATGTGATGCCGGCGCAGCGCATCGGCCACGAAGCCCGAGGTCTTCATCTCTTCCACGAAGAGACTGAGTTCCCGAGCCGCCGCTGCGCCTCGGCTCTTGGGCGTTCCCATCGCCTGCCGGATCACCATGAAGCGGCCCGGCAACAGCCGCAAGCCCTTCTGCGCGCGGCTGTCCGCTTCCAGTTGCTGCTTGACGCCGGCCGCCACATCCAGGTTCTGTTCCAGGAATGTCTGCACGACGGTGGGCGAAGTCGGCGCCCGCACGATGCTGGCGTTCTTGAGTTCGCGCGTCAGGAAAAGGTCATAGGCACTGCCCTTGCCCACCGTCACCCGCAGTCCTTCGCGATCGACTTCCTCGTTCTGCCGCAATGGCGAACCCTCGCGAACGAGATAGCTGCCTTCGATCAGCACATAGGCCTCGGTGAACGCGATCTGGGCGCCGCGCACGGGATCGATGGCGAAGAAGCCGATGTCGGCCTGCTCATTGGCAACGGCTTCGACCGACTTGCCGGCAGCGTCGAATATCACCAGTTCGAGCCCGACCCCCAATCGCTCGGCAAAAGCGCGGGCCAGATCGATCGAGACGCCGCCCGGCGCTCCGGTCGTCTTGTCCGCGTTCGCGAGGATCGGATTTCCGAGGTTGATCGAGGCGCGCAGAACGCCCTTCGGAGTGAATGCTTTGACGATGGAGGAGTCGATGGTCATGGCGGCGGGTTCAGGTCTTGAGGATGGTTGCTCGCATTGCTCGCATGGGTGGGATTCTCCAGCTTTCCGCGGCCGCTCACGGCGCTGCGAACTGTTACACGCCCTGCCGCGCCGCGTGTGATCCACGTCGGCATCCCCTCCCGTAACAGCACGGCGTCAGTGTTCACCGCGGTCAGTTCGATCAACCCCAGAAGGAGTCCATGCCATGAAGTCTGTGCTGCCACGCCGTCGCTTGGTCCTCTCGGTCGCTGCGCTAGGCGCGACCGCTTTGCTTCCAGCTTGCGGTGGAGGGGGTGGCGGGGGATTCGTGCCTCTCGTTCCGAACGTGGTTCAGTCGGCGCAGGGCAAGCCTGAACTCAGCGTCTTCGTCGAGGCGGTCAATGCCGCAGACCTGAATGCCACGCTCCAGGGGTCTGGGCCCTACACGGTCTTCGCGCCAACCAACGATGCCTTCACGGCGCTCTTGAGGGAGCTCGGCCTGACCAAGGACGCCCTGCTTGCCAACAAGCCTCTGCTCACCGCGGTGCTGAAGTACCACGTGCTGTCCGGCACGGTGCGCAAGTCGGACATCCCCCTCGGCAAAGCCATCGTGCCTCTGGCCGGTGGCTTCTTCAAGATCGAGGCCGAGGGTTCCGCCTTGAAGGTCACCGACGGCCGCAATCGTGTGACCAACGTGATCAGCACCGATGGCGCGGCACTGAACGGTGTCATGCACACGGTCGATCGGGTGCTGCTGCCGGCCAACCAGGACATCGTGCAGACGGCGCAGGCGACGCCCAGCCTCAGCATACTGGTCGAGGCCGTGGTGGCCGCGGGCCTCGTCGAGACGCTCAAGGGTCCGGGGCCCTACACGGTCTTCGCGCCGACCAACAACGCCTTCGTCGCACTGCTGGCCGAACTTGGCCTGACGAAGGATGCGCTGCTTGCGGATACCGCGCTGCTGGCCAAGGTGCTCACCTACCACGTGCTGCCGGCTCGCGTGCTGAAGGCCGAGATTCCACTCAACACGCCCGTCGCCACCGTGCAAGGGCAGACGCTCGTCATCAACGGCAGCCTCCAGGTCATCGATCAGCGCGGTCGCAGCAGCGGGATCGTGGCCACCGACGTCTTCAATACCAATGGCGTCGTGCACGTCATCGACAAGGTGCTGCTGCCGAGCTGACCGGCGCCTGCACCTCGGCACGTGGCGGCGTCGGCCGCGCCGCCCGCGTATTCCGTCCCGCCTATCTCTTCCGTGGTCTTCTCACAATTTGCGACACACGTACAGTGCGTTACATGTAATGAGAACCTAATTCGTACATGGAGGTGCATATGGAAGCGCTTGGCGACGATGCTGCCCAACTCAGGGCGACGGCGATGAAGGCGGATGCTGCGGCGAGACGGGCGAAGCAGGCAGCCGATGAAGCCTTGAGGGTGTTCCTGAAATACGACGATGTCGCGTCCCCGGACCAGACCATCGAAACGGCGAAAGCCAGCGCCCGCGCAGCCCAGGAAGCATGGCGAAACTACGTGCGGCATGTGGCGCTGCACGGCGGGCACCTTCACAACTGTTAGCCGTTCAGCCCGCATCCGTGCGCTTGCGCTGGCCTCGAAGTCAGGCAAACTGGCGCGCGAAGCGGGCCACGGAATGAAACTGCCGGACATCGAACTCGTCGCCGCGGAAGTCCATTCCGCCTGGATGGAAACCAAGCGTTCCCAGGGGGTGACGTCCCGCAAGGACGAGCGCGGCGATGAACTCATGGTCCCGTATGGCGAACTTTCGGAACTGGCCAAGGAGCTCGACCGCAGCACCGTGCGCGCGGTCTACGCGGCGATCGAGCGGCTTGGGTTGTAGGGGCCGCTCATGTCGCTTCCACTGAACAAGCGCGATTTCGATGTCTTCCTGAGCTACGCCCACAAGGACCAGGTCTTTGTCCGGCAGTTGTACCGATGGCTGACCGAGCATGCGGGGCTCAAGGTCTGGCACGACGAGGTCCAGCTGCCGGGTGGTTCCCTGCTGGCGACGGACCTGGGACTCGCCATCGGGCGTTGCCGCGGGATCCTGCTGGTCGCCTCCGAGGAGTCGCTCAACAAAGGCTGGGTCACCGCCGAATACAACTGTGCCATGGACGAGCGCGCGAACGTCGAGGGATTCCGCGTCGTCGCGCTTCGCCTCGCGAACGCCGATGTGAAGAACTTCATGCGGGGCATCACCTGGATCGATGCCACCCAGCCGGACCTCGATGCGCCGATGGCGCTCGCCCTGATCTCCGCGCTCTATCCCTCCGCCAAGCTGCCAAGTCCGGCCGGCGCCCGGGACGTGTACGTCAGCTGTTCCTGGCAGGCTGCCGACAAGTCCAGCGCCGCGGCGGTGTGCTCTGAACTGGTGGCGCAGGGCCTGCGGCTGGTCGGTGACGCCAAGGACCAGCAGGGCTTCGGCGAAGGCGACCGGGTCGAGCGGATCATCGCGAGTTGCGGCGCCTTCGTGGGCATCGTCCCGTACCGGCAGGACCCGGGCGAGGTCCGCCGGGACTCGGGCCCCTACAAGTACTTCCTGCGCGAGATGGACATCGCGGCGTCGCTGGGCCTGCCTTCGATCGTCGTTGCGGATCCGAGGGTGTCGCGCGGCGACGGGCCGGACAGCCACTGGCTGCGGATGAATACCGATGCGACCGCCTGCCCGGAGGCCGTCACCGCCGCGCTCGCCGGGCTCTGGGACGATTGGGTGACCCCACCGGCGCCGCAGTACATCTTCTGGGCGCTGGACCTCGATTCGCCTGCGGCGGCGGCGGGCGGCGCGATGCGACGCCTGGTCGAGCAGGTCGGCGGCATGCCCGTCGTCATCGGCAACGAGATCCAGAGCGAGTCGCTGCACGCGGCGATCATGGCGAAGATCTGCAACGCGTTCCTGGTCATGGCCGACATCACGGACGACAACGTCAACAGCTGCATCGAGGCCGGCATGGCGCTGGCTGCGGGCACCAACGTCCGCCTCATCTCCCACGGCAAGGCGAGAAACCCACCTTTCATGCTGCGCGCGGCAGGCCAGTTGCTCGGCTACGCGGACACCGCCGAACAGGTCGGCGTGCTGCACCGGCTGGTGCGTCCATTCCGCCGCCGGATCCTCAACGCGGAGATCTGAGCGCCCCTCTTGAAGTTGGTCGGGGAGCACCTAGTTTCGGTACCGGAAGCGCTGGAGACGCCTCCGGCGCGCCGTTCAACCCTGAATGGAGGTTTTCGCCATGTACCGATCCCTGTTCCCTCGCGACATGTTCGCGGAGATGGATCGCCTGCACCGCGAGATGCAGCAGGCCTTCGATCCCTCTCCCACGATCCGCGGCTTCGGCCGCAGCGGCTTTCCCGCCCTCAACGTCGGCAGCACGGCCAAGACGGTCGAGATCTACGCCCTGGCCCCTGGGGTGGATCCCGCAACGCTCGAGATTCATCTCGACCGCGGCATCCTCACCATCGCCGGCGAGCGCAAGAGCGCCGAGCCGTCTCCCGGGGCCAAGGAGACGCTGCACATCAACGAACGCTTCGACGGTGCCTTTCGCCGCGTGCTGAGCCTGCCCGACGACGCTGACCCCGATTCCGTGCAGGCCAAGGCGCGCGACGGCGTCGTGCATGTCACTGTCCAGCGCCGGGCCTCGGCCCTGCCGCGGCGCATCGCCGTCCAGTGAAAGGAGAACGACCATGAACGACATCCAGAAGACCAGCGAATCTTCCAGCGTTCCGGCCCGGTCGGACGAACGTCGCTTCGCCGACGCGACCCTGACGCCGCCCGTGGACGTGATCGAAGACAGCTCGGGCATCACGCTCTACGCCGACCTGCCTGGCGTGCCGCGCGACAAGCTGCACCTGAACGTCGAATCCGACCTGCTGACGATCGAAGGCGAGATCGACCTGTCCGTCCCCGAGGGGCTGCAATCGAGCCATACCGAGGTCGGCCTGGGCCGGTTCCACCGGACCTTCACGCTCAGCAAGGAACTCGACACGGAGAAGATCTCGGCGGAACTCGCGCAGGGGGTGCTCAAGTTGCGCATTCCCAAGGCCGAGCACGCACAGCCGAGGCGGATCAACGTGCAGGTGAACTGAGCGCCGCGAGGGCGAGCGCGGTCTGCGATGCAGATCCGCTCGCCCGCATGGCTGGGCAGTGGGTCCGCTCTACTGATCGATGAAGGGTGAAGCGCGCTCCGCTCGCCGGATGTCCCAGTCGTCGATGAAGGCGCGCGATCTCTGGGCGAGCGCCGCGATGGCACTCGCCCGATCGGCGTACTTCCCGGCGAGGGCAATCCGACATCGGTGCCCGTCCTTCCATTGAAGATCGGCGTGCCCCGAGGACACGCCTTCCGAAGTGGACCCGTCCAACTCAACCACCACAAACCAACCGTCGTATTCGAACCGATGAACTGCAGCGTCGGACGACATCGCCATGACCTCCAACAAAGAGCCCTGCCCTCTCCCCTTCGGCTGAAAAATATAGCGTCTCGACTCGCCGTTGTCAGCCCTCTTTCGATGGTTCGAAGGGTTGAAGGTCGCGGACGGCATGGGGCCCGTCGGCCGTTGGTCGACAGTCAATGAAACGACAGCGGCAATTGAATTCGGACCGCTGTCCGGCAGCGATTGCCGGGCGCTGGAAAAAACTGCAGCACAGATTGCCGCAAAGCCCCCGTGGCCCGGGTCCATCGCAATTCAGTGCTGGAAATCCGCGCTCTTGTTCGGTTAGTATTTTCTCAAATGACAGTGGAGACAAGCATGCTGACCACCTACCGCAAAGAGGCTGTCCTGCGAATGGCCGATGTACGGATCCCCAAATACCCGATGCGGCGAATGCCTTTCAGCGACAAATACGTGGAAGAAGGAATTCCGCTGCCGCAGGAAGAAATAGACGCCGATGTCGAATTGCAGACAGCAGTCGAAGTCTGGATGAGGACGGTGGACGAACTCTATTCGCGGCATGTGGGGAATTCGGCGGCTTGTCCGCCCGATCTTCGCGGCGCGCATTGAGTCCCGGGGCGGTGGTGCCGGACGCGGGTGGGCAGATCCCTGTCGCCAAGCGCGGCGGGACGGCGCACACTCTGCAGTCCCCCCGCAGGGGACGCCCTCATGAAGCATCGGTATCTTCTTGGCGCGGTCGTTGCGGTCGCGTTGCTCGGCATGGGTCTTTCGCGACCCCGTTCCGGCCCGCGCGAAACCGCCGAGGCGCTGCGCGAGAGGTCGCGCGCGCAACTCGCCGACGCGGCCGCGCGGCTGGCCCGGTTCGACCATGACCTGCGCACCCCCGTGGGCACCTTGATGAGCGCCGTCAGCCTGCTCGAGGCCGCGCCCGACGACGCCGCCCTGCGGGCCGAAGCGTTGGGCCTGTTCTCGCGGCAACTGGCGCGCCTGACCGGCCTGGCGGATGACCTGCACGACCTGGCGCTCGAACTGCACCCGGCGGCGCGACACGCCCCGGCGGAAGCGAAGCAGATCCCATGGGACACGCGCTGATCGTGGAAGACGACGAGGACGCGGCCCGCATGCTGGGCAGCCTGATCGCGCGCGAGCGCCACACGGTGTCGGTCGCGCCTTCCCTGGACGCGGCCCGTCGCCTGCTCGCGGCCCAGCAGCCGGACCTCATGCTGCTGGACCTGCACCTGCCCGACGGCAGCGGACTCGAGATGTTCGAGAGCGGCGAGTTGCTCTCCGACACCGAGATCGTCCTCATGACCGGCCATGCGACCCTGGAGACCTCCATCCGGGCCTTGCAACTGGGGGCTGCCGACTACCTGGTCAAGCCGATCAACCCCGACCACCTGAAGGGCCTGCTGGCGCGCCTGATTCGTCCGTCCCGGCTCCGGGCGCAGGTCGAGCAGATGAATCAGGAGTGGCGCGAGACCGGCCGCTTCGGGGCGCTGATCGGCGCCTCGCTGTCGATGCAGAGAGTGTTCCAGCAGGTCGCGCGCGTCGCGGGCACCGCCGTGACCGTCTTCGTCCATGGCGAGAGCGGCACTGGCAAGGAGTTGGTGGCCCGCGCCGTGCACGACTTGAGCCGGCGCCGGGAACTGCCCTTCCTCGCGGTCAATTGCGGCGCGTTGTCGCCGAACCTGATCGAGAGCGAGATCTTCGGCCACGAGCGCGGCAGCTTCACCGGCGCCGACCGCCAGCATCACGGCTTCTTCGAGCGTGCCCGCGGCGGCACGCTGTTCCTCGACGAGCTCACCGAGATGCCGCCCGCGCTCCAGGTCAAGCTCTTGCGCGTTCTCGAAAGCGCCACCTTCATGCGGGTCGGCTCGACCCAGGTGCAGCAGACCGACGTCAGGATCATCGCCGCCACCAACCGGGACGCCGCGCAGGCGGTCGCCGACGGATCGCTGCGCGAGGATCTGTTCTATCGGGTCAATGTCTTCCCGATCCACCTGCCGCCGCTGCGCGAGCGCCTCGAGGACGTGCCGATGCTGGCGGACAGCTTCCTGCGCGAACTCGAGGACCAGGAGCACCAGCGCAAGCGCTTCGCGCCGGGCGCGCTCGCGCGTCTGGCCGGCTACCCCTGGCCCGGCAACGTGCGCGAACTGCGCAACGCCGTGCAACGCGCCTGGGTGATGGCGGAAGGCGAGGTGATCGACGAGCGATGGCTCACGCCCGGGCAGCACGGGCCGGGCGCCGTCGCGGGTGACGCGGCCGCGGCGGCATCGCCGGGCGATCCCGATGCACCGGCGCTCAGTTTCAGGGTGGGAACGCCGCTGGCCGAGGTCGAGCGCGAACTGATCCTCGCCACCTACGAGCACTGCCGGCGGCGCAAGGAGCCGACGGCGGCGTTGCTCGGCATCAGCATGAAGACGCTGTACAACCGGCTCAAGGAGTATCAGTCTTCCTGAACCCGGGCCCGGGCCTCCCGCGCCCGGACCACGGCCTCGAGCACCTTGGCGGTGCTCGCCGGCTTGGTGAGGTGCGCATCGAAGACCTGGGCGCCGTCGTGACGGGTGGCCGCGTCGCCCCATCCGCTGAGGGCGACCAGAGCCATCCGCGCCGCCCAGGCTTGCTCCCGCAGGGCGCGCGCCACCTCCACGCCGTTGATGTCCGGCATGCCGATGTCGAGGATCGCCGCATCCGGACGCAGGCGTGCGGCCGTCTCGAGCGCCTGCGTCCCATTCGACACCACCATGGTCTCGTGGCCCGCCAGCTGCAGCAGCCGGCCGAGTGTCCAGCCGGCATCGACGTTGTCGTCGGCCACCAGGATCCGAAGCGGCGTTGGCGACCGCGCCGGTTCCGGCTTCGCGGCTTGGACCGGCTCCGCCACCGGTGCTGCCAGCGGCAGGGTCACGCTGAACCGGCTGCCTCGGCCCAGGCCGTCGCTGAAGGCCTCGATCCGCCCGCCGTGCTGTTCCACGATGCTGCGCACCAGGGCCAGGCCGATGCCGAGCCCTTCGTTGGCGCGGTCGGCCGCGGCGGGGCCCTGGGCATAGAGCTCGAAGATGCGGGCGATGGTTTCGGGCGCCATGCCGACGCCGTTGTCGACCACCGAGATCCGCACCGAATCGGCCTCGGACTGCGCGGTCAGAAGCAGCGCGCCACCCGCGGGCGTGTAGCGCGCCGCGTTGGCGAGCAGGTTCACGAGGGCCTGGCCGATGCGCAAGGGATCGACGTGCACATGGACCGGCGTCGAAGGCAGTTCGATCTTGAGCGTGTGTCCCGCGGCCTCGATCAGCGGGATGGCGGTCTCGACGGCCGCGCCGACGAGGTTCGCGACGGTGACGTCGAGCCGGCGCAGCTCGAGTTGCCCGATCGCCAGGCGAGAGACATCGAGCAGGTCGTCGACGAGCAGCTTCATGCTGCGCACCTGGCGCTGGACCACCTGCGCGGCACGCCGCCGCTCGTCCGCGTTCGCCTGGTCGCCGGTCAGCAGGTCGGAGGCGCTCGCCATGGAGGCCAGCGGATTGCGCAGTTCGTGCGACAGCACGGCGATGAAGCGGTCCTTGGCCGCGTCCGCCGATTCGAGCGCGGCCCGCGCTTCCCGCGCCGCGGTCTGGTCGCGCAGGATCTTGACGAAGCCGATCACGCGCCCGCTGCCGTCATGCATGCGCATCAATACGCCGCTGCCCCAGAAGCGGGTGCCGTCCTTGCGTTGGTGATATCGCTCGTCAGCGGCCCGCTCGTTGAAGGTGGCGGTCTCGGCCTCCTGCATCGGCGCATTGGCGGCCCGGTCTTCGGGCGTGAAGATGATGTCGGCCGGAAGGCCCTTGACTTCGGACTCGGCGTAGCCGAGCAGGCGTTCGGCACCGGCATTCCAGCTCGTGATGACCCGATGGATGTCGGTGGAGAAGATGGCGTAGTCGCGCGCGTTCTCGACCACCAGCCGCAGGTGTTCCTCGCTGCGGCGCAGCGCCTCCTGCGCACGCTTGGCTTCCCCGATGTCGCGCGCGGTCGCCGTGGCGCCGACGACGATGCGGCGGGAATCGACGATCGGCGAAACCGTGAGCGACAGCTCGATCCGGGTCCCGTCCTTGGCGACATACACGGTCTCGAGGTTCTCGACGCTCTGGTTGTGCTTCACGCGCTCGAGGATGCCGAGGCGCTCGAGCGGGTCGCCATCCGGCGCGAGCATCGTGATCGAGCGGCCGACGACCTCTTCGGCCGCATAGCCGAAGATGCGCTGCGCGCCGCTGTTCCAGCTCAGGATCTGGCCTTCGAGCGAGAAGCTGATGATGGCGTCGACCGACGAGGCGACCACCGTCGACAGCCACTGGCTCACCTGCTCGGCCTGCTTGCGCTCGGTGATGTTGATGAACGACAGCACGACACCAGCGATGCGGTCCTCGGTGGTCCGGTAGGGAAGCAGGCGGGCCATGAACCAGCTGCCGTCGTCGCGCCCGACCTCGCGTTCGATGGAAATCAGCTTGTCGAGCACATGGGCCGCGTCGTCGCCCAGCGCGGGGTATTGCAGCTGCGAGGCGAGATCGGACAGCGGGCGGCCGACGTCGCCGGGAATCAGGTTGAACAGGCGCACCGCTGCGGGCGTGTAGCGCGTGATGCGCAAGTCGCGGTCCAGAAACACGGTGGCGATCGCGGTGGCGTTCATGAGGTTCTGCATGTCGCTGTTCGCGTGCGCGAGTTCGTCCACCTTGCACTTGAGTTCGTGGTTGACGGTGGTCAGCTCCTCGTTGATCGACTGCAGCTCTTCGCGGCTGGTCTCCAGTTCTTCGGTGGCCGAGCGCAGCTCCTCGTTGATCGCCTGCAGTTCCTCGTTGCTGGCCTTGAGTTCCTGGGTGGAGTTCTCGTACTGCTCGACCGTGTCCTGCAGGTGGGAGCGCATGCGCTCGAGTTCGTGGTCGAGCTGCTGGACGAGCGGATCGGCATCCACGCGCACCGCCGGCGGCGCATCGGCGTCCGAGGCCGGCCGGGGCGGGGAATCGAAGATGACCAGCGTGAAGTCCAGCCCTCCATCCCGCACCGGGATCACCCGGAGCGCGATCCGGCGCGCGCTGCCATCGACCGTGACCGCGGTGGGTGGAGACTCGACCGCCAGGCCGGTGCGCGTCGCCTGGTGCAGCGCCGCGCGCAATTCGATGCGCAGGTCGGCCAGAACGAGCCGCAGCAGGTTGCGCGTCGGCTTGCCGGCACCGTACTGCAGGAACCGGCCCGCGCTGGCCGACAGATGGACGATGTCGTCGTTTCGATCGACCAGCAGGGACGGCGCGCAGAGGTGCTCCAGCAGCTTCAGGTGCACGTCGCCCCAGGACGCGTTGCGCCCGTCCGGGCCGGTGCGGCTCGACCCGAGCGCGGCCTGCTGGAAGACATGCCCGGCCACGACCGGCGCTTCGCGCAGGGCACGCCCCACGTCCATCGCGAGGGCCAGGCTGCTGGGCCCGGCCGGCAACGGGATGCCGGCGATCGGGACGTCGCGGCGGGCGTAGATGCGGTGCTTCTTGTCGAGCACGCGGAAATGCGGGTTGCCGTCTTCCACCGATTCGGAGACGCCGAGGAACAGGCGGCCATGAGGCATCAGCGCAAAGCCCAGCACCTCGAACACGCGCGCCTGCGCCAGCGGGTCGAGGTAGATCAGTAGGTTGCGGCAGCTGATCAGGTCCAGCCGCGAGAAGGGCGAATCTCGCAGCAGGTCGTGGGAGGCGAACAGGACCATCTCGCGCACCTCGCGGCGAACGCGATAGCCATCGTGCGACTTGATGAAGTAGCGCCGCAGCCGCTCGGGCGACAGGTCGGCCTCGATGGCCATCGGATAGCGGCCGTCGCGGCCCGCCTGGACGGCGCTCTCGTCGAGGTCCGAAGCGAAGATCTGCAGGGTCGGCGGGGCCTCGAGCGTGCGCGCGTACTCGAGGAGCAGGATCGCGATCGAGTAGGCCTCCTCGCCGGTCGCGCAGGCGGCCACCCAGACGCGCACGACGTCGTTCGGTCCCTTGCCCTCGAACAGCGCCGGAAGGTGGCGATTCAGGGCGTCGAAGCACTCGGCATCACGAAAGAAGTTGGTGACCGAGATCAGCAGGTCCTGCAGCAGCGCCCCGGACTCGCCGGAACGGGTGCGCAGGCAGTCGAGGTACGCCGTCAGGCTGTCGACCCCGTTGACCTGCATGCGGCGCGCGATCCGGCGCACGATGGTGGCGCGCTTGTAGTAGGCGAAGTCGCGGCCGGTGCGTGCGCGCAGGAAGGCCAGGACGTCGCGCAGCGGCGCGTCGTCGGCCTGCGCCGAGGCGGGCGCGACCGCCGGATGCGGGCCCTCTTCCGGCGGCAGGCGCAGGCGCTTCTCGATGCCGTAGTAGTCGAGCAGGCGGGACGAGATCTCGGCGACCGGCAGGATCCAGTCCAACATGCCGGTGGCGATCGCCGCGGCGGGCATGCTGGCATGCTCGGCCTCGGCCGGATCCTGCGCGATGGTAAGGCCGCCGCGTTCCTTGATCCGCTTGATCCCGATGGCGCCGTCGCCGTCGCCCCCCGACAGCACCACCGCGCCGGCATGCGGGCCATGGGTGTCAGCGAGCCCGCGGAAGAACAGATCGACCGCCACGCGCTTGCCCGGGGCACGGTCGAGGTCGGCCAGCTGCAGATAGCCGTCGGCCGATTTGAGGGCCTTGCCGGGTGGGATGACGTAGACGGTGTCGGGCTGTACCTTCAATGCCTCGTTGACCTGCAGCACGGGCATCGAGGTGCAGCGCTGCAGGATCTCGGCCACCATGCTTTCGCGCTCTGCCGCCAGGTGCAGGACGACCGCGTAGGCGATGCCCGAGTGGGGTGGGAGGCTGCCGAGGAAGGCTTGCAGGGCAGGGATGGCGCCGGCCGAACCGCCGATGCCCACCAGCGGCGTCATGGCATAGCCGCGGGTCGGAACGACGTTGTCGATCAGGCTGCCGAGTTCTTCTTCGAGATGGTCCGGGGTCAGGTTCTTCATGGCGTCGGCGGAGCCGGTCACGGCAGTTCCGCGCGAGCCTCATTATGCGATTCGCCGACCGGGCAAAAACAGCGTCCGGATGCAAGGATTGCCGCAAGATCGGCCGGCGCCGCGCACAACTTGCCGACCCGCGAAAGGGCTGCCGCCAGGCACCGGCCAACGCGCCGAGGATGGCCGGCGGCCGCGGCCTGGAAATCGAACAGGCCCAAGGCTTGCTCTACCCGCCCCCATGACCACCCCCGACGTCTCGGCCGCCCTCGCTGCGCACTACAGTGCGGCCTGCGCCCTGGGACCGCGGGCGGCGCGGATCGCAAGCAGGTTGCTCGACGACCTGTTCGGCATCCCTGTCGAGTGGCGCTTCTCGTTGCGGGTGGCCTTGGCGCATCGCGAGGCGCAGGGCAACCCCGAGTTGTCCGCGTCGGACCATGCATTGCTGTCGTGGGTTCGGCAGGAAGGCTTCGAGCAGGCCGGAATCCGGGCCGAGACGGACGAGCAGCAGTCCGCGCGCGATTTCGTCCGGCAGGTGATCCATGCCTTGACGGGGCACGGCGACGCCCATGCGCTGCCGCGCGAGCAGGTTCCCAGGATTGCGTCACGTTGACCCAGCCAAGGAGATGACCATGATCCCTCCGCGCGCATCCGAGGCGGCCCCGCGACCGACGCCTTCCGTCGCGGGCTTCGGCAACCTCGTCGATCTGGCGTTGGTCACCGCCACCCACTCGACGGTGGAGGTCTGCGGCCTGTGCAGCACCGCCAACCGGCTCCATTCCAAGGCCTGCAAATGCTGCGGCCATCGCTTCCCGGCCTCCTATGCGTCGGCTCGCCCGGGCGACTCCCGTTGGGCCGCGCGCGTTCTTGGCATCGTCCGGGGCGAGGGCTTCGACGTCGTTGCCTTGTGCCTGGTGATCTATTTGCTGTTGTCGGTCGCCCGCTTCATCCCGGCGGGCTGAGCCGGCCGCTATCGCTGCTGGTCCCAGCGCCGGACCGTCAGGCGCTCCAGGGTCGCGAAGCCGAGGCCTTCCACCAGCAGCCCGATCAGGACCACCATGGCGAGGCCGGCGAACACCCGGTCGGTATAGAGCTCGTTGCGGTTCTGGAAGATGTACCAGCCGAGCCCGCCCTTGCCCGACGAGGCACCGAACACCAGTTCGGCCGCGATCAGCGTGCGCCATGCGAAGGCCCATCCGATCTTCAGCCCCGACAGGATCGCGGGCAATGCGGCCGGCACCAGGATCTGCAGCACGTAGCGCAGGCCGCGCAGGCCGTAGTTGCGGCCCGCCATGCGCAAGGTCTCGGGCACCCCCTGGAAGCCGGCATAGGTGTTCAGCGCCAGAGGCCACAGGACCGAATGGATCAGCACGAAGACGAGGCTGCCGCGGCCCAGCCCGAACCACAGCAGCGCCAGCGGCAACAGCGCGATCGCGGGCAGCGGGTTGAACATCGAGGTCAGCGTGTCCAGCAGGTCGCGTCCGAGCTGGGTCGACACCGCGAGGGTGGTCAGGACGAAGGCCAGCAGCACGCCGGCCAGGTAGCCCTGCAGCAGCACGGCAAAGGAAATGCGCACCTTGTCGATCAGCTCGCCGCTCGCGAGCCCGTCCACCAGCGCGCGCGCGGTGGCGCTGAAGGTCGGCAACAGCAGGTCGTTGTCCTGCCAGCGCGCCAACAGCTCCCACAGCACGGCGAGCACCGCCAGGATCAGTCCCTTGCGTACCCCGCCTTGCGCCCAGACACGGGTCGCGAAAGGCAGCGCGCGTTCGACCGGCAGCTCGGTGAACGGCTCCAGCCTGCGCTCGTATTCGCCGCGGACCGGCGGATTCAGGAAACCGCTCATGCGCCTGCACCCTCTTCCTCGAACAGCATCCGATGGATCCGCTGCGACGCCGCCTGGAACTCGCTGCCGCCCAGGCTTCCGAGCGTGAAGCCGTGGCTGTTGATCTCGGCACGCATGCGGCCCGGATGGGGCGACAGCAGCGCGATGCGGTTGCCCACCACCAGCGCCTCCTCGATCGAATGGGTGACGAACAGCAGCGTGAAACGCACCTCGTCCCACAGCGCGAGCAGCTCTTCCTGCATCTTGCGGCGCGTGAGCGCGTCCAGGGCGGCGAAGGGCTCGTCCATCAGCAGCACGCGCGGTTGCATCGCCAGGGCGCGGGCGATCGCCACGCGCTGCTTCATGCCGCCGGAGAGCTGGTGCGGATGCACGTCGGCGAACCTGGCCAGCCCCACCTTGTCGAGGTAGTGCAGGGCGCGCTCGGCGGCTTCCTTCCGGCCCAGCGAGCGCGAGGCCAGGAGCGGAAACATCACGTTCTGATGGACCGTCTTCCACGGCGGCAGCTGGTCGAACTCCTGGAACACCACGATCCGGTCGGGCCCCGGCGCGCTCACGCCGCGGCCGTCGAGCCGGATCTCGCCTTCGACCGGCCGGATGAAGCCGCCGATCGCCTTGAGCAGCGTCGACTTGCCGCAGCCCGAAGGGCCGAGCAGCACGAAGCGGTCGGCCTCGTGCAGGTCGAAGCTCACGCGGTGCGTGGCGCGCACCACGCGCTCGCGGGTGCGGTATTCGAGGCTCACGCCGTCGACCTGCAGCAGCGGCGTGCCCACGGCCGCGGCCTCCGCGGCGGGCCCGGGCGCCGCGGGCTGCGGCGCGGGCACGGGCCGCGCGAAGGCGGGACCGGCGCGCAGCATCGTCGTCGTCATGCGCTCAGTTCCCCGCCGCGTTCTGAGCGTCGTCGAAGAAGTAGTCCTTCACCGAGGCGGGCTTGTTCTTGATGGCGCCGATCCGGTGCATGAACTCGGCGAGCTGGTAGGTGTTCTGCGGCGTGGTCTTGAACTGGACCTCGGGGTTCTTGATGATCTTGATCAACAGGTCGCGGTCGATCCTGGCGTTGCTCACCTTGATGTAGATGTCGGCCGCCTTCTCGGGATGGGCCGCGACGAACTGCGCGGCATCGTTCAGCGCCTCGATGAAGGCCTGGTAGGTCTTCGGGTTCTCGGCGCGGAACTTCTCGGTGGCGTACAGCACCGTGGCCGAAGCCGGCCCGCCGAGCACCTGGTAGGAGTCGAGCACGATGTGCGCCTGCGGGTTGCCGGCGAGCTCCTGCTCCTGGAAGGGCGGATTGCCGAAATGGCCGGTGATCTCGGTGCCGCCCTTGATGATCGCCGCGGCTGCATCGGGATGCGGCAGCGCCACGCTGATCTTGTCGAGGCGGGCGAACTCCTTGTCGCCCCACAGCTTGGCCGATGCCAGTTGCAGCACGCGCGACTGCACCGACACGCCTACAGCCGGCAGCGCGATGCGGTCCTTGTCCGTGAAGTCCGCGATGCTCTTCACGGCGGGGTTGTTGCTGACGAGGTAGTACGGGAAGTTGCCGAGCGAGGCCACCCCCTTCACGTTCTGCCGGCCCTTGGTGCGGTCCCAGATCGTGAGCAGCGGACCGACCCCGGCGCCGGCGATCTCGATATTGCCCGAGAGCAGCGCATCGTTCACCGCGGAGCCGCCCGAGAGCTTGACCCACTCCACCTTCGCATCGATGCCGGCGGCCTTGGCGTGTTTCTCGATGAGCTTCTGGTCCTGCGCCACGTTGAGCAGCAGGTAGACGACGCCGAACTGTTCGGCGATGCGGATCTGGCCTTCGGCGCGGGCGGCCAGGCTGCCGGCCAGCAGGCCGAGGCCGGCGAGGACCGCGGCGGTCTTGCGAGTGATGTTCTTCATGGTGCGGATCAGAAAGGCGTGTCGCCCTGGATGGTGGTTCGATAGAGCTTGCGGCGCAGCGCGTCCGGCGTGCCGGCCGCCAGGTGCATGAGCGAGCGGTTGTCCCAGAACACCAGGTCGTGCGGCGCCCACTGGTGGCGGTAGACGAACTCCGGCTTGACGCTGTGGGCGAACAGTTCGGTCAGCAGCGCCTCGCTTTCGTCCTGCGGCAGGCCGACGATGCGGGTCGTGAAATGCTCGCTGACGAAGAGCGCCTTGCGGCCGGTCTCCGGGTGGGTGCGGACCACGGGCTGGATGGCGGGCGCGACCTGGTCGATCTGCGCCTGCGAGAGCTTGGGGCGCCACGGGTTCCTGGCGCGCAGTTCCTCGTACTTGGCGAGATAGCTGTGCTCGGCCTTCAACCCGAGAATGCGCTTCTGCAACGCCGGATCGAGGGCCTCCCACGCCAGGTGCTGGTCGGCGAAGAGCGTGTCGCCGCCTTCGCTCGGGAGTTCCTGCGCATGCAGCAGCGAGCCGAGGCTGGGCTTGTCCTTGTAGGAGATGTCGGAGTGCCAGTAGACGCCCGCGTCGCCGAGCCCGATCGGCTCGCCCTTCTCCTTGATGTTGGAGACGATCAGGATCTCCGGCTGGCCTTGGAGCTGGAACTGGTGCAGCACGTGGATCTCGAGCGGCCCGAAGCGGCGGCTGAAGGCCACGTGGTCCGCCGGCGCCACCCGCTGGTCGCGGAAGACGAGCACGTGGTGGTCGAGGTGGGCGCGGTGGATGCGCGCGAAATCGACCTCGTTGATGGGCTTCGAGATGTCGAGGCCGATGATCTCGGCGCCGACGGGTGCGTCGAAGCGGCGAACCTCGAAAGTCTGGATGGGTGCCGTGGGGGCTGTTGCGACGGCCATTGGAAGCGACGGGCAAGTGAACAAGTCCGCCACTCTAGGGATCGCGCAAGCAACGGGGAACGACTGATTTCTTGCTTGCTTATGAACAACTCATCTGAAGCGGCGTCCCTGGCCTGGCGGCGCCTCAGATCATTCGCTTATTTGAAATCAACGATTCATTCGTTCGAGATCCAGGGCGGCGATCGCACAATCGGCCGCCGAGTGCCATCGGGCACCACTTTCCTGCTTGCCTGGACGCCATGAATTTCCAACAGTTGCGCTCCGTGCGCGAAGCCGTGCGCTGCGGCTTCAATCTCACCGAAGCAGCCCATGCGCTGCATACCTCGCAGCCGGGCGTCAGCCGCCAGATCCGTGAACTCGAAGACGAACTGGGCGTCGCACTGTTCGCCCGCGTCGGCAAACGGCTGACGGGACTGACGGCCCCCGGGGATCACCTGCTGCCGATCATCGAGCGCATGCTGCTGGAGAGCCACAACCTGCGCCAGGCCGGACTGGAGTTTCTGGCGCAGGACGAAGGCTTGCTGTCCATTGCCGCCACCCATTCGCAGGCCCGCTACGCCTTGCCGGTGGCGGTGCAGGAGTTCAGGGGCAACTTTCCCAATGTGCAGCTTCACCTGCGGCAGGGCTCGCCCAAGCAGGTCGCCCAGATGCTGCTGGACGGGGAGGCCGACGTCGGCATCGCGACCGAGGCACTCAGCGACTATCCGCAACTGGTCGCCCTGCCGAGCTTCCGCTGGACCCATTCGATCATCGCGCCGCCCGGACATCCCTTTCTCGACGGCCCGCTGACCCTGGAGCGGCTGGCGGCCTATCCGCTGGTCACCTACGACAGCGGCTTCACGGGCCGCACGCGCATCGACAAGGCTTTCGCGGCGGCCGGCCTGAAACCCAACCTGGCCATCACCGCCATGGATGCCGATGTCATCAAGACGTACGTGGAACTCGGCCTGGGCATCGGGATCGTCGCCGGCATCGCCTTCGAGACCGAGCGCGACACCCGGTTGCGCGCGGTCGATGCCGGCCGGCTGTTCGGAATCAACCTGACCAAGGTCGCGGTGCGGCGCGGCAGCTACCTGCGCGCCTACGTTTATGCCTTCATCGAAGCCTTTTCCCCCACCCTGTCGCGCGCGGCGGTGGAAGAAGCACTGGGCACCCGTGCAGCCGACGAGGGCGAGGCGGTGCCGGCGTCGGCGATGGAGCAGCTGCTGGCACACGCCCAGCACTGACGCGGCGCCTTGCGAAGTCGATCAGGGCCTCGGCGACGGCCGTCGATCGAGCAGGAACCGTCCGAAGTAGGCAGCCAGGCCGGCATGCGCGTCCAGCGGCAGCACGTTCGCAACGTACTGGTCGGGACGCACGACGACCATCGCACCTTGCGCACGGTCGATGCCGCGGAGATCGAAGATGTCGGGACCGTGCTTGAGGTCGGGGCAAAAGGCCTTCTCGTAGTCGATGAGACCGAAGCAGCCCTTGCGCGGCATCAGCATCGAAGGCAGCGCCTCCACCTTGAGCTCGAGGTGCCCCTGCTGGAAGATCGCGCGGACGTCGATGACGCTGTCGATGTCGACATCGGTCCCGGTGGGCGTGAAGCGGCGGATCGGCGAGTCCGGCGAATCCGCAAGGAACGCCATGAGGTCGCGCAGGCGCGTGCCGGCCGCATCGGCGAACGCATAGAGGCGCCAGGCCCCGTCGGCGCGCGCCGCATGGCCGAGCTGGACCGGCTTGGCATCGGCCAGGCGGACGACGGGGCCCGAGTGGAAGCGCATGCCGATCGTGAAACCCTTGGCCAGGTCCTGATGGGTCGACCCGGCCGTCAGCGGGGTCGTTGGCGTGTAGTGCGTCGCGACGCCGGCCGTATAGCGGCCCGACTTGACGAAGTAAGCCTGAAGCTCCTGCGGATCGACGCCGCCGAGTTCCGGATGCTCAGGGTCCCTGGGCGGCGACGCCATGATCTTCGACCACTCCTTGTCGAAGTCGATGAGCCGCTGGGCGATCGCGTGGCGCTCGACGTTGTAGGTGCGCAGCAGTTCAGGGCCGGCACGTCCTTCGAGCACCGATGCAAGCTTCCAGCCCAGGTTGAAGGCGTCCTGCATCGAGACGTTCATGCCCTGGCCGGCCTTCGCGCTGTGGGTGTGGCAGGCATCGCCGGCGATGAAGACCCGCGGCAGGCGCGAGCCAGCCTGGTCCGCGGGGACGTCGTCGAAGCGGTCGGTGACGCGCTGGCCGACCTGGTACACCGCAAACCACACCACCCGCTTGACGTCGAGCGAGTAGGGATGCAGAACGCGCTGGGCGGTGGCGATGACCTTTTCCTGGGTGAAATCCTTGATGGCTTCGCGATGGTTCGGGTCGATGTCGCCGAGGTCGACATAGAGCCGCACCATGTAGCCGCCCTCGCGCGGGATGAGCAGGATATTGCCCTCGTCCGCGGACTGGATGGCGGCCTTGAGCCGGATGTCCGGGAAGTCGGTGACGGCCAGCATGTCGACGACGCCCCAGGCATGGTTGGCGAAGTCACCCTGCGGCATGGCGCCGATCGATTCGCGCACCCCGCTGCGCGCGCCGTCGCAGCCCACCACGTACTTGGCGCGGACCGTGGTCTCGGAACCCTTGGCCACGTCGCGCAAGGTCACCACGACCGGGTGCTCGCCCTCGGGCTCGACCTTCAGGGTGACGAACTCCAGTCCGTAGCTGGCCTCGAGCCGGGTCGGCGACATGCGCATGTAGTCGAGCAGGTACTGCTGCAGCCGGGCCTGGTTGACGATGAGGTGCGGGAACTCGGACAGGCCGTCCTCGGTGTCCTGGACGCGGCCGGTGCGCTCGATGCGCGTACGGTCTTTCTTCGACGGCCGCCAGAAGACGGTCTCGTTGACCCAGTAGGCCTCGCGGATGAGCTTTTGCGCCAGGCCGAAGGCCTCGAACATCTCCACCGTGCGGCAGGCGATGCCGTCGGCCTGGCCGACCTTGAGCGGACCATCGCGGCGCTCGACCAGCCGGGTGCTGATGCTCGGGAAGTTCGACAACTGTGCCGCCAGCAGGGCCCCCGCGGGCCCGCTGCCGACGATGAGGACGTCGACGGTCTCGGGGAGCGCCTCCTTGATGATGTCGGGGTCTCCGGGCGCATAGCCATTGAGATAGAACTGCATGTTGCCTCCGTGATGACAAGAATACGTTGACCTGCGGCCTGGCTCAGGCGCAGGCGGTGCGGATGAATTCGGGCACGACCACCGCCTTGAGCTTCCCGCTGTCTTCTTTCACGCACAGCGCCCGGGTCTCGCGTCCTTCGCAGATCAGGGTGTCGCCCCGCATCACCCGATGGGTCTGGATGAAGACCTTGCCGCGCCATTCCTCGACGCTGGTGTGAATCCCGATGCGCTCGCCATAGGAGGCCGCCGTGTGGAAACGGGTGTGGATCTCCAGCAGCGGCGCGCCGATGCAGCCCGGCAAGTCGGTCATCGCGCGCCAGGGTGGCAGCCCGCAGGCGGTGAAGTAGTGGTGCGACGCGGCATCCATCCATCGCGAGTAGTTCGGAAAGAAGACAATGCCCGCGGGATCGCAGTCGCCGAACTGCACGTCGACGCCATAGGCGATGGTCTTGGTCATGGGTTTCAACTGCTCGCTTCGATAGGGATGATTGTTCTTCGCCATGCACAGGCGCACAGTCGATGTGCCGACACTCGATATAAGGGTTTTCCCTGCATGAAGGCGCTGCGCCCCAGGAGGAACGGATGACCCGCCAGCAACGCGCGCCCGCCATGTCGCTCACGCTCGACGAGTTGCTCGAACAGTCCGCGTGGTTCGTCGAGCTCGACGCGCCCGCGCAGGCGCAGGTTCGCCGCGATGCATCGGAGCGCGCGGTGGCGATGGGCGATTCGCTGGGCCACCACGGCGAGCAGCAGCACGCCTGGTACGGCGTTCTCGAAGGGCTGGTCAAGTGGGCGATCACCGCGCACGATGGGCGGACAGTGTCCCTGGGTGGCCAGTCGGTCGGCAGCTGGTTCGGAGAGGGCACGCTGATCCGCAACACGCCGCGCCAGTCGGACCTGGTGGCGCTGCGCTACAGCAGGGTGGCGCAGATCCCGTTCGACACCTTCGACTGGCTGCGCCGCAACCGACCGACATTCAACGACTTCATCCTGCTGCAGGTGAATGAGCGACTGCATTGGTTCATGGGCAACTACGCGGCGCAGGGCCTGCTGGACACCGACAGTCTGGTGGCCCGCGCACTCATGGGCATGGTGCATCCGCTCGCGAACCCGCGCGGCGAGCGCCATCTTCAGATATCGCAGGAAGAACTCGCCAATCTCGCCGCCGTCTCGCGGCAGAGCTGCAACAGCGCCTTGATGCGATTCAAGAACGCCGGCCTGGTGCGCAGCGAATACGCAGGCATCGTCGTGCTCGACCTTCCCGGCCTGCAACGGCTGGTGCCGTAGCCGACCCAGGGCCCGCACCGCACCTCGGGTTTTCCCTGATTCGAACTGTCGGCCGATCGACTGCGGCAAAACGGGCCGCCCGGAATGATGCGTGCCATGGCATGGCGCCATCACAAGGAGACACGCAATGAACCACGCAGCGTCGGTGGCCCATGGGGTCGCGGACATCCACCCGTCATCGCTCCGATCCGCGGAGGACGGCATCTATCGCAGGATCAGCTGGCGGGTGATGCCGATCGTGCTGGTCGCCTACGTCTTCGCCTTCCTCGACCGCATCAACGTCGGCTACGCCCAGCTCCAGATGAAGCAGGACCTGGCGTTCTCCGATGCGATCTACGGGCTGGGCGCCGGCCTCTTCTTCGTCACCTATCTGCTGTTCGAGGTGCCGAGCAACCTGCTGCTCGAAAAGATCGGTGCCCGCCTGACCTTCCTGCGCATCATGGTGCTGTGGGGCCTGGCCTCCTCGGCCACGGCCTTCGTCACCGAGCCCTGGCAGTTCTACGGCGTGCGGCTGCTGCTGGGCATGTTCGAGGCCGGCTTCTTCCCCGGCATCATCCTGTACCTCACCTACTGGTATCCGAGCCACCGCCGCGGCCGCGTGACCGGGCTGTTCCTCTTCGGCATGCCGATCACCGGCGTTCTCGGCGGGCCGCTGTCGGGAATGATCATGGGCGGCATGGAAGGCATGGCCGGGATGCACGGCTGGCAGTGGCTGTTCATCGTGCAGGGCCTGCCGACCGTCCTGATCGGCTTCCTGCTCTATCGTCTGCTGCCGAACAAGCCGGCGGAGGCCCCCTGGCTGAGCGACGCCGAGAAGGCGCACGTGCAATCGGTGCTCGACGCCGACCACAAAGCCGACGCGAAGTCCGGCCACCGCGGCAAGCTGGCCGCCGCGCTGTCGGACCCGAAGACCTACGTGCTGGCCTTCGTCTATTTCTGCTGCGCCTGCGCGGTCTACACCGTCACCTTCTGGCTGCCGACGATGATCAAGGGCCTGGGCGTTTCCTCGATCGGGGCGATCGGCTGGATCACCGCCATTCCCTATGTCTTCGGCGCGCTCGGCGTGCTGGTGATCAGCCGCAGTTCGGACCGGTTCAAGGAGCGTCGCTGGCATGTCGGCGGAACCCTTGTCGTGGGTGCCGCGGCGCTGTTCGCCACCTCCTTCCTCGGTACGGCCTTCGCGCCGGTGATGCTGCTGCTGTGCTTCGCGGCCTTCTTCATCTTCGGCGGCGGTTCGCTGTTCTGGTCGATTCCGCCGACCTACCTGAGCCGCGATGCGGCCGCCGCCGGCATTGCCGTGATCAGCTCGCTCGGCATCCTGGGGGGCTTCGTGAGTCCCACGGTGATCGGCTGGATCAAGAGCCTCACCGGCAGCATCCAGATGGGCCTGGGCGCCTTGACCGCGCTGGTCATCGTCGGTGGACTCACGATTTTGATCGCCTTGCCGAAGAGCGCGGTGCGCGTCGGCAGCGACGCCTGATTCCCTTCTTCCCTCCCTACAAGTCCTTTTACCGAGACCCGAGCCATGAGCAAACCCAAAGTCATCGTGACCATCGCCCCGACCGGCGGCATGGCGACCAAGAAGATGAACCCGAACCTGCCGACGCAGCCGCAGGAGATCGCCGACGACACCTACCGCTGCTACAACGCCGGCGCCAGCCTGGTGGCGGTGCATGCGCGCCGGCCCGACGACGAGGCGACCTGCGAGCCGTCGATCTACACCCGCATCAACCGGCTGATCCGCGACAAGTGCGACATCATCCTGAACAACTCCACCGGCGGCGGCATCAACGGCGACATGGTGCGCGAACTGCCCAACGGCCTGTGGGAGATCCAGTGGGAGGAGCGCCTGAAGGGCATGCAGGGCGAAGGCGTCGAGATGTGCACGCTCGATGCGCAGACCGTCATCGCCAGCTTCGGCGGCAAGGAAATCCTTGTGGCGACGCCGCCCACGTGGATCCGACAGATCGCAAGGATGATGAAGGAACGCGGCATCAAGCCCGAGTGGGAGGTGTTCGGCCTGGCGGACATCGTCCAGGACGTCCAGCGCTCGCTCGACGAAGGCCTCGACGACGCGCCTCACTTCATCAACATCGTCATCGGCGCCAACGCCTTCCAGGGCGCCTTGCCCTACACCCCGAAGCTGCTGCAGACGATGGTGGACCACCTGCCGGCGAAGACGGTGTTCAATGTCAGCGCCATCGGCGCGGCGCAGTTGCCGGCGGCGATGAACTCGCTGCTGCTGGGCGGCCATGTGCGTGTCGGGCTCGAGGACAACCTCTACTACGAGCACGGCGTGCTGGCCACCAACGTGCAGCTCGTCGAGCGGCTGGTCCGGCTGATTCGCGAGATGGGCTACGAGCCGGCCACGCCGGCCGAGGCGCGCGCGATCATCGGCCTGGGTCCGCTGTGTTGATGACACCCGGCATCATGAAACCAGCGAGCAGCAAGCTGGCGGTGGTCGGCACGGGGGTGATCGGTGCGGGCTGGGCCACGCACTTCCTCGCTCGCGGCTTCGACGTCACGGCGACCGATCCGGCCCCTGGTGCCGAGCAGCGCCTGCGGGGCCTGGTCGACGCCGGCTGGCCCACCGTCGAGGCCCTCGGCCTGGCCGACGGCGCGTCGCGAGACCGGCTGTCTTTCACGACCGATGTGGCGCAAGCCGTCCGGGACGCCACCTTCATCCAGGAGAGCGGCCCCGAAAGGCTGGACGTCAAGCACGAGTTGATCGCGACCATCGAATCGGCAGCGAAGGCCGATGTCCTCATCGCATCGTCGTCGTCCGGCCTGTCCGCCAGCGAGATCCAGGCGGGCGCCAGGCATCCGGAGCGCATCGTGCTCGGCCATCCCTTCAATCCCACCCACGTCATTCCACTGGTGGAGGTCGGCGGCGGCAAGCTGACGTCGGCCGAGAACGTGGCCAAGGCGATGGCGTTCTACGCGTCGACCGGCAAGAAGCCCATTCGCATCCACAAGGAGGTCAAGGGCCATATCGCGAACCGCCTGCAGGTCGCGCTCTGGCAAGAAGCCATCTCGCTGGTGCAAAGAGGCGTGGCCTCGGTGGAAGACATCGACACCGCGATATCGCACGGTCCCGGGCTGCGATGGGCCCTGCTCGGCCCGTTCATCAACCTGCACGCCTCCGGCGGTCCCGGCGGCATCACCCACCTGCTGCAGCATCTGGGTGCCTCCCAGCGGGAATGGGCACGCGACCTTGGCAAGTATCCGGAAACGGACGACTACATCCAGCAGATTGCGCAAGGCGTCGATGCCGAGCTGGCGGGTCGCGATTTCCCCGGGATGCTGCGCCAGCGCGATGAACTGCTGGTCCAGTTGATTGCGATGAAGGCGGTGCAGGCGCAGATTCCGTAGGGGCGAAAAGGTTTCCACGCAAGCGCCATCGTCGTAGGATGAGACTCGAGCGCCATCGACCGAGCCGGTCGCGTCCACCACGTCGCAAACGAGCTGATCGAAAGCGTTTGGCTATTTCCTGAGGAACGAATGCAAAGCCACTGCACGCGCCATCCTCAGCATTGGCTGTGGCGCAGTTCGGCCAGGTGCGGGCATTCGCCTCATTCGAATCCTGCCCTTCTCAGCCGTCGGTAGAACTCACGGCAATCCTCGATCCGAAAGATTCCGTTCGGCTCGTCTTGCGTGCGCCAGTTGGTCGATCGCACCCGCATGAGGTCCGGACGCTCTTCGACGCGGTAGAACGTGACGGCGACCAGGTAGGGGCCAGGAAACGTCAGCCTGAAGAACTCATGCTCAATCGTCCGCGCCTCATGGACTTCGAGAATTGGCTTGGGTCGCCAGTGGGCGACCAAGGAACTGGCCATTGCATGGGCGTCGTTCATGCCGGAGGAGCGGGGGTTGCGAAAGCGAATATTGCCACGCAGGCGGGAGCAGCGGTGCAGCCCGACGGCGCACTGTTCAAGCTGCCGCAAGGTGCCTGCGGGGGCCATCGTTGGCGATCGATCCCTGATCTCCAACATCGCTACAGCACGGCCTTGTCGGCGGCCGCCACCCTCGCGCTGGCCGCCGGGGCGCTCGGGTCGGCGCCGCCCTAGCCTGCGGACGCGGGCTCGGGCCAGGGCGCCTGCGGTCCGCGCACCGACTCGTAGAAGCGGGCCATCTGCAGCACGCCCAGGTCGTCGAAACGGCGTCCGGCGATCTGCAGGCCGATCGGCAGGCCCGAGGCCGAGTGCCCGCAGTGGATGGATGCCGCCGGCTGGCCGGACTGGTTGAATGGCACCGTGAAATGCGAATCGCGCGTGGACATCTCCGCATCGCTGCCGGTCGACTCCGCAGCGAAGGGCAGCACCGGCGAGACCGGCGCCAGCACGAAGTCATAGGGCCCCGTGGCGGCCGCCGTGGCCGCCTGCATCGACTGCATCCGCGTGAAGGCGCGGAAGCTGTCTTCCGGTGTCAGCGAGGCCGCGAACTCGGCCGCCCCGTGGATGTAGTCCGCCGCCTTCTTCGCCCGCTCGGGTTGCAGGGCGGCCAGGTCGACGCGGCAGCGCATGGTGAAGAAATGCACCAGCCCCAACTGCATCTCGTCCGTGGTCCAGTCCTTCAGCGGCTCGACGATGGCGCCGGCCGCCTCGAAGCAGCGCGCCGCCGCCTGCACCGCGGCGAGGATCTCCGCGTCCACTCGCCAGCCGGAAGCCGACGGTTCGACCCACAGGCCGATGCGCAGTCCGGCGGGCCCGCGCGCCAGGCGCTGCCACGCGATGTCCTGCGGGGGCAGGCCGAGGTAGTCGCGCGGATCGGGACGCGACACGACCTGCATGAGCAGCGCGGCATCGGCCACGGTGCGTGTCATCGGCCCGATCACCCGGGCGGGTGCCGGCGGATCGACCGGCACGCGTCCATGGCTGGGCTTGAGTCCGAACACGCCGCAGAAGCTGGAGGGAATGCGCACCGAGCCGCCAATGTCGGTGCCCAGGTGAAGCGGCCCGTAGCCCGCCGCCGCCGCGGCGCCGGCGCCGGAGCTGGAGCCGCCGGGACTGTGCGCCGTGTTCCAGGGGTTGCGCGTCAGGGGGTGGAAGCTCGACGGCGCGGCGCCCAGGAAGCCGAAGTCCGGCATCGTGGTCTTCGTCACGATCACGGCGCCCGCCTCGCGGACGCGGGCCGCCGCCGGCGCGTCGGCGGCGGCAGGCTTCAGCTCGGTGGCGGCGCTTCCGAGCGGCATGGGCGTACCGCGAGTGGCGATGTTCTCCTTGAGCGTGATCGGCACGCCATCGAGATCGCCTTGCGGCGCGCCCCGTGCCCAGCGCTGCTCGGAAGCCCGGGCGTCCTGCAGCGCGGCCTCGGCGTCGAGTGCGTAGCAGGCGCGGATGCTCGGCTCCCACTGCCCGATGCGGTCGAGCACGGACTGCACGACCTCCACCGGCGACAGGGATCGGTCGCGGTAGCGGGCCAGCAGTTCGATGGCGGACAGTTCGAAGAGGCGGGACGAGGACATGAGGGCGGCTCCTTTCTTGCGAAATATCAAGACCGATCGCCACGATAGCGCCCTGGCGCATCGCGATCTTGAGCGATACCGACCCGACGCGCACAATGACCTGACCAACAACGACAGGAGAGTGAGACATGGACAAGCGTTCTTTCCTCGCGTGCGGGCTTCTGGCAGTTCTCGCGACTGCGTGCACCACCACCTCCACCTCCAGCGGCGATCCAGCGGCCAAGCGCAGCAGCATCGACGCCTCGGTCGACAGCGCCATGTCCAAGCTCTATACCCAGGTGCAGGGCTCACGCGAACTGGTCGGCAAGGCCAGGGGCGTGCTGGTGTTCCCCTCGGTGGTTTCGGCCGGGCTGGGCGTTGGCGGCTCCTACGGACAGGGTGCGCTGCGCGTCGGCGGCAAGTCCGTCGGCTACTACAGCACCACCGCCGCCTCGGTCGGCCTGCTGGCCGGGGCCGACTCCAAGGCTGTCTTCCTGCTCTTCATGACCCAGGATGCGCTCGACAAATTCCGCGCGAGCAATGGCTGGACCGCCGGCGCCGATGCCTCGGTCACCATGCTCAAGGTCGGCGCCTCGGCAGGCATCGACACCCAGACCGCTCAACAACCCATCGTTGGCTTCGCCTGAGCAATGCCGGGCTGATGGCCAACCTGAGTCTTGACGGAACCAAGATCAGCAAGCTCGACCTGTGAGTCCCTGCGCCCCGGGGCGATGGCTGCTGGCGCTGGCGCTGGCGGCCCTGCTGGCTGGATGCTCGCTGCCGCCGCTCGAGGGGCGCAGCGAGTCGCGGGCGTTGTCGGCCGCAGAAGCGCGCGAAACGCCGCTGGGCCGGGCGGTCGGCGACCTGGCGGCGCCGCGTCCGGGACTGACTGGCGTCCATACGCTGGAAGACCCGCGCGAAGCCTTCGCGGCGCGGGTGCAGATGGCGCAGCTCGCCGAGCGCACGCTGGACGTGCAGTACTACATCTGGCGCGACGACATCACTGGCCACCTGCTGCTCGAGGCCTTGCGCGCGGCCGCCGATCGCGGGGTGCGCGTGCGCCTGCTGCTGGACGACTACGGCCATGCGGGGCTCGACGCGGAGCTGGCGGCGCTCGACGCGCATCCCGACGTGGAGGTGCGTCTGTTCAATCCCTTCCCGTTCCGTGCATTCAAGCCGCTGGGCTTCATCACCGACTTCTCGCGCGCCAACCGGCGGATGCACAACAAGAGCTTCACGGCCGACAACGCGATCACGATCCTGGGCGGACGCAACGTCGGCGACGAGTATTTCGGCGCCACCGATGGCGTGCTGTTCGCCGACCTCGATGTGTTGGCGATGGGGCCGGCGGTGGCGCAGGTCTCGAGCGCGTTCGACGCCTATTGGGTCAGTGCCTCGTCCTATCCCATCGCCTCGCTGGTGGCGCCACCCCCTGCCGAAGTCCTGGCCGCCATCCGGCAGCGGACGGCGCTGGTGGAGCGCTCCGAGCCGGCCGCAACGTACAAGCAGGCGGTGCGTGAGCTGCCTTGCTACGGCAGCCTGGTCCGCAAGGACTATTCGCTGGTCTGGGCCCCCGCGCACCTGGTGGTCGACGACCCGTCCAAGGGACTGGCGCTGGCCCAGCCGGAACAGCTGCTGCTGCATCACATGGCCGAGGCGGTCGGGGTGCCGGCGCGCAGCCTCGACCTGGTGTCGCCGTACTTCGTGCCAACCGATGCCGGCACCGACTACTTCGCCGGCCTGGCGCGGACCGGCGTGCGGGTGCGCATCCTCACCAATTCGCTGGCCGCGACCGACGTCCTGGTGGTGCATTCGGGCTATGCACGCCATCGGCAGCCGCTGCTGGCGGCGGGGGTGGCGCTGTACGAACTCCGGCCCGACCCTCGGGAGCAGGCCGCCAAGGCGGCGCGCCGGGACGAGGGCCCGCGCATGCCCGGCGGATCGGGCAGCTCCGGCTCCAGCCTGCATGCGAAAACCTTCGGCGTGGACATGGAGCGCGTCTTCGTCGGTTCTTTCAACTTCGATCCGCGCTCGGCCAAGCTGAACACCGAGCTGGGCCTCGTCATCGACAGCCCGGAGCTTGCCGGCGCGATCGCGCATGTCTTCGAGGTGCGCGCCCCGCGCAGCAGCTGGGAGCTGAGGCTCGACCCCGGGAGCGGGGGCCTGCGCTGGGTGGACGGCAGCGGCCGATCCGTGGCGGTCGAGCCCATGACGAGCTGGTGGCAGCGCGCCGCCGTGCGCTTGCTCGAGCCGCTGCCGATCGACTGGATGCTCTGAGGGCGCACCTTTTTCCGGCGGCAAGGCCTTCAGGAATCGCCGGCGCTGCCGATAGCAGAGGCAGCGCCCGCCTCGAACCCAGGTCTCGAGAGCGTCTTCGATGGCGCGTCGCAAGCTCAACCGGAAAGACCGATGACCGCAACCACTGTGCCTGCAGCCCCGACTCGCAGCGCGACGTCGATGACAGAAGTCTGCACGCCCGAGGAACTGCTGACCCGCCTCGAGGCGCAGGGCCGGATGCCGCTGGTTCGAATCGGGCAGGCGCTGACCTCGCTCGGGATCATCACGGACGCGCAATTGAACGCGGGCCTGGCCGCCCAGCAGCTCGATCGCGCCGTGCCGCTCGGCGAGACACTGGTTCGCATGGGCGCCCTGTCGCGCAGCGACCTGCAATCGGCCCTGGCCCACAAGATGGGCTACCCCCTGGTCGACCTCGACCGGTTCCCGGCCGCGGTGGAGGCGCTCAGGAAAGTCGGCCACAGCGCGGCCCAACGCCTGCAGGTCATGCCGTTGATGGTGTCGAACGGGCGATTGATCGCGGCGCTCGACGATCCGTCGGGTCGCCGTGCCGCCATCGACGAGCTCGAGTTCATCGCCCAGGCGAAGGTGATTCCGGTCCTGGCCCATTGCCGCAATCTCGACCAGGTGCTCAAGAAGGCCTACGAGGCGATCGGCGCGATGGACGCCAAGGCGGCCGCCGACGATCCGTCCAGGCCGATCGAGTTCGACATCGACGCCAGCGAACTGCTCGAGACGCTCGAGAAGGAGGGGCGCGAGCAGACCAGCGAAGAGCTGCCCATCGAGCAGTCGGACAATTCGCTGGTGCGGATGGTGAACCGGATGATCATCGAGGCGCACGCCGAAGGCGTCTCGGACATCCACATCGAGAGCTATCCGGGGCGCGAAAAGATCCGCATCCGCTTTCGCCGCGACGGCCGCCTGTTCACCTATCTCGAACTGCCGCCGAACTATCGCAATGCCATCATCGCGCGGATCAAGATCATGTGTGACCTCGACATCAGCGAGAAGCGCAAGCCGCAGGACGGCAAGATCATCTTCTCGAAGTTCTCGGCGCAGCATCCGCTGGAGCTTCGGGTGGCGACCATTCCGACCAACAACGGCCTGGAAGACGTGGTGATGCGCCTGCTGGCGTCGGCCAATGCGATCGCCCTGGAAAACCTGGGCCTGTCGCCGCGCAATCTCCAGAAGCTGCGCGAAGCCGTCGAGCGGCCGTACGGACTGGTGCTGTGCGTCGGCCCCACCGGCTCGGGCAAGACGACGACACTGCACTCGGCGCTGATGCACATCAACACCCCTGATCGCAAGATCTGGACCGCCGAGGACCCGGTCGAGATCACGCAGCCCGGGCTGCGGCAGGTCCAGGTGAACCCGCGCATCGACTGGACCTTCGCGAAAGCCCTGCGCGCTTTCCTGCGCGCCGATCCGGACGTGGTGATGGTGGGCGAGATCCGCGACGAGGAAACCGCGAAGATGGCGATCGAGGCTTCGCTCACCGGCCACCTGGTGCTGTCGACGCTGCACACCAACAGCGCCGCCGAGACCGTGACCCGGCTGCTCGACATGGGCCTGGACGCCTTCAACTTCGCCGATTCCCTGCTGGCCATCCAGGCGCAGCGATTGGTGCGCAAGCTCTGTTCGAAGTGCGTGACCAGCCGCCCGGCGACGGCGGCCGAAGTCGACGAACTGCTTTCGGACTATCTGCGCGCCTTCGCGGACGGTCTGGAGCCGCCGTCGCGCGATGCCGTGCTCGCGCATTGGCTGCGCCGCTACGGCCGCGAAGGCCAGCTCGTGAGCTCGACCTGCCCGGGCTGCGAGGCCTGCGGCCAGACCGGCTTCCGCGGACGGATCGGCATTCATGAGCTGATGGCGGTGTCGAAGGAGGTGCGCCGCCTGGTGCAGACCCGTTCGCCGCTGGAGACGATCCTCGCGGCAGCGCAGGCCGGCGGAATGCACACCCTGCGCCAGGACGGCATCGAGAAGGTGCTGCAGGGACTGACGACCCTCGGCGAGGTGCGGGCGACGAGCAACGGGTGAGGCTCTCGCGGCCTTGGCCGACAGGGATTGTCGGAAATGGCGGACAGCAACGCCCCGGGGCGACGAAAAACTGGCGGCTTCGCGATCTTGGAGGCCCGCCATGGCAGACGACCCGAAGAAGACCCGTCTCGACCGGAAGCTGATCGCCATCGACGAGCCCCACGAAGTGCGCAGCTGGTCCGAAACCCTCGGCTGCACGGCCGAGCAGCTCAAGGAAGCCGTGAAGGCGGTTGGCCACAGCGCGGAAGCCGTGCGGCTGTTCCTCAAGAAGAACTAGAAACGACCGGGCCTGTCGCCTCCGCGCCGCGCGGGGTCGGCGCGATCCACTACAGTCGGTGGTCATGGTTTGGAGGAAACGGGCGCGGGCCCGTGCATGTGGCGATGAAGACAAAGAAACTTCGGATCACCGGCCCCGGAGGGGCCACGTACAGGCTGGGCGACCCCATGCTGGTCCACGACGGAGAGCTGCTGGTCTGCACCCTTGACCCGGTGCCGGTCAGCCCGACGGGGTCCGAGATCCGGGTGGAGCACTTCACGCCCCCGCTGAGCGGTCTGGAGGAGGCCCGGCATCTGGGCCGGCTCGTCTTCCTGGAGATCTGCGCCTTCGTCGTCGAGCACTTCGAGCAGGTGCAGGCGGTGAGTTTTGCCTTCACGCGCCCCGTGACGATGCTGGCCGGCGCCACCCAGCACTCGGCCGATCGGGCCGAAATCATGCATCGCATCGGGATCGAGAACGTCCAGGTCGCGCCCAAGCCGTCCGCCGTGCCCGGGCACTTCGTCGTCACCGGCGTCTGGCTCTATACCGAACGCAACCTCGCCGCGCTGAACGAGGTGCTCGGCGAACTGCGCGCGCTGTACCGGGATCGCCCGATCGGCTCCGACCCCAAGGGCGGTGCCGGCGTGATCAGGCGGCTGATCGCCGGCTGGCGGGCAGAATCATGAGCGCCTGATCCAGGCCGGCCGCGCGCCGGCGAGGACCGCATCCATGAAGCACCCGCTCGTGACGCAGTTCGCCTTGGCGGCGATCGTCGCGGGTGCCGTGGCGGGCTCGGGCGCCCAGGGTCCGCAGGAGGTCCAGGCGATCTATGCGATCAACCGGCAGGCGGTGGTCCTGCTCGAGCAGGGCCGCTACGACGAAGCGGTCGCGGCCGCGAAGAACGCGGTCGCGCAAGCCGAAGCCCGCCTCGGCAAGGACCACCCGGGGTTGGCGGCCGCGCTGTCGAATCTCGGGCTGGCCTATCTCGACGGTGGCCAATACGACCAGGCGGAGGCGCCCTTGCGCCGCGCCGTCGACATCGGCCGCACCGGCTGGGGTGTCGGGCCGGCGGACATGGGGGCCCTGCTCAACAACCTGGGCTTGTTCTACGGCAGGGTGAACCGGCTCGATGACGCCGAGCGGCTCTACAAGCAGGCCCTGGGCCTCGGCGACGGCATCGGAACACCGCAGCTGTTCGTCGCCACCTGGCTCAACAACCTGGCCAACCTCTACATCCGCGAAGGCCGCTTCCAGGACGCCTGGTCGCTGGCCGAAAAGAGCATGGCGCTGCTGCCGGACCGGTCGAGCCGCGACCCCGCGATCGCCGAGACCTTCAGCCTGATGGCATCGCTGAAGGCGCGCGAAGGGGCGTACGACGACGCCCGGAGGCTGCTCGAATGGGCGCTGGAGATCCGGCTGCGCGCCTTCGGCGACAGCCATCCGGTGACGGCGACCTCGCTGCACGGGCTCGGCGTGGTCCTGGAGGAGCGCGGCGAGCACCGGAAGGCCGAAGACCTGATGCTGCGCGCACTGGCGATCCGAGAGCGGTTGCCCGCCGACCATCCCGACCTCGGACGCAGCCTGATCGACCTGGCCGCCCTCTGCCACGCGGCCGGCAAGCCGGACTGCGCGCAGGCCTACTTCGATCGGGCCTTTGCCAACCTGCGGGCGCGGCTCGCGCAGTACTTCGGCTTCATGAGCGAGGACGAGCGCCTGGGCCTGCTCGAAGACACGGACCGGTTCTTCTCGGCCTATTTCGAATTCGTGCTGGCCTACGCGGGACCGCGGCCGGAGCTTGCCGGCGGCATGTACGACGCGGTGCTGGCGCGCAAGGGGATGGTCGCGGTCAGCGTCCGCGCCCTGCTGGCGCGCATCGAACGCGAGGGCGACCCCCAGGCGATCGCGCTGACGGTGCGGTTGCGCGAACGGCGCACCCTGCTGGCGAACCTGCGGCGCCGCGGCACGACGGGCGACGCTGTCGACCGGCTGGCGCGCGAAGGCGCCGACCTGGAGCGGCAGCTGGCAAGACGCTCGGCTGCGTTCGCCGCGCAGGAGGAGCGAGGCGCCAGGCCGGCCCGATGGCGGGACGTTCGCGCGGCCCTGAAGGCGCAGGAGGCGGCAGTCGAGTACATCGCCTTCGAGCCACCGCGCGGCAACGACCGCGCCGCGCGCCGGCGCTTTGCCGCGCTGGTGCTGACGCCCGGCGACCGCCCTCCCCGGCTGGTCGCGCTCGGCGATGCCGCCAGCCTGGCCGCACCCATGCGGGACTACCGGCGGCGCGCCGGGCTGGCGCGCGATCCGCCGCCGGCCGGCGAACGCAGCTTCCGCGACGCGTTCTGGACACCGCTCGAGCCCGCGTTGGCGGATGCGAAGCGCATCCACCTGGCCCCGGACGACATCCTGAACCAGGTCGCCTGGGCCACCGTCGGGGACGGCGGCGGCCTGCTCGCCGAAAGGCTGGACCTGCGCCTGCTGTCGAGCACGCGCGACCTGCTCGCGGCCCCTGCGCCCGTGTCGGCGAACGGCGCCGTGCTGATCGGCAACGCGGACTTCGGCAGCGCATCGGGCAGGGCAGCCTTTTTTGCGCCGCTGCCGGGCACGCGCGAGGAGATCGCGGCGCTGTCGCGCCTGTTGGCCGGCGCCGGCTGGCAGGTGAAAAGCGTCGAGGGCAAGGCGGCGACCGAGTCCTACCTCAAGGGCGTTCGGCATCCGCGCGTGCTCCATGTGGCCAGCCACGGCTTCTTCGAGCGCCAGGGCGCGCGGCCGGGGACGCCCGAGGACCCGATGCTGCGCTCCGGCCTGGTGCTGGCCGGCGCCAACGAAGGCGCATCGGGCGCGAACGACGACGGCGTGCTGACCGCGCTGGAGGCGTCGATGCTCGATCTGCGCGGCACCGAGCTGGTGGTGCTGAGCGCCTGCGAGACCGGCCTCGGGCGGGTGCTGCAGAGCGAGGGCGTGCTCGGGCTGCGGCGGGCGTTCGAACTGGCCGGCGCGCAGAGCGTGATGATGAGCCTGTGGAAGGTGCCCGACGATGAGACCCGCGTGCTGATGACGCTCTTCTATCGCAAGTGGCTGTCAGGCATGGACAAGCACCTCGCGTTGCGGGATGCTCAGTTGGAACTCCGGCAGATGGTCATCAGGGATCGGGGCCGGGACCGCCCCCAAGCATGGGGCGCTTTCGTTCTCGTGGGACCCTGACGCGAGGAGGCATGACGATGAGACATCCGTTCCTGGCCGCGCTCATACTGGCCGCCGTGCCGCTGGTGCACGCCCAAACCACGTATACCGACCCCGACGGCCGCTACGCCTTGCAGGTGCCACCCGGCTGGCGGGTCGAGGCGCAGTCCGGGGGCGTGTCGTTCCTCAAGGGTCCCGCCTATGCGAGCGTGATGAAGGTCAGCGGCCGCGGTGCGCCCAAGGGGCTGGTCGAGGCGATCGGGCAGAAGTTCCCGTCGCAGTGGCCGCGCTTCGCCGGCACCAGTTCGGGCGATGCCCTCTTCGGCGGCAAGCCGGGCGCCTACGCCTGGTTCACCGGCGTCAATCCGCGCGGCACCGAGGCCGTGCTCAAGATCGTCGCCACGGTGGACGGCGAGACCGGCTATGTCCTGATGATTTCCGCGCCGCGCAGCGATTTCGCGACCTACAAGGGCGACCTGGAACAGATCGAGGCCAGCTTCCGCGTCACGGGGGGGCGCCAGTGAAGGGGCCGATCGGCGTGCAGGGGGCGGGCCAAAGGCTGGCATGCTTCGGCCCTGGATGCGGGTCGTCGCATCGCTCCCATCACTTCCAACGGAGAGTCCCATGTCCCTGTTCTCGCTGGCCGGAAAGGTGGCCATCGTCACCGGCTCGTCGCGCGGCATCGGCCGCGCCATCGCCCTGCGCCTGGCCGAGCACGGCGCCCGGGTCGTGATCTCGTCGCGCAAGGCCGACGCCTGCGCCGAGGTGCGCGACGAAATCAACCGTGCCCAGGGCCCGGGTGCGGCCCTGTCGATCCCCGCCAACATCTCGTCCAAGGACGAGCTGAAGCACCTGGTCGACGAGACCACGCGGCAGCTGGGCCGGATCGACATCGTGGTGTGCAACGCGGCATCGAACCCCTACTACGGCCCGCTCGGCGGCATCGAGGACGACCAGTTCCGCAAGATCCTCGAGAACAACGTCATCGCCAACCACTGGCTGATCAATTTCGCCGTGCCGCAGATGATCGAGCGCAGGGACGGTTCGATCATCATCGTCTCGTCGATCGGCGGGCTGCGCGGCTCGCCGGTGATCGGCGCCTACAACGTCTCGAAGGCGGCCGACTTCCAGCTGGCGCGCAACCTGGCCGTCGAATACGGGCCGCACAACGTGCGCGTGAACTGCATCGCGCCCGGCCTGATCAAGACCGACTTCGCGCGCGCGCTCTGGGAAGACCCCGAGACCCTGCGGCGGCGCACCGACAGCACGCCGCTGCGGCGCATCGGCGAGCCCGACGAGATCGCCGGCGCGGCGGTCTTCCTGGCTTCGCAGGCCGGCGCCTTCATGACCGGGCAGAGCCTGGTCATCGACGGTGGCGTGACCTGCTGATGTCCAAGCCATCGCCGTTGGCAAGGTACGCTTCTTGCCAGCGCGAAGTGCCGCATCACTGAACCCACTCCCCTTCACCGGAACACCATGGATCCCGCCATCAACCTGCCGCAAGTCCTCGCCGAAGTCGAGGCCGTCTTCGACGAATACGAGCGCGCGCTCACGAGCAACGACGTGCCCGCGCTCGACCGCCTGTTCTGGGTGTCTCCCCATACCCTGCGCTACGGCGCCGGCGAGAACCTCTATGGTTTCGAGGCGATCCAGGCGTTTCGCCGGGGCCGGCCTGCGAACAACCTCGAGCGCACCATCACGGCCCGCGCGATCACCACCTTCGGGCAGGACTTCGCGGTCGCCAACATCGAGTTCCGCCGCGAAGGCAGCGAGCGCATCGGCCGCCAGAGCCAGACCTGGGTGCGGATGACGGACGGCTGGCGCGTGGTGTCGGCGCACGTGAGCCTGATGTCATGAGCCGTCACCCAGTGGGCGGCGACGACCGCCTCCAGCGCCTGGCCGATGCCCTCGCCGGCGCCCGGCGCAGCGGCCAGGCCCTGCCGATGGCGCCCTGGCTCGGCTGCCTGCGCGATGCCGACGAGGCCTATGCGGTGCAGGACCGCGTGGCGGCCGCGCTCGGCTGGTTCGGCGGCACGCCGCCGCGCTTCTGGAAGTCGGGCGGGCCCTCGCGCCAGGCGGTGCTCACGCATGCCGGCCTGCCGCCGGCGGGCGTGCAGGCCGTGGCGCCGGGGCAGACGGCCTCGCTGCAGGGGCAGCACTTTCACCGTCGCGGCATCGAGGCCGAAGTCGCCCTGCGCACGCGGCGCGACGTGACGGCCGGGGAAGTCGCCGCATGGGCTGCCGGCACGACCCCTCCGGCGCGCGAACTCGTCGATGCGATGACCGTCTCGGTCGAGGTGGTGGACACCCGCTGGGCTGCGCCGGCGCCGGATGCGCCGGACGTCGCATGGCTGAAGCTCGCCGACCAGCAGTCGCACGGCGCGCTGGTGTTCGGCGAATGGCGCGCCTTCGACGAACGCGACTGGTCGCGCCAGCGCTGTGAAATCAGGATCGGAGGCGTGCAGCCCCAGTCGTTCGAGGGCACCCATCCGCTGGGCGACCCGACCTGGCTGCTGCCGTCGTGGCTGGCCCATGCGACGCGCGGCGGCCGCACGGTGCCCGGCGGCACCGTGGTCACCACCGGCAGCTGGAGCGGCCTCGGCGACGCCGTTTCGGGGGATCGCGTGGAAGTCCGTTTCGCCGACCTCGGCGCGCTCGCCCTGCAGTTCTGAACCGGGCGCCGTCCGGCGCTTCCAGCCCACCGCTCGGCTGCCGCCGCACCCGGCCGACGCCGCATGGCGATCGATTGAGGCATCGTCCGCCTTGTCGTTTGTCGCGCGAGGTGCCCCATGTTCCAGCACGCCCGATCCACGCTGCGCCTCCTGGGCGCGCCGGCCGCCTTGGCCGCTGGCCTGGTCCTGCAGCCGGCCGCCGCCGAGCCGATCTTCAAATGCGGCAAGACCTACACCAACGTGCCCTCCGGCGAGGGGGCGGCGCAGCTCAAATCGCGCGGCTGCGTGCTGGTCGACCCGGACCGGCCGCATGCAGACAAGACGGCAGACATCGCGATCGACGGTTCCCGGCAGATCACGGTGCCGATCGGCCAGGACGGCCGCTTCTGGATCCGTGGCTCGGTCAACGGCTTCCCGGTGCAGTTCGTGATCGACAAGGCATCGACCGTGCAGGCCGGCGTCGCCGTCACCGAGGCCTTCGCCGCCCGCTCCAACCTGATCGGCGGCGCGCCGGCCCATGTCCAGACCAGCGGCGGCATCATGGAAGGAAGGCGGATCGAGGGCGTTCCGATGACCTTCGGTCCGTTCAGGGTGCGGCAGGCGACGGTGGTCGTGGGGTCGCTGGGCGGCAAGTCGCCGGACGCCCTTCTGGGTCAGGAACTGCTGTCGATGTTCGAGGTCACGGCCAACGAGCGCGAGATGACGATCGTGAGCAGAAACGAGTCTGCGCGAGCGCCGTTTCTACCTGTTGACACATCGAAACCCAGAAGGTAGAGTGCCTCTTCACATGAACGAGAAAGCCATGTCTTCCGACCACGTCAAGGCCGAACAAACGATCCAGGAGTGGGGCAATGGCCTGGCGGTGCGACTGACTGCGCCGGTCGCCCGCGCCGCCCGCTTGGCGCGGGGCATGCCCATCACCGTGGAGGTCGTCGAAGGCGGCATTTTTCTGCGCGTTGCTGGCGAGGCCAAGCTGTCGCTCGCGCAGAAACTCAAGGCCTTCGAGCCCTCCAGGCATGGCGGCGAAGCCATGGCCGCAGAGCGTCTTGGCGCCGAATTGTTCTGATGGCAAAGGCGCCATCGTGGGTTCCTGACCGCAGGGACATCATCTGGATCGACTTCAATCCCCAGGTCGGCAGAGAAATGAAGGATCTGCACCCGATGCTGGTGCTTTCTCCCAAGGCATTCAATGATCGAACGAGCCTAGTCATCGGCTTGCCGATGACGACGGCGTCATACAACGACACCAACCCATTCGCCATTCGTTTCAGCGGGCCCAAGAACGTCGACAGCTACGTGCTTGCGCACCAGCCGAAATCCTTCGATTGGCGCTTGCGCAGAGCCAAGGCGCACCCCTGGAAACAGGTGCCGCCTTCGGTCTTCGAAGCGGCTTGCGAAACCTTGAATCAGATCATCGAGATCTGAGCGGCCTTCGCGCGGCCTGGTCCTGGCGGGGACGTCTTCGCCGTCGCCGCATCCAGCAGCAGCGCCGCCATCTCGCGCGCCGCAGCCGCCGCGCTGCCGCCCGTCCCCATCTGGCCGGACACCGAAGCGCCGTCGTAGAGCAGCACCAGCTGGCTCGCCAGGTGGTCGGCATCGGCCGCGCCGGCATCCCGGGCCAGGCCGGTGAACAAGTCCCTCATCCAGTTGCGGGCGTCGTCGCAGGCGCCCTTGACCGGGGTGCCCGGCTTCGACTCCGCCGCCGCCCGGTTGAAGGCGCAGCCGCGATAGCCGGGCGTGGACATGAGTTCTTCCATTGCATCGAAAACGCCCAGCAGCCGGTCGCGCGGGGTCGCGCAGGTCGCCAGCCTGGCGGTGATGCGTGCCTTGCGGGCCGCCTGCCGCGCCTCGAGGTAGGCCCGGATCAGTTCCTCCTTGCTGCCGAAGGTGTCGTAGAGCGAGGCCTTGGCCACGCCCGCGCGCTCGATCACGCGCTCGATGCCGACCGTGTGGATGCTGCCTTCGTAGAAAAGCTCGTCCGCCGCCGCCAGCAGGCGGTCGCGCGCCGAGCGGCGTTCCGGCGCCACCGCTTGTTTCGTTTCCATGGGCTTGACATTACCAGACCGGTCTGTACACTGCAAGCACCAGACAGATCGGTCTGTATGGTTTCTTGAATTCCCGGAGCACGTCCATGACCTCCCTCTGCCCGACCGCCCTCACAGCGCCTGTGCCCACACGCCGCCGCCTCTCGCCGAATGCCGCCTTCCTGCTGCAGGCCTCGATGACGCTGGGCTTTCTCGCGGGATCGAGCGCGCCGACGCCCTTCTATGCGATCTACCAGAAGCAATGGGGCTTCTCGGCCACGATGCTGACCTTGGCCTTCGGGATCTATGCGCTGGCGGTGCTGTCGGCGCTGCTGGTCGGCGGCCGGCTGTCGGACCACGTCGGGCGCCGGCCGATCCTGATCGCCGCCGCCGCGGCGCAGGCCGTGAGCATGCTGGTGTTCGCCACCGCCGACGGGCTGCCCGACCTGCTGCTGGCGCGCGTGGTCCAGGGGCTGTCGGCTGGCGCCGCGATCGCGGCGGCGGGCGCCGGCCTGCTCGACATCGACAAGGGCCGGGGTGCGATCGCGAACTCGGTCGCGCCGATGATGGGCACGGCGGCCGGCGGCCTCGTCGCAGGGCTGATGATCCAGTACCTGCCGGCACCGATGCACCTGGTCTACGCGCTGCTCGGCAGCATCTTCGTGCTGCAGGGCGTCGCGGTGTTCTTCATTGAAGAGACGGCCCCCGTGCGGACGGGCGCATGGGCCTCGCTCAGGCCACGGCTGGCGGTGCCGCTCGCGGTGCGCGGGCCGTTGCTGCTGGCGGCCCCCGCGCTGGTCGCGGTCTGGGCAATGGCCGGCTTCTACGCATCGCTCGGGCCGACGCTGATCCGCAGTTTCGCGGGCACGACCTCGATTCTCCTCGGCGGATTCGCGCTCTTCGTGCTGGCCGGCAGCGGCGCACTGGCGGTGTACCTGATCCGCGAAGCCTCGCCCAGGGCGCTGATGCGGCTCGGCGCCGTCGCCCTGATCGCCGGCATGGCCCTCGTGATGACCGCGATCGCGCAGCATTCGGTGCTGCTGTTCCTGCTCGGCAGCGCGGTCGCGGGGCTGGGCTTCGGAACCGGCTTCCAGGGCGCGCTGCGCAGCGTGGTGCTGCTGATCGCGCCGCAGGAGCGGGCCGGCGTGCTGTCGGTGCTGTTCGTGATCGCCTACCTGGCGATGGGGCTGCCCGCGATGGTGGCGGGGTACGACGTGGCGCACCAGGGCAACATCGTCGTGACGGCCTACGAGTTCGGCAGCGGCGTGGTCCTGCTGGCGCTGCTTGCGCTGTTGGGTACGGCTCGGCGCTGAGGACCGGGGCACCCGGCGCTCTCGTGTGATCCGACGGCGACCGTCGCGCGTATCACCTGCATGACGTCGCACCTCTGCTGGGCCGCCGTGCTGGCCGGCGCCCTTCTGGCAGGCTGCTCGCCTGCGCAAATCGTCAACGGCCTGGTGCCGAGCACCAGCTACCGGCTGGAAACAGGCATGGCCTACGGCCCGCAGCCGCGCCAGCAACTCGACGTCTACCGCCCGCTCGCCGACCGCCCACCCGCGGAAGGCAAGCGTCCGCTGGTCGTCTTTTTCTACGGCGGCAGCTGGACCACTGGCGAGCGGGCCGACTACAGGTTCGTCGGCGAGGCATTGGCGGCACGCGGCGCCGTGGTGGTGATTCCGGACTACCGGCTGTCGCCGCGGGCGACCTACCCCGTGTTCGTCCGCGACAGTGCCACGGCCACCCGATGGGGCATCGACAACGCCGCGCGGCTGGGGGCCGATCCGCGGCAAGTGTTCGTGATGGGCCACAGCGCCGGCGCCTACCTGGCCGCGATGGTGGCGCTGGACGCCCGCTGGCTGCGCGCCGACGGTGGTGATCCGTCGCAACTCGCGGGCTGGATCGGTCTGGCCGGCCCCTACGATTTCCTGCCGATCGGGGATCCGAAGACGCAGGTGGCCTTCAACTGGCCGGAAACGGCACCGGGCTCGCAACCGCTCGCCCATGCCTCCGCCGCTTCGCCGCCGGCGCTGCTGATGGTGGCCACCCACGACCGGTTGGTCGATCCGGCACGCAACACGGGCCGGATGGCCGAACGGCTGCGGACGAGCGGGGTGAAGGTCGAGGTGCGGGCGTTCGATGACCTCGACCACGTCACGTTGATCGGCGCGATGGCAAAGCCGCTCGAATGGATCGGCGGGCCGGTGTTGCCGCCGCTGCTGTCCTTCATCGGCCTGGCGCCCGACCCGCCCGCATCCGGCGAGCCATCAGCCAGCCATAGAGCACCGCATTGAACAGCAACACGCCCGCCCCCAGCCCGATCTGCACCGGGCGCGTCAGGCCTTCGGGATAGATCAGCCCGAGCAGGTAGTGCTCGATGAACCCGCCGCCATAGCCCGCCTCGCCGGCACTGCGGCGCAAGCTGTTCTCGAGCGGCGTCAGCGGACAGATCCAGCCGGCCGACACCACCCAGCCGGCCCAAGCCGCAGCCGGCAGGTGAAGCCATGCGAGGCGCGGCCAGCGCCACACACCCAGGCCGCCGAGGACGGCGAACAGGATGAACAGCCCGTGCAACAGCAGCACGGCGTCGGCCAGCAGGCGGGCGATCATTCCCATGGGAGGGAATGCTACCGCCCGCACCATCGTCAGGCCGGCCCTTCCACGAACACATCGGCATGGAAGCCGGCCGCATCGAGGCCGCAGTGCCTGACCGCCATCTCGCGCACCGCATGGACCATGGCGGGCGAGCCGCAGGCATAGACCTCGTGCCCCGCGAGGTCCGGACAGTGTGCGGCCAGCGCCGCGTCGACCCGGCCGGCAAAGGCGTCATCGCCCTCCCCGGCCGCGCCGTCGCTCAGCGCGGCGACGAAACGGAAGTCCGGCCACTGGCGCTGCCACCGGGCCACGGCCGGTCGCAGGTAGAGGCCTTCGGCCCGGTGCGCGCCCCAGATCAGCGTGATCGGCCGCACGACCCGGCGCTTGGCCATGTCGTCGATCAGGGACTTGACCGGCGCGAAGCCTGTGCCGCCGGCGACGAAGACGATCGGACGCGCCGAGGCGCTGTCGAGCGTGACCGCGCCGAAGGGCAGTTCGATTTCCAGCAGATCGCCCTGCTGCAGCCCCGACACGCGGGCGCTGAAGGCGCCGCCCGGCACGTGGCGGATGTGCAGCGTCAGCGCGTCGCTCTCGTGTGGCGCATTGGCCATCGAATAGCAGCGTGTCGTGCCGTTGCCGGCATCGACCTGCAGGTACTGGCCAGCGTGGAACTTCGCGCGCTGCCCGGCCGGCAGGCGCAGCTGCAGCACCGAGACATCCGGCGCAGCAAGCTGATTCCGGAACACCTTGGCCTGGAAGCGCTTGCGCGCCGTCGGGTCGACGCGGTGCCACGAGACCGGCGCGATCGCCAGGTCGGTGCGCGGCGCGCACATGCAGAAGAGCAGCTGGTCCGGCAGGCAGGCCTCGTTGCGGATCGATGCGCCGGCCAGGCCCTCGACCTCGCCAGCTTCGACCCGCCCGGCACAGTTGCCGCACACGCCCTTGCGGCATGAATGGGGCAGCTCGATGCCGGCGCGCAGGGCGGCATCGAGCACGGATTCGGCGTCGGCACAATCGAATGCAAGGTCGCTGCCGGCAATGGTCACGCGATGGGTCATGGCTTCAGTCTCTGGTGAGCGGTTGTTGCGGCGCACCGGACAGCAGCGCAATGGTTCGCAGCAGTGCCGTGCAGTCGGCGATGCCTCGGCCGGCGATGTCCATCGCACTGCCGTGGCCCACGCTCGACAGGAGCACGTCGGCGCCGATGCTGAGCGCGCTGGCCGCGTTCGGCGCCAGCAGCTTGATCGGGATGTGGCCCTGGTCGTGCAGCATCGCCACGTAGAGATCATGCCGGCGCTGTGCCAGCAGCATGTCGGCTCCGTGGGGGCCGTCGACGCACAGGCCTTCGGTCTGCAGCATGCGCACTGCGGGTTCGACGATGGCGGCATCTTCGGCGCCGAACAGGCCCCCTTCGGAGGCATGCGGGTTGATGCCGAAGACGCCGATCGAAGGAGCGGGAACGCCGAGCACGGCGCAGGCCCTCGCACCTGCACGCGCAGCCGCTGCCACCAACTCGGGCGTCAGCCGGCCGAGCGCGCTGCGCACGCTCTCGTGCAGGGTCGCATGCACGATCCGCAGCCCGCCGCCGACCAGCATCAGGAACACCGAATCCTCCGGCACGGTGCAGACGCGCGCGACCAGCGACGGATAGCCGCTGAAGGCGATGCCGGCCCGATGGATCGCGGTCTCGTGATGCGGGCAGGCGATCACCGCGTCGGCCTCGCCGCGCCGGCAGGCTTCGATCGCCGCGCTCGCCGATGCCACGGCCGAAGCACCCGCCGCGGCGTCGATGCGGCCGGGCCGGGCAGCCTCGGCCGGCAGTTGCCCGGCATCGACGATGCGCAGTTCGCCCAGCAGCGCGCTGCAGCCGAGTGCCGCGGCTGTGCGTTCCAGCACGCCGACGGGGCCGTACAGGGTGATGCCGGCGCGTGTTTCGGCCGGCAGTCCCGCCAGGGCCTTGAGCGCGATTTCAGGGCCGATGCCGTTGGGATCGCCAGCCGCCAGCGCCAGGCGGCGCGGCGGCGCATTCGTGCTCGCGTTCACAGCGGCAGCGCGAGCAGCGTGTCGGTCACCGTGCTGTCGCAGATGGCCACGCGCGACTGCAGCAGCAACCGCCCGTTCCGCCGCACGAAGCGGTCCTGGTAGACGCCGGTGGCGAACACGTCCGTCTGGCCGCTGGCCATGATGCGCGCCACCAGGAAGGGGGTGCGGGCCTCCGCCTGCTCGCCCTCGGCCTTCAGCAGCAGCGGCATGCCGAGGATGTGGCGCAAGCGCTGCCGCTCGTAGATGTTGGCTTCGCGCAGGGCCGCGATGCGGTCTTCGAGCATCGCGCGCGAGTCGGCGTAGACGATGCCGGCGGGCAGGCCCTCGCGCTCGTTCTCGATGTGCGTGATGCGGTAGTCGGCGTCTTCGGCGAAGAAGTCGGGCCACTGCTCGAGTGCATCGCTGTCGATGGCGTCGGCGTAGGCGGCATGGAAGGCGCAGAGCGCCAGCAAGTCGATCATCGTGTTCTTCCTCTGCGGGTCAGGCGCGCATGTGGTGGCGATAGGCCTTCCAGAAGCCGCGTACCGAGGCTTCGGTGGCGCGTCCCTCGCTGGAGACGGTGCTGTCACCGCCCATCTCTACGACCGCGTCGTGGTCGTGGGCGCCGGCGATGCCGCGCTGCACGAAGCCGCCGACCGCACCGTCCTCCATCGAGATGAAGCCGGCCGGTCCGATCAAGTTCGATTGCTTGAGCCGCACCTTGCGCTGCTCGGCCGTGTCGTCGGCGTAGCCCAGGTAGGTCCAGTTGAGCTCGGTGCGCGCCACGCCCTTGGGCAGCACCTGGCGCACCGCGAGGCAGTTCTGGATCTGCTGCAGCACGAAGCCGGGGAAGACCGAGAGGATCTGCAAGGTCACGCCGTCGCCGTACTCGGTGAAGCCGGCCAGCAGGCTCGGGTCCTTGAGGCGATAGCGGTCATTGTCCGAGCGCAGGGCCTGCTCCTTGTACGAGGCGTCCTTCTGGGCTGCCGGGTCGATCATCGAATAGCTCACGTGGTGGCCGCCGCTCTCGTCGACGATCACGCCGCCCTTCTGCGACAGGCGGTTGAGCTCGAAGGTGGTGAAGAACAGGTGCAGCAGGCTCGCGTGGTAGCTGTCCTTGACGTTCTCCACGTACAGCTTCCAGTTGTTCGGCAGCGCCTGCGTGAAGCGGCCGATGACCTCGACCGGCTTGTGCAGCACGCGCTCGATGCGTTGGCAGATCTCGTCCCCGAGGTACTCCTCGATGCCCGGCACGTCCTCGCTGAAGCTGCCGAAGACCAGCCCGCAGAAGGTCGCGATGCGCAGTTTGCGCGGGCCGTGTTCTTCCTTGCAGAAGCCCGCCGGCATGCCGCCCTGCCCCTTCACGCCCTTCTCGAAGGCGACGCCCGTGAGATCGCCCTGGCGGCTGTAGCTCCAGGCGTGGTAGACGCACTGGAAGTTCTCGGCGCGGCCGGACTTCTCGAGCGCGATCAGCGCGCCGCGGTGCGCGCAGCGGTTCTCGAAGGCATAGATCTCGCCGTCGCCGTCGCGCACCACCACCACGGGCGTCTCGCCCGCGAAGGTGGTGCGGTAGCTGCCGCTGTCGGGCAGTTCGGCGTCGAGGCACAGGTAGTTCCAGACCTCGCCGCGGAAGATGCGTACCTGCTCGTCGGCAGCGGTCTGCGCGTCGCTGTAGAGCGCGAACGGAATGCGCGTGAGGCCGGGGCCGGCCCAGTGGATCGGCTGAGTGTCTTGCGTCATGGTGTCAGTCCAGGGTGACGTTGGCGTTCTTGATGACCTTGGCCCACTTGGCCGACTCGGCCTGGATGAACTGTCCGGTCCGGGCGCTGTCCCAGCCGCGCGGCTCTGCGCCCTGCTCGGCGAACTGCCGCTTGACATCCGGCAACGCGAGTGCGTCGGCAAAGGCCTTCTGCGTCGCCTGCACCTTGGCGGCGGGCGTGCCCGGCGGCGCCACGAGCGCAAACCAGGTCACGGCGTTCATGGCCGGCAGCTTCTGCTCGGCGAAGGTGGGGACGTCGGGCAGGACCTGCGCGCGCTGCTCGTCGGCGATCGCGAGGATGCGCAGCCTGCCGCTCTGGTGGAACGGCAGCGACGAGCTCAGGTTGTCGAAGAAGACGTCGATCTGTCCGCCGACCAGGTCGACCAGCGCCGGCGCCGTGCCCTTGTACGGGACATGGACCATGTCGGTTCCGGTCAGCTGCATGAACATGCTGGCGGTCAGGTGCGAGGTGGTGCCGTTGCCCTGCGAGCCGTAGCTGAGCTTGCCGGGGTTCGCCTTCAGGTAGGCGATGAGCTCGGGCACGCTGCGGACCGGCAGCTTGGGGTTCACCACCAGCACGTTGGGCACAGTGGCGATCATCGTGACCGGCACCCATTTCGCGGGATCGAAGCTCAGCTTGCGGTAGAGGTGCTGGTTGATCGCGATCGGCGCCGGCGGCGACGCCAGCAGCGTCTCGCCGTCGGGCGGCGCGTTGAAGACCGATTCGGCGCCTATATTGCCGCCGGCACCGGTGCGGTTCTCGATCACGACGCCGGCAGGGAAGCTGTCGCGCAGCTTCGCGGCGACCACGCGCGGAAGGATGTCCGCGGTGCCGCCGGCCGGGAACGGAACCACGATTCTCAGGGGTTTGCCTGGTTGGGCAGCGGCCGCGCCGGCCAAGAAGGCAGCGGCCAGGCAGGCCGCGCCCAGGCGCCGGGCGAAGGGTTTGATCATGTCTCGGTATCTCCGTGTCATTCGTTCATCGGGGGAAGCCCAAGTGTCTTGATACAGCGCAAGGCAAACAAGCTAGATTTGCGCTATGCGCAAAAATGACGTTGGCGGCTCATCCGCCCCAGAGCCCGTGGACAAGAATTTCGTGGCCTCGCTGCAGAAGGGCATGGAGGTCCTGACCTGTTTCGGCCGCCAGCACAACCGCCTCACCGTGTCGGAGGTGGCGCGGCTCACGGGCGGCTCGCCGGCTTCGGCGCGGCGGTCGCTGCTGACCTTGCGCGCCCTCGGCTACCTCGACAGCGACGGCAAGCGCTTCTGGCTGCTGCCCAAGGTGCTGCTGGTCGCGCATGCTTATCTAGCGTCGCGGCCGACGCCGTCGCTGGCGCAGCCGCTGCTCGACGCGTTGTCGGAGCGCACGCGCGAATCCGCATCGCTCGGGACCTTGCTGGAGGACGACGCAATCATCATCGCGCGCTCGACCGCGCGGCGCAGCCTCAGCATCGGTCTGGGCATCGGGTCGCGGCTGCCGGCGTACTGCTCGGCGCTCGGTCGGGTGCTGCTGGCCAGCCTGCCGTCCGGCGAGGCCGAGCGCCGTGTGCGCGCGATGCCGCGTCGCGCCCTGACGCCGCGCACGGTGTTCGAGGCCGATGCGGTGCTGGCCTTGGTGGACCGCTGCCGCGACGAAGGCTATGCCGGCAGCGACGGCGAACTCGAACTCGGCGTGCGCTCGATGGCGGTGCCGGTGCTGGACCGCGATGGCGCGACGGTGGCCGGCATGAGCATCGCGGTGCGGTCGGAGCGGATGGAACTCATCGAGTTCCGGGATGCCTTCCTGCCGACGCTGCGAAAGGCGAGCGCCAAGCTGACGGCGCGGCTCTATCCGGGGTGAGTCGGGTGCCGCAGAGAATACTCAATCATGCGCACCCGTCTTCGGCGGGTCCATCCACCAGGTCGTCAGCAACGCAGAGCCCGCAAGCAGACGCTGCGGCAACTCGGCATCGGGGCGCCGCAGGTTGCGCTTGTGAAGCATGTAGTACTGCTTGCCGTAGTACAGGGGAACCACGTAGTGCTGATGCAGCAAGAACCTGTCGAGCAGCCGGACAGCCGTTGCAAGGGATGCGCGGTCAGGGCTCTTGACGATGATGTCGATGAGTTCATCGATCACCGGGTCGCTGATCCCGCTGAGGTTCTGGCTGCCCCGCTCGGCCGCGGACTTCGAGCCCAGGTCGTCGTAGAGCTCGTTGCCGGGACTCGATGAGCCGCCCAGGATCTGAATGGTCATGTCGAAGTCGAAGTCGTCGAGCCTCTTCTTGATCAGGGCGGCATCGCGAAGGCGATACTGCAGCGAGATCCCGAGCTTGCCCAGGTTTCTCGCGTAGGGCGCCAGCACGGGTTCCGAACTGCGGTCAGCGATGTCGATCTCGATCACGAATGGCTTGCCGTCGCCGTCGCGCAGCGCGCCATCCCGGTAGGACCAACCCGCCGCCTTCAGCAGCGCCTGCGCTTCGACCAGGTTGCGTCGCAGCCCCTCGGGCGTGTCACCGGTCGCAGCGGGCCGAGGCAATGGCCCCTGCACGACCTTGAGATAGTCCTGCCTGTGCACGAGCCGCGCGATCAGCGCCTGCTCGTCCGGGCCGAGCTCCGGCCTTGCCATCAGGTCGTCGCTGTTCTGGAAGTAGCTGAGGGTCCGAGCTCTGCGCCCATAGAAAAGATGCTGGTTCAGCCAGTCGAAGTCGAAGGCCAGCGCCAGCGCCTGACGCACCCGGATATCGGCGAAGCGGGGCTGGCGCAGGTTCAGTGCCAGGCCCAGCATGCCCGTGATGCGGCGGTGCGAAATCTCGGTCTTGACGATTTCGCCGGAGTCGAAGCGGCGGCCCTTGTAGCGGCGAACCCAGGCGGTGATCGACGTCTCTTCGAGGGCGTCGAGCGCGCCCACCTTGATCGACTCTTCCTCCCCGAGTCGATCCCTGAAGTACTGATAGCTGACCTTGTCGAAGTTGAACATCCCCTTGCGAACCGGAAGATCGGCGGCCCAGTAGTCCGGTCGCCGCCGGAACGAGATGGACTTGCCCAGGTCCACCCTGTCGACGACGTAGGGTCCGCTCGCCACAGGCGGCTCGTCCACGACCTGATCGAAGGGCTTGCCCCGACCCCAGGCTCGGGAGAACACAGGCAACTGCCCGATGATCATGTGCAGCTCTGAATTCCGGCGCTTGAACTCGAAGCGAATCCTGCGATCGTCGATCACGACAGCCGCCTTGATGTCGCTCCAGTAGGAACGAAAGGTCGGGCCGGCCTGCTGGCTCATCAAGGTATCGAAGGAGTGCTTGACGTCCTGCGCCAGCACGGGCGTGTTGTCCGAGAAGCGGGCCTTGGGGTTCAGGCGGAAAGTCACGCTCATCTGGTCAGGGGCGACGAGCACGTCTTCCGCCAGCAGCCCATAGTTCGAGAAAGGCTCGTCTTCGCTGGGCGTCATCAATGAATCGAAGACCAGGCCGTACTCCGCGAACACGAAGCCGTTGCTGCGGTAACCCATGCCGGCCGGGGGCGTTCCCTTGAGCGTGAACGGATTGAGCTTGTCGAAGCTCCCGCTCGCTGAAAGCGTCAGGTGCCCGCCCTTGGGCGCGTCGGGATTGACGTAGTCGAAATGCTTGAAGGAGTCCGGGTACTTGGGCTCGTATCCCATGCCCAGCCCCTGCGCCGCCCACGCAGGCATCGTCAGGGCAATCCACAATCCGACAAGCCAGATTCGCATCTCGGAATTCTGGCCGAGATTGATTCGAAGCCGCGGCGCGAGACACGCCTCCTCCGGGAAAAGAGAAATTTCCGGCGCAGGGAGGGCAACAGCTTGTTTCTAGCGCCCGAGGTCCTTCGCGCTGACCCCCGCGATGCCCCAGTTCTCCTTCGGCACGTCGTGCAGCCAGACCCGCACGTTCTCCCTGGGCGCGCCGACCGCCTCGACGATCGCGTGCGTGACCTTTTCGATCAGCGCCCGCTTCTGCTCCTCACTCCGGCCTTCGATGAGATAGATCTGTGCAAATGGCATGGCTGTCTCCTTCAGGCGAAGCGCAGGCCGACGCTGCCCATGCCCTGCACCCTGAGCGTGACCGAGTCGCCGGCCTTCACCGCCACCGCCTCGGTGATGCCGCCCGACAGGATCAGGGTGCCGGCAGGGATCTCCTCGCCGCGTGCGCCGAGGTGATTCGCCAGCATCGCGATCGCCGCCGCCGGGTGTCCCAGCACCGCGGCGCCGGCGCCGAAGGCCACCGGCTCGCCGTTCTTCTCCAGCACGATGCCGACCGTGCGCAGGTCGACCTCGGCCGCCGGCCGCGGCCGTCCGCCGACCACGAAGCGCGAGGCGGAGGTGTTGTCGGCGACCACGCTCTTCAGGTCGAACTTGAAGTCGCGGTAGCGGCTGTCGATGACCTCGATGCCGGGCAGCACGAAGTCGGTCGCGGCGAGCACCGCGCCGATGTGGCAGCCCGGACCCCTGAGCGGCGCGCGGGTGACGAAGGCGATCTCGGGCTCGACCTTGGGGTGGATCAACTCGGACATGCGGCATTCGCCGCCTTCGGGCACCGCGTAGCTGTCGGCCATGAAGCCGAATACCGGCGTGGTCACGCCCATCTGCTTCATCTTGGCGTGCGAGGTCAGGCCGGCCTTGAGCCCGATGATGCGATGGCCGCGGGCGATCTTGCGCCGCCGGATCTCGTTCTGGATCGCATAGGCGTCGTCCCAGTCCATCTCGGGATACTCGTCGGTGATCTTCGGCGTGTCCTTGGCGCCGAGTTCACAGCCCTCCAGGTGCTCGGCCAGCGCGGCGATGGTGTCGAGGTCGAGCTTCATGCGGCCACCTCCTGCATGGCGCTGCGCGCCCGGGCGAGCGTCATCGCCGTGTCTTCGATCATGTCTTCCTGGCCGCCGACCATGCCGCGGCGCCCGAGCTCGACCAGGATCTCGCGCGCCGGCACGCCGTACTTGGCCTCGGCGCGCTTGGCGAACAGCAGGAAGGACGAGTACACGCCCGCGTAGCCCAGCGTCAGCGAGTCGCGGTCGACCCGGATGACATGGTCCATGATCGGAACCACGCGGTCTTCGGCGACGTCCTGGATGCGGAACACATCGACGCCGGTCTCGATGCCCATGCGGTCGCAGACAGCGACGAAGACCTCCATCGGCGTGTTGCCCGCACCGGCTCCGAGCCCCGCGGCCGCGGCGTCGATGCGGTTGGCACCGGCCTCGACCGCAGCGATGGAATTGGCCACGCCCATCGCCAGGTTGTGGTGGCCGTGGAAGCCGAGTTCGGTCGAAGGCTTCAAGGCCGCGCGCACCGCGGCAATGCGCGCCTTCACGTCCTCCGGAAGCATGTGTCCGGCGGAGTCGGTCACGTAGATGCAGTTGGCGCCATAGCTTTCCATCAGCCGTGCCTGGCTCACCAGCTTCTCGGGGCTGGCCATGTGGGCCATCATGAGAAAGCCCACCGTGTCGAGCCCGAGCTTGCGCGCCATCGCGATGTGCTGCTCGGACACGTCGGCCTCGGTGCAATGGGTGGCGACGCGCACCGTGTGCACGCCGATCCCGTGCGCCATGCGCAGGTGGTCGACGGTGCCGATGCCCGGAATCAGCAGGGCCGAGACTTTCGCGTTCTTCATCAGCGGGATCACCGCGCCGAGGTAGTCCTCGTCGCTGTGCGCCGGAAAACCGTAGTTGACCGAGCTGCCGCCCAGCCCGTCGCCGTGCGTCACCTCGATCAGCGGCACGCCCGCTTCGTCGAGGCCGGTGGCGATGTGGCGCATCTGGTCGAGCGTCATCAGGTGGCGCTTGGGGTGCATGCCGTCGCGCAGCGTCATGTCGTGGACGGTGATCTTTCTGCCCTTGAGAGTCATGGTGCCTCCTATGCCGCAACGGCTTCGGGTTGAAGTTGGCCGGCCAGCATCGACTCGGCGAACAGTTCCGCCGTGCGTGCCGCGGCGGCGGTCATGATGTCGAGGTTGCCCGCGTACTTCGGCAGGTAGTCGCCCAGGCCTTCGACTTCGAGGTAGATCGACACGCGCCTGCCTTCGAACACCGGTCCGTTCACCAGCTTGTAGCCCGGCACGTACCTCTGAACCTCGGCGATCATCCGGTGCACCGACGCCATGATGGCCGCCTGGTCGGGCGCGTCCTCGGTCAGGCAGTGGACGGTGTCGCGCATGATCAGCGGCGGCTCGGCGGGGTTGACGATGATGATCGCCTTGCCCCTGGCGGCGCCGCCGACCTGCTCCACCGCGCCGGCCGTGGTGCGCGTGAACTCGTCGATGTTCCTGCGCGTGCCGGGGCCGACCGAGCGGCTGGCCACGGTGGCGACGATCTCGCCGTAGGCCACGGCCTGCACCTGCGACACGGCGGCCACCATCGGGATCGTGGCTTGGCCGCCGCAGGTGACCATGTTGACGTTCATCGGCGCGTCGCGCAGCTGGTCCTTCAGGTTGACCGAGGGCACGCAGAACGGCCCGATCGCTGCCGGCGTGAGGTCGATCATCCGCACGCCGAGCGCATTGAGCTTGCGCGAGTTCTCGGCATGCACGTAGGCGCTGGTGGCGTCGAAGGCGATCCGGATGTCGTCGGCCTCCACGTGCGGCAGCAGGCCGTCGACGCCGTCGGCGGTGGTCTTGAGCCCCATCTCGCGGGCCCGCTGCAACCCGTCGGACGCGGGGTCGATGCCGACCATCCAGACGGTTTCGAGCAGCGGGCTGCGCTGCAGCTTGGCCAGCAGGTCGGTTCCGATGTTGCCGGGCCCGATCAGGGCGCACTTGATCTTCTTCATGGGTGGATGTCCTTCAATGAAAGCGGACCGAGCAGCCGCCCAGGCCGCCGATCGAAACGCGGAAGTTGTCGCCGGCCGCGGCCGGGAACATCGCGGCCAGTGCACCGGACAGGATGACCTCGCCAGCCTTCAGTCCGATGCCGAGCCGGCCGAGCGTGTTGGCGAGCCAGGCGACGGCATTCACCGGCGAGCCGAGCGCAGCGGCGCCGGCGCCGGTGGCGACGATCTCGCCGTTCTTCTCGAGCACCATGCCGCAGGTGCCGAGGTCGATCCGGCGCGGATCGACCGCGCTGTCGCCGAGCACGAAGACGCCGCAGGAGGCGTTGTCGGCCACGGTGTCGGCAATCTTGATCTTCCAGTCGCGGATGCGCGAGTCGACGATCTCGAAGCAGGGCATGACGCATTCGGTGGCCGCCAGCACGTCGGCGTTGCCGATGCCCGGCCCCATCAGGTCGCGCTTCAGGATGAAGGCGATCTCGCCCTCGGCCTTGGGCTGGATCAGCGTCCGGCTGTCGATCGACTCGCCTTCGCCGACGATCATGCCGTCGAGCAGGTAGCCGAAGTCGGGCTGGAAGACGCCGAGCATGTTCATCACGGCGCGCGAGGTGACGCCGATCTTCTTGCCGACGATGCGCTCGCCGGCATCGAGCCGGCGCGCGATCATGCGCTGCTGCACGTGGTAGGCGTCCTCGATGGTGATGGCCTCGTGGCGGCTGCTGAGCGGCTCCACGACCTGGCGGTCGCGCAGCGCGGTGTAGAGCTCGTCGCCGAGCTGGTGGATGAGCGGGGTGTCCATGGTGGGCATCTCGTGTCGTTGGGATGAATCAATCGGCCTCGGCGAGGAAATCGCCGACCAGCCTCGCAAAGCGGGCACCGTGCTCGATCTGCGTCCAGTGGCCGCAGCGGCCGAACACGTGCAGCTGGCTGTTCGGAATCCAGTCGGCCAGGGTCAGCGAGGTGGCGAGCGGAATCACCTGGTCCTCGCGGCCGTGGATCACCAGCGTCTCGTGAGGCAATGCGCGGATGGCTGCCTCCGGGCTCGCCATGGCGTCGACCCAGCGCTGGCGCGGCGCCGGGAACATCGCGCCGAAGGATTCCTGGAAGCCTGGCTGGATGCTGGCCTCGTAGCGCAGCTGAGCGAGCTCGTCCGTGACCAGCGCGCGGTCATGGGCGAACACGTCCATGATGCGGCGCATGTTCTCGAACGAGGGCGTGTAGCCCCACACGGCATCCAGCCCCTGCGTGATCGCGAAGGGCACGCCCACGCTGCCCATCAGCACCAGCCGGCGCACCCGGTGCGGCGCGCGGATCGCGAGCGCCAGCGACAGCGCGCCGCCGAACGAGTTGCCCACCACGTCGGCGCGCTCGATGTCCAGCTCATCGAGCAGGTCGATCGCCTGCTGTACCCAGGTGTCCATCGTGTAGGCGATGCCCGGCGGGCGATCGGTGTAGCCGAAGCCCGCCATGTCGGGCGCGATGACGCGCCGCGTCTGCGCCAGCACCGGCAGCGCCAGCCGCCAGTTGGCCCAGGCGCTGACCCCGGGGCCCGAGCCATGGATGAACAGCGCCGGCGCGCCCTGCCCCAGGTCGTGCACGTTGGTGTCGAAGGCACCGGTGCGCACCCGCAGGCCGATCTCCGGATGGCTCATGGCCGTTCGCTCCTCACAGCTTGATGCAGACATTGCGCAACTCGGTATAGAACTCGAGCGAATGGACGCCGCCCTCGCGGCCGATCCCCGAGGCCTTGGCGCCGCCGAAGGCGGTCCGCAGGTCGCGCAGGAACCAGCTGTTGATCCAGCAGATGCCGACCTCCACCTGCCGCGCGACGCGGTGCGCCCGCCCAAGGTTCTCGGTCCACACCGTGGTGGCGAGGCCGTAGTCGGTGGCGTTGGCCAGCGCGATGGCTTCTTCCTCGGTGTCGAAGGGCGCGATGTGGCAGCACGGGCCGAAGATCTCCTCGCGGATGACCGCGGCGCTCTCGGGCAGGCCGGTCCAGATGGTCGGCTGCACCCAGTGGCCTTCGGCCAGCGCGCCGGTCATCTGCGGAACGCCGCCGCCGGTGACCACGGTGGCGCCCTCGTCCCTGGCCTTCTGGTAGTACGACAGCACCTTCTGCTGGTGCTCGCGCGAGATCAGCGGGCCGAGGTTCACGCCGGCTTCTTCGGAGGGCCCGGGCTTCAGCGCCTCGGCCCTGGCCTTCAACGCGGAGACGAAGCGCTCGAAGATCGGCCGCTGCACATAGACGCGCTCGGTGCCCAGGCACACCTGGCCGCAGTTCTCGAAGGCCGAGCGCGCGATGCCGGCCACCGCCTTGTCGAAGTCGGCGTCGGCGAACACCAGCCCGGCGTTCTTGCCGCCGAGTTCGAAGGACACCGGCCGCACGCCCTTCGCCGCCGCGGCCATGATGGCCTCGCCGGTGCGCGTCTCGCCCGTGAAGGTGATGCCGTCGACGCCCGGATGCGTGGTCAGGAACTCGCCGGCCGACTGCGGCCCGAAGCCGTGCACCACGTTGTAGACGCCGGGCGGGATGCCGACCGCGTTCATCACTTCGCCGAGCAGGGTGGCGGTGGCCGGCGTCTCTTCCGAGGGCTTGACGACCACCGTGTTGCCGCAGGCCAGCGCCGGTCCGACCTTCCAGGTCATGAGCAGCAGCGGCAGGTTCCACGGGCAGACCACGCCGATCACGCCCAGCGGCGAGCGGATCGCGTAGTTGAGTGCCTGGCCGCCGTCGGGCGTGGCGGTCTCGAAGGTCTCGGTCGGCACGTTCTTGACGATGTCCGCGAACACCTTGAAGTTGGCGGCGCCGCGCGGGATGTCGATGTGCGAGGCCAGCGAATGCGGCTTGCCGGTGTCGGCCATCTCGGCCTGCAGGAAGTCGTCGAACCGACGGTTGATCTCGTCGGCCACGGCGTGCAGCAGCTCGATCCTGCGGCCCACGCTCATGCGACCCCACTCGCCTTGCAGCGCCGCTCGGGCAGCGCGCACGGCGGCGTCGACCTCGGCCGCACCAGCCTCGTGGACGCGGCCGAGCAGCCGGTTGTCGGCCGGCGCGCGGTTGTCGAAGGTCTTCGAGGTGGCGACGAATTCGCCGCCGATGAAGTTGAGGAAATGCTTCACGTCCGGCCCCTCAGGTCACCACCGAAAGGAAGTTCTCGTTGAGCTTGCGGTCGTGATAGAAGATCGCGCGGCCCAGTTCGTCGTCGGTCCATGTCAGCGGCGGCTTGTCCGGATAGAACACGTAGCCGCCCGAGAAGACTTCGTTGCGGTTGCCGCTCGGGTCGAAGAAGTAGATCGTCTCGCCGCGCGTGATGCCGTGCCGCGTCGGCCCGATGTCCAGCGAGACGCGCTTCTTGGTGATGATGTCGGCCGCCTTCAGCACTTCGCCCCAGTTGTCCAGCAGGAAGGACGCGTGGTGGAACTTGTTCTTCTCCGGGTGGCGGATGAAGGCGATGTCGTGCGGCTTGGTCGAGCAGGTCAGGAAGGCGGCGATCGCCATCCGCTCCGGCCCGGCCACCACGCTCTCGGCCAGGTTGAAGCCCAGCACCTCGGTGAAGAGCTTCATCGTGCCGTCGAGGTCGTCGCCGTACAGCAGGCAGTGATCGAAGCGCGAGGGCGCCATGCCCTTGAGATCGTCGGGGGAGATCTCGGGGTTCTCGTAGGGCATACCGTTGCCGACCTTCTCCTTCTCGGCGAAGAGCTCGATCGCATGGCCGGTGGGCACCGTGAAGCGGAAGCGCTTGCCGGTCCGCAGGTGCTCGCCGGCGGCGATCCATTGCATGTCGGTCGCCAGGCCGCTGGCCTCGAGGTCGGCCGCCAGCTTCTCGAGCGTGGCGGGGGAGTCGACCCGGAAGCCCATGAAGTCCATGCCGGCCGTGTCGGCCTCGCGCAGCACCACGCTGTGGTGGTCGTGCTCGTCCCAGGCCTTGAAGTAGATGCGGCCTTGCGCATCGCGCGCGGTCTCGATCAGGCCGAGAACGTCGCGGTAGTGCTTGATGGCCGCTTCCAGGTCGAGCACGCGCAATTGAACGTGGCCCGGTCGCAGTACGCCAGTGAGTGCCATGGTGAGTCTCCTTCGGTGGTTGAAGTTCAGGTGGGGGAACGGGTAGCGTCGGCGAGATGCCGCTCGATGCAGCGCGCCATCCGGGCGACCGCCAGCAGTTGAAGGTCGCTTTGCGGATAGGCGCGGCAGGCCAGCACGTAGCCTTCGGCCTCCTCGTCGGCGCTGATGTGGCTGCGGCTCATGCGCTCGCAGCGGGTGCGGCCGGCTTCGATGCGCACCTTGCAGATGCCGCAGCCGCCGCCGCGGCAGCCGACCGGTATGCCCTTGCGGCCGAGCTGCTCCATGCCGCCGAGCAGGGTCTGGTCGCCGCGGCAGGCATAGCGTTCGCTCGTGTTGCCGATGGCGATCGAGAAGCACGGTGTCGCGGTCATCTCAAAGCGCCTTGAAAAGCGGGCTGCGCGGCGCGGCGGTGGCGGCGTCGGCGGCGGTGAAGAACTTCTCGGTGTAGATGTCGCGCTCGAACAGCCGGCCCTGCATCAGGGTCGCGATGCAGGCCTCGGTCATCGGCGGCGGTCCGCACAGATAGGCCTTGTGGCCGCGGAAGTCGTTCGCGAAGTGCGCCTTCAGCGCCTCATGGGCGTAGCCGCGTGCGCCGCTCCAATCGGCATCCGGCGCCAGGTCGGACAGCACCGGAACGTAGCTGAAGTTCGGATGGCGTTCCGCGAGCGCCTCGAAGACCTCGCTGAAGTAGAGCTCTTCATGGTTGCGCGCGCCCTGGATCAGGGTGATCGGGAGTTCGCAGCCCTCGTTCAGGAGGTCGAGCACCATGGCCTTGGGGCTCGACAGGCCCGAGCCGCCGGCCACGAAGATCATCGGCAGGCGCGCCGACTTGCGAACGAAGAAGCGGCCGTTCGGCGCCGTGAAGCGCAGCGTCTGGCCGACCTGCAACTCGTCGTGCAGCCAGCCCGTGGCGCGGCCCTGAGGCACGCGGCGGATGTGCAGCTCGATCAGGTCCTCATGCGGTGCATTGGCGATCGAAAAAGCCCGCTCGCCCTCGACGCCGGGCACATGCAGCATCAGGTACTGGCCGGCCTGGAACGCAGCAGGCTTGGCGGTGCGCAGCCAGAGCCCGCGGATCGTCGGCGTCAGCATGCGGGCCTCGACCAGCTCGGCGTCGAAGTCCTCGAGCGGCAGGAACTGCGCGTCGGGGTCTTCGTCGATCTCGGCCTCGATCACGAGGTCGGCCTGCGCCGTGGCGCAGCAGGCGAGGATCTTGCCTTCGTCGCGCTCGAAATCCATCAGCGCGAAGTTGGAGGCCTCGCCGTGCTCGCATTCGCCCTCGAGCACCTGCACCTTGCAGGTGCCGCAGACGCCGTGGCCGCAGGCGTGCGGCAGCCAGACGCCGGCGCGCAGGCAGGCGTCCAACACCGTCTGGCCGTCGCGGGCGGCGACGCCTTGTCCGAGCGGCTCGATCATGATCTGGAAGCTCATGGCGTTGGTCCTCGCGGCTTCAGCTGTGCGAGCCCTTGATGCCCTTGAGGCCGGGCACCCGGAAGCGGATCACGGACTTGTGGACCAGGCCGTTGTCGGCCAGCGACTTCGCCGGATCGGGCACGAAGGGCTTGCCCGAGTCGAGCCACTGGGCTTGCCCCCAATCGATCTTCTCGAAGTCGGGATGGCTGCCGTAGACGCCGGGCAGCACCTCGCTCAGGAGCGCGCCGAAGGGCATGGTCGCGGGCAGCGGCAGGCACACGGGCGAGCAGAACAGCAGGTGGTCGTCCCAGCCGATGTAGAGAAGGCGGTTGCCGTGGAAGCGGTCTTCGCTGTCCGCGACGGTGCCGGTGTAGCCGGGGGCGAGTGCAACAACAGACATGGGTTTCTCCTGTGTCGGGTTCGGTGAGCTTCAGGCGACCTTCGGCTGCGCAGGCTGCGCCGACAGGTCCTGGCCGGTCCAGCGCTCCCAGTTCGCCTTGTCCGGCGAGGTGTTGAATTCGCCGTTGTCCGCGCCGTCGTTGATGTGGTAATACTTCAGCACCGCGGCCAGCGGGTCGAAGCCCGGCACCGTCGGGTCGGTGCCCTCGGGGAAGCAGTTGCCCTGGTAGATCTGGTGCACCGGCAGCCAGGCCTGAACGTATTTCTCGGGCTCGTCGTCGAAGATGTCCTTGCAGCCGTCGGAGCAGAAGTGATGCTTCATGCCGTGGTAGCTGCTCTCGCGGTAGCAGATCTTTGTCGGGTCGTCGGGCTCGGTGAAGAACATCGGCACCTGGCAGGTCTGGCACAGCATCGGCAAGGTGTTGTTGAACCAGCGCTTGCCCTGGCGCTCCTGCTCGGCGAGCCACTCGAAGCGCGGGCGATACATCCGGTCGAAGGTCTCGGGGTACTTCTCCGACAGCCAGTCCATTTCTTCGGGCCGCGGCACCCAGACATTGAAGTCGGCAGCGTGGCCGTAGTTGTTGAAGGTGGCCCACGCCTCGTGCGAGAGGCGGCTCTTCTCCTTCGTCGCGACTTCGTGGTACTTGGGCATGCGGATGCCGTAGCGCGCCAGATCCTGGAACAGCGCACCGCCGTTCTTCTCGAAGTACATCTCCCAGGCCTCGGACCAGCTCATCACGCGCTTGGGCAGCATGTAGTCCATCATCATCGCGACCAGGGTCAGCAGGCGGTAGCCGCGCCAGAACCACTTGTCGACCCACTTCTGAACTACGGCCACGTTGTCCGGGTCCTGCTCCAGGATGAACTTCACCACCTCGAGGCCCAGCGTCATGTGGCGCGACTCGTCGCTCTGGGCCGAGAAGCCGAAGGTCACGGTCGCCATGTCGCCGTTGTAGGCGGCGCCGCTCATGAAGGGCATGAACAGCAGGTTGGTCAGAACGTATTCGAACGAGAACGAGATCGCGGTGATGAACTCGAAGGGCCCGGCGCTCATCGCGTCCTCGAAGTAGCTCTTGGGCACCGAGAGGTACCAAACCCGGTCGTGCATGTGCTGCGGATCGTGCAGCCCGTTGAAGTACTTGTTGAAGTGGCTGATGGTGTGGAACTGCGTCTGCGCATGGCGCAGCTCGTCGATCGACTGCATCTGGCAGGCCACGCGGGCGCCGACGCCGCGCAGCGATCGCCCGGCCATCGCATAGCCGCGGTGGGCCGCGTATTCGAGCGGCGAGACGCCGGTCAGGAACAGCTTCAGCGTGTTCAGGTAGCGCGGGTCGCTGATGTTGAACTGGCCGTTGTTCTGCTGGAACGCGTCGATGATCGCGTAGAGCTTCTTTTCCTTCTCGCCCTGGAACTTCCAGTAGGCGTCCATCGTGAGGCGGAACGGGTCTTCCCACTGGTCCCAGTCGTGGATCTTGATGCCCTCGAACTTGTCGAAGGGAAAGACATCGTCCATCGCCTGGTAGGTGGTGTCCCAGCCGAGGCCGCGGGTCATCATCGCGTAGCGTTCCTTCAGGCCGAGCCGGGCGGCGGGGCGCTTGGTGTTGTCTGCGTGGGTCATGGCGTCGTGTCCTTGAATGCGGTGATGCGGTGATGCAGTGGTGCGGTGATGCAGTGGTGCAGTGGTGCGGTGCGCTCAGGCGCCCCAATGGAGGATGAATTCGTCGTCGGTCTCTTCGATGCTTCCGGACAGCGAGATCAGGCTCAGGTGGATCTCCTGCAGGTCCCAGCGGCGGCCGACGCGCTCCTCGACCGAGGCCTGGCGGATCACCAGCCGGCCCGGTGCATCGACCTTGACCATCGCCGGGTAGTCGATGGCGGTGGCGCCGGGGTTGTCGGCGAGGATGGCCTCGACGATGGCGCGTGCGGTCTCGCTGGTCTGCAGCGCGATGAAGACCGGCGGGCGGGCGATGTCTGCGGTGGCGGTGGTCATTCGGGTCTCCTGGGTTGTTGTCATCAAGCGGCGATGCCGAGGCGCGCGGCGCGGGCGTCGAGTTCGGCGGCGACGGCCTGCAGCGCTTCGGCGCCGCCGGCGCCCAGCGCCAAGGCCGACAGCGGTCCGAGCGCATCGACGATCTGCTCGCGCCAGGTCCGGTACCAGGCTGCGAGCTGCGCCTTGTTGGCCGGCGATTCGTCGGCCGCGGTCTTGACCGTGGCGTCGACCCAGCGCAGGTTCTCGTCGAACCAGTCGTTCTGGAACTCGGTCAGCATCGCCAGCGCATTGCCGGTGGCGGCGCTGCGCTCGTTCACGTAGCGCCTGTAGACCAGCGGATACAGCAGGCCGTCGAAGACCAGGTTCTGCGCCACGAAGACCTCGAACCAGTCGCGCGTGACGAACAGGTTTTCCATCAGGCGGCGGACGCCCTGCCAGGCCGGGTGCGAGAGCCAGGCTTCCTTGCCGGCGTCCAGCGCGGCGCCCGAGTTGCCGTCGAGCTGCAGGCCGACGCGCGACAGGTACTGCGCGATGCCCAGCCGGTCCATGGCGGCGAAGATGAAGGGCTGCGTCACCGCGGTGCCGTAGCCGTAGCCGCAGCAGTAGCTGTGGTTCATGTTGGCGCCCCATTCGTAGTGGCGCAGCGGCACCAGCACCTGCTGCAATGATTCGCGGGTGCCGGCGTCGGCCTGGGCCAGCAGCCGGCGCTTCTCGGCGAACTCGAACTGCCGGTCGGCGCCTTCCTGCTGCCGGGCGCGGGTCATCGTGTAGACGCCGTAGTAGAAGTGGCGCGGGTCCTTGAAGCTGTACCAGTCGGCCATCACGATCGCGGTGCGGCGCTTGTCGTAGAGCTCGTACTCGGGCTGCCACAGCGGCCGGTAGTGGAAGTTGGCGGTCGGCTGCATGTCCAGCGTGGCTTCCTGGTAGCGCGAGGCCGGCTTGTCGCCGAGCCGCCGGGCGACGTGCGAGAAGGTCTGGCGGATCGGCCGGATGTCGGTGGTCTTGATGTCGACTTGCACGGGGTGTCTCCTCGGGTGGGGTTCAGGGTCTAGTGATCGATGCCGGGGGCGCCGTAGCGCCACTTCATGCGCTCGAAGTCGAGCCGGGCGCCCTCCTCGGTCGTCAGGTGGCGCACCTGGTGGCGCTCGCAGAATTCGCGGAACTGATCGAACTGCATGACCAGCTCGACCGCCAGTTCGGGGTCGCCGATGGCGAACTCGAACTCGACGAAGCGCGCCTCGCGGGTGCCCGTGACGCGCACGAAGCACGGCTGTCCGGTCATCGCGCTGGCACTGCCGCTGTGCCGGTCCGGCGGGGTTGAAAGGGTCACGTGTTCAATCCATCAAATCCGGGTCGGCAACAGCGCCGCCCCGACCAATAAGGGCAACGCGCGTGCCAGCGCGGCTAAGTGATTGATTTGTATGGACCCGGCCGGTGACCGGGCCGGGTGGTCCGGGTTGTCCCGGATGATGGGGTGATCATTTGCTGCGGTGCAGCGTGATCAAATGGTGAAATCCGCGGGCGCAGGCGCAGGGGCCCGCGGACTCAGGACGCCGGCAGTCCTTCCTTCTTCAACCGGTAGGCCAGCTGCGGCCGCGTGATGCCCAGCAGCCGCGCCGCCTGCGACAGGTTGCCCTTGGCCCGCTGCATGGCCATCTGCATCAGCCGCTGCTCGAGCGATGCGATGTCGATGCTTTCCTCGAGGACGCGCTCGCACAGCGCGTCCAGCGTGCCGCCTTCGGATTGCGTGATCTGGCCGCCGGCACCGAGTTGGCCCTCGACCGGCGCGCCCGAAGGCGAACTCCACAGGTACGCGGCCTCGATGTCGCCATGGTCGGGCGCCAGCAGCACCGCGCGCTCGATCACATTCTCGAGTTCGCGGATGTTGCCCGGCCACGCGTGCTTCATGACCTCGCGCATCGCCTTGTCGGTCAGGCCGCGCAGCTTCTTGCCGTACAGCGTGCTGTACTTCTCGACGAAGCGCCCGACCAGCGCCGGGATGTCGGCCGTGCGCTCGCGCAGCGGCGGAATGGTGATCGGGAAGGTGTTGAGGCGGTAGAAGAGATCGCTCCTGAACTTGCCGGCCTGCATCGCCCGCGGCAGGTCGACGTTGGTCGCCGCGACGATGCGGACATCGACCCGCGTCGCCTGGTCGGCGCCGAGGCGCTCGATCTCGCCGGTCTGCAGCACGCGCAGCAGCTTCACCTGGGTCGCCGGCGGCAGGTCGCCCGCCTCATCGAGAAACAGGGTGCCGCCGTGGGCGCGCTCGAAGCGGCCCGCGCGCGCATGGTGGGCGCCGGTGTAGGCGCCCTTCTCGACCCCGAACAGCTCGGCCTCGATCAGCTCCGCCGGGATCGCGGCGCAGTTGACCGCGATGAAGGGCTGCTTGGCGCGCGGCCCGTTGTCGTGCAGCCAGCGCGCGAACAGCTCCTTGCCGACCCCGGTCTCGCCGAGCAGCAGCACGGTGATGGCGCTCCGGGCGGCCGTCCGCAGCAGGTCGAAGGCCGCGCGAAAGCCCGGCGAGACGCCGACCAGCTTCTGGTCGTATTCGCGGCGCGGCTGCAGGGCGCGCAGGTGTTCGAGCCCGAGGTTGAACTCGATCAGCCGCTCCGCGACGTGGTGCTGCCGGAAGTAGTCGAGGTAGCGCTCGTCCTGCCACTCCTCTGCGACGTGGCCGACGATGCGGCAGCGGCTGTCGCCCATGCTGGTGCACTCGACCTCCTTGAAGACCACCAGCCGGCCCATGAAGGCGCTGGTGTAGCCCGACGCATAGCCGATCTGCGACCAGCATTGCGGATCGTCGCCGTATCCGAAGTCGGCCACGTGGGCCTCGCACTCCCAGGAGTTCTCCCAGACGAACTCGCCGAAGAACTGCTTGTTCTCGAGGTCCATCTCGAGCTTGATCATCTCGACGCTGACGATGCCCTCGATCGAGTGCAGGCGCGGGCCGAGCATGAAGGCGTCTTCGGTGCGCAGGCCGGCGCGGCGCTCCTTGACGGCCAGCTCGCCGTCGCGCTGCCCGGACGCGAAGCCCATGCGCACCAGCAGGCCACGCGCGCGCTCGACGCCCAGCGAATCCAGCAACTCCTTGCGAAGCTCGGCAAAGGCACGCGCATGCAGCAGCAGCATGCGCTGCTCGTCCAGCCAGATGTGGCCGGAGCCCGCGTTGAAGCGCAGGAGAGAAAGAAGTTCTCCCACGTTGTCTCCTTGTATGAAAACCGGTTGCCGATGCAACGCGATGCTATCAGCAGCATCGGCCGGCAGGCGGCCGCGGGAGACTCAGTCGGGCGACTGCGAGACCCGGTCGCGGTACATCTCGCGCAGCCGCGTCTTGAGGAACTTGCCGGTCCCGGTCTTGGGGATCGCGTCGACCCATTCGAAGTCGTCGGGCAACTGGAAACGCGCCAGCTTCGGGCGCAGGAATTCGCGCAGCGCCGGTGCATCGACCTCGGCGCCGGGACGCCGCACCGCCACCACCAGCGGCCGCTCGCCCCACTTGGGGTGGGCGATCGCGACCACCGAGGCCTCGGCCACCGCGGGATGGCCCATGACCAGGTTCTCGAGCTCGACCGAGCTGATCCACTCGCCGCCCGACTTGATCATGTCCTTGCTGCGGTCGACCAGGTGCATGTAGCCGTCGGGGTCGATGGTGCCGATGTCGCCGGTGCGCAGCCAGCCGTCGGCGGTGAACTTGCCCGGGTCGTCCGGCGTCGCGTGGTAGCCGCCCGTGACCCACGGCCCGCGCACCTGCACTTCGCCCGACGCCTTGCCGTCCCAGGGCTGCAGGCCCGCGGCCTCGTCGACGATGCGCATCTCGACCAGCGGCGTGGCGATGCCCTGCATGGCGCGCAGCGCATGCCGCGCCTCGTCGGGCAGCGCGAGATGCTTGGGCTTGATGACCGGCACGCTGCCGAGCGGCGAGGTCTCGGTCATGCCCCAGCCCTGCACGATGTGCATGTCGTGCGAAGCGAAGTTGGCGATCATCGACGGCGGCACCGCGGCGCCGCCGACCAGCATCCGCATGCCCTTCACGAGGCGGCGCTCGCGGGTCGGCTTCTGCATGGCCTGCCAGATCATCATCCAGATGGTCGGCACGCCGAGCGCCATCGTGACCTGGCCTTCTTCCATCAGGTCGAGCAGGTCGTCGCCGCCGAGGTGGGGACCGGGCAGGACCTGTCCGGCGCCGACCATCATGGCCGAGAACGGCACGGCCCAGGCGTTGGCGTGGAACATGGGCGTGACCATCATCACCTGGTCGCGCGCCGACAGCGCGAACAGGTCGGGGATGCAGCCGGTGATGGCGTGCAGCACCATCGAGCGGTGCGAATACACCACGCCCTTCGGCCGGCCCGTGGTGCCCGAGGTGTAGCACATGCCGACAGCCTCGTTCTCGTCCTGCTCGGGGTAGCGGTAGCCGGTGGCGTCGCCTTCGATGAAGTCCTCGTAGCTCTGCAGGCCCGCCGGCAAGGCGGCACCGCTGAACGGCACGACGATGACGCGCGGCTGCTGCCTGAGCAGCGGCGACACGCGCTCCCAGACCGGCAGCAGCACGTCGTCGACGATCAGCACGCGGTCGCCGGCATCGTCCATGATGTAGGCGATGTCCTCGGGTGACAGCCGCAGGTTCAGGGTGTGCAGCACCGCGCCCGCGGCCGGGATGCCGAAGTAGCTCTCGAGGTGCCAGGCATGGTTCCAGCTCATGGTGGCGACCGGGTCGCCGCGGGCGATGCCGGCCTTGTCGCGCAGGGCCTGGGCCAGCTGCCGGGCCCGGCGCCGGATCTCGCGGTAGCTGCGACGGTAGGTCGACTTGTCGGGCAGCCGGCCCAGCACGTTCTGGTCGCCGAAATAGGTGCCGGCGCGGTCGAGGATCTGGTTGGTGCTGAGCTGCACCGGCATCATGGTGGACTTCATCGTCTGTCTCCGTCGAGGGGCGCGAACGAACCGGGGCCGGGCCGGATGATAGGGCTGGGCGAGCCCGGCGCGTTCAAGGGATTCCGAGCAGTTCCAGCGCGAGCGCGTGGGTGCGCGAATGCGGGTCGGCGATCTCATGCAGCACGTCCATGTGGTTGCGCCCCGCCACCGTTTCGGCGGCGACGACCACCGGCCCCCAGGCGCTCGCGATCAGCGCGGACTGGCGCCGGAACTCCTCGCTCTCGTCGCCGCCGACCACGGTCGCCAGCCTGCCGCGGGCGGGCGCGGGCCACAGTGCCGGGCTGAGGCGCCGTGCCGACGCCGCGCTGAGTCCGATATCGGCGGCGAGGAAGGGCGCATGCCGCAGCGGCTCCAGTTCATAGAGGCCCGAGATGGCCAGCGCCGACTTGACCAGATCCGCAGGAAGGTCCACCGCCACCGCCTGCCAGTCGCAGGCCAGCAGCATCGCCGCCAGATGCCCGCCCGCCGAATGGCCGGCCACCACGATGCGCTCGCGGTCGCCGCCGTGGTCGGCCGCGTGCCGCCAGACCCAGGCCAGCGCCTGCGTCAGCTGCATTGCGATGTGCTCGATGCCGACGGCCGGACACAGGGCGTAGTTGAGCTGCGCGACCATCGCGCCCGCGTCGGCGAAAGGCGGCGCCACGAAGGCCTGGTCGCGCTTGTCGAGGGCGCGCCAGTAGCCGCCATGGATGTAGACCAGGACCGGCGCTCCCGCGGCGCCGGCGGCCGGGAGGATGTCGAGCCGTTCGCTGGCGTCATCGCCATAGGCCAGGTCGAGCACCCAGCCGGATCGGGCCAGCGCACGGGCAGAAGCATCGGCCCAATGCCGGAGGATCGCGGGATGCTCCGGGACGCCGGCCCGGGCGTTGTATTGGGCATCGAACCATGCAGGCGACGGGCGCGGCATGGCGTTCAACCGCCCTTGGCGGCCAGCGCCGTCGCCCGGGCGCCATTGGCCTTGGCCGGGCGGCGCCGGGCCGGCTTCTGCTCGGCATCGCGCAGCGCGGCGTCGATCAGCGCGTCGGCCATCCACAGGGCGGTGCGCTCCACCTCGCGGTCGCCGAGGCCCCAGATGTCCTTCAGGATCACGTAGGGCTCGATGCCGTAGACCACCGACAGCGCATGGTGCAGCCGGTTGCGCACGGCCGGGCTCATCAACGGCGCCAGCGGCTCGATCGCATGCTCGAGGATGCGCACGCGATGGCCGCGGCGGTAGGGCTCCTCCTCCAGCAGGCCGGCCCGCTCCAGCCCCCACTGTTCCAGCGAGAGCTGGGCGGCGGCGCGCAGCTGCGCCTCGAACTCCTTGAAGCGCGGGAAGGTCTGGAGAAACAGCTCGTGCACGCGGTCGCGGCCGTTCGGGTTGGCCGATGCCAGCTTGCGCACCGGCCCGAGCGAGCTGTCGATCACCGCGGTGACCAGTGCGCTGCGGCTCGGGAAATAGCGGTAGGCCGTGGCCCGCGACACCTTCGAGCGGGCCGCGGCCTCGGCCACCGAAGGGATGTGGCCGCTCTCCTGGATGATCGTCATGGCGGTGTCGAGCAGCAGCCGGAAAGTGGCCGCCTTGACCCCGCGCTCGGGGGGGAGCGGGGGTTCGCTCAGCTTGTGTTTCAGTCTCGCCATCGGGTTTGTACGGGGCTTTGGAGGGCTCGGAATCTATTGTGAACAGCGGATGCCGGATCGTATGATGCAGCGATCCCGATTTGAGACGCAAGTCTCAAACATGACTTCCGAGACTTCGAGGCCGCGGCGCACGCCGTTGGACCCCGGGGCAATATGGAGACAAAGTCGATGCGCCTGGCAAGCTGGAATTGGGGTGGACGCGACCACGTGGGAACGATCTCGCCCGACGGGCGGGAGGCCACGCCCCTGGGCGTGCGCGACCCTTCGCTCGGGGCCTTGCCGCTGATCCGGGCGCTGGCAGCCGGCGAACCGCTGCCGCTGCCGTCGGGCACGCGACTGCCGGTCGAGGTCATCACGCTTCGCGCTCCGCTGCCGCGCCCCTTGCGCAGCCTGTTCTGCGTCGGCCGCAATTACCGCGCCCATGCGGCCGAACTGGCCGGCTCCGTGTTCCGTGCCGCGATGCCCGAGACCGACCCCTGGCCGATCGTCTTCGGCAAGCTCGGCGAATGCGTGGTCGGGCCGCACGACGCGGTCCGCCTGCCCTCCCCCGCCGCCTCGATCCAGATCGACTACGAATCCGAACTCGCTGTGGTCATCGGCCGTGGCGGGCGCGACATCCTGGCGGCCCATGCGATGGACCACGTGTTCGGCTACACGGTGGTCAACGACGTCACGGCGCGCGACGTCCAGATGCGCCACCAGCAGTGGGACCTCGGCAAGAGCTTCGACACCTTCTGCCCGATGGGCCCGTGGATCGTGACCGCCGACGAACTCGACGGCCGTTCCACACGGGTGCGCGGCTGGGTCAACGGCGCGCTGCGGCAGGACGGCCAGACGCGCGACATGATCTTCGACATCCCGACCCTGATCGAGACCTGCTCGCGCGGTATCACGCTGTACCCCGGCGACGTCATCGCCACCGGCACGCCCTCGGGCGTGGGCATGGGCCTGAAGCCGCCGCAATGGCTGCGCTCGGGCGACGTGGTGCGCATCGAGATCGATGGCCTCGGCGTCATCGAGAACCGGTTCGAGTAGGCCATGGGCTTCCAGCTGATCGACCGCATCGCGGTGGAAGAAGAAGGCGAGGGCCCGGCCATCGTCTGCGTGCACGGGCTCGGCGGCAGCGGCAACACCTACACGCCCCTGATGCCGGCGATGGCGCGGCACCGGGTGATCCGGATCGACCTGCCGGGCAGCGGCCGCTCGCAACGCGCCGAGGGCGCGCTGTCGATCGAGCGCTATGTCGCGACCGTGCTCGACGTCTGCGATCGCCTCAAGGTGGCGCGAGCCCACTGGGTCGGCCATTCGATGGGGACCATCGTCTGCCAGCACATCGCTGCCCTGCATCCGAAGCGGGTCGCGAGCGTGGCGCTGTTCGGACCGCTGATCGCGCCGCCGGACGCTGCGCGCAACGCGATGACTGCACGGGCCGCCAAGGCGCGCGAAGGCGCGACGGGCATGCAGGAGATCACGCAGGCGCTGCTGCAGGGCGCCATCTCCGCCGACACCCGCCAGCGGCTTCCGGTGGCGGTCGCCTACGTGCGCGAGAGCCTGATGCGCCAGGACGGCGAGGCGTATGCCCGAAGCTGCGAGGCGTTGGCCGGCGCCCAGGCCGCCGCGGTCGAGCAGATCGAGGCGCCGGTGCTGCTGGTGACCGGCGACGAGGACGGCGTCGCGCCGCCGCAAGCCGTGCGCGCAATGGCCGAACGGCTGCACCGTGCCGCCAGCAAGCGGGTCGTGGTGCTGCCGCGCTGCGGCCACTGGACCCCGATCGAACGGCCCGAGGAATGCCAGCGCGAACTGCGCGAGTTTCTCGCGGCGCAGGGGAGGAGCGTCTAGGATGACACCGAGCTTTTGCGGGTCGGGGCGGGCTCACGCCGACGGTGTGCTCTGCTCCGCTCATGTCCCCCGGCCTTCGGCCTCCTCCTTTACTTCGCTGCGCAGAGCACACCATCGGCGTGAGCCGTCAAGTCGGTGGTTCATCCTCGGCCAGCACGACACGACGCTGCCCGTGCCGAGGGCACCGGTTGGCCCCCGCAGCGAAGTAAAGGAGGAGCCGAAGGCGGGGGACATGAGCGGAGGGGGCCACCCGGTGCCCTCGGCACGCGCCCCGGCAACCGCAAGCGCCCCCACAACAGCGTGCAAAAGAGCAAGCAACAGCCAGGTAGGAGACTGACCATGGCCGAAGTCCTGTTCACCAACGTGCGAATCTTCGACGGCGGCGGCGAGGCGCCCTTCAGCGGCGACGTGCTGGTGCAGGGCAACCGCATCGCGCGGGTCGTCAAGACCGGCTACGGCGCGCGTCCGGCACCGGTGTCCGGCGCGCAGGTGATCGACGGCGCCGGCGCCTTCCTGATGCCCGGCATGGTCGAGGCCCACACGCATTTCTCGTGGAACGACCAGCCCAGCCTCGATGCCATCCAGCGCATGCCGCCCGAGGAGCACATCCTCTGGTGCGCCGAGGTCGCCAAGCGCTACCTCGACATGGGCTGGACCAGCTGCGTCGGCGCCGCCACCGCCAAGCCGCGGCTCGATGTCGTGATTCGCAACGCGATCAACGACGGCACCATCGTCGGCCCACGCTACCTCGCGGCCAGCCAGGAGATCACCGTGCCCGGCGGCCTGGGCGACACCACCCGGCCGCACCTGCCGCAACCGGAGTTTGCCTTCGGCGCGATCGTCAGCGGCGCCGAGGAGATGCGCCGCTGCGTGCGCATGTTCGCCAAGTACGGCGTCGACTCCGTGAAGATCAACCTCTCGGGCGAGTCGATCACCGGCATGCCGAGCGAGATGAGCCAGTTCACCGAGGAAGAGATCACGGTCTGCGTGCAGGAGGCCAAGGCCTGGGGCAAGCGCGTCGCCGCGCATGCGCGCTCCACCTGGTCGATCAAGCAGTGCGTCAAGCAAGGCATCGAGGTGATCTACCACGCCAGCTTCACCGACACCGAGGCGCTGGACATGCTCGAGGCCCACAAGACAGAGCACTTCATCGCGCCGGGGCTGGCCTGGCTCATCAACACCTCCCATCACGCGAGCCAGTGGGGCCTGACACCCGAGGTGACGAAGAAGATGGGCTACCACCGCGAGCTCGAGGCGGCGGTCGAGAGCATGCGCGCGCTGCGCAAGCGCGGCGTCCGCATCCTGCCGGGCGGCGACTACGGCTTCGCCTGGACGCCGCACGGTACCAACGCCAAGGACCTCGAATACTTCGTCAAGTACGTCGGCATGAGCCCCATGGAAGCGCTGCTGTCGGCCACCGCCTGGGGCGGTCCGATGATGCGCATGGGCAAGGTTCTCGGCTACATCCGCGAAGGCTACCTGGCCGACATCCTGCTGATCGACGGCGATCCGCTGGCCGACATCACGGTGCTGCAGGACAAGGCCCGCATCCTGGCCGTCATGAAGGACGGCGAGTTCCACCGCGCGCCGCCGCTGCGCTCGGCGCGCACCACGCGCTGGGCCACGGCCTGACAGGAGAAGCATATGGCCGATGTCGTCTTCACCAATGTCCGCATCCTCGACGGCACGGGGCAGAACCCCTACACCGGCAGCGTGCTGGTGCGCGGCAACCGCATCCGCCAGGTCGGCCGCAGCACGGCGCCGATCGCGCCCGGCGGCGCCACCGTGATCGACGGCGCCGGCGCCACGCTGATGCCCGGCATGTGCGAGGCCCACACGCACTTCTCGTGGAACGATGCCGCGACGCTGGCCGAAATCCAGACCCTGCCGCTGGAGGAGCACGTGCTGTGGTGCGCCAAGGTCGCCAGGCGCTACCTCGAGGCCGGCTTTACCTCCTGCGTCGGCGCCGCCTGCGCCAAGCCGCGGCTCGACGTCGTGATCCGCAATGCGATCAACGCCGGCCAGATCCCCGGCCCGCGCTATCTCGCCGCCAGCCAGGAGATCACCGTGGTCGGCGGCCTCGGCGACGAGACCCTGCCCCACCTGCCCTTCCCCGAGTTCAGCTTCGGCGTCAACATCTCGGGCCCCGAGGAAATGCGCAAGGCGGTGCGGTTGTTCCTGAAGTACGGGGTCGACTCGGTCAAGCTCAACCTGTCGGGCGACAACTTCACGCCCCAGTCGCCGTCCGAGACCACCTGGATGATGGACGAGGAGGTCGAGGCCGCGATGCGCGAGGTGCGCATCCGGGGCAAGCGCGGCATCGCCCATGCGCGTTCGTCCGAGAGCGTCAAGCAGGCGCTGCGGCACGGCATCGACCTGATCTACCACGCCAGCTTCGTCGACGACGAGGCGATCGACATGCTCGAGGCCGCCAAGGACCGGGTCTTCGTCGCGCCTGGCATCGCGATCCTGTACGCCATGCTGTACGAGGCCGAGCCCTACGGCGTCACGCACGAGATGGCGGTCGGCATGGGCTACGAGACCGAATGGGAAGCCGCGATCGTCTCGCTGGCCAAGATGCACAAGCGCGGCATCCGCGTGCTGCCCGGCGGCGACTACGGCTTCGCCTTCACGCCGCACTGCCAGAACGCGCGCGATCTCGAGTTCTTCGTCAAGTACCTGGGCTTCACGCCGATGGAAGCGATCCGCTCGACCACGCTCTACGGCGGCCAGATCATGATGCGGCCCGACGAACTCGGCTGCATCAAGGACGGCTACCTGGCCGACCTGCTGCTGGTCGACGGCGATCCGTTGGCCAACCTGTCGATCCTGCGCGACCCGAAGCGGATCCTCGCCGTGATGAAGGACGGCGAGTTCGCCAAGGCGCCCGAGATCGCCTCGCGACGGGCCTGGGAGCGTGCCGCATGAGCCGAAAGAGCCTGGCGCTCTGGCTGCTCTTCGGGCTGCCGATCGCGGTGTTCGTGGTCTGGGCGATCGCCGACAACTACACGCTTTTCTTCAAGACCCTGCTCAACGGAATGACCCTGGCGTCGCTCTATTTCCTGGTCGCCAGTGGCTTCACGCTGGTCTTCGGCCTGATGCGCAACGTCAACCTGGCGCACGGCTCGCTCTACCTCTTCGGCGCCTATGTGGGATGGTTCGTCGGCGAACGCACCGGCTCCTGGGTGCTGGCGGTCATCGCCGGCTTCCTCGCCGCGGCGCTGATGGGCCTGCTGATGCAGGTGCTGGTGTTCCGCCACATGCAAGGCCAGGACCTGCGGCAGACCCTGGTCACGATCGGCCTGTCGATCGTGCTGGCCGACTTGATGCTGTGGGTCTGGGGCGCCGAGATCTACACCTTCGATCCGCCCTCGTGGATCTACGGCTCGACCACCCTGCCGCTGGTCGCCAAGTTCCCGACCTATCGCCTCTTCGTGCTGTTCGCCTCGATCGTGATCGGCGTCGGGCTCTGGCTGCTGCTGGCGCGCACACGCATCGGCATGATGATCCGCGCCGGCGTCGACGACCGCGCGATGCTGTCCGCCTCGGGCGTCAACGTGCAGCGGGTCTTCGCGCTCACCTTCGCGATTGGTGCCGGACTGGCCGGGCTGGCAGGCGTGGTCGGCGGCACGGCGCTGTCGATCTCGCCCGGCGAGGACACGCGCTACCTGCTGGCCTCGCTGGTGGTGGTGATCGTGGGCGGCATGGGCAGCGTCGTGGGCGCCGCGATCGGCGCACTGCTGATCGGCCTCGCCGAGCAGTTCGGTCTCGCCTACGCGCCGACCTACAGCGTGGTCTTCACCTTCGTGATCATGGTGGTGGCGCTGGCCTTCAAGCCGCGCGGGCTGATGGGGAGGAGCCAGTGAGCGCGGCACGCTGGCGGCGGGCGATGAACGGGTCGGCCGCGGCGGCTCGCGGCGGCCGCGGCTCGGGGGTGGTACCGGTGCCGTCCCTGCCCCGTGGCGCCGGTGCCGCGGCGCCCGCGCCCGCAGTGGCCTGGTGGCGCCGGGCGCTGTCGGCGATCCGGCTGCGCCACCTTCTGGTGCTGGTGTTCGTGGTCGGCTACCCCTTCGTGGCCACGCCCTTCTTCACCTTCCAGATCGGCGCCCAGTCGCTGGCGCTGGGCCTGATCGCACTGTCGCTGACCTTTCTTGGCGGCTACGGCGGCATGGTGTCGCTGGCCCAGATGACGGTCGCCGGCTTCGCCGCCTACATGCTGGCGATCTTCGGCAGCAGCAGCAACCTGGCGATCAGCCTGGGCTGGCCCTGGTGGCTGGCGCTGGTCGTGGCGGTGGCGCTGGCCACCGTGGTGGCGGCGGGCATCGGCTGGCTGTCGGTGCGCACCGAGGGCATCTACACGATCATGATCACGCTGGCCGTGGGCGTGGCCTTCTTCTACCTCGCGCAGCAGAACTACACGGTCTTCAACGGCTTCCAGGGCTTCAGCCGGATCGCGCCGCCCACGGTATTCGGGCTCGACTTCGGCCAGCCCATGCCCTTCTATTTCCTGGTGCTGGCCTGCGCGCTGGCGGGCTACTTCTTCGTCAAGCACCTGATCCGCGCGCCCTTCGGCATTGCGCTGCAGGGCATCCGCGACAACCCGCGCCGCATGCAGGCGCTGGGCTTCGACGTCACGGCGCACCGGGTCGCCGCTTATGCGGTGGCGGGCTTCCTGGCGGCGGTCGGCGGCGTGCTGATGGTCTGGTACAACGGCCGCATCTCGCCCGGCACCGTGGGTGTCGGCGCGATGATCAACATCCTCATCATCGCCGTGCTCGGCGGCATGAAGCATCCGATCGGCGCCTTCGTCGGCGCGATCGTGTTCGTGCTGCTGCAGAACTTCGCCATCGACCTGGTCGACCGCGAGCGCTTCAATCTCGTGATCGGCGGGGTCTTCCTCGCGATCGTGCTGTTTTCCCCGGACGGTTTGCTGGGCCTCTGGCAGGGCCTGCGCCATCGTCTGGGCGCCTCTTTCACCCCCCGCGGCCGTGGCCGCATTCATCGATGAAAAGAAGGAGCGAGACATGAGCAGAGGCAAGAGACTTTTCGGGCGCAGCATCCTGGCTTGCGCGGCACTGATCGCGATGGGCGGCCTCGCGCAAGCCCAGGAGACCTTGAAGATCGGGCTGCTGGCTTCGCTGGAGGGGCCGTTCGCGGCGCCCGGCCAGGACGGCATGCGCGGCGCCGACCTGGCGCTGAAGGAAAAGAACGGCATGGCCGGGGGCAAGAAGATCGAGTTCGTCAAGGTGTCGTCCGACGCCACGCCGGACAAGGCGGTCAACTCGACGCGCAAGGCGGTCGAGCAGGACAAGGTCCAGATCATGATCGGCCCGCTGTCGGGCGATGAAGGCATCGCGGTCAAGAACTACGCCAAGACGCAGCCCAACATCACCTTCATCAACGGCTCCTCGGGCGCGCAGGCGGCGACGCTGGGCGACCCGGCGCCCAATTTCTACCGCTTCAACACCGAAGGCGCGCAGTGGATGGTGGGGCTGGGCGAGCATGCGCTCTCCAAGGGCTACAAGAAGACCTTCCTGATCGCCGAGGACTACGGCTTCCCGTACTCGCAGGTGCAGGGCTTCATGGCCAGCTACTGCGCCAAGGGCGGCAAGGTGGTCGACAAGGCCTGGGTGCCGCTGGGCACCAAGGACTACGCCTCGGTGATCGCCAAGATCCCGAAGGACGTCGATGCGCTGGTGGTGGTCCTGGGCGGCTCCGACGCGGTCAACTTCCTCACGCAGTACGAGCAGGCCGGCGGCGACAAGCCGATGGTCGGCGGCTCGATCACGGTCGACCAGACGGTGCTGAACTTCAAGGGCAAGCGGCGCGAATCGCTGCTCGGCACCGCCTCGGCCGGCCCGATGGCCGACTCGATCGACACACCCGAGTGGAAGAAGTTCGTGGCCGACTACAAGGCCAACTTCAAGGACGGCTTCCCGAGCCCGTCGCTGTTCGCCTACCTGTACTACATCAACACCAAGGCCGCGCTCGACGGCCTCGATGCGGTCAAGGGCGACCTGTCGAACGGCCAGAAGGCCTACCGCGAGGCGCTGCAGAAGACCAACTTCAAGGGCCCGGCCGGCGACGTCAAGATCGATGCCAACCGCAACGGCGTCGGCACCACCTACATCACCGAAGTGACCAAGGCGCCCGACGGCTCGTTCTACAACAAGGTCGTGAAGTCGGTGCCGAACATCACGCAAACGCTGGGCCTGCCCGAGGCGGAGTTCAAGAAGATGGGCCTCGGGACGCGCGACGTGCCGGACTGCAGGACCTGAACCGGCATGGCCACGATCACCCCGCTCAGGCCGGCCGCATCGCGCGTCGGCGCGGCTGCCGGCGGCGCCGCGCAGCTGCTCTCCGGCGATGCGCTGCGGCTGGACGGGGTGACGCGTGCCTTCGGTGCGCTGCGCGCGGTCGACGACGTGTCGTTGACCGTCGCGGCCGGGCAGAGGTACGCGATCCTCGGCTCCAACGGGGCCGGCAAGACCACGCTCTTCAACGCCGTCACCGGCGACTTCCCGCCGACCGCGGGACGCATCCATTTCTTCGGCGAGGACATCACGGAGCTGGCGCCGCAGGACCGCATCCGCAAGGGGCTGCGGCGCACCTACCAGTCCTCGCTGCTGTTTCGCGACCTGACGGTCCGCGACAACCTGTTCCTGGCGGTGCGCGGCGTGGCCAGCGGCCGCTTCAGCTTCCTGCGGGCGCGCGCCGGCCATGCCTCGACCCGCGCCACCCGCGACCTGCTCGACCGCGCGCGCCTGAGCCACATCGCCGACGAGCGCGTGGCCAACCTGGCCCACGGGCAGCAGCGCCAGCTCGAGATCGGCATGGCACTGGCCGGCGCGCCGCGCCTGATCCTGTTCGACGAGCCGGCGGCCGGGCTGTCGCCGGTCGAGCGGCGCGAACTGGTCGCCCTGCTGGCTTCGCTGCCGGCCCACATGAGCTTCGTGCTGATCGAGCACGACCTCGACATCGCGCTGCGCGTGGTCGACCGGGTCACCGTGATGCACAACGGCCGGGTGCTGCGCACCGGGACGCCGGCCGAGATCGAGAACGATGCGCAGGTGCAGGCGATCTACATGGGGAGCAGGCACTGATGGCATGGTTTCGCAGCGGCCGGGATCCCGGCCCGGCCGGCACCGGGCCGACCCTGGCGATCGACGGCCTCGACGTGTACTACGGCCGCGCCCATGCGCTGCAGGGTGTCGCCTTGACGCTGGAGCGCGGCGTGCTGGGCATCGTCGGGCGCAACGGGATGGGCAAGACCACGCTGTGCAACGCGATCACCGGGCTGGTGCCGGCACGCGGCAGTATCCGCCTGGCCGGCGAGCAGATCCTCGGCCTGGCGCCCAACGAGATCACCAAGCGCGGCATCGCCTACGTGCCGCAGGGGCGCCGGGTGTGGCCGTCGCTGTCGGTCGACGAGACCTTGCGCCTGGTGGCCGGCCGCCGGCGCGAGGTCGACCGCGTCTATGCCATGTTCCCGCGGCTGGCCGAACGGCGCGGCCATGGCGGCGCCCAACTGTCGGGCGGCGAGCAGCAGATGCTGGCGATCGGGCGCGCGCTGCTGCTGAACCCGAAGCTGCTGGTGATGGACGAGCCGACCGAAGGGCTGGCGCCGGTGATCGTCGAGCAGGTGGCGCAGGCCCTGCGCGAGCTGGCGGCCGAGGGCCGCATCGCGGTGCTGCTGATCGAGCAGAACCTCGGCGTCGCCATCTCGGTGGCCGATCGCATCGGCCTGATGGTCAACGGCCGCATCACCAGGGAGATGCCGGCGGCCGAGCTGGCGGCCGACCGCGAACTGCAGGAGCGGCTGCTCGGCGTGCGCTCCGGCGGCGAGGGCGACGACTTCGAAGACCCGCTGGCCGCCCCGGCTGACGACAGTCCCCCGCCGACCCAGGTCTTCACCGTCCGCCGCGCCCACGGTGACGGCGCCCCGTCGCTCGACGACCTGGCGCCCAGCACGGTGCGCGGCTTCACGCGCTGGAACGCCGGCGGCACCGCCGCGCCGGTGGCCGACATCGTGCGCCTGGTGGCGCCCGCGCCGGAACCCGCCCCGCCGCAGCCGGCGGCCACGTCGCCGCGCGTGTTCGAGTTCCCGGTCGCGGCCAGCAGCGAACGCTCGGCCTATGTCGCGGGCACCTTCGACACCAAGGGCCGCGAGCTGTCCTTCCTGCGCCAGTGCATCGAGAAGCTGGGCCTGCGCGTGGTCACGGTCGACCTGTCGACCTCCGGCAAGCCCTCGCCCGCCAGCGTGCATCCGCGCGAGGTGGCGCGACATCATCCGCAGGGCGAATCGGCGGTGTTCAGCAACGACCGGGGCAGCGCCACCGCGGCGATGGCGCTGGCCTTCGAAGCCTTCCTCGCCACCCGCCGCGACCTGGGGGGCATCATCTCGGCCGGCGGTTCCGGCGGCACCTCGATGGCGACCCAGGGCATGCGCGCACTGCCGATCGGCGTGCCGAAGATGATGGTCTCGACCATGGCCAGCGGCGACACCCGTCCCTATGTCGGCCCGAGCGACATCTGCATGATGTATTCGGTCACCGACGTGCAGGGCATCCACCGCATCAGCGAGCGGGTGCTGGCCAATGCGGCCCATGCGCTGGCCGGCATGATCGCGCATCCGCCGGTCGAGTCGACCGTGACCAAGGCGGCGATCGGGCTGACGATGTTCGGCGTCACCACGCCCTGCGTGCAGGCCGTGACCCATCGCCTCGAAGAAGCCTACGACTGCCTGGTGTTTCACGCCACCGGGGTCGGCGGGCAGTCGATGGAGAAGCTGGCCGAGTCGGGCCTGATCGCCGGCGTGATCGATGTCTCGACCACCGAGATCGCCGACGAGATCGTCGGCGGCGTACTGTCGGCCGGCCCCACCCGGCTCGACGTCTTCGCGCGCCATGCCCTGCCCTACGTCGGCTCCTGCGGAGCGCTCGACATGGTCAACTTCGGCGCCTGGGACACGGTGCCGGAGCGCTTCAAGGGCCGCCGGCTCTACCGCCACAACCCGACCGTGACCCTGATGCGGACCTCGGCCGAAGAATGCCGCGCGATCGGCGAGTTCATCGCCGCCAAGCTCAATGCGATGCGCGGGCCGGTGCGCTTCCTGATCCCCGAGGGCGGCGTGTCGGCGATCGACCGGCCCGGCCAGCCGTTCCACGACCCCGAGGCCGACCAACAGCTGTTCGCGAGCATCGAGCGGGCGTTCCGTAGCGGCCCCGACCGCCAGCTGCAGCGCCTGCCGCTGCACATCAACGACGAGGCCTTCGCCGAGGCCCTGGTGGCGGCCTGGCACGCGGTGTCGCGCACGCCGGCCGACGCCCGGCGCGCCTGAACTCACGAGGAGGAACCGCTCATGCCCCGCATCTCCCGCTCGACCCTGCTGGCCGGCCTGCGCGCCAAGATCGAGGCCGGCCGGCCGATCATCGGCGGCGGCGCCGGCACCGGCCTGTCGGCCAAGTGCGAGGAAGCCGGCGGCATCGACCTGATCGTGATCTACAACTCGGGCCGCTACCGCATGGCCGGGCGCGGCTCGCTGGCGGGGCTGCTGGCCTACGGCAACGCCAACGAGATCGTCTGCGAGATGGCGCGCGAGGTGCTGCCGGTGGTCCGGCACACGCCCGTGCTGGCCGGTGTGAACGGCACCGACCCGTTCATGATTCCCGACGAGTTCCTGGCCCGGCTGGTGTCGCTGGGCTTCTCGGGGGTGCAGAACTTCCCGACCGTCGGGCTGATCGACGGCGTCTTCCGGGCCAACCTCGAAGAGACCGGCATGGGCTACGGTCTCGAGGTCGAGTTGATCGCCCGCGCCCGGGCGCTCGACCTGCTGACCACCCCCTACGTGTTCTGCGAGGCCGATGCGCGGGCCATGGCGGCGGCCGGTGCCGACATCGTGGTGTGCCACCTCGGCCTCACGACCGGTGGCGCGATCGGCGCCGGCACCGCGCTCACGCTGGCCGACTGCGTGCCGCGGATCAATGCCTGGGCGGTGGCGGCGCAGGCGGTCAACCCCGAAGTGATCGTGTTGTGCCACGGCGGGCCTATCGCCACCCCCGAGGACGCGCAGTACGTGCTCGCGCGCTGCCCGGCCTGCCACGGCTTCTACGGCGCGAGTTCGATGGAGCGGCTGCCGACCGAGGTGGCGCTTACCGAGACCACGCGACGCTTTGTTGCGATAGCCAGATGACTTTGCGGGACAGACCAAGAAACTGCGCAGCAGTTTTTGCGCTGGCCTCAACTGGACAGATGACTTTGCGGGACAGACCAAGAAACTGCGCAGCAGTTTTTGCTCTGTCCTCAACTTATTAAAAGGAGACCAGGTTTATGTCAGGCGCTCAATTCGGAAGTTTCATCCTCGCGCTGATCGTCGTCGCGATCGTCGTGGCGATCGCGGTCTGGCTGCTGCACTGGCTCTACCTGCGCAGTTCCAAGGAGCGGTCCTTCGTGCGCACCGGCCTTGGCGGCCAGAAGGTGGTGCTGGGCGGCGGCGCCTTCGTGCTGCCGATCGTGCACGACGTGATCCCGGTCAACATGAACACGCTGCGGCTGGAGGTCAGCCGCGGCCGCGACAAGGCGCTGATCACCAAGGACCGCATGCGCGTCGACGTCATGGCCGAGTTCTACGTCCGCGTGGCGACCAGCGAGGAGGCGGTGGCGGCGGCGGCGCAGACGCTCGGCCTGCGCACGCTGGAGCCCGACCAGCTGCGCGAACTGGTCGAAGGCAAGTTCGTCGACGCCCTGCGCACCGCGGCGGCCGAGATGACGATGGAGGAACTGCACGAGCGGCGCGGCGCCTACGTCAAGCGCGTGCGCGACGCGGTCGCCGAAGACCTGACCAAGAACGGCCTCGAGCTCGAGGCCGCCTCGCTGACCCAGCTCGACCAGACCGGCATGGAGTTCTTCAACCCGAGCAATGCCTTCGACGCCGAGGGCCTGACCCGCCTCACCGAGCAGATCGAGCACCGCAAGAAGCAGCGCAACGATGTCGAACAAGACACGCTGATCGCGATCCGCAACAAGAACCTCGAGGCCGAGAAGCTGTCGCTCGACATCGACCGCGAGGGCGAGCATGCGCGCCTGGCGCAGCAGCGCGAGCTGGAGATCGCGCGCGCCCGCCAGCGCGCCGAGGTGTCGGCCGAGCGGGCCCAGCGCGAGCAGGATGCCGAAGCGGCGCAGATCGCGGCCAAGCAGAGCATCGACCAGGCCCGCATCCGCTCCGAGCAGACGCTGGAGGAAGACCGTATCGGCAAGGAGCGCGCGATCCAGGGCGCCGAGATCGAACGGCGCATGTCGCTCGAACTGGCCGAGCAGCAGCGCGCGATCTCGGTCGCGCGCGAGAGCAAGGCCCAGAGCGAGGCCCAGGCCGAGGCCGAGATCGCCCGGGCGCTGGCGGTGTCGGCCGAAGAAAAGGTGTTCACCGCGCGCGAGGTCGAGATGGCCGAGCGCAAGAAGGCGATCGACCTGATCGGCGCCCAGCAGGTGGCCGAACGCGACGCCCTGCGCCTGACCTCGGCGGCGCAGGCCGAGAGCGATGCCAGCGCCGCCCGCGGCGCCGCGGTGCGGGCCCAGGCCGAGGCCGATGCAGACGCCGACAAGATCCGCTCGATGGCGATGCGGGTGCGCGCCGAGATCGAGGCCGAGGCGGCGCGCATGATGAACGAGTCGCACAACATGCTGTCGCCCGAGGCGCGGATGTCGGCGCTGCGCATGAAGCTGGTCGAGAAGGCCGAGGCGATCATCCGCGAATCGGTGCGGCCGCTGGAGCGCATCGAGGGCATCAAGATCCTGCATGTCGACGGGCTCGGCGGCTCGGGCGGCGATGGGGTGCGCAATGGCGAAGGCGGCGGCTTCGCCGACGGCCTGGTCAACTCGGCGCTGCGCTTCCGGGCCCAGGCGCCGCTGGTCGACCAGCTGCTGCGCGAGATCGGCATCGAGGGCGGCGACATCCAGCGCCTGGTCGGCGATGCCAGCGGCGCCCACGCCGCCCTGCCCTCGGCCGCGCCGAAGGAATAGCGCATGGTCAACGTCTACGTGTCCAGCGTGATCGATGCCAGCGCCGACAGCGTCTGGACGCGGGTGCGCGACTTCAACGGCATGCCGCAATGGCATCCGGCCATCGCCGACAGCCGGATCGAGAACGGCCAGCCGGCCGACCGCGTCGGCTGCATCCGGCACTTCCACCTGAAGGACGGCGGCATGATCCGCGAGCGGCTGCTGGCGCTCTCCGACTACGACTACAGCTGCACCTACGAGATCCTCGAAAGCCCGATGGGCGTCGCCAACTACACCGCCACGCTCAAGCTCACGCCGGTGACCGATGGCGGGCGCTGCTTTGCCGAGTGGAGCGCCGAGTTCGACTGCGACCCCGGCCGCGAAGGCGAGCTGGTTCGTTCGATCGGCGAAGGCGTGTTCCAGGCCGGCTTCGACGCCCTGAAGCGGCGCTCGCTGCGCTGACACGCGCCATGCTGCAGAAGGTCGTCCGCTCCGCGATCATCGATGCGCCCATCGAGCGCGTCTGGGCCGTGCTGCGCGACTTCAACAGCCATGACCAGTGGCACAGCGCGATCGAATCCAGCCACATCGAGGGCGGCGAGCGCAGCGACCAGGTCGGCTGCGTGCGCAATTTCATCTTGAAGGACGGCCACCACATCCGCGAGCAGTTGCTGACCTTGTCCGACCGCGAGCACCAGAGCACCTACTGCATCGTCGAGGCCAGCCTGCCGCTGCAGCGCTATGTCGCGACCGTGACGCTGAAGCCGGTGACCGATGGCAACCGGACCTTCTGGCACTGGACGTCGAGCTTCGCGACGCCGCCGGGCATGGAGCACGAACTGCGCGACACCGTGGCGCAGGGCGTCTACGAGACCGGCTTCGAGGACCTGCGCCGCTACCTGCGGGGCGGCGCGGACCAACGCTCGCGCGGCGCCGGCCCGATGCCGACGGCGCTGCCGGTGCCGACTCGCCGCATCGGGGTCGCGCGCCATGGCGGCCCTGATGTGCTGTGGCCGCAGAACGCCGAGGCCGCTGCGCCCGGCGCCGGCGAAGTGCGCATCCGCCAGCGTGCGGTCGGCGTCAATTTCATCGATGTCTACCTGCGGCGCGGCTGGGTGCCTACGATGTTCCCGGTGTCCGAGGGCGCGCCGGGCGTGCCGGGCATGGAGGCCGCGGGCGGCGTGCTCGATGTCGGCCCGCAGGTCTCCGGCTTCCTGCCCGGGGACCGCGTCGCCTACCTCGGTCCGGTGCCGGGCGCCTACTGCGGCGTGCGCAGCGTGCCGGCCGACTGGGTGGTGCGGCTGCCGCCAGAGATCGAGGACGAGACGGCGGCTGCCCTGCTCCTGAAGGGCATCACGGCCGACTACCTGCTGCACGACCTCGGCCATGTGCAGCGCGGCACCCGGCTGCTGGTGCACGCGGCGGCCGGTGGGGTCGGCCTGCTGGTCTGCGCCTGGGCGCGCCGTCTCGGTGCCGTGGTGATCGGCACGGTGTCGAGCGAGGACAAGGCCCGGGTGGCGCGCGAGCATGGCTGCGAGCATGTGATCGTGACCCGCGACTACCGCTTCGCGGAAGCGGTGCAGCGTGTCTGCGGCGGCGCCGACGTGGTGATCGACGGCCTGGGCGACGCCGCCCGCGACGAAAACCTGGCGGCCCTGGCGCGCCGCGGGCACTGGATCAGCCTCGGCCAGGCCAGCGGGCCGCTGGCGCCGCTGGCGCCGGATGCGCTGGTGGCCAAGTCGCTGAGCTTCTCGCGCCCGGTGGTGTTCGACTACGTGGCCACTCAGGCCCAACTCGCCGAGCGCGCGCAGCGGGTCTGGCAGGCGCTCGCCGACGGCGCGATCCGCCTGCCGCCGATCGAACGCTTCCCGCTCGACGCGGCGGCCGAGGCGCACGCCCGGCTCGAAGCTCGTGCCAGCATCGGCGCGCTGGTGCTGCTGCCCTGAACACTCGAACGAAGGAGTCAACGCGATGATCGTCGGCATGAACCACTTCACCGTGACCGCGGAGGACGAGCAACAGACGCTGGCCTTCTACACCGGCCTGCTCGGGCTGCGCGTCGGCCACCGGCCGGACCTGGGCTTTCCGGGCGCCTGGCTCTATGGCGACGGGCCGCAGGCGGTGCTGCACCTGTACTTCGGCAGGCCGGTGCCGGCCCAGCGCACCGGCGTCATCGACCACATGGCGTTCACGGCGCAGGACCTGCGCGCGGTCAAGGCGCGCTTCGACCAGAGCGGCGTTGCCTACGAGCTGCGCCAGCAGGCCGGCGCGGGCACCTGGCAGCTGTTCTGCCACGACCCGAACGGGGCCAAGGTCGAGCTGGATTTCGATCCGTCGGAGACCCTCTAGGCCTTGCCGCCGCCCGCGGACGCCGCGATCAACTGGCGGATGGCGTCGGACATGCCCGGGGTCGCAGGGTCCCAGCTGTGGCGGGGCCCGACCAGGATGCCGCCATCCACCACCAGGTGGGTTCCCGTGACGAACGCGGCATCCTCGCTGGCCAGAAAGGCCACGGCGCCGGCGATGTCCTCGGGCGTCCCGCCCCGTGCCACCGGCTGGGCCCGGTCGGCGATGCCGGCGAGCATGCCGTTGACCTGTTCCTTCAGCCGGGGCAGATCGCGTTCACGTCGGTCCGCTTGAAGACGATGCGTCCTTCGGACTGTGCCGTAAGCGCCTCGCCGCCGGCGGCATCGATGTCGGCGGCGATGACCTGCGCCCCTTCCGCGGCCAGGCGAAGCGCGCTCGCCCTGCCGATGCCCGAGGCCGCGCCCGTGACAACCGCTGTCTTGCCGTTGAATCTCATCTTGCACGCTCCGTCTGATTGGACCCCGGCGCCGGGCGCTCGTCGATCTCGGTCAGGGCCGCCAGCGCCGCGTCGAAGTCGAAGGCGGCGGCGGCGCGCGCGGCGCGCTGCAGGGCCGGCCCCCACGGCGTGCCGCGGGCGCGCGCGGCGAGCGGGTCGGCCAACTCGGCGGCCGCGCTGTCGTCGGCCTCCAGCAGCGTGCGCAGCCGCCGCACCAGGCCGGCCAGTTCAGGTGTCGCGGTCGCTGCCTCCGGCACCGCCCCACCGGTGCTGTCTTCGCCAGCGGCCGCCAGGCCCGCGAGCACGCCCGCCAGCGCCTGCTCGACCGTGTGCAGCCACGGGGCCAGGACTGCGGGGTCCCGGCCTTCCAGGCTGGCCTGCTCGAGCGCGCCGGCGGCCGCCTGCACGTCCCGCGCGCCAATGTTGCCGGCGGTTGCCTTCAAGGTGTGGGCGGCGCGGGTGGCGGCCTCCGGGTCCGCGGACTGGAGCGCGGCGCGGAAACGGTCGCCGAAGTCCGCCTGGCCGGCGGCGAAGCGCCGCAGCAGCCGCCGGTACAGGCCCGGATCCCCGCCGCTGGTGGCGAGGCCTCGGTCGACGTCGATGCCGGCCAGCGCCGGCAGGCTGGACGGCGGAATGGGCGCAGCCTCTGTGGGCGGCGCCGCCGGCGCGCCGCTACGCGGCCGGATCCAGCGCGCCATCGTGACGAACATCGACCGCAGATCCAGCGGCTTGGCGATGCGGTCGTCCATGCCGGCGGCGCGTTCGCGCGTGCTCGCGCCTTCCATCACGTTGGCGGTCATCGCGATCACGGGCAGCCGCGCCCAGCGCGGGTCGGCGCGGATCGCCCGGGTCGCCGCGTAGCCGTCCATCACCGGCATCTGGCAGTCCATCAGCACGCCGTCGAAGCGGTCGTCGCGAGCCAGCAGGTCGAGCGCCTCGCGGCCGTTGCCCGCCACCGCGAACGCGATCCCGGCCCGCTGCAGCAGCTCGCCGGCCAGTTCCTGGTTCAGGTCGTTGTCCTCGACCAGCAGCACCCGGGCGCCACGCAGCGCGGCCAGGGCGCCTTCGTGGTCGTGGCCCGGTTCGGCCACCGCCTCGTCGAGCGCGACGCTGCGGCCCAGCGCCTCGGCGATCGCACGCAGCAGGCCGGCGGCCGTCACCGGCTTGGTCAGCACCGACTGGAGCCGGACACGGCGCTGCTCGGCGGCGGCGAGGGCGTCCTCGCGGCCGAAGGCGGTCACCATGATGATCGACGGCATGTCGTGCTGCAGCCGGTCGTGCAGGCGGGCGGCGGTCTCGACGCCGTCCATCACCGGCATCTTCCAGTCCATCAGCACGACGTCGTAAGGCAGGCCGCGCTGCTGGCCCGAGCGCGCCATCTCGAGCGCCTGCTCGCCGTCGCGGGCGACGTCGGCCTCCAGGCCATGCTGCTGCGCCATGCCGGCCAGGATCTCGCGCGCCGCGGCGTTGTCGTCCACCACCAGGGCGCGCACGCCGAGCAGCAGCTCGCGCCGCACCGGCTGGCGCGGCGCCGGGCGGGCCTGGACACCGAAGCGGGCATGGAACTGAAAGGTGGAGCCAACGCCCGGCGTGCTGTCGACCCAGATGCGGCCGTCCATCAGCGCGACCAGGTCCTTGCAGATCGCCAGGCCCAGGCCGGTGCCGCCATAGCGGCGCGTGATCGAGCTGTCGGCCTGGCTGAACGACCGGAACAGCTGGCCGCACTGCGCGGCGTCGATGCCGATGCCGGTGTCGCGTACCGCAAAGTGCAGCTCGACCCCGTCGGCCTCGCGCGCGGCCAGGCGCACCGCGACGACGACCTCGCCGCGCTCGGTGAACTTGACCGCATTGCTGGCCAGGTTCACCAGCACCTGGCCGAGCCGCAGCGGGTCGCCGACCAGTGCGGTCGGCACCTCGGGATCGATCGTGAACAACAGCTCCAGCGCCTTGTCCTCGGCCTTCATGCCGACCACGCTCGCCAGCTGGTCCATCACGTCCTCGAGCCGGAAGTCGGTGCGCTCGAGGCTGAGCTTGCCGGCCTCGATCTTCGAGAAGTCGAGGATGTCGTTGATGATGCCGAGCAGGTTCTCCGCCGCGCGGTGCACCTTCTCGACGTAGTTGCGCTGGCGCGGCTCCATCGCGGTCTGCAGCGCCAGGTGCGACATGCCGATGATGGCGTTCATCGGCGTGCGGATCTCGTGGCTCATGTTGGCGAGGAAGTCGCTCTTGGCCCGGGTGGCTTCCTCGGCGATCTCCTTGGCCTCGCGCATCGCAGTCTCGGCGGCCTTGCGCTCGGTGATGTCGATCAGCCAGCCCATCGTGCCATCCCGGCCCTCGTGGGTCATGCGCACGAAGGTGGCGAGATAGTCGCGCAGCGCACCGCCCGCGGCCAGCAGGCGCAGCTCGATGTCGTGCACGAAGCCTTCGGCGGCGATGCGTTCGAGCAGGGCGTCGCGTTGGGCCCGCTCGGCGTAGATGTCGCCGCCGTCGGCGCCCTTGTCGAGGCCGAAGGCCTGCTGGAACTTCGGGTTGGCATAGTGGAACTGGCCACCCGTGGCAAAGGCGATCGCTATCGGGCTGCGCTCAAGGATGTTCTGGAGCTCCACGCGCTGCTCGGCCAGCACCGCCTCGGTGCGGCGGCGCTCGGTGATGTCACGCACCGATGCGCAGACGAAGCCCGTGCGCTCGGGTGAGGCCGGCAGCTGCGCGAGGCTGATCTCGACGGCGAACTCGCTGCCATCGGCACGCCGGCCGCGCAGGTCGACCTCGCCACCGCCCATCTGGCGCGGCCGTCCGTCGCGCAGGTAGCCGGCACGCAGGCCGGCATGGACTGGGCGCGAGGACGCGGGAACCAGTACTTCCACCGGCTGGCCGACCAGGGATCCGTCCGGGTAGCCGAACATCCGCGCCAGCTGCGCGTTGGCGATCGCGATCCGGCCGTCGGCATCGATCACCAGCATGCCGTCGGGGGCCGACTCGATGATGCCGCGGTACCAGGCTTCGGTGGCCTCGAGGCGGCGGCGCTGGGCGTCGAGTTCGGCCGCCTGGGCCTCGAGGCGCAGCGCCTGCTCGCGGGTCGCGTCGAGCAGGTGCCGGGTACTGGCGCTTCGCTGCGCGATCTCCAGGCTCATCGCGAGCGTCGGCAGCGCCGCGTCGAGCAGCGCGAGGGCTTGCCCGTCGAAGGCGCCGAAGCCGGCGAACTCGAGCACGCCGAGCAGCCGATCGCCGCGCTGCAGCGGCACCAGCAGCAGCGCGCGCGCGTCGGCGCTCCCCAGGCTGGAGCCCAGGCGGGCGTAGCCGGCCGGCGCGTCGGCGATGCGCAGCATGCGGCGCTCGAGCGCACATTGCCCGACCAGGCCGGCGCCGAAGGGGATGGTGGCCGGCGCGGGCGCGTCCGGGTCGAGCGCATAGCCGACCAGCAGCTGCAGGCGGGCCGCCTCGTCGTCGGCCAGGTAGAAGCTCGCCCGCCCGGCGCCCATCGCCGGTGCGACCCGCGACAGGAATCGCCGGCCCAGCTCGGCCGGATCGCCCGCGGTCTGCAGCGCCGTCGACAGCTCGGCGACCTCGGTCTTCACGCGGCTCTGCCAGGCGATCTCGCGGGCGCCGGCCTGCAGCGTGTCGATCGTGCGCGCCAGGTCGCCGACGTCGTTGTCGTAGCCGGTGTAGGGGACCACCGCATCGAAGCGGCCGGCCGTCAGCGACTCGACATGGTGGCGCAGCCGGGCCGCGGGACGGCGGATCGAGCGGATGGTCAGCCACGCGGCCACGATGCCGAGCAGCGTGGTCGACAAGACCAGCAGCACGATGGTCTGCGTGCTGCGCCGGGCATGCTCGCTGGCCTGCGTGGCCAGCTGCGCCGCGTCGGCCTGCTTCAGCGCGGCGACGCCCTCGAGCTCGGCCGCGGCCGCATCCGCGGTGGCGAGCAGTTCGTCGCGCTGCACGGCCTCGGCGAGCTCGACGAACCGCCCCTCGCGCACCAGCACCAGCAGGTCGTCGAGCTGGTGGCGGTACAGAAGGTAGTGCCGGTCGAACGCCTGCAGCCGTTCGAGACCCTCGCGGCCCGGTGTTCGCCGCCGCAGGTCGGCCACGGTCTTGTCGAGCTCGGTCTGCGCTTCGGTCATCAGGCCGAGCGCCTTCTGCTGGCCCGTGCGGTCGGCCGCCAGCGCAAGCTGGCGCAGCGCCCGCCCCAGGCGCACCAGCTGGACCTGGCCCTCCTTGGCGTCCATCGAGGCCTGCATGTCGACGTGGTAGACGTGGTCGAGGCGCTCGGCCGTCGAACGGGTCGCGTACAGCCCGTAGGCGCCGACGACGAACACCGCCACCGCCAGCGGCAGCAGCGAGACCACCAGCAGGAAGCCGAGCGACCGGCGCTCGAGCCGTTCCCGCAGCGCCCCCATCCACCGGCTGTCGCGCGATCCGTCGGCCGCCTCCCGCATGCCGGTCAGATCCGGATCGTCTCGGCGATCGACTCGAGCTGCGCCGCCTTGGCCGCGAGATCCGCCTCGCTGTCGCGCAAGCGCTCGGCGATCGTCCGGAACTGCTCGGCGATGGCGAGGAAGGCATCGACGACATCGGGGTCGAAATGCGTGCCGCGGCCGTCGCGCATGATCCCGACCGCCTGCTCGTGCGGCATGCCTTCCTTGTAGACGCGCCGGCTGATCAGCGCGTCGTACACGTCCGCGACCGCCATCAGCCGGGCCGAGATCGGGATCTCGTCCCCCCGCAGGCCCTGCGGGTAGCCGCTGCCGTCCCATTTCTCCTGGTGGCCATAGGCGATCTCCTTCGCGCAGACCAGGAACTCGACCGTCGTGCCGAGCCGGGCCTCGGCGCCGGCGATCGCGTCGCGGCCGATCGTGGTGTGGGTCTTCATGACCTCGAAGTCCTCCGGCGTGAGCCGGCCGGGGTGGAGCAGGATGCGGTCGGGGATGCCGATCTTCCCGATGTCGTGCAGCGGCGCCGACTTGTAGAGCGTCTCGATCTGGCGCGGCGACAGGTAGTGCGCGAAGCGCGGATGCCCCGCCAGCTGCTCGGCCAGCGCCTTCACGTACTGCTGGGTGCGGCGGATGTGGTTGCCGGTCTCGTTGTCGCGCGCCTCGGCGAGCGAGGCCATCATCGTGATCGTCACGTCCTGCACGGCGGCCAGTTCGCGCGTGCGGCGGGCGACCTCCTGCTCGAGGTAGGCATTGCGATCGTGCAGGAAGTCCGCCGCGGCCTTGAGCTGCAGCTGGTTGCGCACCCGCTGCAGGCAGATGGCCGGCTTGATCGGCTTGGTGATGTAGTCGACCGCGCCGAGCTCGAGGCCCATCCGCTCGTCGTCGGCGCCGTCGAGCGCGCTGAGGAAGATCACCGGCACCCGCTCGGTGCGCGCCGAGGCCTTGATCGCGATGCAGACGTCGTAGCCGCTCATGCCGGGCATCATGATGTCGAGCAGCACCAGGTCGGGCAGCGGCGCTGCCTCCAGAACACGCAGGGCCTTCTCGCCGCTGTTCGCGACCTTGACGCGGAACTCGTCGCGCAGCAGCTCGGACATCAGCGCCAGGTTGTCGGGTGTGTCGTCGACGACCAGAATCGTCGGCTTGTCGATCAGCGTATCGGCCGTCATGGACTTCGATGCTCCTGCGAAGTGGCGATGCGCGCCCATGGTGCCAGCATCCGCCCGCTTCGTCGAGGCAGCGCCCGATGCGTGCATGGCGCGGTTGCGCGTCCGGTCGCGCTAAAGTCGGCCTCATGAACCGGCTTTCACTCCTGTCCTTCGCCATCGCGCTCGCGGGCTGCGGCGCGCCGTCCAACGAAGTCGTCCGCATGAAGGACGGCGTCCTGCGGGCCACCACCACCGCCGAGGCGGCCGCGTACTGCCAGAAGGACCGCACGAGCCTGCGGGTGGTCGGCAAGGCGCCGGCCGAAAGCGGCGTGCTGTTCGTCTGCGATCGCTGAGCGCGGGCCTGCCCGCGCGCGGGGCGAGACAAAAGACCTCGAAACCGGGATGATGCGGGCGGCCCGGTCGCCACCCCATCGAACGAAGGAGTCCCCATGTTCGGCTTGACCCCGCTCGGCCTCGTCCACACCGCCATCAGCCTGGTGGCGCTGGCGGCCGGCCTCGCGTCCCTGCTGCGCTTCGGCGAGATCGCCGCCCGGCATCCGCTCGGGCGCACCTACGTCTGGGCCACGGTGCTGACCTGCCTCACGGGCTTCGGCATCTTCAGGCACGGCGGCTTCGGCGCCCCGCATGCGCTGGGCATCCTGACGCTGCTCGTGCTGGCGCTGGCGGCGCTGGCCGGCGGCGGCAAGTTCGGCCGCGCTTCGCGCGCGATCGAGATCATCGCCTACTCGACCACGCTGTTCTTCCACATGATTCCCGGGCTCACCGAAACCTTTACCCGTCTGCCGCAGGGCGCACCCTGGTTCAGCGGGCCGGACGACCCGGGCCTGCAGAAGGCGGTGGGCGTGTGCTTCGTGCTGCTGGTGATCGGCTGCGTGCTGCAGCTGCGCGGCCTGGCGAAGCGGGCGCCGGCGGGGCTGCCCGGTGGCGTCGGCGGCTAAGGCGTCGCGTAGCGCTTCTGCGCGGCGGCGAACAGGCGGGTGCGCAGCAGCTGCACCGCCTGGCCCCGGCGCTGGCTCTCGACCGAAGCCGTTGCGCTGGTCGCAATCACCAGATCCAGCGGCGGATGGACCCAGATCGTCTGGCCGCCGTAGCCGCTGGCCATGAAAGTGCGCCGCGGCGCCTCGGTCGGCAGCACCCACCACAGGTAGCCATAGGGCATCGACACCGGCGGCCCGCCCGCGTTCTGCGGCTGGGTGGCGGCCATGACGTAGGACTCGGGCACCAGCGCCCTGCCATCCCAGGCGCCCTTCTGCAGGAAGAGCTGGCCGAGCCTGGCCATGTCTTCGGTGCGCAGGTGCAGGCCGCGCCGGTACGAAGGCTCCTGCATCGCGAGCGGCGTGACGAGTTCGCGCCTGGCATAGTCGGCCAGCGGCATGCCGGTCGCTTTTTCGAGCAGCGCCGCCAGCACCGGGACCAGGGCGTTGTCGTAGGCGAAGCGCTGACCGGGGGCGCTGCCGAGCGGGCGGGCCCAGGCGTCCTGCGGCCGGCCGGGTGCCGCCGTGCCCGTCGGGTCGTCGATGGCGAAGCCCGCCGTCATGGTCAGCAGGTGCCGCAGCGTGATCGCGGCGGCGCGCGGGTCGGCGTTCAGCGGCGCCCACTCGGGCATCAGCGCCAGCACCGGCTGGTCCAGGCTCGCGAGACGGCCCTGCGCCAGCGCGATCCCGACCAGTGCCGACAAGGCGCTCTTGGCCACCGACTGCACGTCGTGCAGGGTGTCTGCGCGGCCGTCGCGATGATAGGCATAGACGACGCGCCCCTTCAGCAGCACGACCGCCGCCTGCACGTCCGGAAGGCGCACCGAGATGGCCTGGTCCATGCCCTGGAAGGCTTCGGCGTCGAGCGCCTGCTCGGCGGGCGAGGAGTCGCGCAACTGGGCGGCGCCCAGGGCCGGCGCGAGCAGGGCCAGCATCGGAATGATCAGGCGTGCGAGGCGCTTCATGGAGTCTCCTTCTTTCGGGGAGCCGTGACGCGGGCCGGCAGCCGCCCCCTTCGCTCCAGTCCCTCGCGCAGCATGAACTCGACCTGCGCATTCGCGCTGCGCAACTCTTGCGCGGCGAGCCGCTCGATCTCGGCCCACAGCACCGGATCGATGCGCAACGGAAAGGACTTCTTGCCTGGGCTGGCCATCGGACGAACGCGCCGCTGCGGCTCAGGTGTAGAGCGTGCCGGTGTTGATCACGGGTTGGGCGTCGTTGTCCGAGCACAGCACGACCAGCAGGTTCGACACCATCGCCGCCTTGCGCTCGTCGTCCAGGGTCACGAGGTTGCGTTCGGACAGGCCCTTGAGTGCCGCCTCGACCATGCCCACCGCGCCCGCCACGATCTGGTGCCGGGCGCTGACGATGGCCGTCGCCTGCTGGCGCCGCAGCATCACCTGGGCGATCTCGGGCGCGTAGGCCAGGTGCGTGAGCTTGGCGTCGAGCACCTCGACCCCGGCGCTGGCGAAGCGCTGGTTGAGTTCTGCCTTCAGGGCATCCGCCACCACGTCGAGTCCGGCCCGCAGCGTGGTCTCGTCGCCTTCGAGGTCCTCGCCGCTGTCGTAGGCATAGAGCGTGGCCAGGTGGCGGATCGCGGCCTCGGCCTGGATGCTCACGAACTTCGTGTAGTCGTCGATCTCGAACACCGCCTGGGCCGTGTCGTGCACGCGCCAGACCACCGCGGCGCCGATCTCCACCGGGTTGCCGCGCTTGTCATTGACCTTCAGCGGCGGCGTGTTGAGGTTGCGTGCGCGCAGCGAGATCTTCTGGCCGCTCAGCAGCGGGTTGGTCCAGCGCAGGCCCTCGGAGCGGTCGGTGCCCTTGTATTCGCCAAACAGCGTGAAGATGATGCCTTCGTTCGGCTTGAGCATGTAGAAGCCCGGCACCAGCGCCGCGCCGGCCAGCACCAGCACCACGCCCACCGCCGGATGGGCCAGGTGGCGGACGAACACCAGCGCACCGAATGCGAACAGCAGCAGCGCGGCCAGTGCCATGGCATAGCCGCTGATGGACTGGTAGCGGCGTTCGCTGCGGACGACGCGCGCATGGACGGGGGCTTCGGTCATTCGGTCTCCTCCAGAAAAGTGATATCACTTTAATATCTGTCGGAAGTGAAGTCAACGGCCCTGCTCGGCCGTCGTTCCGGGCGGCGGGAGCGCCGGCGCGGCCGTGGGTGAGTCGCGCCGGGTCAGCTTGCCGTCGACGGTCGCGCCGGCGTCCATGCGCAGTTGCAGGTAGTCGATGTTGCCCGTGACATGCGCGTTCGCCTGCAGTTCGACGAAGTGGTCCGCCACCACGTCGCCAATGATCTTTCCGTTGATCACGATGTCGTGTCCGTGGACGTTGCCCGTGACCGAGCCGCGATCGCTCAGCACCAGCAGCGTCTCGCTGCCGGCCTTGCCGCTGATGTTGCCCTGCACGTGGCCGTCGAGGCGCAGGCCCTCGCTGAACTCGAGGTTGCCGGAGAGTTGGACATCGTGCGCGATCAGGGTCGCGAATTTCGCTTGGCGGATGCCTGTCGATTTCTTCTTGCCGAACATGGACGATTCTTCACTGGGAGATGATGGAGGGACGGCTCAACGCCGCTTCGCGCCCTGCCCGCGCAGGAAGCTCAGTTCGGTGCGCAGGCGGGTGACTTCGGCGGCGGCCTCGTCGGCGGTCTTTTGCAGGGCGAGGCGCGCGGATTCTTCCTGTGCCAGCGCGAGGCGGGTGCGTGCCAGCTCGGCCTGCACGAGGTCTTCGGAGGGCGGCGGCGCCACGCAGGGCGGGGGCGCCGCGGCACCCTGCCGTGCCTGCCAGGTCGCGGCCGCTGCGCCGACCGCCAGGCAGGACGCGCAGGCAAGGGCCCCTATGGCCGCACGGGCCGAAAGGGAGCGCACCGGGCGTGGTGCATAGCCGCCTGTCGCGAGTCGGTCGGTACGGGCGCCGCCGCGCCGATATTCAGTCATGGGAATTCGCTGCAAACAGGCTCAGGTAGTTGGCGGGATCGATCTGCTCGCCGCCCTCGAGCACCTCGAAGTGCAGGTGCGGCCCGGTCGAGCGGCCGGTCGAACCGACGTCGGCGATATGCTGCCGCGGCAGCACCAGGTCGCCCTCGCGGGCGATCAGGCGCGAGGCATGGCCGTAGCGGGTCACCAGGTTGTTGCCATGCGCGATCTCGATCATGTTGCCGTAGCCGGCCTTCTGGCCGGAGAAGCTCACGCGTCCGCCGGCGGTGGCCAGGATCGGCGTGCCCGTCGGCGCGGCGAGGTCGATGCCCGAATGAAAGCTCAGGCGATGGTCGAATGGGTCGAGGCGGTTGCCGAAGGGCGAACCGGGCCGGGCGCCATCGACCGGCGAGCGCCCCGGCAGCGCGGCCCAGGCGACCGCCTGCGTGATGGCTTCCTGCTCGAGCCGCGTCAGTGTCCGGACCATGCAGTCGAGCTCGCGGCGCGTGCTTTCGATTTGCGCCGGCACCCGCTCGGCCCTGGCGCCGGCGCAAGGCCGCGGCGGCAACGCGGGGCCGCCCGCGGCGGAGCCGGGGTCGGCGCTCGCACCCAGGGGCGCGAGCCGGGCGGCGACCTTCGACGCCTGGAGGCGTGCCTGCAGACGGCGCAGCTCGCTCACATGGTCGGCCAGCCGCGCCATGCGTGGCTCGATCTGGGCCACCGACGCGTTCAGCCTGCCAAGCTCGTCGACCACGTACGCGCGTTCGGCACCGGTGGCGGTGTGGCGGTTGGCCGCCTCGCGCTCCGCCCAGTGGATGCCGATCGCGGTGCCGGTCGCGAGCGCGATGGCCGACGCGGCCGCGGTGCATGCAATCGCCATCACGGCGGCCGTTCGGCGCGTGACGAAACGGATTGATCCGTTGCTGAAGTGGTGGCGGGCACCGAAAAGAAATGAAGGGTGTACGCGCATAGGGATAGGGTTCGAGGCCGAGGGCCATCGAAAAGGCGCCACACCGTTCGCCTGATGACGAATCTGCGGCGCGGGCGCATGGATTTTCCCGGCGCGCCCGTGTTCGGCACAGGGGAATGGTCTCAAAGTCATGGCAATGCGTCTGAAAACCCGGGGTGACCAGGAGAAAGTGCCCTGCGCCCAGGCAAGGCACCGCCCCCCGACTGCGGATTGCTAAAATCCCTTCCCATGCCCCGTTGGCTCGTCTCCGCTGTCCTCGCATTCGTGCTCTGCTGCCTCGGCTTCTCGGCCGCGGCCCAGGGGTACGCGGGAGCGCGCCAGCACGGCTGCGACGCCGCGGCCTCGGCCCAGGCGTTCGAACAGGTGCTCTCGAAGGCCTTCGATGCCGGCGCGCCGAGCGAGCCGGGTGACGAATCCCCCGGCAACGACGAGCAGCGCCACGACTGCAGCGAGATCCTGATCGGTCTCCCCGGTCTCTTCGTCCCGATGACGATGTCGGAGCCCGCGGCACCACCGCCGCCGGCCCTGGGTGCCTCGGCCTTCCTCGAGCACCCCAAGCGGCCACCCCGCGCCTAGGCCCTTCACGCCCCAGGCCCGCTGCGCGCGCGGAAGCGCCTCGTTTCCTCGCACGCCAGCACTCCGCAGCAAGACGTTTCGCACGTCGGCCTGCACCCCCCGGCGGCGCCATGGCGCCCCAAATCAGAAAGAATCACCGATGCGTCTCACCACCAAAGGCCGCTTCGCAGTCACCGCCATGATCGACGTGGCGCTCAATGGCCGCACTGGCCCGGTCAACCTGTCCTCCATCCACCAGCGCCAGCGGATTTCGCTGTCCTACCTCGAGCAGCTGTTCGGCAAGCTGCGCCGCCAGGGGCTTGTCGAATCGACCCGCGGGCCGGGCGGCGGCTATTCGCTCGGGCGCCAGGCGTCGGCCATCAACGTGGCCGAAATCATCCTGTCGATCGAAGACGAGACCGAACTCAAGAACCGCGCCCAGCGCCCCGACGCGCCGGGCGCCGTGCACCGCTGCACCACCGACGAGCTGTGGGAATCGGTCAACCGCCGCGCGGTCGAGTTCCTGGAGTCGATCACGCTGCAGAGCCTGGTCGACGAGCAGATCAGCAAAGGCGTGCGGGCGGCCCGCAAGAACAGCGTGCCGGTGCTCCCGGGCCGGGTCAAGTCGCCGCCGGTGAATGCGCCGAACTCGGTGTTCGCGATGGGCGCACTGCTGGCCAAGCGCTGAGCCCTTCGCCGCCCGGGGCCGAGGCTTGAAAAATCAGGTCCCGGCGGCGAACCTGGCCAGCGCGATCAGGCCTGCCACCAGCAGCAGCACCAGCACCAGCGCAATGGCGATGGTCGGTATCGCGCCGGCCTGGTCGACCCGCTCGTCGGCGTCGGCCCGCCGGCCGCCCAGGCCGATGAAACCCCACAGGACGGCGCGCAGATAGCGAAGAAACTTGGACATGGGTCAGTGTGGCCCATCGCCGCGCCCGGGTAAAGAAGCAGATCGCGCCGATTCGACCGTGGCAGATGCGGCGGCGCCGCTGTATCTGCGCCTTCCAGCCTTCCATTTACGCTTTCTTTACGCCCCCTCGCCCACTCTGTTCCCCGTCTTTACGCCCGTCTCCCGACACTGACTGCCTGTTTCGTATGCAGGAGAGTGATCGATGGACATCGTCTGGATAGCCGCCCTGGCGGCGATGTGGGCCGCGACCGCGGCCATGGTGTGGGGGCTGGGCCGGCTCGAGGCGCCCCGGGGAGAGCGCTCATGATCGGCCTCGAAGTGCTTTACGGCTTTGCCGGGCTGATCGCGATCGCGCTGTTCGCCTACCTGGTCTTCGCCCTCATCTGCGCCGAGGAGTTCTGATGGACACCCCGGCCTGGGGCCTGCTGGCCCTCTTCCTGACCGTGCTGGGCCTGCTGGCCTGGCCGCTCGGCCGCTACCTGGCACTGCTGTGCAACGGTGCGCTGCCGCGCTGGATGCAGCGCGTCGAAATGCCGCTGTTCCGGCTGGCGGGGACCTCGCCCGGCCAACCGATGCACTGGCGCCCCTATGCGCTGGCGCTGCTGGCCTTCAACGCCACCGGCGCGCTGGCGCTCTACGGCCTGCAGCGGCTGCAGGCGGTGCTGCCGCTGGATCCCGCGGGCATGGTGGCGGTGTCGCCGGATTCTTCGTTCAACACCGCGGTCAGCTTCGTCTCGAACACCAACTGGCAAGGCTATGCCGGCGAGTCGACGATGAGCTACCTGACGCAGATGCTCGGCCTCACGGTGCAGAACTTCTTCTCGGCCGCCACCGGCATCGCGGTGGCCTTCGCGCTGGCCCGCGGCTTCGCGGCGCGCAGCACCGACGGCCGCGGCGTGGTCGGCAACTTCTGGGTCGACCTCACCCGCATCACCCTGTGGCTGCTGCTGCCGCTGTCATTCGTGCTGGCGGTCTTCTTCTCGGCCCAGGGCGTGATCCAGAACTTCGACGCCTACAAGACCGTCGCCACGGTCGAGGCCACCGCCTACCAGACACCGAAGCTCGACGCGGTGGGCCAACCGCTGAAGGACGCAGCGGGCAACCCGGTGCTGGAGGACGCCCGCACGACGACCCAGACGCTGGCGATGGGCCCGGTCGCCTCGCAGGAGGCGATCAAGATGCTCGGCACCAACGGGGGCGGCTTCTTCAACGCCAATTCGGCGCATCCCTACGAGAACCCGACGGCGCTCGCCAACTTCGCCCAGATGCTGGCGATCTTCCTGATCCCGGCCGCGTTGTGCTTCGCCTTCGGGCGGGTGGTGGGCGACCTGCGCCAAGGCTGGGCGGTGCTGGCGGCCATGACCGTGCTGTTCGTCGCGGCGGTGGTCGTGGTGATTCCGGCCGAGCAGGCAGGCAACCCGCTCTTCGGCGCCCTCGGCGTCGACCAGGCCGCCAGCGCGCTGCAGGCCGGCGGCAACATGGAGGGCAAGGAACTGCGCTTCGGCATCACGGCCTCTGCCCTCTTCGCCGCCGTCACCACGGCGGCCTCGTGCGGCGCGGTGAACGCCATGCACGATGCCTTCACGCCGCTCGGCGGCATGGTGCCGATGGTGCTGATGCAGCTCGGCGAGGTGGTCTTCGGCGGCGTCGGCACCGGGCTCTACAGCATGCTGGTGTTCGCGATCCTGGCGGTCTTCATCGCCGGCCTGATGATCGGCCGCACGCCGGAGTACCTCGGCAAGAAGATCGAGGTGCACGAGATGAAGCTGACCTCGATCGCGATCCTGGTGACGCCGATCCTGGTGCTGGCGGGCACCGCGGTGGCGGTGATCGCCGACGCCGGCAAGGCCGGCATCGCGAACCCGGGCGCCCATGGCTTCTCCGAGATCCTCTATGCGCTGACCTCGGCCGGGAACAACAACGGCAGCGCCTTCGCCGGCCTGTCGGCCAACACGCCCTTCTACAACGCGCTGCTGGCGGTGGCGATGTGGTTCGGCCGCTTCGCGGTGATCGTGCCGGTGCTGGCGATCGCCGGCGCCCTGGCGGCCAAGAAGCGGCTGCCGGTCACGGCCGGAACGATGCCCACGCACGGCCCGCTGTTCGTCACCCTGCTGGTGGGCACCGTGCTGCTGGTGGGACTCCTGAACTACGTGCCGGCGCTGGCCCTCGGGCCGGTGGTCGAGCACCTGATGCTGTGGGCGAAGTGAGGCCCCGACCATGATCAAGACATCCATTCCCGCGTCGATGTTCGACGCCTCGCTGGTCCGTCCCGCCCTGTGGGCCGCCATCACCAAGCTCAGCCCGCGGGTCCAGTGGCGCAATCCGGTGATGTTCATCGTCTACATCGGCAGCATCCTGACCACGCTGCTGTGGCTGCACGCACTCGGCTTCGAGGGCGACGGCGGCATGCCGCCGGGCTTCGTGCTCGCGGTGTCGGTCTGGCTCTGGTTCACCGTGCTGTTCGCCAATTTCGCCGAGGCGCTGGCCGAGGGCCGCAGCAAGGCCCAGGCCGCCTCCCTGCGCGGCCTGCGCAAGGACACCTGGGCCAAGAAGCTGACCCAGCCCTTCCACGGCGCCACCTTCCTGCCCGAGCAGGCGCCCAACCTGCGCCGCGGCGACGCGGTGCTGGTCGAGACCGGCGACGTGATCCCGCTCGACGGCGAGGTGATCGAGGGCGTGGCCTCGGTCGACGAGAGCGCGATCACCGGCGAATCGGCGCCGGTGGTGCGCGAGTCGGGCGGCGACTTCTCGGCCGTCACCGGAGGCACCCGGGTGCTGTCGGACTGGCTGGTGGTGCGCATCGCGGTGAACCCGGGCGAGTCCTTCCTCGATCGCATGATCGGCATGGTGGAAGCAGCCAAGCGCCAGAAGACGCCGAACGAGATCGCGCTCACGATCCTGCTGGTGGCGCTGACGCTGGTGTTCCTGGTGGTCACCGCCACCCTGCTGCCTTTCTCGCAGTTCAGCGTCTCGGCGGCGGGTGCCGGCACGGTGGTGTCGCTGACGGCACTGGTGGCGCTGCTGGTGTGCCTGATCCCGACCACCATCGGCGGCCTGCTGTCGGCCGTCGGCGTGGCCGGCATGAGCCGCATGATGCAGGCCAACGTGATCGCCACCTCGGGCCGCGCGGTCGAGGCCGCGGGCGACGTCGACGTGCTGCTGCTCGACAAGACCGGCACCATCACGCACGGCAACCGCCAGGCCAGTGCCTTCCTGACGGCGCCGGGCGTGTCGCAAGCGAAGTTGGCGCGTGCCGCAGTCCTCGCGTCGCTGGCCGACGAGACACCCGAAGGCCGCAGCATCGTCGAGTTGGCCCGTCGGGGCGGCGTCGACGACAAGGGGGTCGAGGGTGCGCACTTCGTGCCTTTCACGGCGCAGACCCGGATGAGCGGCGTCAACCTGCCGCCTGCGCCTAACAGCCTGGACGCCGACGCGATCGTCTTGCGCAAGGGCGCGGTCGATGCGGTGCGCCGGCATGTCGAGGCGCTCGGCGGCACGGTGCCCGGCGCACTGCTGCAGGCCGCCGATCAGGTGGCGCGGCGCGGCAGCACGCCGCTGGCGGTGGCCGAAGGCGCCCGCGTGCTCGGCATCGTCGAGCTCAAGGACATCGTCAAGACCGGCATCAAGGACCGCTTCGCCGAACTGCGCCGCATGGGCATCAAGACCGTGATGATCACCGGCGACAACAAGCTCACGGCGGCGGCGATCGCAGCCGAGGCCGGGGTCGACGACTTCCTGGCCGAGGCCACGCCCGAAGACAAGCTGGCGCTGATCCGCCGCTACCAGGCCGAGGGCCGGCTGGTCGCGATGACCGGCGACGGCACCAACGACGCACCGGCGCTGGCGCAGGCCGATGTCGCGGTGGCGATGGGCAGCGGCACCCAGGCCGCCAAGGAGGCCGGCAACATGGTCGACCTCGACTCCAACCCGACCAAGCTGCTGGAGGTGGTCGAGACCGGCAAGGCGCTCCTGATGACCCGCGGCTCGCTCACCACCTTCTCGATCGCCAACGACGTGGCGAAGTACTTCGCGATCATCCCGGCGATCTTCGTCTCGACCTACCCGCAGCTCGGGGCGCTGAACCTGATGCGGCTGGCGAGCCCGTCGTCGGCGATCCTGTCGGCGGTGATCTTCAATGCGCTGGTGATCGTGTTCCTGATCCCGCTGGCGCTCAAGGGCGTGCGCTACCGCCCGGTCGGCGCGGCCGCCCTGCTGCGCCGCAACCTCGCGATCTACGGCCTCGGCGGCCTGGTCGTTCCCTTCATCGGCATCAAATTCATCGACTGGCTGCTGGTTGCAGCCGGACTGGTCTGAAAGCATCACCATGGCCAACATCCTTCGTCCCGCGCTGGTCCTGTTCGCGCTGCTCGGTGCGCTCACCGGCATCGTCTATCCGCTGGCCGTGACCGGCGTCGCGCAGGCCGTGTTCCCGGCCCAGGCCGGCGGCAGCCTGGTGCTGCGCGACGGCGCGCCGGTCGGCTCGACGCTGATCGGCCAGAACTTCAGCGACCCGGCCCACTTCTGGGGCCGGCCGTCGGCCACGGCGCCGATGCCCTACAACGCGGCCGCCTCGGGCGGCGCCAACCAGGGGCCGCTGAATCCGGCGCTGGTCGACGCCGTCAAGGCACGTGTCGAAGCGCTGCGCGCGGCCGATCCGGGCAACACCGTGCCAGTGCCGGTCGACCTGGTGACGACCTCGGCGAGCGGGCTCGATCCGCACATCAGCCCGGCCGCCGCGCACTACCAGGCGCCGCGCGTGGCAAGGCAGCGGCAGCTGCCGCTCGAAGCTGTCGAGCGACTGATCGACGCCCACACCGAAGCCCCGCAGTGGCGCCTGCTCGGCGAGCCGCGCGTCAACGTGCTGGCGCTCAACCTGGCACTCGACCTGCAACCCGCGCCGTGATGGCGAGCGCAGCGGCCGATGGGATAACCTTCGACGCCCTGCCCGCTCCATGATCGACGACACCCGCCCCGACCCCGATGCCCTGATTGCCCAGTTGCGGGCGGACGAGCAGCGCGCCCAGCGCGGCAGGCTGCGCATCTACTTCGGCGCCAGCGCCGGTGTCGGCAAGACCTGGGCCATGCTGAGCGCCGCGCAGCGCGAACGGGACGCCGGGCGGGATGTGCTGATCGGGGTGGTCGAGACCCACGGCCGCAGCGAGACCGCGGCCCTGCTGGCGGGGCTCGAATCGCTGCCCTTGCGCGAGGTCGCCTACCGCGGCCGCACGCTCGGCGAGTTCGACCTCGACGCCGCGCTGGCGCGCAAGCCGGCGCTGCTGCTGGTCGACGAACTGGCGCACACCAATGCACCCGGCTCGCGCCATGCCAAGCGCTGGCAGGACGTGCAGGAGCTGCTCGCCGCCGGCGTCGAGGTCTGGTCGGCGCTCAACGTGCAGCACCTGGAGAGCCTGAACGGCACGGTCGGCGCCATCACCGGCGTGCGGGTGCACGAGACCGTGCCCGACAGCGTGCTCGACGATGCCGACGAGGTGGTGCTGGTCGACGTCACGCCCGACGAGCTGACGTCGCGGCTGGCGGCCGGCAAGGTCTACCTGCCGCAGCAGGCCGAGCGCGCGGCGCAGAACTTCTTCCGCAAGGGCAACCTCATCGCGCTGCGCGAGATCGCCCTGCGGCGCACCGCCGAGCATGTGGAAGACGACGTGCGCGGCTGGCGGGTCGAGCAGTCGGGCCCGCAGGGGGATGCCGGGCCACCGGCCTGGAACACCTCGGGCGCCATCCTCGCCTGCGTCGGTCCGCACGAAGGCGCGGGACAGACCGTGCGCACCGCCGCCCGCCTGGCGGGCCAACTGAACGTGCGCTGGCACGCGGCCTATGTGGAGACGCCCCGGCTCCAGCGGCTCGCCGCCGCCGAGCGCGACCGCATCCTGGCCGTGCTCAAGCTGGCCGAGGAGCTCGGCGCGCAGACCGCGGTGCTGACCGGCGTCGACATCGCGCAGGCGCTGGCCGCGCAGGCGCAGCGGCTCAACTGTGCCACGCTGGTGGTCGGCCGCGCCGAGCCGGCCGGTGGCTGGGCGCGCTGGTGGCCCGGGGCCATGCTGGTGCGCGAGCTGGCGCGCCACGCCCCGGCCGTCGACATCGTCGAAGTCGCGCCCGCCGACAGTTCGCGCCGACTGGCCAAGCTCCGTCCGGTCCCGCGGGCCGACGGCGAGCCGCACGAGGAAGCCGGCTCGGCGCAGGCGCGGTGGCCGGGCTACGCCTGGACGGTGGCGGTCGGCGCCGCCATCACGCTGCTGGCCACGCCGCTGGCCAACGTGCTGGAGCTGACCAACATCGTCATGCTGTTCCTGCTCGGCGTGGTGGGCGTGGCGATGCGCTTCGGCCGCGGGCCGGCCGCCTTGTCGGCGCTGCTCAACGTGGCGGCCTTCGACTTCTTCTTCGTCTCGCCGCGCCTGTCGCTGGCGGTCAGCGACGTCCAGTACCTCGTGACCTTCGCCGTGATGCTCGTGGTCGGCCTGCTGGTGGGCCAGCTGACCGCCGGTCTGCGCTTCGCCGCCGGTGTGTCGACCAGCCGCGAGCGCCGCGCGCGCTCTCTGTTCGAACTCACCCGCGAGCTGTCGGCGGCGCTCGAGAGCGCGCAGGTGGTCGCGCTCGGCGCAGCCGCGGTGCAAGGCCATTTCGGCGGCCGGGCGGTGGTGCTGGTGACCGACGCCAACGACCGGCTGCTGATGCCCGTGCCGGCGCCGCCGGGCTTCGATGCCAGCGTCGCGGACTGGTGCTTTCGGCACGGACAGCCGGCCGGGCTGGGGACCGCCACGCTGGCCGCCCAGCCCTGGCACTACGTGCCGCTGCAGGCGCCGATGCGGGTGCGCGGCGTGCTCGCGCTGGCGCCGGCACAGCCGCGCTGGCTGCTGATTCCCGAGCAGGCCCAGCAGCTCGACACGCTGGCGCGCCAGATCGCGATCGCGCTGGAACGGGTGCACTACGTGGAGGTGGCGCAGCAGGCGGTGGTCGAGATGGAGTCCGAGCGCCTGCGCAATGCGCTGCTGGGGGCGATCTCGCACGACGTTCGCACCCCGCTGACCGCCCTCATCGCGTTGGCCGAATCCCTGCAGGCGTTGCCCGAGGGCTCGGATGCACGGCAGGCGGCGCGTGCGATCGTCGCCCAGGCGCACCAGCTGCACGCGCTGGTCAGCAATCTGCTTGACATGGCGCGGCTCGAAAGCGGCATCGCGGGAGGCGCCGTCAACCTGCGCCGGGACTGGCAGTCGGTCGAGGAAGTGGTCGGATCGGCGATCCGATCGGCGCGGCCGGCGCTGGGCGACATGCCGGTCCGGACCGAGCTCCCGGCGGACCTGCCGCTGGTCGAGTTCGACGCGGTGCTGATCGAGCGCGTGCTGGTCAACCTGCTCGAAAACGCGGCCAAGTACGGCGCACCGCCGATCGTGGTCGGCGCACAGGCGACCGAGCGGGCGCTGGTGCTGCGGGTGCGCGACCACGGGGCCGGCCTGCCCGCCGGGCTGCAGGGGCGGGAGACGACCCTGTTCGACAAGTTCACGCGCGGCCAGGCTGAATCGGCGACGCCCGGGGTCGGGCTCGGCCTGGCGATCTGCAAGGCGGTGGTCAGCGCCCACGGCGGCGAAATCGAGGCGGCCAATGCGGTCGGCGGCGGGGCAGAATTCACGGTCACGCTGCCGCGCCGCGAGCCGCCCGAACCGATTGAACTTCCACCCTGAAACATGCCTGTGCCCGTTGCCATCGTGATCGAGGACGAGCCGCAGATCCGCCGCTTCGTGCGCGGCGCGCTCGAGGCCGAGGGCTGGCAGGTGCACGAGGCCGGCACCTTGCGCGATGGGCTGGCGGCCGCCGGCACGCGGCAGCCCGACCTGCTGGTGCTGGACCTCGGGCTGCCGGACGGCGACGGCGTCTCGCTGATTCGCGACGTGCGCGGCTGGTCGGCGGTGCCGATCATCGTGCTCTCGGCGCGCACCGACGAGGCCGACAAGATCGCCGCGCTCGATGCCGGCGCCGACGACTACCTCACCAAGCCCTTCGGCACCGGCGAACTGCTGGCCCGGGTGCGCGCCAACCTGCGCCGGCCACGGGCGGCCGCGGGCGGCGAAGAGCCCGAGGCCGTGTTCCGCTTCGGCGAGGTCGAGATCGACCGCAGTGCGCGGCTGGTGCGGCGGGCCGGCTCAGAGGTGCACCTGACACCGACGGAGTACCGCCTGCTGTCGGTGCTGGTCGCCAATGCCGGGCGGGTGCTGACCCAGCGGCAACTGCTGCGCGAGGTATGGGGACCGTCGCATGGCGAGCAGAGCCACTACCTGCGGATCTACATGGGGCACCTGCGGCAGAAGCTGGAGCAGGACCCCGCGCAGCCGAAGCACCTGATCACCGAGATCGCGGTGGGGTACAGGCTCGTGGTGTGAAGACGGCAGGGCGAAGCGATGTGTTCTCTTATGATATACCGCACCATGGACAGGCCGCCCGGCACTCGGTATGCTGCCGCTCCATCCATGCCCCACACCATCGCCGTCTCCCGTGAAGCGTCCCTGCCCTGGCTGAAGAATCCGGTCGAAGCCCACCGGCAGTGGCGTTCGACCTTGAGTTGGAAGAAGGACGTCGGCAGCGACGACGCACCGCTCTACACCGCGCACAGCAACAGGCTCTACCAGTCGTTCTGGGGCAAGTTCTGCCGCTGGCTGGCCGGCCGCTCGCTGCGGCTCGACGAGGTGAGGCAGGCCCATGTCGAATCCTTCCTGGACAGCTTGCGCGGCCGGGCCGATGCGCCCGCCAGCGTGCGCACCATGCGCACCTACCTGGCGGAGATCCATCGCGTGTTCACGCACCTGCAAGCCATCGGCGTGGTGGCGGCCAATCCCGCATCCGTGGTGCTCGAACGCAAGCGGCGCCAGCCCGAGACCCGCTTCGCCACCGATCCCCCGTTGCCGCCCGGCCCGAGCTTCCTCGCGGCCTACGAGCGGATGGCCGCGCGTTTGTTCGAGGAGGAATCGGACCAGCTTCCCGATGGCTGGACGCCAGCACGTAACCTGGCCCTGCGCCTGGTGGTGGCGGAGTGCGGCCTGAAGCTGTCCGAAGTCTGCAAGCTGATCCCGCGCAACATCACGCTCCGGCCTGACGGCAGCGTGGTGGTCCGTGCCCCAGGGCACCGCCAGGTCGAGGCCCGCGTGCTCGTCGGCCGCGCCCCGCTGGCGAAGGCGCTGCAACGGTGGCTGGCCATCCGGAGCACGCTGCGGGTGGTGCGCACCCGGCGCGAACGGGAAGAGAACGCGCGCAACTCCAATCGACTGTTCCTCGGGCAGGCCGACATGGTGCAATCGACCGAACTGGTCGGCGGCGGGCTCGGCGCCGCCTGCAGCCCGGTCGCGCCCGACCTGGCCGAGCGCGTCGTGACGAGTTGTGTCAAGCGCACCCTCGAATCGCTGGGCCACGAGGCCGCCTTCCATGGGCCGCAGCTGGTGCGCAATGCCTATGCCGCGCGGCTGATCGCGCGCGGCATGAGCGATGCGGAGGTCTCCGACCAGCTCGGAATGAAGACGACCTTCACTGCGCGGGCCATCCGCGACAAGGTGGCGCCGGTGCCGGAGTCCGCGTCCTAGGACCGGAAACGAAGAAGCCCGGCGAGTCGCCCCGCCGGGCCTGGGTTCTCGCACGTGCTGCGTCTGCCTTCGAGAGGCTGCACTGCCTACGTGAGAGGCGCACCGGAGAACCTGGGTGAAATATGGTGCAGCGCGCTGTGCGTTTCTGTCGGACGCGACCGCGTCTTGGAGACCAGCGCGTTCATTCAAGGCTTGACCCGCGGCGGGTCGCCGCATGGCGAGGTCGCGGGGCGGGCCGAGGCGCCGGCGTGCGGTAGGCAGCCGCCGACGGGAGTCGGACAGCGCGGCGCCAGGTTGGCGGACTCCTCCTGCCCTCGAAACTTCGGCGGCGGGGCCACAATTCACGCGTCCACTTTCCAGATTCAAGGATTTCAGAAGGAGACACCATGCCGATGGAGTTTCTTCGCCAAGTCGCCGAACAGAAGCTGCCGTTTACGGTCTATGCACCCTCGGACATCGACAAGCTGCGCGTGCTTCGCGCCGCGGGCCTGGTCACCGCTTTCATTCCACCGGCCGAGGAGATGCGCTCCGGCGCGGAAATGCAGAAGGCGGCCCAGGTGCTGGCGATCACGGCCAAGGGCATCGCGGCGCTGCACGGGGAGCTCGACGACACGGATCTGCTGGCGCCCAGCGGCCCCGAAGACGCGGGCAGCGCAAGGTACCTGTAGCGTCCACGACTGGACTGCCATCATGTCGACGCGCTTTTCACCGCAGCGATTCGCGGCCGCGGTCTGCATCGGAGGCCTGCTCGCCGGGTGCACGACCGCTCCGACTCGGCAGGAGTCGACTGCACAGCCCGCCGCGCCGCAAGCGACCCAGCCGGCGCCCCCGCCAGGGCCCCCCGCAACGAAACCAGGCCTCGACCGCAGCGGCAGCAAGCAGGTCGGCAAGGCGTCCTTCTATGCCGACAAGTTCAGCGGCCGCAAGATGGCGGACGGCAGCCGGATGGACCCGCGCGACGACAACGCCGCCAGCAAGACGCTGCCGCTCGGCACCACCGCGAAGGTGACCAACCTGGAGACCGGTCGCAGCGCGGTGGTCACCATCCAGGATCGCGGCCCCTACGTGAAGGGCCGCATCGTCGACCTCTCCCCGGCCACCGCGCGCGAGATCGGCATCTCGCGGGAAAACGGCGTGGCGAAGGTCGAAGTCACACCGCTGTCGATACCACAGCCCGATGGGAAGAAGCCCGCCAGCGACGCCGGCCGATGAGCGCCGCCGCGCCGATCAGCTGTACACCGGCTCGCCGAGGTTGAGCATCAGCCGGTTGGCCCAGGCAAAGATCGCGACCGCGTGGAGGGTGTCGAGGATCTCGAGGTTCGTGAGCCCGGCGGCGCGCACCGCCTGCAGCTGGGCCGCGCCGAATCCCGCCGGGTCGCGGGTGAGCGCGATCGCCAGCCGGACGATCGCGCGCTCGCGCGCCGTGGTGCCCGCGGTCTCCGGCTCTTCGAAGACCTGCGCGATGACGTCGTTGCGCCGCGCCAGCTGCTCGAAGCGCTGCGCATGCACCGAGGCGCAGTAGACGCACCCGTTGACACGCGAGACCACCGCGCTCGCCAGCTCGCGCTCGGCGCGCGACAGGCCGCCGGGCGCGTACATGATCGCGTTGAACACCGTGGCCCGCTCCTGCAGGATGCGCGGCTGCAGCACCAGCAGCAGGTAGTAGTCGGAGCTGCGCGCCTTCGGATGGCTGCTGTCGAGGACGCGCACCTGCTCGGGCGATGCCTGCGTGAGGTCGAGGGTCGGCAGCCAGGCCTTCCAGCCCAGCGTCTCGCTGGTGTAGCCGTTGATGCGCAGCGGCTCGCCGGGCGGCGGCAGGTTCGCCGGATGCACGAACGGCGCCGGGTCTTCGTCCGCGGCCGGCGCCGCGCCGTCGCCGCCGAGTTCGGCCAGCGCCCGCAGGCCCGCGACCACCCGCACCTGGTAGGCCACGAAGGCGATCAGCTGGGCCAGCGCCACGACCTCCGGCGTCGACAGTCCGGCCGCCGGCAGCTTCAGCAGCGCCTCGCGGTCGCCTTCGACCGGATGATCGGTCAGTGTGCGGGCGAAGCGCAGCACGGCCTGCAGGCGAGGGTCCTGCCCCAGCGCTTCGGGCGCCGCGCCGTCCGCCGCGGCCTGCTGCGCCGGGCTCAGCGGCGCCAGGGCATCGAGCCGCGCGCGGTAGTGCGCGTGCAGCGCATCGCTGCCCGCACTGCGCGCGATGGCGTCGGCGACAAGCAGCCGCTCCACCAGCGGCGAGCCCGAGAGCTCGGGTTCGAACAGGGCCTCGTAGCTGCCTTGCGTTGCGGCCACCACCTTGTGGCGCTGGTGGCGCAACGCATGCGTGGCGCTGCCCGCCGCGAGCGGCACGGAGGCGTCGACCAGGTCGACGGAAGGATTCGAATCGGTCATGGGCTTGTGTCTCCAGGGGATGCGATGCGCGCGGCCACGGCCTGCTGCAGGAAGCGCAGAACGCCCTGCCAGGAAGCCTCGTCCGCATGCGCGTTGTGGGGGGGCGTGCCGCCCGAAGTGCTGCGGCGGCCCGACACCGGGTGGGCATAGGCTAGCTGCGTGGTCGGCACGAAGGGGAACAGGATCGAGTGGCCCGCGCCCTCGAAATCCAGGTGCGCCACCGCATGCGGGTGCCCGAACTGCGCCAGCCGCTCGGTCACCATGCGGCCGTAGAGGCTCGACGGCCAGGAGCCGTCGTCGGTGGCCGACAGCACCATCACCGGGCCACGGATCTTTTCCACCGGGATGCGCGCGCGTTCTACTGCTTCCGGATCCTGCAGCGCCGTCAGCAGCGCATCGGCATGGCGGCGCGGCTCGGGGCCTTGGTCCCAGGGCGCCCAGGTCGCGGTGCGGTTGTTCTCCCACACATGCGGCAGCGGGCGGCCGCGGAAGATCCAGGCCGGGCCTTCGCGGCCGAGCGCCGGATCGCAGGCGTTCTGCGCGCAGTGCACCACAGCGCCGGGCACATAGCCGATAACGGCCGACACCGACGCCGGGAACAGCGTGCCGAGCAGCAGCACCAGTTCGCCGCCGCGCGACTGGCCGCTGAGGGCGACGAAGCCCTGCAGCGGCTTCAGCGTGCGGTGCATCCAGGCCAGCGCCGTCTCGAAGTACTCGAGCCGGGTGGCCGAGATGTAGTCCGACAGGCCCGGCGCCTTGAAGTAGCCGAGCGCGAAGGCCGCGTAGCCATGCGAGGCATACAGCGCGGCACGCGGCTCGTTGATGCCGCCGCCCGAGCCGTTGAGGATCATCACGGCGGGATGCGGACCGGGCCCGGCGGGCAGGAACAGCGTGCCGACCAGGCCCTCTTCGCGAACCTCGCGGCGCGTCACGCCTGCCGCGGCCAGGCGCTGCACGAAGCCGCCGCGCACCGGTCGGGCGTCGCCGTCGCGCCGCGCGAGGATGTCGGTTGCGAGCGCCGCCGCCGGCTCGGCGTCGAAAAGCTCGCGCGCACCGGCCGTGTCCGGCACCTGGGCCCAGACCAGGCCCATCGCCGACACGCCCTGGTAGCTGCCCGCGACCGGCGCGTCGCGCCAGAGATCGACCGTGCCTTCGGCATCGGCGACGAAACGCGCCGCCGCGCGCCAAGGCACGCCCGCCCCGCGCAGCGTGCAGCTGGCGACCTCGACCTGCTCGCCCGGCGCCAGGCCGTCGAGCGCGATCCGCCGCGGCACGTCGATCAGCGCGGCCTCGGGCGTGATGCTGAGCCTCATGCGCCGGCCTTCACTTGACTTGCGTAACCTGCATCGCGGTCGTGCGGTCGCTCAGCAGCGGCACGACCTTCAGGCCCTTCTTCGCGGCCCAGATGTTCTGGTAGTGGTAGAGCGGGATCTGGCCAACGTCGTCGGTCACCAGCTTGGCGGCATGGCGGAAGATGGCTTCGCGGCGCTTGGCGTCGAACTCGACGGTGGCTGCATCCAGCGCCTTGTCGACCGCCTCGTTGCTGTAGCCGCCCCAGTTGTTCGAGCCGCGTCCGCGCTTGGCGTCGGGCGTTGCCAGGGTCTGCAGCAGGCCGTAGCCGGCCTCGCCGGTGCCGTTGCCCCAGGCGATCACGCTGACCGCGTAGTCGTTCTTGGTCGCCCGGCTCGAATACACCGACCAGGGCACCACCTCGACCTTGGTCTTCACGCCGATGCGGCTCCAGAACTGCGCCACCGCCTGCACCGTCTCGGGCGCCTGCGGATAGCGGTCGCCCGGCACGTGGATCGCGATCTGGAAGCCCTGCGGGAAGCCCGCCTCGGCCAGCAGCTTCTTGGCCTGCTCGATGTTGTAGGGGATTGCGGGCACCTCGGGGTTGTAGCCGAAGCTGCCCTTGGGCATCCACTGGTTGGCCTCGGTCACGGTGCCCTGCAGGATGCGGTCGACGATCGCCTTGCGGTTGATGGCCAGCGACAGCGCCTGGCGAACCCTGACGTCGAGCAGCGGGTTCTTCTCGAGCGGCTTGCCCGCGTTGTCGGTGATGAATTCGTTCGACCCGGCTTTGAAGTTCGGCTGCAGCAGCAGCACGCGCAGGCCAGGGTAGGTGTAGACGCTGACCTTCGGGTCCTTGCGCAGCTTCTCCACGTCGGTCACCGCGACCTTGTCGATCACGTCGACGTCGCCGGCCAGCAGTGCCGCCGTGCGTGCCGCGCCGTTGCTGATGAAGCGGTAGTTGACCTTCTCCCACAGCGGCTTCGGACCGTAGTAGCCGGGATTGCGCTCGAACACCGTGCGGTCGCCGGGCACGTAGGAGATGAACTTGTAGGGGCCCGAGCCGACCACGGCGCGGCCGGCGTTGTAGTCCTCGGTCCTGGACTTCTCGCCGACATGCTTGCTCACGACGTAGATCGACGCGATGTCCAGCGGCAGCATCGGGTTGGGCGTGTTGGTCTTGACGATCAGCGTGGCCGGGTCCTTGGCAGTGACCGACTCGACCGTGCGCAGCGCGCCCGAATAAGAAGCCACGCTGCCCGGCACGCTGCGTGCGCGCTGGAACGAGAACACGATGTCGTCGGCCGTGAAGGGCGTGCCGTCCTGCCACTTGATGTCGGTGCGCAGCTTGAATTCCCAGGTCTTGTCGTCGAGCGCCTTCCAGCTCGATGCCAGTGCGGGCTCCAGCTTGCCGCCGTCGCGCGAATTGATGATCGAGTCCCAGAAATGCAGCGCCAGCGAACGGTCGCCCGCATGGTTGTTGAGCTCCGGGTCGACCGATGAGATCGGGTCGGCGAAGCCGATGGACAGCGTCTGGGCGGACGCGGCGACGCCGCTGGCGAGCAGCGCGGCGGCAACGATGGGAAGCAGGCGGTTCATGTGGATACCCTCAGGAAGGACAAGTGAAGCAGGGACTCAGTGGGCGTCGTGCAGATGGCACGCGCTCGCGTGATGGATGGCGATGCCGCGCAGCCGCGGCGTCTCGGTGCGGCAGCGCGGCATCGCCTGCGGACAGCGTGGATGGAAGTGGCAGCCCGACGGCGGCGCGATCGGGCTCGGGATCTCGCCGCGGATCGCGCTGAAGCGCGCGCCGCGCGCCTCGATGCTCGGGATCTCGGCCAGCAGCGCCTGAGTGTAGGGATGCGCGGGCCGCGCGAACAGCTCGGCCACCGGCGCGCTCTCGACCACCCGGCCGAGGTACATCACGGCCACGCGGTCGCACAGGTGCTCGATCACGCCGAGGTCATGGCTGATGAACAGGTAGGCCAGGCCCAGCTGGTCGCGCAGGTCCATGAAGAGGTTCAGGATCTGGGCCTGGATCGACACGTCCAGCGCCGCCACCGCCTCGTCGCTCACCAGCATCGACGGCTGGACCGCCAGCGCGCGGGCGATGCCGATGCGCTGGCGCTGGCCGCCGCTGAACTGGTGCGGGTAGCGGTGACGCAGCGCGGGGTCGAGCCCGGCGCGCTGCAACTGGGCGCAGACGTAGTCGTCCAGCCCGGCGGCGTCGGTCAGGCCATGCAGCAAGGCGGCCTCGCCGACGATGCGCGAGACGCGCAGCCGCGGGTTCAGGCTCGCATACGGGTCCTGGAACACCATCTGGATGCGCAGCCGCGCGGCCAGCTGCTCGGCCGGCGTGAAGTCCGCGGCCGGCGTGCCGCCCACGATCACCTCGCCTTCGGTGGGCCTGAGCAGGCCGGCCGCGATGCGGCCCAGGGTCGACTTGCCGCAGCCGGATTCGCCGACCAGACCGACCACTTCGCCGGGCCGCACCGACAGGTCGACGCCGTCGACCGCATGCGTGACGACCGGCGGCCGGTTCCAGCCGACGCTGCGCAGCGCGCGCCCGACCACACCGGGCGGCGGCGTCGCGCCGAAGCGCTGCGCGACCTGCCGCAGCGCGATCAGCGGTGGCGCCTGGTCGTTGGCCGCCGGCGCCCGCGGCGCCGCTGGCAGGCGCGGCGCTGCCGGCGCCGCCGGCCTGCCCTGCTGCGGATGGAAGCAGCGCACTTGGTGCCAGGGTGCCTCGTGGCGCGGCCGCGAGATCTCCGGGCGTGCTTCGCAGGCCGCGTCCGCATGGGGGCAGCGCGGCGCGAAGGCGCAGCCGACCGGCATGTTCAGCAGGCTTGGCGTCATGCCCTGGATCTGCCGCAGCCGCGCGCCGCGCGCGTTGGCGCCGGGCAGGCTGTCGATCAGGCCGCGGGTGTACGGATGGCGGGGATGGTCGAGCACGTCGTCCACCGTGCCGTGTTCGACGATGCGCCCCGCGTACATCACGGCGATCTCGTCGGCCAGGCCGGCCACCACCGACAGGTCGTGGCTGATCCAGATCAGCGAAGTGCCGGTGTCGCGCACCAGCTTCTGCACTTCGGAGAGGATCTGCGCCTGGATCGTCACGTCCAGCGCCGTGGTCGGCTCGTCCGCGATGATCAGGTCGGGGCCGTGCAGCATCGCGATGGCGATCGCCACCCGCTGGCGCATGCCGCCCGAGAGCTGGTGCGGGTAGGCGCGCAGCCGCTCGTCCGGGCTCGGGATGCCCATCCGCCCCAGCGTGTCGCGGGCATGGCGGCGCGCCTCCTCCGCCGAGACCCGCCGGTGCGCCTGCACCGCCTCGATCATCTGCGTGTCGACCCGCAGCACCGGGTTGAGCGTGGCCATCGGGTCCTGGAAGATCATCGCGATGCGGTTGCCCCGCAGCGCGCGCCGTTCGCCGGTCGCCAGCTGGGTCAGGTCGCGGCCCTGGAACAACACCTGGCCGCCCTCCACCCGGCCCGGCGGATCGACCAGGCCCATGATCGAGAAGCCGGTCACCGACTTGCCGGAGCCCGACTCGCCGACCAGCCCCAGCACCTTGCCGCGGCCCAGCGTGAACGACACGCCGTCGACCACCGGCAGCACGCCGGCGCGGGTGTGGAAGCGCGTCTGCAGGTTGCGCACTTCCAGCGTCGGCACTTCGAGTTCGGGCGCGAGAACGGCGCTCATTTCTGCAACCTCGGGTTGAGCACGTCGCGCAGCTGGTCGCCCACCAGGTTGATCGCGACGATGGCGGCCAACAGGGCGACGCCGGGAAAGAAGCTGATCCAGTACTCGTTCGACAACAGGTACTGGTAGCCGTTGGAGATCAGCAGGCCGAGCGAGGGCTCGGTGATCGGCACACCCAGCCCCAGGAACGACAGCGTCGCTTCCAGCGTGATGGCGCGCGCGATCTGCAGCGCGCCGATGACCAGCAGCGGCGGCAGGCAGTTCGGCAGGATGTGGCCGGTGAGGATGCGCCAGCGCGGAATGCCCTGCCCTTGCGCCGCATCGACGTACTCGCGCCGCGCCTCGACCAGGGCCTGGCCCCGTGCGGTGCGCGCGTAGTAGGCCCATTCGAGCAGCACCAGTGTCAGCATGACGTTGCCCACGCCCTTGCCGACGTAGGCCAGGATCATCAGCGCCATCAGGATGGTCGGGAACGACAGCAGCAGGTCGACCAGCCGCATCAGCAGCGCGTCGACCTTGCCGCCCGCGTAGGCGGCCACGAGTCCGACCAGCGTGCCGATCACCGCCGCGATCAGTGCCGAGCCGACGCCGACCGTCAGGCTGATGCGCAGCCCGTAGATGATGGCCGAGTACAGGTCCCTGCCCTGCCCGTCGGTGCCGAGCCAGTAGGTGTAGCCGCCCTCGCTGCTGCGCGAACCGGGCGGCAGGCGGGCGTCGAGCACGTCCAGCTGCAGCAGGTCGTAGGGGTTCTGCGGCGTGATCCAGGGCGCTAGCAGCGCGGCCAGCACCACGATGCCCAGCACCACCAGGCCACCCACCGCGATGCGCGAGTGCAGGAAGTCGGCGGCGACCCGCCACCAGATCGAGCGCTCGTCGTAGGTCTTTGCCATGCTCACGCCGCTCATCGGGCGCCTTCCAGCCGCACCCGCGGATCGAGCAGCTTGTAGAGCAGGTCCACGATCAGGTTGAGCGTCACGAAGATCACGACCACCACCATCAGGTAGGCCACCACCACCGGCCGGTCGAGCGAGTTGATGCTGTCGAGGATCAGCTTGCCGGCCCCCGGCCAGGCGAAGATGGTCTCGGTGACCACCGCGTAGGCGATGGTCGCGCCCAGCTCCAGCCCGAGCACCGTGACCAGCGGGATCATGGTGTTGCGCATGACGTGCATCAGCATCACGCGGGTCGGCGACAGGCCCTTGGCGCGCGCGAACTTCACGAAATCCTGCGGCAGCACCTCGCGCACGCCGGCGCGCGTGAGCCGCAGCACCAGCGAGATCTTGAACAGCGCGAGATTGAAGGCCGGCAGCAGCAGGTGCTGCAGCCCGTCGAGCGTGAGCCAGGACCACTGGACGCCGAACAGCGCACGGGTCTCGCCGCGCCCGCTGGCGGGCAGCCAGCCCAGCTGCACGCTGAACACCATGATCAGCATCAGCGCCACCCAGAAGGCCGGCAGCGAGAAGCCGACGATGCTGGTGGCCATCAGCGTGCGCGACACCGGGTGCTCCGGCTTCATGCCCGCGAACAGCCCCAGCGGCACGCCGACCACGATCGCCATCAGCAGCGCCGCGAAGGCCAGCTCCATGGTCGCGGGCAGGCGCTGCAGGATCAGGCGCACCGCGTCCTCCTGGTAGACGAAGCTGCGACCCAGGCTGCCGTGCAGCGCGCCGTCCACGAAGGCCAGGTACTGGCGCCACAGCGGCTGGTCGAGCCCGAGCCGCGCGATGGCGGCGAGCCGTTCCTGCTGGTTCATGTCCTCGCCGATCAGGATGTCGATCGGGTTGCCGATGGCATGCAGGCCGATGAAGACGATCAGCGTCATCGCCACCACCACGAGCAGCGCCTGCAACAACCGGCGCAGCAGCCAGCCGGTCACCGGGCGACCTCGGGGTCGGCGGCTTCGACGTACGGCGGCAGCACCGAGGGCGTCCATTCGTCGCCATCGAGCTCAGGCTCGGCATAGCGTTGCATGGCGGCGAAGTGCAGCTCGGCGTCCTCGCTCAGCAGCTTGGCCGCGAGGCCGCGCGCAAGCCGCTGTGCGCCGTCGGTGATCTGCGGGATGTCGCCGGCCGCGGCGCCGTGCGAGAGCGAGGCGGCGTAGTTGAAGCAGTGCACGCGCTCCAGGCCCGGGCAGGCGCCCGGCGTCTTCGGCTGGAACTCGAACAGCGGGCCGAGGTCGGGCGACTCGGCCAGTTCGGTGTCGGCCGTGCCCTCGGGCGGTGCGAAGCGGTCCTGCCAGACCCGCACCTGCGGCGCGAAGGCGGCGAACTCGGGACGCAGCGCCCAGTCGGTGCGGAAGCCGGTGCTGAAGACCACGAAGTCGACCGCCAGCGGGCCCCGGCTGGTGTCGAGCCGCAGCGCGCCGTCGGCCCGCCGGACGGCGCCGAGCACCGAGGTGCCGAGCTGGAAATGGGCCGCGGCATGGCGCGACACGCGCAGCGTGCTGCCGTGCGGCGGCGGCACCTGCTGGACATTGATGTAGTGGCGCATGCGCCATTTCCACTCGTCCGGCAGCTGCCAGAAGCCATGCACCATCCCCGGGCTGCCCGCGCCCTTGCCCTTGTTGACCCGCGGCAGGTCGGCGCGCCGGATCAGCAGGTCGACCCGCCCGGCACCGGCTTCGAGCGCCGAGGCGGCGGCGTCCATCGCCGAGGCGCCGCCGCCGACGACCGCGACCCGCCGGCCCCGCAGGCTTTCGGCGTCCCAGAGATCGGACGAATGGGCCCATCGATCGCGCGGCAGCGCGGCCGCCCAGTCGGGCACCCAGGCGCCGCCCAGGCCGTCGCGGCCGGTGGCGAGCACCACGTGGCGCGCCTGGACGGTGTAGGCCTTGCCATCGGCCGTGCCGTCCAGCAGGTCGAGCTGCACCACGCCGTCGGCGCGCGGCAGCACCGCCCGCACCTGCTGTTCGTTGCGCACGTCGAGGCCCAGCACGCTGCGATACCAACGCAGGTACTCGGCCCACTGCAGGCGCGGGATCTTGTCGAGCGCGTCCCAGGCCGCCAACCCGAACTGGGCCTCGAACCAGGCGCGGAAGGTCAGCGCCGGCAGGCCCAGCGCAGGGCCGGTGAGTTCCTTGGGCGAGCGCAGCGTCTCCATGCGCGCGGTCGTGGCCCAGGGGCCTTCGAAGCCGGCCGGCGAACGGTCGTAGATGCGGGCGCGCAGGCCCAGGTGCGTGAGCGTCGCCAGCAGGGCCAGGCCCGCCATGCCGCCGCCGACGATGGCCACGTCCAGCGGCGCCTCGCCCGGCCCGTCCTTCACGGGCACCCAGGGCTTGGCGGGCAGGCCGAGCCAGGCCAGGTCCTGGCGCAGGCGTGCCTCGAGCGCCGCCAGCCCGGCGGGCGCTTCGGCGATCGGTGGTGGGAGCTTGGCCTTCATCGCGGATGCTTTCAGAAAGAGGTGTCGTCGCCGGACGGCCGCGCAGCGTCGCCATAGACGCTCTGTAACAGGGCCGCATGGGCGGAGGGGTCGTGGCGCACGAAATGCGGCAGGGCGCTGGCCGCTTCGAGCAGCGCGTCGATCAACGCGCGCACGGGCGGCGTGACCGGCCGGGCCTGGGGCGTGACCACGCCGAAGATGAAAGGGATGTCGGTGTCCAGCGGCCGCACCGCCAGGCCTTCCATCGGGGCGCCGCGGGCGGTCAGCGGCTCCAGCACCGCCACGCCGAGGCCGGCCCGCGCGAGTGCTTGGGCGTTGACCGAGGAGTTGGTCTCGATCAGCGCGGACTGCTGCGTCGGCGGGTGGCCGGCGCGCGCCAGAGTGGCGTCGAGCCGGCGGCGCAGACGAAAGGGATTGCTCATCGTGATGAGCCGGCGCTGCGCCAGCGCCGCCAGCGGCACCACCGCGTGGGCGGCCAGCGGATCGTCGTGCGGCAGCACGGCCACGCAGGGCATCTCGCCGATCCAGTGCACGTCGAGGCCGCGATGCTCCAGCGGCAGGCTGCTGGCGCCCAGCTGGACCGCGCCGCTGAGCACCGCATGGACGACCTGTTCGGGCGAGGCGCTGCGCAGCTGGATCGGCGCGGCGCCGGCCTGCGCTTCCAGCCGCTGCAAGGCCTGCGGCAGCAGCCCGACCGCCAGCGCGGAGGTGGTGGCCAGCACCAGGGGCTGCGCGTTGCCGCGCGCGATCTCGGCGGCGCGAAGGTGGATCTGCTGGAGGCCGCCCAAGGCGCGCTCCACGTCTTCATACAGCAGGAAGCCCTGCTCGCTGGGCGTCACGCGGGGACCATGGCGGGTGAACAAGGCATAGCCGATCTCGGCTTCGAGTTCCTGCACCAGCCTGGACACCGCCGGCTGCGAGCGCGCCAGCAGCCGGGCGGCGCCAGTGACGCTGCCGGTCGACATGACGGCGGCGAAAGCCTCAAGCTGGCGCAGTTCCATGGGATTGACTATCCATATTGATAATCATCAGGCATTTATCATGCCATTTACAAATACTTCCTTTCCATAAGCTTAGAGGGAACTGTCTTAGTTGCCGTGAGAGTCGGGAAAATGTCGATGATCCGCCAAAAGCTCAGCACAGATGGCTGGGGCCGAGTCCGCTCTTTCCCTTGTGGGCGGCGAACATCGGCTGCATGCCGAAGGCCTTGGCGATCTCGGCCACGCGCTGGCCCAGCACGCCTTCGCCCACGATGCCGAGCCGCGCGCCGGCCAGGTCGCGGATCGGGTGGTCGAAATAGCAGAACTGGCCCGACTCCTGCCACCGCCCCGCCAGCACGGATTCGCGGTAGGCGACCACGTTGCGCCGCAGCGCGAGGATCAGCGCGAAGGTGTGCTCCGGCACGGTGTTGACCGCGTAGCCGCGGATGTTCGCCACCGCGACGCCGCGCGCCGCGCAGGCCGCCTTGTCGACGCAGTCGGTGCCGGTCGCGGCCACCGCCACCAGCCGCAGCGCGGGCAGGCGGTCCAGTGTCGCGGCCGTGATCGGCACCTTGTTGGTGATGGCGATGGTTGCGCCTTGCAGTCGGCCGGCCACTTCGTCGGCGGCGGTGCGTTGGTGCTCGACCAGTTCATGGTCGAAGGCCGGGCGGCGCAGCCGGATCTGCGGCGCGATCGTTGCGCGGTCGAGAAAGACGATGCGTTGAATGGGGAGGCTCAGGGTTGGATCTTCGACAGGCGCTTCGCCTCGGCGGCGACGGCCGTGGGCGTGATGCCGAACAGTTCGTACAAGGCATCGGCCGGGCCCGACGCGCCGAAGCCCGCCATGCCGACGAAGCCGCCGCGCTCACCGAGGTAGCGGTCCCAGCCGAAACGCACCGCCGCCTCCACCGCCACCCGCACGCCGCCCGGCGGCAGCACGGCGGCCCGGTAGCGGGCGTCCTGGGCGTCGAAGCGCTCGCAGCAGGGCATCGACACGACCGCGGTCGGGATGCCTTCGGCCTGCAGCTGCAGGCGCGCCTGCAGCGCGACCGCCACTTCGGAGCCGGTCGCCAGCAAGGTGACGGCGCGCGCCCCGCCCTCGGCTTCCGCCAGGACATAGGCGCCCCGGCGCGAGAGGTTGTCGTCGCCCGGATGTCGCCGCACGGTCGGCAGGGCCTGCCGTGCGAACACGAGCGTCGTCGGGCCGCTGCGCTGTTCGAGCGCGATCTCCCAGCATTCCGCGGCTTCGACCGCATCGGCCGGCCGCAGCACCAGCATGTTGGGCATGGCCCGCAGCGAGGCCAGGATCTCCACCGGCTGGTGAGTCGGCCCGTTCTTGCCGACACCGATCGAGTCGTGGCTGAACACGAACTTCACCGGCAGCCCCATCAGCGCAGCCATCCGCATGGCTGGGCGCTCGTAGTCGGCGAAGGCGAGGTAGGTCACGGCCAGCGGGATCACGCCGCCGTGCGCCGCCAAGCCGTTGGCCATGGCGCCCATCAGGTGCTCGCGCACCCCGCAGTGCACGTAGGCGCCCGCGCGGTGGTCGGCCGTGAAGGCCGCGAGCCGGCGCTTGTGGCTGGTCGGCGCCTCGAGGTCGGCGCAGCCCACCATGCGTTCGGGCAGCACCTCGGTCAGCAGGTCGTTGATCTCGGCCGAGATCAAGATGCCGCCCGGCGCCTCTTCGCGGTCGACCGCGCGGCGCTTGCAGGCCTGCAGCACCTCGCGCCATCCCGCGGGCAATTCGCCCGCCATCACCCGATCGAACTCGGCGCGCTGGTCGGCGCTCAGGGCCGCATGGCGTGCCTGCCAGGCCTGGTGCGCGCCGCGGCCGCGCTCGCCGGCGGCACGCCACGGGCCCAACACCTCCGGGGGAATCTCGAACGGTGCATGGGGCCAGTCGAGCTCGCGGCGCGCGATCTCGGCGTCCTCGGGATGCAGCCGCCCGCTGTGGCCGCCGCGCTGGCCCTGCAGCCGTGCGATGCCGCGGGCGATGATGGTGCGGCAGGCGATCAGCGAAGGACGGGGGTCCGACTTCGCGGCCGCCAGTGCTGCCGACACGGCGTCGATGTCATGCCCGTCGACCTCGACCACGTGCCAGTCGGCGACCCTGAAGCGCGCGGCCACGTCCTCGCTGATCGACAGCGCCGTGCTGCCGTCGTCGGTGATGCGGTTGTCGTCCCACAGCAGGACCAGCTTGCCGAGCTTCAGATGCCCGGCCAGCGAGATCATTTCCTGGCCCACCCCTTCCTGCAGGCAGCCGTCGCCGACGAAGGCATAGGTGTGGTGGTCGACGAGTCCATCGCCGAAGCGCGCGTTCAGGTAGGCCTCGGCCACCGCCATGCCGAAGGCGTTCGCGATGCCCTGGCCCAGCGGCCCGGTCGTCACCTCGATGCCGCTGGCCGGGTCGATCTCGGGGTGGCCTTCGCAATGGGCGCCCAGTTCGCGGAAGCGCCGGATCTCCTCGATCGGGAACTGCGCGTAGCCGGTCAGGTGGAGCAGCGCATAGAGCAGCATCGACCCGTGGCCGTTGGAAAGAACCACCCGGTCGCGGTCGGGCCAGGTCGGGTCGGCGGGCAGGAACTTCAGGTGCCGCGTATAGAGGGCCGTCGCGATTTCGGCCATGCCCAGCGGCACGCCCTGGTGGCCCTCGGTGGCGCGCACGATGGCGTCGATGGCGAGGAAGCGGATCGCGTTGGCGAGCGGCGCGGTGGCGGGCTGGTCGGGCTGGTCGGGCTGGGCCATGGCGAGGACCTCAGGCAAGGACGCCGGTGTTCTGTTCCAGCAGGGCCCAGGCCTCGTCGCCGAACTTGGCGCGCCAGTCCTTGTAGAAGCTGGTCTTGCCGAGGGCGGCCTTGAAGACTTTCTTGTCGACCTCGATGAACTGCAGGCCCTTGCCCTGCAGCTCGGCGCGCAGCGACTTGCTGAGCGCGGCGATGTCGGCGCGCTCGTCGTCGGCCGCCTTGTCGAACTCGCGGAAGACGATCTCCTGGATGTCCTTCGGCAGCCGGTCCACCGCCTTGCGGTTGCCGAGGATCCAGTAGGCGTCCCAGACGTGGTTGGTCAGGCTGCAGTACTTCTGCACCTCGTACAGGCGCGCCGTGGCGATGATGGCGAGCGGGTTCTCCTGCCCTTCGACCAGCTTGGTCTGCAGCGCCGAGTAGACCTCGTTGAAGTTGATCGGCGTCGGGCTGGCGCCGAGGGCGGTGAACAGGGTCGAGAGCATCGGTGCCGACGGCACGCGCAGCTTCAGGCCCTTGAGGTCGTCCGGCGTGTTGACCGGCTTGGTGGAGGTCGTGATCTGGCGGAAGCCGTTCTCCCACGGCTTCGACATCGTCATCAGCCCGACCTTCTCGATCTGTGCACGCACATACTTGCCCAGGCCGCCGTCCATGGCCTTCCAGACCTGCTCGCTGTCGCTGAACGCGAAGCCGGTGTTGACGATGCCGGCCGCAGGCACCAGCGTCGACAGCACCGAACTGGCCTGGTTGAAGAACTCGATGCCGCCGTTGCGCACCTGGGACAGCAGGTCGGTGTCGGAGCCGAGCTGGTTGGCCGGGAACAGCCGGATCTCCAACCGGCCGTTGGTGGCCGCCTTGATGCGGTCGATCGCCTCCTGGGCGCGCTTGTTGACCGGGTGGGTGGGGTCCTGCCCGGTGGCGAGCTTGTAGTTGAACTCGGCCGCATGGGCGCGCTTGGGCAGGATGGCGAAGAGCGGCAGCGCGGCGGCGCCGGCCAGGCATTGGCGGCGGCTCAGGCCCGCGGTCGGGGTCTTGTTCGGGGTCATGGCTTGTCTCCTTGGGGGGCGTTGCGATCAGTGGATCAACATGCCGCCGTTCACGTCGAGCGTGACGCCGGTGCAGTACTTCGCGAGCGCACTCGCCAGGAACACGACGCAGCCGGCGACATCCGCCGGCTCGCCGATCCGGTTCAGCGGGATCTGGTCGAGGATCCCCTGCATGCGGTCGTCCGGGATCAGGCCCTTGTTGATGTCGGTGGCGATCAGGCCCGGCGTCACGCAGTTGACGCGGATGCCGTCGATGCCGGCCTCGCGCGCCAGCGCCCTGGCCAGGCCCAGCACGCCGGCCTTCGCGGCCGAGTAGTGCGGGCCGCCGAGGATGCCGCCGCCGCGCTGGGCCGACACCGAGGAGATGCAGACGATGGCGCCCGACTTCGCCGAGCGCATCGCCGGCAGCACCGCCTGCGACATGTAGAGCGTGCCGCGCAGGCTGACGTCGAGCACCGCGTCGTAGTCGGCGCCCGTGATGTCGACGAACTTGCGCGGCTGCGTGATGCCGGCGTTGTTGACGAGGATGTCGATGCGCCCGCATTGCGCGAGCACCTCCTTGGCGGCGCGCTCGCACGAGGCCTTGTCGGTCACGTCGGCCACCAGGCCCAGGTGCTGCGGCCCGAGGCGAGCGGCGGCGCCCGCCGGGTCGGCCCGTTCGAGGTCGAGGATCACGACGCGCGCGCCCTGCGCGGCCATCAGCGAGGCGGTGGCGAAACCGAGGCCGGCCAGACCGGCACCGCCGGTGATGAGGGCAACTTTGTCAGCGAGAAGCATGGTGTGGACTCCGGAAAAATGAAGGGTGGTGACGGGGACGGATGTGGAAGGCGGCGTGCTGTCAGCCCAGCCAGCCCTTGATGCGGGCCGCGAGCGCGTCCAGGCTGATGCCGTAGCGCTCGTGCAGCGTCGGCAGCGCGCCGGCATCGAGGAAGGCGTCGGGCAGGCCCGCCAGTTCGAAGCCGGCCGGCTGGACCCGATGGCGCAGCAGGGTGCTGGCCACCGCCTCGCCCAGGCCGCCGATCACCGAGTGGTTCTCGGCGACGACGACCAGCCGGTGCCGGTAGCGCACGGCTTCGAGGATGGTCGCTTCGTCGAGCGGCTTGATGGTCGGGCAGTGCAGCACGGCGACACCGATCCGGTCGGCCGCCAGCTTCTGCGCGACCTCGAGCGCACGCATGGTCATGAAGCCGCTGGAGATGACCAGCACATCGTCGCCGTCGCGCAGCAGCTTTGCCTTGCCGAGCTCGAACTTGTAGTCGTACTCGTCGAGCACCAGCGGCACATTGCCGCGCAGCAGGCGCATGTAGACCGGGCCGTTGTGGGCGGCGATCTGCGGCACGGCCTGCTCGATGTCCAGCGCATCGCAGGGATCGACGATGGTCAGCCCGGGAATGCCCCGCATCATCGCGATGTCCTCGGTCGCCTGGTGGCTGGGGCCGTAGCCGGTGGTCAGGCCCGGCAAGGCGCAGCAGATCTTGACGTTGAGCTTTTCCTCGGCGATCACCTGGTGGATGAAGTCGTAGGCGCGGCGGGTGCCGAAGACGGCATAGGTGGTCGCGAACGGCACCAGCCCTTCCTTGGCCATGCCGCCGGCAGCCGCCATCAGCAGCTGCTCGGCCATGCCCATCTGGTGGAAGCGCTCGGGATAGGCCTGCGCGAACAGGTGCAGGTCGGTGTACTTCGCCAGGTCGGCCGTCAGGCCGACGATCTCGGGCCGGCTGGCACCGAGCGCGACCAGCGCCTTGCCGAACGGCGCGGCCTTGACGCGCTGCCCCTCGGTGGCGATCGAGGCGATCATCGCCGAGGTGGTCAGGCGCGGCTTCTTTTCGGCGACGGGGGCGTTCATGCCAGGGCTCCTTCGGTTTGCGATTGGTCGAGCGTCTCGATGGCCTGCTGCCACTCGGGCGGGTCGACGCGGATGAAGTGGTTCTTCTCGCGCTGCTCGAGGAAGGGCACGCCCTTGCCCATCAGCGTGTCGAACAGGATCACCCGCGGCTTCGCTTCGCCCAGCTGGCGCGCGATGTCGAAAGCCTTCAGCACCGCCGGCAGGTCGTTGCCGTCGACGCGCTGCACGTGCCAGCCGAAGGCGGTCCACTTGTCGGCCAGCGGCTCGAAGCCGAGCACCTTGCCCGAGGGGCCGTCGGCCTGCTGGTTGTTGATGTCGACCAGGCAGATGAGGTTGGCGAGACGGTGGTGGGCGGCGCCCATCGCGGCTTCCCAGGTCGAGCCCTCGTCGAGCTCGCCGTCGGACATCGAGTTGTAGACGAAGGCCGGATTGCCCTTCTGCCGCAGCCCGAGCGCCATGCCGACGCCGATCGCCAGCCCGTGGCCGAGCGAGCCGCCCGAGATCTCCATGCCCGGCGTGTAGGTCGCCATGCCCGACATCGGCAGCCGGCTGTCGTCGCTGCCATAGGTCTCGAGCTCGCTCTCGGCGATGATGCCGGCTTCGATCAACGCGGCGTAGAACGCGATCGCATAGTGGCCGTGCGACAGCAGGAATCGGTCGCGGCCCTCCCATTCGGGTTCGTCGGGGCGCAGGTTCAGCGCGTGGCCGTAGGCCACCGCCAGCACGTCGGCCCAGCCGAGCGCCTGGCCGATGTAGCCCTGGCCCTGCACTTCGCCCATGCGCAGGGCGTAGCGGCGGATGCGGTAGGCCCGCTCGCGCAAACGGGTCGTCAAATCAGACATGGAATGGTCCTTGGTCGTGGAAGGGGATGGAGGAAAGCTCAGCCCAGGAGCCCGATCGAGATCCAGGGCACGAAGGCGACGATCAGCAGGCCGGCCAGCAGTGCGCCCAGGTAGGGCCAGATGCGGCGCAGCGCGACGTCGGGATGGGCGCGGCCGATGGTGCAGGCCGCGTAGTAGCCGAGGCCGAAGGGCGGCGCGAACAGGCCGATGCCCATGGCGAGGATGATCACCATCGCGTAGTGCACCTCATGCACGCCGATCGCCTTGGCGACCGGGAACAGCAGCGGCGCGAACAGCACCATCGCCGGGATGCCCTCGAGCACGCTGCCGAGCACCACGAAGGCCGCGATGGACACCAGCAGGAAGCCGTACTTGCCGCCGGGCACGCTGGTCATCACGCTGGCCAGGCTGTGCGAGAAGCCGGACTGCGTCAGCGCCCAGGACATGCCGGTGGCGGTGCCGATGATGAACAGGATCGCGCCCGACAGCGCCGCGGTGTCGATCAGCATCGGGTACAGCCGCCGCCAGTCGAAGCGCCGGTAGATGAAGAGGCCGGCGACCACGGCATAGGCGATGCCGATGGTCGAGACCTCGGTGGCGGTCGCTATGCCCTCGACCACCGCGGTGCGGATCAGCACCGGCAGCGCCAGCGCCGGCAGCGCGACCAGCAGCGTGCGGCCGACGACGCCGAGCGGCGCACGCTTCAGGCCGTGCGCAACCTCGGCGCTGCGGTAGCGCGCCAGCATGGCCAGCATGATCGCCAGCACCACGCCGGGCAGGATGCCGCCGGTGAACAGCGCGCCGATCGAGATGCCGGCGACCGAGCCGATGGTGATCAGCACCAGCGACGGCGGGATCGTCTCGGCCATCGCGCCGGAGGCCGCGAGCAGCGAGATCAGCTCGCCTTCGTCGTTGCCGCGCTTCTTCATCTCGGGCAGCAGCACCGGCGCCACCGCCGCCATGTCGGCGGTCTTGGCGCCGGAGATGCCCGAGACCAGCAGCATCGCGCCCAGCAGCACATAGTTCAGTCCGCCACGCACATGGCCCAGCAGGGAGGCCAGGAAGTCGACCATCGCCTTGGCCATGCCGGTCATCTCGACCAGGTGCCCGAGCAGGATGAACAGCGGCACGGCGAGCAGGATCAGCGAGCTCATCCCCTCGTCCATGCGCCCGCTCACCACCGCCAGCGGCGTCGAGGTGGTGGACAGCAGGAAGGCCACGGTCGCCAGGCCGAAGCAGAAGGCGATCGGCACGCCGAGCAGCACGCCGGCGCCCAGCAGCAGGGCGAAGAAGATGAAGAGGCTCCAGTTGCCGATGCCCTGCAGCCAGTCCGCGCCGAGGTACAGCAGCCCGGCCAGCGCCGCCATCGCCACCGCCACGCCGATCAGGTCGGCCGCGCCCAGCCGGGCCAGGCGCAGCAGCTCGAGCGCGATCATCAAGGCGCTGGCCACCGGCACCGCGGCCGCCCGGATCGTGTTGGGCCAGGACAGCGCGGGTGTCTGCACGACCCATTCGTCGCGGGCGTACTCGGTCATCGGCCCGATCAGGATCATCAGCAGCAGGCAAGGGGCTGCGATGGCGAGTGCCTCGGCCCAGGCCTGCGCCCGCGAGCTCCAGCGCGAGACCAGCGCCGTGGTTCGCATGTGCGTGCCGCGCCGCAGCGCGACGGCGGCGCCGAGGTTCGCGAGCCACAGGAAAAGGATCGAGGCCAGCTCGTCGGCCCACGGAATCGGGCTGTTGAAGATGAAGCGCGAGATCACGCCGGCCAGCAGGACGACGACTTCGCCGACCACCAGCGCGGCCGCCGGCACCTCGATGGCATGCCCGAGCCAATCCTCGCAGCGGGCGGCCAGCGAGCCGGCGGGTCCGACGCGGTGCGGCGTCAGCAGCAGGCCGCTCATCGCGCACCTCGCGGGCAGGTGATGCGGGGTCGACCCGCAAAGCGTTCAGTCATGCCTGTCTCCTGTTGTGTGGGGGTGTCGTCGCGGACGTCCAGGGTCCGTGGCGCCGATGGTCGGCGTTGCATCACATGACGACAAGCGAAGTCTCTTCAGCCTAAGATGACGGTTTGTCATCCAACGACAGGGTTGACCCCATGGCCACCATTCCACCGGTCCCCAACCTCAGGGCTTTCGAGGCCGTCGCGCGGCGGCGCAGCTTTGCCCATGCGGCGGCCGAGCTCCATCTCACCGCGTCGGCGGTCAGCCATCAGGTCTCGCGCCTCGAGGCCCATCTCGGCGTGCGCCTGTTCGAGCGCAGCGCCCATGGCGTACGGCTCAGCGCGGCGGGCGATCGCTACCTGCTGCGCATCAGCGGCGCGCTATCGGCCCTGCTGGCCGCCACGGACGACCTGCAGCAAGGCGTCGAGAACAGCCTGTACGTGCACTCGACACCCAGCTTCGCCAGCCTGTGGCTGGTGCCGCGATTGCGGGCCTTCGCCCGGGCCTGTCCGGACATCACGCTGAACCTGTCGGCCGCGCACACGCACAGCGACTTCGCGCAGGGGGAGGCCGACCTGGACATCCGCTACGGCGTCCCGCAGTGGCCCGACATGGTGATCGAGCCTTTGTTCGAGGAGCGCATCGTCCCGCTGGCCAGCCCGGCGTTCATCCGCGAGCATCGTCTCAAGCGGATCGACCAGCTGGCCGACGTGCCGCTGATCCAGAGCAACGTCAGCGTGGTCCAGTGGTCCGACTGGCTGGCCGCCTTCGCGGACCTGCGCGCGCCGGAGCGCTTCTCGGTGCGATTCGATCGCGCCATGATGTCGCTGGACGCCGCCGCGCAAGGGCTCGGCGTCGCGCTCGAAAGCACGACCATCGGTGCCGGCCACCTCGCCGACCGCCGCTTGAAGCCGATCTTCGGACTCGACAAGGCGGTTCGCGTGAAGGCGCACTTCGTGGTCTACCCGGCCCGGCATGCGCGCCGGCCGCCCGTGGAAGCGTTCCTGAGCTGGCTGCACGGGGAGGCGTCGAAGGCCGAGGGCCGGGCTGGCACCCGGCGTACGATGGCCGTCTCGACCCCACCCTCGACCGCGACGAAATGACAAACTCTCTCCAGCGCATCAGTGCCATGAGCCTGTTCGTCGAAGACCTGCAGGCCGCCAAGACCTTCTACCAGGCCGTCTTCGGCATTCAGGTCATTTTCGAGGACCAGAACTCGGTGGCGGTCGGCTTCGAGAACCTGATCGTCAACCTGCTGAAGGTCGACAGCGCCCGCGAGCTCGTCCAGCCTGGCCGCGTGGCCGCAGCGGATGCCGGCTCCCGCTTCCAGCTCAGCATCTGGGTCCTCGACGTCGATGCGGTCTGCCGAGAGTTGCAGCAACGCGGCGTGACCTTGCTGGCCGGCCCTGTGGACAAGCCCTGGGGCATGCGCTGCGCGAGCTTCGTCGATCCCGCGGGCCACAGCTGGGAAGTGGCAGCGAAGATCCATCCGGCGTAGCGACGGCGCCACGCCAGGACGCGTCCGCAGCCGCGGGGCTCAAGCCTCGTTCGAGAAACCCAGGCGCCACTGGCTGTCGACTGCGAAGCTGCGCGCCAGGAAATCCACGAACTCCCGCACTTTCGGCGACGGATGGCGAGGCTGGGGAAACACGGCATACAAGGTGCGTGACTCCGGCGTCCAGCCCGGCAGCACGACGCACAGGTCGCCGGCGGCGATGTCGGCGGCGACCAGGAAGGTCGGCAGCAGGCCGATGCCCGCGCCTTCGAGCAGCGATTCACGCAGCACCTGGCTGTTGTTGCAGCGGCAGTCGCCGGTGACGCGCACGGTGCGGTCGCCGCCGGGCCCGATCAGGTGCCACTCGTCGGGCACCTGGCCCCGGTTGTAGACCAGGCAGTTGTGTCGCTTCAGGTCCGGCACAGCTGCCGGCTCGCCGTGCCGGGCCAGATACGACGGCGCCGCCACCACGGCGCGCGCCATGCGGCCGATCGGCCGCGCACCGCGCATCGGCTCGCGATCGTTGGCAGCGATGGCGATCGCGACGTCGAAACCCTGCTCGGCCGGGTCGACGAAGAAGTCGTTCATCGTGAGTTCGAGCTTGACCTCGGGAAAGCGCGCGAGGAAATCGGCGATGGTGCGGCCCAGGTGCGCCGAGCCCAGCGAGATCGGTGCCCGCACCTTCAAGAGACCGCGCGGCGTGGGGTGCAGCTGGCCGGTGGATTTCTCGGCCTCCTCGATGTCGTCGAGGATGCGCACGCACTTGGCGTAGTAGGTGCCGCCCGCCTCCGTCAGGCTGATGCGCCGGGTGGTGCGCGCCAGCAGCGGCGTGCCGATATGGGTCTCGAGCGCGGCCACGTACTTGCTCACCGAACCGGCCGACATCGTGAGTTCCGCGGCCGCGTCGCTGAAGCTGTTGCGCTCGACGACCTTGCGAAAAACCGCCATGCAGGTGAGTCGGTCCACATTCTTTCCAATCAGGAAATCAATTCTTCTCAGAAGGCTTATTTATATCCCAATGAGAAACGTTCAGTATGCGCCCTGCCCCCTGTGAAACGACGATGACAACAAGAGGAGCTCCATGAAGCGGATCCTGATCCAGCACGCGAACATCCTGTCGATGGACCCCGCCGTCGGCGACTTCGACGACGCCGACATCCTGATCGAGGGCGACAAGATCCTCGCCGTGGGCCCGAACATCGAGGCCGGCGACGCCGAGGTGGTCGACGGCCGCGGCCGCATCGTCACGCCGGGGCTGGTCAACGCCCACATCCACACCTGGGAGTACCAGCTGCGCGGCATCGGCAGCGACTGGGTGGGTTTTCGCGACTACGTGGCCAACATGCACGGCAACCTCGCCACGCGCTACGGCGTGCGCGACGTCTATCTGGGTAACCTGCTCGGCTCGCTGAACCAATTGCGCAACGGCACCACCACCATCGTCGACTGGTGCCATATCCTGCGCGATGCCGAGATGACCGACACCGCCATCGATGCCCTCGAGGAATCCGGCGTGCGCGCCGTCTTCGCCCGCGGCACCGTCAAGCCGCCCGAGCGACCCGGCGAGGTGCCCTATCACAAGAAGCCCTTCCCCCGCGAGGAGATCGAGCGCCTGCGCAAGGGCCGCCTGGCCTCCGACGACCGCCTGGTCACCCTGGCCATGGCCATCCTCGGGCCCGACTGGGGCGAGTACGACGTCGCCGCCCACGACATCCGACTGGCGCGCGAGTTCGGCCTCATC
>NZ_JASZYL010000012.1:0-183496 GCF_030316985.1 Variovorax sp. J31P179 | reverse complement strand
ACACGCAGTGAGGAGCGTGGGGGCTGGGTTAGGCCGACGCCGGGCCGCCCCAAGGCGGCCTGCGCCCCCTCGGGGGGCAGCGACACACGCAGTGAGGAGCGTGGGGGCTGGTTAGGCCGACGCCGGGCCGCCCCAAGGCGGCCTGCGCCCCCTCGGGGGGCAGCGACACACGCAGTGAGGAGCGTGGGGGCTGGCTAGGCCGACGCCGGGCCGCCCCAAGGCGGCCTGCACCCCCTCGGGGGGCAGCGACACACGCAGTGAGGAGCGTGGGGGCTGGTTAACCCGACAGAAGCCCGTTGGTGCGGGCGTGGTGCAGCGCCTGGGTGCGGCTCTTCACGCCGAGGCGACGGAACAGCCGCCACAGGTGCACCTTCACCGTGTGCTCGCTGATGTCGAGCTCGGTGGCGATGTCGCGGTTGCTCATGCCCTGGTCGAGCATGGCGATCAGCTGGGTCTGGCGCTTCGACAGCTTGCTGTTGGCGGCGGCCACCGGCTCTTCGGCGTCGGTGTCGGCCATCAGCAGGCCGCGCAGCGCGGCGGTGAGTTCGGCCGAGCTGGCCGATTTCTCGATGTAGGTGTCGGCGCCGGCCTCGATGCAGGCTTCTTCCATGTCGGCCGAGGGCGAGGCGGAATAGACCGCGATCGGCACGTCCGGGTAGGCCAGCTTGACCGCCACGACGCCCGAGACGCCGGTGGTGTCCGGCAGCTTGAGGTCGAGGCAGAACAGGCCGGGTGCCCCGTGCTGCTTGACGGCCGCTGCCAGCTTGTCGAGGCGCTCGAGTTCGACGATGTTCTCGGCCGGCCGCAGGCGCCGCAGCACCATCACGATCGCGTCGCGCATCAGGGGGTGGTCGTCAATGACATAGATACTCATGATTTACTCGCAGTGTCCGCGGGTCGGGCGCTGCCCATCGCCGCGGGAAATTGACTCACTTCAACCCTCGCTCGCCGCATCGGCTGCAGCAAGCGCCTCCAGTGCGGCCGAAGCCGCACGCATACTCTCGTTGTCCAGTGGCTCAAGCTGCGCGGCGAGCTGCGCCAGGCCGTCCGCGCGCTGCTGGCGCAAGGTGCCGATGGCGCGGCCCGCCTCCTGCGGCGACGCGAACCCCCGGCTTTGTACCAGTTGGACCCCACTGGCGTCGAGCAACTTGAAATAGAAAAGGCCGTCACTGTCGCGGTATTGCTTGAAGCCAGGCCGCGCCACCTTGGCCGCCTTGCGGGCCACCGCCGGATCGTGGCTGGCCAGGTTGCGCAGGCCGACCGCGTGGCGCACGCCCTCCATGAAGGGCCGCGACAGCGCGCGCGCCTTCTCGGCGCCGGCGCGCAAGATCCGCTCGATCTGGGCCGGGTCGTTGAGCAGGGCGTCGTAGTGGGCCCGCATCGGCGCGACTTCGCGGTCGATGCGTTCGAACAGCCGCTGCTTGGCGTCGCCCCAGGCGATGCCGGCGGCGAAGGCCTGGCGCAGGCTCTCGGTCTCCTCGTCGTCGGCGAAGGCCTGGTAGATCTGGAACAGCGCCGAGCCCTCGGTGTCCTTGGGTTCGCCCGGCGCGCGCGAATCGGTCACGATGCCGTTGATCAGCTTCTGCAACTGGGCGCGCGGCGTGAAGAGCGGGATCGTGTTGTCGTAGCTCTTGCTCATCTTGCGGCCGTCGAGGCCGGGCAAGGTCGCCACCGAGTCGTCGATCTCGGCCCCGGGCAGCGTGAAGTGCTCGCCGTAGAGATGGTTGAAGTGCTGCGCCATGTCGCGCGCCATCTCGATGTGCTGGACCTGGTCGCGGCCCACCGGCACCTTGTGGGCGTTGAACATCAGGATGTCGGCGCCCATCAGCACCGGGTACATGAAGAGGCCGGCGCTGACGTCGGCGTCCGGGTCCTCGCCGCGGGCGGCGTTCTTGTCGACCTGCGCCTTGTAGGCATGGGCGCGGTTGAGCAGACCCTTGCCGGTGACGCAGGTCAGGAACCAGGTCAGCTCGGGGATTTCGGGAATGTCGGACTGGCGGTAGAAGGTGACGCGCTCCGGGTCCAGCCCGCAGGCCAGCCAGCTGGCGGCAATCTCGAGCGTCGAGCGCTGGATGCGTGCCGGCTCGTCGGTCTTGATCAGCGCGTGATAGTCGGCCAGGAAGTAGAAGCTCTGGACGTCGTCGCGCCGGCTGAAGCGCACCGAATGGCGAATCGAGCCGACGTAGTTGCCCAGGTGCGGCGTGCCGCTGGGGGTGATGCCGGTCAGGTAGCGGATGGGGGTGTCGGGAAGCAGGGCCATGGAAAGTTCAGCGGATGAGGGCGGTGAGCGGGCTCAGGAGCAGCGAGATGGCCTGGTAGCCGAAGGCCATCAGCGGGCTCAGCCACCAGGTGCTGACGACGCCGGCGATGACCAGGCCCATCACGATGAAAAAGCCGAAGGGCTCGATGCGGGCCAGGAACTCCTGGGGGCGGCCGCGCGGCAGCAGGCCGGCCAGCACGCGGCCGCCGTCGAGCGGCGGCAGCGGGAACAGGTTGAAGGCCCACATCACGAGATTGACCAGCACGCCGCCCTGGGCCATCTTGATGAAAAAGGTTTCATTGATGCCGGCGCCGACCAGGCCGACCAGGAACAGCGCCCAGAGAATCGCCTGGAAGAAGTTGGAGGCCGGCCCGGCCAGCGCGACCCAGACCATGTCTCGCTTGGGATGGCGCAGGCGGTTGAAATTGACCGGGACCGGCTTGGCGTAGCCGAACAGGAAGGCGCCCGAAGTGGCGAAATACAGCAGCAGCGGCATCAGGATGGTGCCGATGGGGTCGATGTGCTTGATCGGGTTGAGCGTGACCCGGCCCATCACGTAGGCCGTGTTGTCGCCGAAATACCTCGCCACGTAGCCATGGGCGGCTTCGTGGATGGTGATCGCGAAGACCACCGGCAAGGCGTAGATCAGGACGGTTTGGATGAGATTTGAAATATCCACCGCCGGATTGTCTCAGACGGTCCGGATGTCCCTTGCGAGACTCACAAGCCCAGCACGGCCAGCGGGCCGCGGCCCTGCCGCACCAGCAGCGGTTCGCCGCCCGCACCCATGGGCGTGAGGTCGACCACGGTGGTCGGCTCGGAAGGACAGGCGCCGGCGTCGATCACGCCGCCGATCTGTTTCTCGAAGCGCTCGCGGATCTGGGTCGGGTCGTTCATGGCCTCGGTCTCGCCGGGCGGGATCAGCGTCGTCGCCAGCAGCGGCTCGCCGTGCAAGGTCAGGAGTTCGAGCAGCACCCGATGGTCGGGCACCCGCAGGCCGATGGTCTTGCGCTGCGGATGGCTGACCCGGCGCGGCACCTCCTTGGTCGCCTCGAGCAGGAAGGTGTAGGGGCCTGGCGTGGCCGCCTTCAGCAGCCGGTACTGCTTGTTGTCGACCCGGGCGTAGTTGGACAGCTCGCTCAGGTCGCGGCAGATCAGCGTCAGGTGATGCTTGTCGTCGACCTGGCGGATCCGGCGCAGCTGGTCGACCGCGTCCTTGTCGTCGAGGTGGCAGGCCAGCGCGTAGCTGGAATCGGTGGGGACGGCGACGATCTCGCCGCGCGCCAGCAGGGCGGCGGCCTGCTTCAGCAGGCGCTGCTGGGGGTTGTCGGGGTGGACTTCGAAGAACTGGGCCATGGGGTCGATTCTGCCGCCTGGCGGCGGGGCACTGGTGAACCTTCGCGCAGCAGCGCTTCGGTATTCGCCTTGGGAGCGGCCCGGCGGCTCATGATTCGGCGGGCTCGATGGGCACCCGGCGTTCGCGGACGGTGAGCCAGGCGCCGGCCGCCCCGCAGACTGCGATCAGGCCCATGCCGATCAGCGAAATGCGGTCCGGGACATAGGAGAACATGACCCAGCCGCCCAGCATCGCGAAGGCGATCTGGGCATAGAGGTAGGGTGTCAGGGTGGAGGCGGGGGCCCGCTGGTAGGCCAGGATCAGGATGAAATGGCCGACCGTGCCCATGAAGCCCATCAGGCACAGCAGGGCCCACCAGTGCCAGGAGGGCAGCGCGGTCCAGACGAAAGGCAGTGCGAACGACGCCAGCAGCGCGCCGACCCAGCCGGTATAGAAGTGCATCGTGAGCGGGTTCTCGGTCTGCGCCAGCTTGCTGGTCAGCACCTGGAACCAGGCGTTGGTCAGCACCAGCCCGATCGGCAGGAACATGGCCCAGCTGAAGGCGTCTCCGCCCGGGCGCAGGATCACCAGCGTGCCCGCGAAGCCGCCCGCGACCAGCGTCCAGCGCAGGGGCGACACGTGCTCCTTGAGCGTGGTGGCGGCGAGCAGCGTGATCACAAGCGGCGCAATCAGCACGATCGAGGTGAACTCGGCCAGCGGCATGTAGCGCAGGCTGAAGAAGGCCAGCGTGCTCGAGGCGAGCAGCAGGGCGCCGCGCAGCAGCTGGTAGCGCGGATGGCGGGTGCGCAGCAGCGCCGTGCCGTGGCGCGGCAGCAGCACCAGCGTGGTCGCCACCGCCTGGAACATGTAGCGGACCCAGACGCCCATCAGGATCGGCACCGCCGCGGTCGACAGCTTGGTGGCGGTGTCCAGCGTGGCGAAGCAGGCGACCGCGAGCAGCACCAGCCCGATGCCGGCCAGGATCCGCTCGGACTCCAGGTCGCGCGTGCTCCTGCCGGCGGTCGCCTCGCTCGCCGACGCCATCACTGGATGCGGTGGGCCAGCAAGTCCCAGATCGGCGTCAGCTTGCCGGGCAGCGGAGGCAGCTTGCCGAGGTCGCAATGGCTTTCGTCGGGGCTGTGGAAATCGCTGCCGCGCGAGGCGGCGAAGTCGAACTCGAGCGCCTTGTCGGCGTACTCGACGTACTCGGCCGGCGTGTGGCTGCCGGTGACCACCTCGATCGCCTGGCCGCCATGAGCCTTGAACTCGACGAACAGGGCGTATTCCTCGTTGGCCGTGAACTTGTAGCGGCCGGGATGGGCGATCACGGCCATGCCCTTGGCCGCGGTGATCCACTGCACGGCATCCTTGAGCGTGGCCCAGCGGTGCGGCACGTAGCCGGGCTTGCCTTCGGTCAGGAATTTGCGGAACACCTCGGCGGTGTCGCGGCAATGGCCGGCCTCGACCAGGAAACGGGCGAAATGGGTGCGCGAGATCAGTTCGGGGTTGCCGACGAAGCGCAGCGCGCCCTCGTAGGCGCCGTGGATGCCGACCTTGGCCAGGCCTTCGGCCATTTCCTGGGCCCGCTTGCCGCGTCCGCCGCGGGTGTCGTAGAGACCCTGGCTGATGGCGGCGTCGTCGGGGTCGAAGCCCAGCCCGACGATGTGGACGGTCTCGCCGGCGAAGGTGACCGAGATCTCGGTGCCCGTGAGGTACTTCATGCCGTGTGCGCGGGCGGCGGCGGCGGCCCGGTGCTGGCCGCCGATCTCGTCGTGGTCGGTCAACGACCAGAGCTCGACCCCGTTGGCGGCGGCGCGCTCGGCCAGTGCCTCGGGCGTCAGCGTGCCGTCCGACACCACGGAGTGGCAGTGCAGGTCGGCGTTGAGGATGGAGGTCACCGCACGAGTTTATTCTTTCTCGGAATGGCTTGCGGCGAGCTCGGTTTCAGCGCTTCTTCCTGAACGCGACCCAGGCGGCGATGGCGGTGAAGGTCATCACGATGGCGACCACGATCCAGAAGCCGTGCTTGTGCTCCGCCAGCGGGATGCCGCCGACGTTCATGCCGAACAGGCCGGCCAGGATGTTGATCGGCAGGGCCAGCACGGTCACCACGGTCAGCACGAACAGGCTGCGGTTGTTGTCCTCGTTGACGTTGTCGGCGATCTCCTCCTGCAGCAGCTTGATGCGTTCCTGCAGCGCGCCCATGTCGCGCAGGACGACCGAGAACTCTTCGGTCGATCCGCGCAGCTCCTGGGCGTCGGGCTCGCTCATCCATGCGGGCGGGCTCTGCAGCAGCCGGAACAGCGCCGCCGGTTCGGGCGCCAGCAGGCGCTGCAAGCGCACCAGCACCCGCCGCAGCATCCCCAGCCGGGCCCGCTTGTGATCGAGCCGGCCGGCCAGCAGGGCGTCCTCGATGTCGTCGATGCGGGAGGTCACGCCGCGCACGATGCGCACCAGCACGTCGGCCTGCACCCGCAGCAGGTGCTCGAGCAGCTCGGTGCTGGAGCGCGGCGCGTCGCCGGCCTTCACCGCGGTGCGCAGCGCGTCGACCGAGCGCAGCGGCTGGTTGCGGGCGGTCACGACCAGCCGCGGGCCGACGCTGATCCACAGGGTCGAGATGTCCGAGGGTTCGAAGCTGAAGTCGAAGTGGACGTCGTTGATGACCGCGATCAGCGAGTCGTCGGCGCGCTCGATGCGGGTCGAGTGCAGCCCTTCCTTCAGGGTCTCGAAGAAGAGGTCGGACAGGCCGGCGTGGCGCTGCAGCCAGCGCTCGGCCTGGGCATGGCTCAGGTTGAAGTGCAGCCACATGTAGGCCTCGGGGGGCGTGCCCGCGGCCAGCCAGTCGGCGGCCTGGGCGGAATCGACCGCGCGGACCGGGGCGGCGGCGGCGGCGTCGAACAGGTAGCCGCAGATCAGGCCGGCCTCGTCGCTGCCGTAGGCGCCAGCGATCGAATTCATGGAGCGAGGGGCATGGTGGGAGTCGTGCCGATGGTGCGGACCGTGTGTGTCAGGCATGTGACGGCGCCGGATTGGCGTACTTTCTGTCACGCAATCGTCATCCGGCGGCTGCAGCATGGGGGGACTGCCCCCTGCCACCTTCAGAGAAGACCATGACCCTTCCCAGCACCCTCGGCGACCATGACGAACTGATGGCACGCATCGCCCGCGACCTGGTGGACAGCTACGACGAGGAGATCGAGCTCGAGCTCGAGGACCGCAACCTCGACGAGCTCGAGTCGGGAACCATGACCGACAAGGCGGGACGGCAGGCCTACTTCAAGGAGCTGTTCCGGCTCCAGGGCGAACTCGTCAAGCTGCAGGACTGGGTCCAGCACAGCAAGCAGAAGGTCGTGATCCTGTTCGAGGGACGCGACGCGGCCGGCAAGGGCGGCGTCATCAAGCGCATCACGCAGCGGCTCAACCCGCGGGTGGTCCGGGTGGCGGCGCTGCCGGCGCCGAACGATCGCGAGCGCACCCAGTGGTACTTCCAGCGCTACGTGGCGCACCTTCCGGCGGCCGGCGAGATGGTGCTGTTCGACCGCAGCTGGTACAACCGCGCCGGCGTCGAGCGGGTGATGGGCTTCTGCTCCGACGAAGAGTACGAGGAGTTCTTCCGCACCGTGCCCGACTTCGAGCGGATGCTGGTGCGCTCGGGCATCAAGCTGATCAAGTACTGGTTCTCGATCACCGACGAGGAGCAGCACATGCGCTTTCTAGGCCGCATCCACGACCCGCTGAAGCAGTGGAAGCTGAGCCCGATGGACCTGGAGTCGCGCCGCCGGTGGGAGGAGTACACCAAGGCCAAGGAAACGATGCTGGACCGCACCCACATTCCCGAGGCGCCGTGGTGGGTGGTGCAGGCGGTCGACAAGAAGAAGGCGCGCCTGAACTGCATCAGCCACCTGCTGGGCCAGATGCCCTACCACGATGTGCCGCATCCGCCGGTCGAGCTGCCGGCGCGGGTGCGCAACGCCGACTACCTGCGCCATCCGGTGCCAGCCAGCATGTACGTGCCGGAAAGGTACTGATCCGTTCCTTTTCGGTGGCGGTAGCTGGGCGGGGGCGAAGCTGCTACCGTGTCCGCAACGATGTCCCGCCGCTCCCTTTCCCCCCTGACGCGCGCCTACGAGCGCAACCTGAAGGCGTTGACCAAGGTTGCGCTGGGCAGCGGCAAACGCATCGCCCGGCGGGTCAGCGATGCTGCGGCGCAGCAGCTCAAGCCGCCGCCGGGGCCTGGCGACTGGATCGCGGGCGCGGCGCTGGGACCGGCCGGGGCCCGGGCATTCCACCTCTATCGGCCGCCAGCGCTCCAGCTGCAGCCCGGCGAGAAGCTGCCGCTGATGGTCATGCTGCACGGCTGCGCGCAGACCGGACGCGAATTCGCGATCGCCACCCGCATGAACCGGGTGGCGGACCGCGAGCGCTTCCTGGTCCTCTACCCGGAGCAGGATCGCCTGGCCAACGCGCAGGGCTGCTGGAACTGGTATGACCGCCGCTCGGGCAAGGCCGATGCCGAGGCCGCCACCCTGATGGCCGCGATCGACCAGGTGCTGCTGCTCTATCCGGCCGATCGCGAGCGGGTGGCGGTCGCCGGCCTGTCTGCCGGCGCGAGCATGGCGGCGCTGCTGGCCACCCGCTATCCGCTGCGATTCCGGGCGGTGGCCATGCATTCGGGCGTGGCGCCGGGTGCGGCCAAGTCGCCGGCCACGGCGCTGGGTGCCATGCGCGGGCGGCATGTGCCGCCGATGCCGGCCACCGCGGTCGGCAAGGCGATGGGTGCCGCGGCGGTGTTCGGCACGCTGCCGCCGCTCTTGATCCTGCATGGCGAGGCCGACAGCGTCGTGGCGCCCAGCAACGCCGGCAGCAGCGCCGAGGTCTGGGCCGTGGCCACCGGCGGCCGGCCCGGCGCCGTGCGGGTGCTGCAGCGAGGCAAGCGGCATCCGATGCGGGTCACCGACTTCGTGCGCGCCGGTCAGGCCGTTGTGACGCTGTGCGAGATCGCCGGGCTGGGCCATGCCTGGAGCGGCGGCGCCTCCAGCATGCGCTTCACCGACGCGGCCGGGCCCGATGCCTCGAAACTGGTGTGGGCCTTTGCGGCGCGCCAGTTCCGGCGCACCATGGCGAGCCCCTAGCGCCGATCTGCCCGGAACGTGCCGATGCCCACCATTGCCTACGACGCCAGCCGGGCCGCGCTCTACACGCCCGAGCGGCACCCGACGCTGTTCGAGACCGAGCGCGCCCACACGCCCGTTCAATGGGCGGTCGAAGCGGCGCGGCTGGCCTATTACCGCGCCGAAGAGTCGGAAGCCGAGCGGCTGCGGCTGGCCGAGGCGCTGGGAAGCGCCGGCTTCGGTGCGCCGGTCTTCTTCAGGGACCACGCCACCTTCGCCTTCGGCACCTCGAACGCAGGCGACGGCACCGCGCTGATCGCGTTCCGCGGCACGCAGCCCGACGAGATCCGTCACCTGGCGACCAACCTGCAGGCCCAGCAGACCGAATGGAACGAAAGCGGCGGCCGCGTGCATGCCGGATTCGCCAAGGCCGCGCGGTCGGTGTTGCCGCAGGTGCGCGACTGGCTGGGCGGCGAGGCGCGGCAGCACAGCCGGCTGATCCTGGCCGGCCACAGCCTGGGCGCGGCGCTCGCCACCCTGGCCGCCACCGTGCTGCAGCCGGCCCTGACCGTGACGCTCGGTTCGCCCCGGGTCGGCGATGCCGATTTCGTCGCCGCGCTGGCCGAGCTGCACGTGATGCGCATCGTCGACGGCTGCGACGTGGTCACGCAGCTGCCGCCGGCGCTGTCCTTCTATGCCCACGCCGGGGCCGTGCGCTACATCCGCTGCCTCGACGGCGTCTGCGTGGACGACCCGAGCCCGTCCGAGATCGAGGCCGACCGGCTCCAGGGCCGCGCCCGCTACGCGGCCGAACACGCCTGGCGGCCGGGGTCGGTGCTGCTGCGCGAGCTGGCGGACCACGCGCCGATCAATTACGCACGGTCGTTCTTCGTCTGACTCGTTGTTCTCAAAATCGCTTCAATTGAAGCAAAATGGAGAACATGACAGGAACCGCTGAATATCTGCTCGGCCGCACGCGCGCGCGCGTCCTGGCGACCTTGCTCTTGCATCCCGAACGGGCACTGCACGTGCGCGAACTGGCCCGCGCGGCCGGCGCTTCACCAGGTTCGTTGCATCGGGAGCTCCGCGGACTGAGCGCCGCGGGGTTGCTGCGGCGCACCGAAGTCGGGCGGCAGGTGCACTACCAGGCCAACGCCCAAAGCCCTGTGTTCCAGGAACTGGCGGGCTTGCTTCGCAAAACGGCGGGCCTGGCGGATGTTCTGAAAGGCGCGTTGGCCGCACTCGGCGATGGCGTTTCGCTGGCCTTCGTCTACGGCTCGGTCGCGTCCGGCACCGAGAGTGCTCGCAGCGACGTCGATGTGATGGTCCTCGGGCGCGCTGGCTTTGCCGATCTGGCGGTGGCGCTGGCCGATGCACAGGTCGAACTGGGAAGGGAGGTCAATCCCTCTCCGATTGGCGTGGCGGAATTTGCCGAAAAGCTGAAACAAGGGGAAGGCTTTGCCCTCAGTGTCGCCGCGGGCCCCAAGATATGGCTGAAGGGGAACGAGGATGACTTTGCACAACTTGTCGAGCATCGGAAAGCTCAAGACGCACGTAGCCACCGCGCTTGAGATCAAGCGCTTGTTGGCCGCGATCGAGCGCAATCTGTCCGATGCGGGCGTCGCGGAAATCAGTGACGAAACCCGATTCGATGCCGCCTACAAGGCGGTCATGCAATGCGCGCTGGCCGCGATGATGGCCAGTGGCTACCGCCCCTCGACCAGCGAGCCGGGCCACCATGCAACCCTGATCCAGACCTTGCCCCTGACCTTGGGCATCCCCACTGAGGCGTGGATCGTGCTCGACGCGTTGCGTCGCAAGAGAAATTCGAACGACTACACCGGCGACGTCGTCACCGGCGACATGGTGGCCGAATGTTCGGCCCAGGGCCGGAACCTGTTCTTCATTCTGCAACGTCACCTCGCGCAGAGCCATCCCCAACTCCTGCGCGCCTAAGTCCCTGTACGCCACCCGGCGTATTTCCGCCCCGGCCACCGGTGCGCAGACTCTCTCCATCGTTCCAACCAAACCAGGAGAAGGTAGCCACCATGCAACGTCGATTCACACTCAAGGCGATGACCGCCGCCGTCGCTCTCGCGAGCCTGTCCGCCGTGCCTGCCTTCGCGCAGGACACCATCAAGGTCGGCATCCTGCACTCGCTGTCGGGCACGATGGCGATCTCCGAGACCGTGCTGAAGGACACGGTGCTGATGGCCATCGACGACATCAACGCCAAGGGCGGCGTGCTGGGCAAGAAGCTCGAGCCCGTGGTGGTCGACCCGGCTTCCAACTGGCCGCTGTTCGCCGAGAAGACCAAGCAGCTGCTGGGCCAGGACAAGGTGTCGGTGATCTTCGGCTGCTGGACCTCGGTCTCGCGCAAGTCGGTGCTGCCGGTGCTGGAGGAAATGAACGGCCTGCTGTTCTACCCCGTGCAGTACGAAGGCGAAGAGCTCAGCAAGAACGTGTTCTACACCGGCGCCGCGCCCAACCAGCAGGCGATCCCCGCGGTCGACTACCTGATGAGCAAGGAAGGCGGCGGCGCCAAGCGCTGGGTGCTGCTGGGCACCGACTACGTCTATCCGCGCACCACCAACAAGATCCTGCGCGCCTACCTCAAGAGCAAGGGCGTGAAGGAAAGCGACATCGACGAGAAGTACACGCCCTTCGGCCACAGCGACTACCAGACCATCGTCGCCGACATCAAGAAGTTCTCGGCCGGCGGCAAGACGGCCGTGGTGTCGACCATCAACGGCGACTCCAACGTGCCCTTCTACAAGGAACTCGGCAACGCCGGCCTGAAGGCCAAGGACGTGCCGGTGGTGGCCTTCTCGGTCGGTGAGGAAGAACTGCGCGGCGTCGACACCAAGCCGCTGGTCGGCCACCTGGCGGCCTGGAACTACTTCATGAGCCTGAAGAACCCGACCAACACGGCCTTCATCAAGCAGTGGAGCGACTACGCCAAGGCCAAGAACATCCCGGGCCACAAGGACAAGCCGCTGACCAACGACCCGATGGAAGCCACCTGGATCGGCATCCACATGTGGAAGCAGGCGGTCGAGAAGGCCAAGAGCACCGACACCGACAAGGTGATCGCCGCGATGGCCGGCCAGACCTTCAACGCACCCTCGGGCATCGTCTCGAAGATGGACGAGAAGAACCACCACCTGCACAAGAGCGTGTTCATCGGCGAGATCAAGGCCGACGGCCAGTTCAACGTGGTGTGGAAGACGCCGGGCCCGGTGCGCGCCAAGCCGTGGAGCCCGTTCATCGAAGGCAACGACAAGAAGCCCGACTACCCGTCCGGCAAGTCGATGTAAGTTGACCTGAAAGCGGCGCGCCACGGCGCGCCGCTTCATTGCGGAGCCTGTCTTCGCCCTTTCGTTCTTCCTCACCGGCCCGCCTATGCTCCGGACTCTTCTTTCATCCGCTCTCGCTGCCAGCCTGCTGGTCACCGGCATGGCCCACGCGCTGACCGCCGACGAGGCCAAGGCCATCGCCTCGGGCGAATCCGAAGCCCGCATCGCGGCGCTCAACAAGGCGGTCGCCACCGCCGACGAGAAGACCTCGGCCTTCATCCAGGCGATGTCGGACGATGCGGTCAAGTTCACGGCCGACAAGGTGTTCGTCATCAAGGACGACAAGGCCTTCGACCCGGTCACCGGCGCCGAGCAGAAACTGCCCGACGACGCCGAGGACGTGGTCAACAACAACATGATGCGCGGCGCTCTGGATGCCGCGCAGGCCGCCCTCAAGCTCACCAGCAAGGACGACGCGGTGCGCGCCGAGGCCGCGCAGGCGCTCTTCAAGGAGCCCGACGAATCGCGCCTGCCGCTGGTCGAGAAGGCGCTGGCCGCCGAGGCCAACCCGAAGATCAAGGCGCAGCTCGAACTGGTGCGCGCCGCCAGCATGCTCAGCAGCACCGACAAGGACAAGCGCCTGGCCGCCGCCAGCGACCTCGGCGCCAGCCGCAGCCCCGAGACCAAGCTGCTGCTGAACCAGCGCCTGGCCGACGAAACCGAGGCCGACGTCAAGGCCGCCATCGCGGCCTCGATCCGCAGCATCGACGGCTCGCTGGTGTGGGGCGACCGCATCAACGCGATCTTCAGCGGCATCAGCCTCGGCTCGGTGCTGCTGCTGGCGGCGCTCGGCCTGGCGATCACCTACGGCCTGATGGGCGTGATCAACATGGCGCACGGCGAGCTGATGATGATCGGCGCCTACGCCACCTACGTGATGCAGGGCATCTTCCAGCGCTACTTCCCCGAGTCGGCCTTCGGCTGGTACCTGGTGGCGGCGATCCCGGTGGCCTTCCTGGCCTCGGCGCTGGTCGGCGCGGTGCTCGAGCGCGGCGTGATCCGCTTCCTGTACGGCCGGCCGCTCGAGACGCTGCTGGCCACCTGGGGCATCTCGCTGATGCTGCAGCAGCTGGTGCGATCACTCTTCGGGGCCCAGAACGTCGGCGTCGAGAACCCGTCCTGGATGAGTGGCGGCCTGACGATGCTGAGCAACGTCGTGCTGCCCTGGAACCGCATCTGCATCATCATCTTCGCGGGCCTGGTGCTGCTGGCGATGGGCTGGCTGATCGGCCGCACGCGGCTCGGCCTGTTCGTGCGCGGCGTCACGCAGAACCGGCCGATCGCCTCCTGCATGGGCGTCAACACGGCACGCATCGACACCTACGCCTTCGCACTCGGCTCGGGCATCGCCGGGCTGGCGGGCTGCGCCCTGTCCCAGATCGGCAATGTCGGGCCCGATCTCGGCCAGAGCTACATCGTCGACTCCTTCATGGTGGTCGTGATGGGCGGCGTCGGCCAGCTCGCGGGCACCGTCTACGCCGCGATGGGCCTGGGCATCCTGAACAAGTTCATCGAAGGCTGGGCCGGCGCGGTGCTCGCGAAGATCGCGGTGCTGGTGTTCATCATCATCTTCATCCAGAAGCGTCCGCAGGGCATCTTCGCAATGAAAGGCCGGAGCGCAGAGGCATGAGCAAAGCAGCAGTACTACCTTCGAAGGGGCCGCTGTTGAGCGGCAAGGGCTGGACCGTCTTCTTCGTCGCCCTGATCGCGGTCTGCGCGCTGGCGCCGGTGCTCAACATCATGGTGCCCGCCGGCAGCGCGCTGCACATGAGCGACTACGCGGTGGCGCTGGTCGGCAAGATCATGTGCTACGCCATCTGCGCGCTGGCGATGGACCTGATCTGGGGCTACACCGGCATCCTGTCGCTCGGCCACGGCATGTTCTTCGCGCTCGGCGGCTACATGATGGGCATGTACCTGATGCGCCAGATCGGCCGCGACGGCAACTACAAGAGCGACCTGCCGGACTTCATGGTCTTCCTCGACTGGAAGACGCTGCCCTGGCACTGGACCTTCAGCGACAGCTTCATCGCCACCCTGGTGCTGATCGTCGCGGTGCCGGGCCTGATCGCCTTCGTGTTCGGCTTCTTCGCCTTCCGCTCGCGCATCAAGGGCGTGTATTTCTCGATCATCACGCAGGCCATGACCTTCGCCGCGATGCTGCTGTTCTTCCGCAACGAGACCGGCTTCGGCGGCAACAACGGCTTCACCGACTTCAAGCGCATCCTGGGCATCCCGATCCAGACGCAAGAGATGCGCATGACGCTGTTCGCGCTCACCGGGCTGACCTTGCTGGGCTTCTTCCTGTTCTCGAAGTGGCTGATAGGCAGCAAGTTCGGCCGCGTGCTGCAGGCCATTCGCGACGCCGAGACGCGGGTCATGTTCTCGGGCTACAACCCGCTCGGCTACAAGCTCACGATCTGGGTCATCTCGGCCATCATGTGCGGCGTGGCCGGTGCCTTGTACGTGCCGCAGGTCGGCATCATCAACCCGGGCGAGATGAGCGCGGCCAACTCGATCGAGATCGCGATCTGGGCCGCGGTCGGCGGCCGGGCGACCTTGATCGGACCGATCATCGGCGCCTTCATCGTCAACGGCGCGAAGAGCTGGCTCACGGTGGCCTATCCCGAATACTGGCTCTATTTCCTCGGTGCGCTGTTCATCGCCGTCACCCTGTTCCTGCCCGACGGCATCGTCGGCCTGGTCAGGAAGTGGATGGCCCGGGCCAAGGCGCCGAGCGAAGGCCGGCGCGAGGCCCGGCGATCGATGGCGGTGGAGCAAGGCGTCGAGCCGGCGGCCGTGGCGCCGACCCCGCCGCCCCTGGCTGGCGTCGAACCGAAGGGAGCCCGCGCATGACCCCCGACCTGATGGAAGCCGGCGCCGAGCGCGTGGCGCGGCATGCCCACCACATCGACCAGGCGCTGCAGACCGAATCCGGCGGCCGCGCGGCGGGCTACGGCCGGCATGCGACCGGCGAGGTCGATGTCACGCATGGCCGCATCCTCTACCTGGAAGACGTCAGCGTGAGCTTCGACGGCTTCAAGGCGATCAACAAGCTGTCGCTCGACATCGCGCCCGGCGAGCTGCGCTGCATCATCGGCCCCAACGGCGCGGGCAAGACCACGATGATGGACATCATCACCGGCAAGACGCGGCCCGACGAAGGCACCGTGTTCTTCGGCAGCACCATCGACCTGCTGCGCCACAAGGAGGCCGAGATCGCGCAGCTCGGCATCGGCCGCAAGTTCCAGAAGCCGACCGTGTTCGAGCACCTGACGGTGTTCGAGAACCTCGAACTGGCGCTCAAGACCGACAAGGGCGTCAAGGCCTCGATGATGTTCAGGCTCGACTCGGCGCAGGCCGACCGGCTGGCCGAGGTGCTGCACACCATCCACCTCGAAGACAGCGTGCTGCGCCTGGCCGGCAACCTGAGCCACGGCCAGAAGCAGTGGCTGGAGATCGGCATGCTGCTGATGCAGGATCCGAAGCTGCTGCTGCTCGACGAGCCGGTGGCGGGCATGACCGACGAGGAGACGGCCCGCACGGCCGAGCTGTTCCTGAGCTTGAAGGGCAAGCACTCGCTGATGGTGGTGGAGCACGACATGAGCTTCATCCGGACCATCTCGGAGATCGTCACCGTGCTGTGCGACGGCGCGGTGCTGGCGCAGGGCACGTTGGACGAAGTGCAGGCGGACGAGCGGGTGATCGAGGTCTACCTCGGCCGCTGACCAGGAAGGAAAGAAGACCATGCTCAGCGTCAAGAACATCCACCAGTACTACGGCGGCTCGCACATCCTGCGCGACGTCAGCTTCGAAGCCCGGCTCGGCAAGGTCACGGTGCTGCTGGGCCGCAACGGCGTCGGCAAGACCACGCTGCTCAAGTCGCTGATGGGCCTGGTGCCGATCAAGAGCGGCAGCATCGAGTTCGACGGCGCGCCGATCCAGAAGAAGACGCCCTACGAGCGGGCCCGCGCCGGCATGGGCTTCGTGCCGCAGGGCCGCGAGATCTTCGCCCGCCTGACGGTCGAGGAGAACCTGCGCATGGGCCTGGCCTACAAGTCGGGCGGCACGCCGATCCCGCCCGAACTCTACGAGCTGTTCCCGGTGCTCAAGCAGATGCTGAACCGGCGCGGCGGCGACCTCTCGGGCGGCCAGCAGCAGCAGCTGGCGATCGCGCGTGCGCTGGCGCCCAAGCCGAAGCTGCTGATCCTCGACGAGCCCACCGAAGGAATCCAGCCGAGCATCATCAAGGACATCGGCCGCGTGATCCGCATGCTGGCCGACCGCGGCGACATGGCGATCGTGCTGTGCGAGCAGTACTACGACTTCGCACAGGAGCTGGCGGACGACTATCTCGTGATGGAGCGCGGCGAGGTGATCGCGCGCGGCCTCGGCAAGGACATGGAAGCCCAGGGCGTGCGCCAGCTGGTGGCGATCTGATCGATCTGATCAGCGGGTCGCGGTGCCCTGCGCCATCCGCTCGCGGGCCAGCGCCGCGAAGGCCTGCAGCTCGGCCGCATTGAGGTCCGACACCGCCCAGGCCTGCATCCCGGCCTCGGTCCAGTGCACCAGGTTGTAGCCGCGCTTCACCACCGACTGCGGAGCGCGGGCCCTGGCGTCGGCCGCGGGCCAGACGAACAGGTTGATCACGTGCGGGCCCGAACGGTAGACCAGCGCGGCGACCGGATGCCCGTCGACATAGTCCAGCCGGCCGCCGGTGAGCGGCAGGCCGTCGGACGCCATGTCGATCACCGGCGGCGAGAAGTCCAGCTTGCCGGCGAACCAGGGCTTGACGGTGTGGTGGTCGGAGGAGGCCACGTCGGCCAGGTGCGTGCCCATCAGCGAGCGCACATGGCTGTCGGTGAGCGCGTCACTGGTCGCGTCCGCTACCGGCGCCACGAGCAGCGCCAGCGCCAGGCCCCAGGCCGTGGCGGCGCCGGCGCCGAACAGGGCCAGGGCCTGCAGCCAGCGGGCCGGGAACGATCGGCCGGCGCCCGGCGCAGGCGCCTCCCGACCCCGCAGGTCGGCCCGGATCCGATCGGCCAGCGCCGCGGACGGCGCGTGGCGGGTGCCCTCGCGCCGGATCAGCGCCCCCAGTTCGTCGTCGTCGTCAACTGCTTGCATCACGCCTTCCTTGCTTCGATTCATGCGGCACTTCCGCCTGCAGCGCGGTGCGCAGCAGGGCCCGGGCCCGCGACAGCCGCGACATCACGGTGCCGATCGGAATGCCGGCGACGCGCGCGATGTCCTCGTACGACATCTCCTCCAGTTCGCGCAGCACGATGACCTCGCGGAACGGCGGCGCCAGGGCTTCGATGGCGGCATCGACGCGCTGGCCGCGGGCCTGCCGTTCCCAGGCCAGCGCGGGGTCGCCGAACGCCGCTGCAGCGTCGCCGCTGTCGCGCAGCTCGTCGAACTCGACCTGGTCGGCCAGGTGGCGGTGCTGGCGCATCCAGTCGTAGCAGGCGTTGCGCACGATGCCCAGCAGCCAGGGGCGGGCCGCATCGCCGCGCAGGTCGTCGAAGAAGCGGAAGGCGCGCAGATAGGCCTCCTGCACGGCGTCCTCGGCCTGCCGGTCGTCGCGCAGCAGCCAGCGCGCGAGGTTGTACGCGGCAGGCAGGTGCGGCAGGGCCGCGGCTTCGAATCGACGAGTGCGGTCGTTCAACGGGTTCCTTCCCTTGCTTGACGGACCGGGGCCGCTGCTTATTCCCGCGAATTCCGGGAATAGCCGGGACGCCGGCTGCGTCATGCCCATTGCGATTCTGATCCTTTCCCCGTTTTCAAGGAGCCCCCCATGAAGCGTCATCCGATCCTCGCCACCGCACTGGCCGCCCTGATGCTGGCCAATCCCGCCTTCGCCGCAGGTCCCAAGGCCTATGTCGGCAACTTCAAGGACAACACGGTCAGCGTGATCGACACCGGTTCGCAGCGCCTGATCGCGACCGTGCCGGTGGCCGCCGGGCCCGACGGCATCGCGGTCGGCCGCAACGATCGCCAGGTGTTCGTGAGTGGCGCCAGTGCCTCCAGCCTGAGCGTGATCGACACCGCCACCGACCGCATCGTCGACACCGTGGAAGTGGGCAAGGGGCCGCAGGGCCTGGCCCTGACGCCCGACGGCCGCTGGCTGCTGGTGGCCGTCAACGGCGAGGACCGGGTCGCGTTCGTCGACGCCGCCACCCATGCGGTCGCGGCGACCGTGCCGGTCGCCAAGCCGCACACGCTCACCGTGTCTCCGGACGGCAAGAGGGCCTACGTGTCGTCGCAGGCGCCCGGCAGCTTTGCGCTGGTGGTGATCGACCTGCCGACGCGCGCGGTGGCGGCGAGCGTGCCGCTCGAGAAGACGCCGCGCGACCTCGAACTCAGTCCCGACGGAAAGGTGCTCTATGTGACGATGGCCGGCCTCAGCGCGGTGCAGGTTTTCGACACGGCATCGAGCAAGCCGCTGATGCAGATTCCGACCGGCGTCTCCCCGCACGTGGCGCACCTCTTCGCCGGCGCGCGCTCCGGCGTGGTGGTGGTGCAGGGGCCGGGCGAGCTGATGCTGTTCGACCCGGCGACCCAGGCGCCGACCGGCAGCATCGCGGTCGGCAAGCAGCCGCACTGGGTCGACATGCTGCCGGGCGGCAAGAAGGTGCTGGTCACCAACGAGGGATCGAACGACGTCAGCCTGGTCGACCTCGCGGGCGGCCCGGTGGTCACGATCCCGGCGGGCAATGCGCCGCGCAAGGTGGCGGTGCAGCACCGCGCCGTTGGCGGCAGCGCGAAGGTCTCGATCAACAACTTCGCCTTCGGTCCGGCGCAACTCGCCATCAACGCCGGCGACAGCGTGACCTGGACCAACGACGACGGCGCCCCGCACGGCCTGGCCTTCAACGACGGCGCGCCGGGCACCACGGAAATGCTGCCGTGGCAGAGCTTCAGCCGCGTGTTCGCCCAGGCCGGCGTGTTCGACTACGTTTGCTCGGTGCACCCGTACATGATGGCGCGGGTGACGGTGCAGTAGCTCAGTGCTGGAGGATCTTCGACAGGAACTGCTGTGCCCGGTCCGAGCGCGCGGCCGGGTTGCCGAAGAACTCCTCCTTGGCGCAGTCTTCGACGATGCTGCCGCGGTCCATGAAGATCACGCGGTGGGCCACCTTGCGCGCGAAGCCCATCTCGTGGGTGACGCACATCATGGTCATGCCCTCGCGGGCGAGTTGCACCATGACATCGAGCACTTCGTTGACCATCTCGGGGTCGAGCGCCGAGGTGGGCTCGTCGAACAGCATCGCGATCGGGTCCATCGCCAGGGCGCGCGCGATCGCCACGCGCTGCTGCTGCCCACCCGAGAGCTGCGACGGATACTTGTGCGAATGGGCCTTCATGCCGACCCGTTCGAGCAGCGCCATCGAGCGGGTGCGGGCTTCGCTGGCCGAGCGCTTGAGCACCTTGACCTGGGCGATCGACAGGTTCTGCTCGATCGACAGGTGGGGGAACAGCTCGAAGTGCTGGAACACCATGCCGACGCGCGAGCGCAGCCGGTTGAGGTTGATCTTCGGGTCGCCGACCGACACGCCATCGACCTCGATCTTGCCCTGCTGGAACGGCTCCAGTGCGTTCACGCACTTGATCAGCGTCGACTTGCCGGAGCCCGAGGGGCCGCAGACCACCACCACCTCGCCCTTCTGGATGCGGGTCGTGCAGTCGGTCAGCACCTGGAAGGCGCCGTACCACTTGCTCACCTGGTTGATTTCGATCATCGGGTTTCCTCTGGCTGGGTCAGGAGTTGCAGGAGCGTGTTGGCGACCACGACCGTTGCGCGCCGCAGTTCGTCGAGCGGTACGCGCTCGTCGGCGCGATGGCCGTTGGCCTCGAGCAGCGACTCGGGCCCGGCGCCGTACATGACGGTCGGGATGCCGGCTTCGCTGTAGAGGCGGGCATCGGTGTAGAGCGGCACGCCGATCGGCGTCACGGGCTTGCCCATCACGGCGCTCGCTTCGCGGCACATCAGATCGGCGAATTCTTTGGCGCCGGGCGCGGGCGCGAACGGGCGTGCCAGCAGGATCTGCCGGATCTCGACCGCGATCCCCGGCAACGCACGGCAGGTGTCTTCGATCACCTGGCGCAGCTCGGCTTCGACCGCTTCGGGCACTTCCTCCGGCACGATGCGGCGGTCGATTCGCAACGTCAGGGTGTCGGCCACCACGTTGGTGTTGATGCCGCCCTCGATCAGGCCGACGACCAGCGTCGGGTGCGTGATGCCGGGGATCTGCGAAGGCCGCTCGGCCAGCCGGTCGCGATGGCGGTACAGCGCGGGCAGCAAGGTGGCCGCGGCCTCGATCGCGTCGGTGCCGGTGTCGGGCCGCGCCGCGTGCGCCGACTTGCCGCGCAGCGTCACTTCCAGATGCAGGCAGCCGTTGTGGGCCACCACCACGTGGTGCGAGAAGGCGGCCGAGATCACGTAGTCCGGCCGGCTCAGGCCCTGCGACAGGATCCATCCGGGGCCGGTCATGCCGCCGGTCTCCTCGTCGTAGGTCAGGTGCAGCTCGACCGTGCCGGCGAGCGCGGTGCCCGACGCGCGCAGCGCCTTGAGCGCTCGCAGGGCGAAGGCGTAGGTGGTGAAGTCCGACTTCGACACCGCCGCGCCCCGGCCATACAGCCAGCCGTCGCGCACCTCGCCGCCGTAGGGTGAGCCGGTCCAGCCCGCGCCGGGCGGCACCACGTCGCCGTGGGCGTTGAGCGCCACCACCGGCCCGTCGCCGAAGCGCTGGCGGACGATCAGGTTGGTCACGCTGCGCATGCCGTGCTGCTGCGCGAATCCGGCCGGCACCGGGTGGCGCTCGACCTCGAAATCCATGGCTTCGAGCAGCCGCGCCGTGAGTTCGGCGTGCGGCGCGCAGTCGCCGGGCGGGTTGTCGGAGGGGCATTGCACCAGCCGCGCCAGGGTCTCGACCTGCTGGTCGAAATGGGTGTCGATGTATTGGCGCAGCACGGCGCGCGCGGATGAACGGTCGGTCATGGGGGTCAAAGGAAGCGGTCGATGCAAAAAGGGGTGATGTCGATGTCGGTGCGCCCGTGCACGATCAGGTCGGCGACCAGGCGGGCGGTGACCGGCGCCAGCGTGTAGCCGTTCGAGGTCACCGCGTTGTAGAAGCCGGGCAGGCCAGGCACGCCGCCGATGATCGGCGCGCCGTCGATGTTGACGTTCATGCCAGCCCAGCAGCGCACCATGTGCAGGCCGCTGACGGCCGGCAGAACCTGCCGGGCCACCCACAGGCCGCCCTCGATGCTGGCGCGCTCGGCGCGGTTCAATCGCATTCCTTCGTGGAAGGCGGCGGTCCAGCCGCCGCCGATGATCAGGCCGCCGGTGGCCGCCTGCTTGAGGCTCAGGTGGCGGTCGGCGTGGGCGATCAGGTGGTTGACCAGCGGCGGGGCCGGCTCGGTCACGATCATCTGCAGCGGCGCGCCCTTGACCGGAATCTTCACGCCGAGCATGTCGCCGACCGTGCTCGACCATGCGCCGCTGGCGTTCACCACGCGGCCCGCGTGGATCGTGCCGCGCGAGGTGTGGACCACGAAGCCGGCGCCGTCGCCGGGCAGCCGCTCGATGTCGCGCACGTCGCAGCCGCGCAGGAAGCGAGCGCCTTGCGCTTGGGCGCGTGTCGCCACGGCGTAGGTCGCGCGCAGCGGATTGATCTTGCCCTCCATGGGGCACAGTTCGGCGCCCAGCAGCTGGTCCGACAGGGCGGGCGAGAGCCGGCGCAGTTCGCTGCCGTCGATCACCTGGGCATCGATGCCGTGGCTGCGTTCGAGCGCGGCCTTGGCCTCGATGAAGCGCATGCCGGCCTCGCTGTCGGCCACCATCAGGCCACCGGTGATCTTGATCTCGAGGTCTTCGCCGCAGTCGGCCTCGATGGCCTGCCACAGCCGCACCGACATCGGCCCGAGCGGCAGGGTGGCCGCGGCCGGGCCGCCGCCTTGCTGCGCCTTGGCACCGAAGTCGAAGGACAGCAGCTGCACGTGCAGACTGCCCGCGTTGGCGCCCGAGGCCTGCAGGTTGACGTCGTCGCGATCGACCACGGTGACGTCCTGGCCGGCCTTCGACAGGTAGTAGCCCAGGCAGGAGCCGAGCACGCCGGCGCCGATCACGAGCACGTCGGTGCGGACCGTGCCGAAGGGGGCGTGCTCGACCGGCCGAGCGAGGTTCGGCGTGATCGCGGGCTTGTGTCCGCCCCATTCGGGCTTCTCGAAGCCGAGCGCGCCGGCCGGCACCGGCTTGGCCGGCGGCCGGGGCGCGAAGTACTGCTCGACCTCGAGCGGCCGGCCCGTCATCTCGCTGACCAGCTTCGCCGCCGTGACCGCGCAATAGCGGCCCTGGCAGCGTCCCATGCCGAGCCGCGTGTTGCGCTTCAGCGCGGCGAGCGTGTCGCGGCCGGCGCGGATCTGTTCGCGCACCGAGCCGAAGCTGATCTCCTCGCAGCGGCACAGCAGCGTGTCGTCGCTGACCGCGGCCAGCGCGACGGGCGGCGCTTCGTAGAGCGACCACAGCGCCTGCTGGAAGCATTCGGCCTGGCGCAGCCGGCCCTGCGCCTTCAACGGGTCGGACGCCCGCAGGCCGAGGTTGCGCGCCGCCGCCACGCCGGCCAGCGTGCCGCGCGCCAGGGCCACGCGCGAGCCGCCCATGTCGGCACCGTCGCCGACCACGAACACACCCGGCAGGCTGGTCGCCCCGTCGTCGCCTGTGACTGTCGCGAGGTAGCCGAGGTGCCGCTCGGCAACGCGGTGCTCGCAGCCCAGCATGCGCGCCAGTTCGGTCGAGGGGATGAAGCCGTAGCCCAGGCACAGCGTGTCGGCCTCGAAACGCAGCGCCGGGGAGGGCGTGGCTGCGCCGTAGGCGTCGAGCCGAGCGGCCTGCACGGCCTGCAGTTCATCCGTGCCTTCGGCTGCGACCACCGCATGGCCCCACAGCAGCGGCACGTTGCGGGCGCGCAGCTGGCGCATATAGCTCCAGCCCCGGCGCAACAGATCGGGCGCGGTGCGCGCGGCAGCGAGCAGCTGCCGCCAGTCGCGCATGCTCGGGCGGCTGGCCGATTCGAGCACCGCCACGACCTCGGCGCCGCCGGCCAGCAGTTCGGCTGCGAGCTGCAGGTTCAGCGGTCCGTTGCCGGCGATCACCACGCGGCGGCCTGGCGCGACCCGGTAGGCGCGTGCCAGGGTCTGGGCGGCGCCCGTCGTCATCACGCCCGGCAAGGTCCAGCCGGGGAAGGGCACCGGCCGCTCGTAGGCGCCGGGCGCGATCACCAGTTGCCGGCAGCGGATGTGGGTGGCCCGGCCGTCGATCAGGGCGCTGACTTCGTTCGGCGAGAAAGCCGCCCAGACCTGGGCGCCCTGATGGATTGCCACGCCGGAGGCGAGCACCTCGCGCTCGAGCGCGAGGCCGTCCGCGAACTGCCGGTCGGGCGGGCTGGCGGCCCGGTGCGACGGCGCCAGCGGCTTGTAGAACTGGCCGCCGGACTGCAGCCGTTCGTCGAGCACCAGCACGCGGGCCCCGGCGCGCCGGGCCGCGAGGGCCGCCGACAGGCCAGCCGGGCCGGCCCCGACCACCAGCACGTCGACCTCGCGCTGCGCCGGCTCGGCCCCCGCATCGGGTGCCAGGGGCATCAGCGGATCTTCCGGCATCCCGGCCGGCATCGTCGAGCGGATCTGCTGGCCGTGCGCCACTTTGGTCAGGCAGGCACGCTGGCTGGCCTGGCCGTCGATCGTCACCAGGCAGTCGAAGCAGGCGCCCATGCCGCAGTAGAGGCCGCGCCTACCGCCGTCGCGCGTGGGCCGCAGCTGCCGCAGGTGGCTGGCCGCAAGCGCGGCGGCGACGGTCTCTCCTTCGAGTCCGTCGACGGGCTGGCCGTCGTACCAGAAGCGGATCGGGCGTCCGCCGGTTGCGATGGAGGAATGGGTCAGTCTGGCGCTCATGAATTCGGTGCGAAGCAAAAAAACCACTTTGACATGGTTCAATGTATACGTATACTAACCGTATACAAATACTTCGTCACCCGATTTTTCACCGAGGACTGGCAATGACAGCGTTCCGAGGCACCTATACGGTGCTGATCACCCCCATGACCGCCGACGGAAAGCACGTGGACGTGCCGGCCCTGAAGAAGCTGGTCGACTGGCAGATCGAGGAGGGCATCCACGGGCTGATCCCCCTGGGAAGCACCGGCGAATTCCTGTCGTTGACGCCGGACGAGCGGCAGCTGGTGATCGAAACCTGTGTGCAGACCGCTGCAAAACGCGTGCCCGTGCTGATCGGCACCGGCGCCGAATGGACCGACGAGTGCGTGCGGCTGAGCCGCGAGGCCGAGACCATGGGCGCCGACGGCGTCATGATCATTCCGCCGTTCTACAGCACCCCCACCGACGACGAGCTGTTCGAGCACTACCGCAAGGTGGGCGAGGCGATCAGCGTGCCGATCATGGTCTACAACAATCCGGCCACGGCCAATGTCGACCTCAAGCCCGAGCTGGTGGCGCGCCTCTCGCGCATCGAAAACTGCAAGTACATCAAGGAGTCGACGCTCGAGGTCACCCGGGTGCGCGACATCATCGAGTTGTGCGGCGACCGCATGACGGTGTTCGCCGGCATCCTGGGCTACGAGTCGTTCTGGCTCGGCGCCCAGGGCTGGGTCGCGGTCTGCTCGAACCTGATCCCGAAGATGTCGGCCCGCCTGTTCGAACTCGTGGCCGACGAGCAGGACATGCCCGCGGCGCTGGCGCTCTACAAGGAGATGCTGCCGATCGTGCGCTGGGTCGGCGGCCACCGCTACGTCGCCGCGTCGAAGGACGGCCTCACGATGATGGGCCTGCAGGTCGGCAAGCCGCGGGCGCCGCGCCTGCCGCTGCCAGAGGCCGATGCGGTCGACCTGCGGCGTGAACTCGACCGGCTGGGGCTGCTGGGCTCCATCAAAGCCTGAGACCTTGCGGGACAGACCAAGAAACTGCGCAGCAGTTCTTGCTCTGTCCTCGACCTATTGAAACCTTGCGGGACAGACCAAGAAACTGCGCAGCGGTTTTTGCTCTGTCCTCACTGACTAGATCCCGCTTCCCGCTTCGTTCCATCTCCACCAGGAAACCACCATGAAACTGCTTCCCGCTCTCACATCGGCCACGGCTCTTTTCATCCTCGGCACGGGGCTGGCGAACGCCCAGGCTTGCAAACCGGCGGTGCCCGACTCGGCCCTGGTCAAGAAGGGCACCCTGACCATGTCGGTCAACCCGACCCTGCCGCCGATGCAGTTCGTCGACCAGACCGGCGCCCTCAAGGGCATGCGCGTGGAGCTCGGCGAGGCGATCGCCAAGCGCCTGTGCCTGACGCCCGAGTACGTGCGCATCGAGTTCTCGGCCATGATCCCGGGCCTGCAGGCCGGGCGCTGGGACGTCATCAATACGGGCATCTTCTACACCGACGAGCGCGCCAAGCTGATGCAGATGCTGCCCTACGAAGACCAGGCGATCAGCATCAGCACCGCCAAGGGCAACCCGCTCAAGATCACCAAGCCCGAGGACCTGTCGGGCAAGAGCATCGGCGTCGAGATCGGCGGCTTCGAAGAGCGCAAGGCGCGCGAGCTCGACAAGCAGCTGACCGACAAGGGCATGAAGGGCATGACCATCCGCACCTTCGAGAACTTCGCGATGGCCTTCCAGGCCCTGCGCGCAGGCCAGGTCGAGGTGGCGCTGTCGATCGACTCGACCGGCGCCGAATACCAGAAGCGCGGCGACTTCGACCGCGTGCTGAACGGCCTGTTCCCGACCCCGGTCGCGCTGGCCGCCAAGAACAAGGAACTGTCGGTCGCCATGGCCAAGGCCCTCAACGACATGAAGGCCGACGGCAGCTTCCAGAAGCTGTTCGACCAGTACGGCGTGAAGGCCATCGACGGCGCCGTGGTCGTCAAGGGCCCGGCGAGCTGATCGGTCCGCACCCACACCATCGAGTCAGAAAAGGGAAGTCCATGGGACAAGGCTGGAGCTGGTCGGGGTTTGCCGACTATCTGTTCAATCCGTACATCCTGAGCGGCGCGCTGACCACGCTCTGGCTCACCCTCGCGTCGATCGCGGGCGGCCTGGTCGTGGGGTGTGCGCTGGCCTTGGCCCGACTGTCGCGCCACCCGTGGCTGGCGGCGCCGGCCCACTTCTACATCTGGGTCTTCCGCGGCACGCCGCTGCTGGTGCAGCTGATCATCATCTACACCGGGCTGCCGCAGCTCGGGCTCAAGCTGTCGGTGGTCGAGTCGGCGCTGCTGGGCCTGATCCTGAACGAAGCCGCCTACCTGGCGGAGGTGGTGCGCGGCGGCATCCAGTCGGTGCCCGCCGGCCAGACCAACGCCGCGCGGGCGGTCGGCTTCAGCAGCGCCCAGGCGATGCGCTACATCGTGATGCCGCAGGCGATGCGGCTGATCATCCCGACCTTGGGCAACAGCATCAACGGCCTGCTCAAGACCACCTCGATCACCTCGGTGATATCGATGGAAGAACTGCTGCGCCGCACCCAGGTGCTGATCCAGGAGAAGTTCATGGTGCTGGAGCTGTTCGTGGTGGCCGCCATCTACTACTTGCTGATGACCACGGTGTGGGACTTCATCCAGCGCCGGATCGAGCGCCACTACGGACGCGCCTACGGCAACGCCAGCACCGGCGCGCCGGTGGTGCCAGACGCCGCGGTGCTCGAACAACGCTAGCCGGAACCGCGCCATGAACACCTACGACCTGATCCTTCGAAACGCCGACATCGCGACCGTGGGCGACCGCTACCGCGCCGACATCGGCGTGCGCGACGGCCGCATCTGCGCCATCGCGCAGCAGCTCGACGGCAGCGCCGCGCGCGAGATCGATGCCGCGGGCCGGCTGGTCACGCCCGGCGGCGTCGACGGCCACTGCCATTTCGACCAGCCGACCAGCGACGGCTCGCGCTTTGCCGACGACTTCTTCACCGGCACCCGCTCGGCGGCCTGCGGCGGCACCACCACGGTGCTGCCGTTCGCGGCGCAGCAGAAGGGCCACAGCATCCAGGAGGCGGTCGACGACTACCACCGCCGCGCCGAAGGCAAGGCGGTGATCGACTACGCCTTCCACCTGATCGTCGCCGATGCCACCAAGGACGTGACGCAGCGCGAGCTGCCGGCCCTGATCGAGAAGGGCTACACCTCCTTCAAGATCTACATGACCTACGACGACCTGAAGCTGGCCGACCGGCAGATCATCGAGGTGCTGGCGGTGGCGCGCAAACATGGCGCGATGACCATGATCCACGCCGAGAACAGCGACTGCATCGCCTGGCTGACCGAGCAGCTGCTCGATGCCGGCCTGACGGCGCCGCGCTACCACTCGAGTTCGCGGCCGATGGCGGTCGAGCGCGAGGCCACCCACCGCGCGATCGCGCTGGCCGAGCTGATCGACACCCCGATCCTGATCGTCCATGTCTCGGGCCGGGAGGCGGTCGAGCAGATCCACTGGGCGCGCGGGCGCGGGCTGCCGATCCATGCCGAGACCTGCCCGCAGTACCTGTTCCTGAGCGCGGAAGACCTGGGGATCGATCCCGACGACCCGATGCATGGCGCGCGCTGCATCTGCAGCCCGCCGCCGCGCGACAAGGGCAACCAGCAGTTCATCTGGAACGGCCTGTCGAGCGGGCTGTTCACGATCTTCTCGTCCGACCACGCGCCGTTCAACATGCAAGGCAGCGACGGCAAGCGGGTGGCCGGCGACGACGCCTCGTTCGACCGCATCCCGAACGGCATTCCGGGCGTCGAGACCCGGCTGCCGCTCTTGATGAGCGAAGGCGTGATGGCCGGGCGCATCGACATCCACCGCTTCGTCGAGCTCACGGCCACCAACCCGGCGCGGCTCTACGGGCTCTATCCGAAAAAGGGCACGATCGCGGTCGGCGGCGATGCCGACTTCGTGGTCTGGGACGTCTTCGCCGAAGGCAACGAGAAAGTCATCGCCAACGACATGCTCCACCATGCGGCCGACTACACGCCCTACGAAGGCATGAAGCTGCGGGCCTGGCCCGGCGTCACGGTGTCGCGCGGCCGGGTGGTCTGGCAGGACGGCGTGTTCTCGGCGGCGGCCGGCTCGGGCCAGTTCCAGCCCTGCCTGCGGCCGCGCGCGCCCAATGCGACCAACCCGCTCGACAAGTGGCTTTGAAGTTTTCGCGTCGCACCGCATCGGCCTGCTAAGCTTTTCCCCGTCCCTTCGTGGAAACCGTCCATCTCCGCATGCCAAGCCTCCCCAGCCCCGCGCAACCCGCCACCATCACGATCGCACCGCTCGAGGTGCGCTCCGCCAGCCTGGCCGAGCAGGCCTATGCGAGCCTGCGCACGCTGATCCTCGACCGCAAGATATCGCCCGGCAGTCCGCTGCAGGAGGGGCGTCTGGCGGAAGACCTGCGCATCTCGCGCACGCCGATGCGCGAGGCGCTGGTGCGGCTGGCCGGCGAGGGCCTGCTGGTGCGGCGCGACGCGCGCTCCTATGCGGTGCGGGCCCTGGGCACCAAGGAGTACTTCGACTGCATGCGCGCGCGCGAGGTGATCGAGTGCGAGGCGATCGTGCTGGCGGTCGGCAAGATCACCGATGCCGAGATCGACGCGCTCGAAGCCGACCTCAAGGCGCTCGACAGCGGCGACCACGACGAGACCGACCATTGGCATTTCGACGACCGCTTCCACCAGCTCATCTCGACGGCCAGCGGCAACGTGGTGTTTCCGCGGCTGGTCGAGGAGCTGCGGGTCAATGCGCGGCTGTTCCGCCTGCACAGTCCGCTGCATCGCCAACGCGAGAACCACGACGAGCACGGCGAGATCATCCAGGCCTTGCGTGCGCGCGACCCCGAGCGCGCACGGGCCGCGATGCGCGAACACCTGCGCAGCCTTCAGGAAGACGTCAAGCGCGCGATCATCGAGTGAGGTCCGAGCCGAGCGGCGGCGCCACCTCCTCCAGCGGCTTGCGCTCGGCATCGACGGCGTAGCGCAAGGCCAGCAGGCCCGCGAAGATCACCAGCGCAGCGCCGATCGCGTAGCCGACGGCGACCGCGCCCCGGCTGCCGGTGTCGATCAGCGCGCCGAACAGCACCGGCGCGACGAAGCCGCCGGCGCCGGTGCCCACCGCATAGAAGATCGAGATCGCGACCGCGCGCATCTCGAGCGGAAACACCTCGCTGACCGTGAGGTAGGCCGAACTGGCGGCCGCCGATGCGAGAAAGAACACGGCCGACCAGCACAGCGCCTGGCTGCGGGCGTCGAGCCATCCCTGCATGAAGGCCCAGCCGGTCAGCGCCAGGCCGACCCCCGACAGCACATAGGTCAGCGCGATCATCCGGCGCCGGCCGACGCGGTCGAACAGCGGGCCCAGCAGCAGCGGGCCGAGCACGTTGCCGAGCGCGAAGGGGAAGATATAGAGCGCGACCCTTTCGGCCGGCACGCCGTGGAAGCGGGTCAGCACCAGCGCGTAGGTGAAGAAAATCGCGTTGTAGAAGAAGGCCTGCGAAATCATCAATGCCAGCGCCACCGCGCTGCGCCGCGGGTAGCGCCGCAGCAGCACCTGGGCCACCTCGCGCCAGGCGGGGCTGGCGCGGCCGCCCAAGCTCAGGTGGCCGACCGCCGGCGCGAGCGGCCCGTGCTGCGCGCTCACCTGCGCCTCGATCCGCTGCACGATGCGCTCGGCTTCCTCGGCGCGGCCGTGCGCGATCAGCCAGCGCGGGCTCTCGGGCACGTCGCGCCGCACCAGCAGGATGGCCACGGCCAGCAGCGCGCCGAGCCCGAAGGCGGCGCGCCAGCCCCACACCGGGCCGAGCACCTGCGGATCGAGCAGCCACAGGCTCAGCCCGGCGCCGAGCGCGGCGCCGATCCAGAAGCTGCCGTTGATCGCCAGGTTGACGCGGCCGCGCACCCGCGCCGGGATCAGCTCGTCGATGGCCGAATTGATGGCCGCGTACTCGCCGCCGATGCCCAGGCCGGTGGCGAAACGGCACAGCGCGAAGAAGACGAAGTTGGGCGAGAAGGCGGTGGCCAGCGTGGCCGCGGCATAGACCGCCAAGGTGATGAGGAACAGCTTCTTGCGACCCAGACGATCGGCCAGGCGACCGAACACCAGTGCACCGATCACGGCGCCGCCGATGTAGAGCGAGCCGGTCCAGCCGATCTGCGCCCCGCTCAAGCCCAAGGTGTCGGGCCGTTCGAGTACGCCGCCGATCGATCCGACCAGGGTCACCTCCAACCCGTCGAGCACCCAGGCCACGCCGAGCGCGACCACCACGCGCCAGTGCCAGCGCGACCAGGGCAGGCGGTCGAGACGGGCCGGGATGTCGGTGCGGGTCATCGCGGCCAGTCTAGAGAGTGTCGCTGCGCGCCCCCGTCGGACGGGAACCCTACATCGACCAGATGCGCGGCGGCTCGCCGGTCATGTGCCAGAGCTCGGCCCGCCACGCCTTCCAGACCTGGCGCAGCAGCTGCATCGCCGGCTCGACCACCGGGGCCAGCACGCGCAGCACGATGATCTCCGGATGCGGGCTGGTGGCGCCGGCACGCGCGTTCAGCTCATGTGCTTCGATCAGTGCGCGGGCGGCGTCGAGCGCCGCATCGCGCCGCGTGCGCGACAGGGGCGTGCCGGCAACGAAGAAGATCGACGCCAGGCAGCGCTGGCCCGCCAGCCCGAGCGGGCTCTGCAGCAGGCGTCCGTCGGCGGCGTCGAGGCGCCCGCGCTCCAGCCATCGGCCCGGCGCCTCGATGTGCTGCTGCAGCGTGCCGCGTTCGAAGGGCTTGCCCGCGTTCGGCAGCCCGAGCGCCGTGACGTCCCAGCCGATCAGCTCGGCGCCTTCGGCGACGCGCAGGGTCAGCCGGTTCTCGGCCCGGCAGCCGCTGAAGCAGATCGCCTCCAGCGGCAGCCATTCGAGTCGGGCACCAGTCTCGAGGTGCAGGTCGGTGCGCTGCAGCGCCAGCTCGCCGTCCGAGCGGTAGAAGCGCGAGGCGCCGGGCGTGGTGATCAGCCCGTGGCTGCCGGCCGCGGCCCGCACCCGGATGTCCAGCGTGTCGCCGCCGACCAGCCCGCCCGGCGGGTGCACCAGCACGTTGTGGCAGACCGCATCGCCCTCGGGGTAGAGGCTCTGCAGGATGCGCAGCGGGCCTTCGTGGCGAAAGCGGGCCACGCTGCGGGCGTGTTCAAGTTGGTAGTCGAGGTCGAGTCGCGCGTGCCAGGGCATGGGCACCGAGTGTAGGGACTCAGAGCAGCGACTTCTCTTGCGCCCGGGCCAGCGCGCCGATCCGGTTCTTGACGCCCAGCTTGGCGAAGATGTTGTGGAGGTGCCATTTCACGGTGGCCTCCGAGAGGAACAGGCTCTGTGCCAGCTCGCGGTTGCCGAGGCCGGCCTTGAGAAGCCGCAGGATCTTGATCTCGCGCTCGGTCAGTTCCTCGGCCTCGCTGCGCTCGTGCGGCGGCTCCGGCGCCGCGGCGGCGACCGGCGTGCGGCCCGCCGCTGCGAGCAGGCGGCGCAGGTAGTCGTCGGCGCCGGGCGGCGCCAGCGGCCGCCGGGCGGCGATCGACTCGACCAGGTCGAGCAGCTGCGGCTCGGCATCGACCAGGCTGCGCAGCAGGCCGCAGCGGGCCGCCAGGGCCAGCGCATCGTCGAGCGTGCGCAGGGCCAGGGCCTGGTCGTGCGAGCGCTGCTGGTGCAGGGCCCGCAGCAGCAGCAGGCGCGCCTGCTGCGCCTGGTGGCCATCGCGCTGGGCGCGCCGCAGCGCATCGTTGAGGGCGCCGGCCACGGGCGCGCCGCCGCCTTGGGCCAGCCGCAGCCGCAGGATGGCCAGGCCGACGCTGTCTTCCTCGGCCGCCACGGCACCGGCCGGGGCCGCGCCGCCGTGGCCGATGAAGCCGTAGGACTGCGCGAGTTTGAGCGCATCGTCGAGCGAGGCCACCGAAAGGCGCAGCACGCAGCGCTCGGCGGCCAGGATGCGCGCCAGCCGCGGCAGCCTGAGCCGGTGGCCGAGCGATTCGCCTTCGAGCAGGCAGCTGTCGGCGCCCGCCAGGTCGCCGCGCTGGCGCAGCAGCCGGGCCCGCGTGAGGTAGCCGGCGGCGCTCATCTCGACCAGCCCGTGCTCGTCGATGAAAGGCAGGCCGAGGTCCAGGTAGCGCTGGGCCTGCGCGAGCTCGCCCTGCTCGTAGCAGACCTCGGCCGCGAGCAAGGTCAGCATCGACCCCGCGTAGGAAGCGACGCCCAGGCTGGGCTCGACAGTCGCCAGGCCGAGGCGGGCCTGGGCCATTGCCTCGGCAAAGTCGCCGCGCCGCATCGCGATCACCATCGCCAGCGCGCTGGCCCAGGCCAGGCCGTAGTGGGCGCCGCATTCCTCGAAGGCGCGGCGCGCGATCGCGAGCGCCTGCAGGCCCTGCTCGAAGGCGTCGGTGGCCGAGCAGCCGGCCGCCAGCACGTTCGCCACCACGCCGGTGCGGAAGGCTTCGGCCCGGGGCCAGGACTTGAGCCAGGCCTCGCTCGCGGATTTGGCCAGCAGCGGCTGGTCGGACAGTGCGAAGTACACGCACCGGATCATCTCGACCACGCAGCGCACGCCGTCGTCGCCATCGTCGGCGCAGGCGCTTTCGAGCGCGCGCAGTTCCTGGTCGGCCTCGGCATGGCGTCGGGTCAGCACCAGCGACCAGGCATGGCCGGTGCGGATCTTGGGCCGCGCATGAACCAGCGCCTGCGGCAGCCGCGTGAGCCAGCCGAGCAGCGTCGCGTGCTCGCCGCGGTACTGCACCAGCTCGCCCGAGAATTCCGCCACCAGGTCGGCGGCGCGTTCGATGTCCTGGCCGTCGAAGGCATAGCGCACCGCCTCGTGCGGCAGCCGATGCCGGTTGAACCAGTCGCTGGCGCGAAGGCAGATCGCCCGCGCCGCCTCGCCCGGGCGCTCCTTGCCGCGCCCGCGCAGGTAGTCGGCGAACAGGTGGTGGTAGCGGAACCAGGTGCGCGAGCGGTCGAGCCCCGAGAGAAACAGGTTGCGGGCCTGGATCTCGGCCAGCATCGCATGGCTGTCGTCGCGCCGCAGCACTTCGTCGCAGAGCTCGGCGCAGAAGCGGTCGAGCCCCGCCGTGTCGAGCAGGAAATCGCGCAGCGCGGGCCGCAGGCTGTCGAGCACCTGCTCGCCGAGGTAGTCCGTGATGTCGCGGTCGGTGCCCGAGAACGCCGCCAGGAACGCGCCCCGGTCGCCGCTCTCGCGCAAGGCCAGCGAGGCCAGCTGAAGGCCGGCGATCCAGCCTTCGGTGCGCTCGTGCAGCGTCTGGAGCTGGCTGCGCTCCAGCGGCGCGCCGCTGACGCGGCCGACGAAGTCGGCGGCCTCGTCGAGACCGAGCCCGAAATGCGAGGCGTCCAGCTCGAGCAACTCGCCGCGCAGCCGCAGCTGGCTCAGCGACAGCGGCAGCCGGGTGCGGCTGGCGATGACCAGGCCGATGGTCGGGGGCAGGTGGCCGATCAGCCATTCCAGCTTGCGGTGCACACCGTCGTCGTGCACCAGGTGGAAGTCGTCGAGCACCAGCAGCAGCCGATGGTCGTGGCCCATGAGGTCGTGCAGCAGCGAGGCGACCACCGCATCGGGCGAGGCCATCGTGCCGCCGTCGGTCTGTGCGAGCGCGCTGCGGCCGAGCCGGGCATCCGCGTGGTGCAGGGCGGCGGCGACATAGCGCACGAAATGCAGCGGATCGTTGTCCTCGGCGTCGAGGCTGAGCCAGGCGCAGGTGATGCCGTGCGGCTCCAGCTGTGCGACGAACTGGGCCAGTGCCGTGGTCTTGCCGTAGCCGGCCGGCGCGGTCGCGCTGATCACGCGCTGCATCAGGCCCGCGTGCAGCCGCGTCGAGAGCGCGGAACGCGCGAGCAGGCGCAGCGACAGCTGCGGCGGCGCGAGCTTCGATTCGACCAGCACGGCCGCCGATGCGGGTCTGTCTCCGGACTTGCCTGTCGCCCGCGCCATGGGGGTTCCTTGCTGCAACGAGGGGCGATAAGTGTGCCTCATCCGGCGCGCCAGGCAATCGTCCAGTGCACCGGCAGGGCGGCCAGCCCGGCCTCCGCCGCCCGCATGCGCGCTTCGGCTCCCGGCCCGGCGGGCCGTACGGCGGTGACGCGGGCTTCCAGCCCGTGCTTCGGATGCGGCTCGACCGCGGCCTGCACCTCGACCTCGCCGCAGGCGGCGCGCACCGCCTCGGCCAGCGCCCGCGCGATCGCCTGCTGGCGCAGCGCGGGCTTGAAGATCTTGTTGACCGCGGTCAGCGGCATCGCGTCGAGCACCACCACCTCGACCGGCACCGCCGCCCGCTCGGTGATCGTGCTGCGCGAATGCGCGAGCAACTCGGCCGGATCGCACCGGGCGCCCTTGCGCAGGGTCACGTAGGCCATCGGCAGTTCGCCGGCGTGCCCATCGGGCTTGCCCACGGCGGCCGCGATATCGACCGCCGGATGGCGCATCAGGCCTTCCTCGATCATGGCCGGGTCGATGTTGTGGCCGCCGCGGATGATCAGGTCCTTGGCCCGGCCGGTCAGCCAGAAGTAGCCCTTGGCATCCTGCCGGCCGAGGTCGCCGGTGTTGAGCCAGCCGTCGGCCAGGCAGACGCCGCGGTTGTCGCTGTCCTTCACGTAGCCCGCGAAGACGAAGGGGCCGCGCAGCAGGATCGTGCCGATCTCGTCGACCGCGGCCTCGCGCTCGACCTCGCCGTCGGCGCCCAGTTGCGCCACTTTCATCTGCTGGTAGGGCAGGCGCAGGCCGATGGAGCCGATCGCGCGTTCGCCGTCGCGCGGGTTGATCGAGCTGACGCAGGTCGCCTCGGTCATGCCGTAGCCCTCGAGCAGCTTGAGGCCCGTGGCCTGTTCGAAGCGCTGGAACAACTCGGGCGCGAGCGGCGCGGCGCCGCAGATCGCGAAGCGCAGCGAGCCGATGTCGGCGCCGTCGCGCGGCACGTTGAGCAGGGCGGACAGCACCGTCGGCACCGCACTGAAGAAGGTCGCCCGATAGCGCTCGACCGACCGCCAGAAGGCCGCGAAGGTGCGCGGGTCGCGATAGCCCGAGGGCGACAGCAGCACCACGTGCGCGCCGACGCCGAAGGGCGCGAGCCCGGTGATCAACATCGCGTTCGAGTGGAACAGCGGCAGGCCGCACAGCAGCGTGTCGCCGCTGCCGATGTCGGCGACGGTGGTCAGCGACCAGGCATTGGCGGCTTCGTTGAAATGCGTGCGGCGCGCCAGCTTGGGCGTGCCGGTGGTGCCGCCGGTGTGGAAGTACGAGGCCACGTCCTCGCCCCCGGGCGGCGTGCCCAGCAGCCTGTCGCCCGGCTGCTGGGCCAGCAGGGCGTCGAAGTCCAGCGCCCAGGGCGGGCACAGGCCGAGACCGCCGATGCGCAGGACGGCGCGCAGCGTCGGCACGCGCTCGCGCAGGGCCTCGACCTTCTCCCAGATGCCGGGCTGCGCCTGCCGCCCCAGCGCCACCAGAACCACGGTGCCCGCGGCGTTGAGGATGCCGGCCATGTGCTCGACTTCGAGGAACGGGTTGACCGGGTTCACGATGCCCGCGGCCTCCGCGCCCCAGAGCGTGAAGTGCGTCTCGGGCAGGTTCGGCAGCAAGTACGAAACGACGTCGCCGCGCCCCACGCCCAGGCCCGCGAAGACGTTGGCCGCCTGCGTGATGCGCTGCAGCAGCGTGGCGTAGTCGAAGCGTGTTTCGCCGTCCGCCGGATCGCCGGTCGGCACGAAGGTCAGGGCCGGTGCGCCGGGCGTGGCCGCGGCCTGCCGCGCGATGGCGGCGTAGCTCGACACCGGCCGCTCGAGGCGGGCCTCGATCGGCACTGCCTCCAGCGCCTCGACGTCGGCCAGATTGCGCAGGGGCGTCCGAAGGCTCGTCATCTGCGGCGGCCGCTTCAGCTCTGGACCGTGAGTTCGGGCTTGGCCACCAGTCCGAAGCTGCGCAGCACCCCAAGCAGTTCATGGTGTCCGAAGGCCTGGCAGCCCGATGCGAAGCCGACCCGCTTCGGCGGCTGCTGCAGCAGCGAGTAGGCGGCGTGGGCCTGCAGCAGGCCGGTCTGCTTGTAGTTGCAGTTGCCGAAGATGACGCAATGCGCGCGGCCCAGAGGCCCGGTGGCGTGCACCGAGTCGACCGACTTGTTCAGGCGCGGGTTCTCGCGCGGGGGCATGCTGTTCATCACGCCGGTGGCAGTCTGCGCCAGTGCGGCGTAGCGCTCGTCCGGCTTCATGCCTTCGGTGGCTTTCAGCGCGGCCGCGACGATCTGCGGCACGCCCAGCATCAACGGCTTGTTGAACACGCCGCCCAGCACCTTGACGTTGGCCACCCGCGGGTCCTTGCGGAACCACACCGGATGCGAGGTTCCGCCCCAGGGCAGCGCCAGCGCCATTTCGTGCTGGCCGGGAATGGCCAGGCTGTAGAGGCCGGCGTCGGGCTGCCACTCGACCATCTTGTTCTGGTGCAGGAAGAAGGCCTTCGACGTCGCGGCATTGACCAGGATGGTCTGCGTCGACGCGATCGTCGGGCTGCCGCCCCAGAACACCGCGATGTCCAGGGTGTCCAGGCCCGGTGTCTCCAGGCAGAGCTGCGCCGCGATTTCGCCGGTGGTGTACATCTGCGCCAGCCCGGGCGACAGCAGCAGCCCGGCCTGCGCGAACCTGGCGCCGAACTCTTCCTCGAGCGTGATCAGCCAGTCCTGCTCGCCGGTGGTGTCGGTGTAGTGGCACTTGGCGGCCAGGCAGGCCTTGACCACTTCGGGGCCGAAGCGGGCGAACGGGCCGACGGTGTTCAGCACCACCGAGGCGCCGGTGAAGAGCTTTGTCAGCGCCTCGGTGGTGTGCGCCACCTCGACGACTTCATAGTCCGCGGTCTCGATGCCGGCCACATTCGCCTTCATGGCCGCGTCCAGCTTCTCCGCACTGCGGCCGGCCGCAATGAAGGGCACGCCGTACTCGCGCAGGTATTCGCAGATCAGCCGGCCGGTGTAGCCGCTGGCGCCGTAGACGACGACGGGCTTCTTGTTGCTGCTCATGGTGTGGGTTCCCCGGGGTCCGTTGGATGGGTTCAGAGAAGGGACGAGCTCACGCCGCCGTCCAGCACGAAGGGGCTGCCGTTCGAGAAGCTGGCCCGCTCCGAGGCCAGGAAGACGGCCAGGTTGGCCACCTCCTGCGGCGCGCCGTAGCGCCCCTGGCGCTGTGCAATGACCGCGTCGAAGTCCGGGATGCCGAGCATCTGCTCGAACTCCTTCTTGCGCGGCTTGACCATGTCGGTCTCGATGAAGGCCGGCAGGATCGCGTTGACCCGGATGTTGTGCGCGCGCAGCTCGGTGGCGGCGGTCTGGGTGAGCGACACGACGCCGGCCTTGGCCGCCGCATAGCTGCCGATCAGCGGGCAAGCCGCCTTCGCCGTGACCGAGGCCATCGTGACGATCGCGCCGCCGCCCGCCGCGATCAGCGCCGGCGCTGCATAGCGGATGCAGAGGAACACGCCGTCGAGGTTGACCGATGTCACCTCGCGCCATTGCTCGTAGCTCGTGGCGACCAGCGGCGAGAGCATGGCGACGCCGGCGTTGGCGACCATGATGTCGAGCCGGCCGTGTTGCCGGGTGGCCGCGGCGACCAGCGCCTCGACCTGCGCCGGCACCCGCACGTCGCAGGCCACCGCGCTGGCGCCCCGCAGCGATGCCGCGACCTTCCGCGCCGCCTCGGCGTCGATGTCCGACACGATGACCTTGGCGCCCTCCGCGGCGTAGGCGCGCGCGATGGCCTCGCCGAGCCCGCGCCCGGCGCCGGTGACGATCGCGACCTTGTCTTGAAGCAGCAACTTGCTCATAGCAATCCGGCAGACAGGCCGCCGTCCAGGATGTAGTGGGAGCCGGTGGTCCAGCTGGCGGCGTCGGAGGCGAGGAAGGCGGTCATCTCGGCCACTTCGAGCGGCGTGCCGAGCCGCAGCTGCTTGGCCGCGACCAGCGCGCTGAACGGCACGCCGACGATGGCTTCGACGGTGGGGATCAGCCGGTCGACCATCGCCGTCCCGACGAAGCCCGGGCACACCGCGTTGACCCGGATGCCGGTCGGCTTCAGTTCGGCCGCGGCGGTGCGCGTGAGCTGGATCACCGCCGACTTCGACGCCGCATAGGAGCCGAACAGCGGCACGCCGTTGGTGCCCGCCAGCGACGAGATGTTGACCACCGAGCCCTTGCCCGACGCGACCAACGGCCCCAGCGCGCTCTTCATGCCGAGGAAGACGCCCATCACGTTGATGTTCATGAGCCGGCCGACTTCTTCCTCGGTCTGCTCGAACAGCGGCTTGACGATCTCGATGCCGGCATTGTTGACCAGCGTGTCGAGGCCGCCGAAAGCGGCGGTGGCGGCTTCGACGGCGCGGGCCCAGTCGGCCGCCTTCGTGACGTCGCACCGCACCGACCGGGCCATCGGCCCGAGTTCGTCGGCGGCTTTGGCGGCACCCGCCTCGTCGATGTCGGCGAGCATCACCTGCGCGCCGCGTTCGACGAAGAGCCCGGCGATGGCGCGCCCGAGCCCCTGCGCCGCCCCTGAGATGAGGGCCTTTCGGCCCTGCAGTTCGATCATGCGTTTGTCTCCTGGGTTCAAAAGTCCGGCCCGCCGGCCGCGCTCGTGCGGCGCGGCGTCTGGGGCTGGCGCTATTCGAAACCTCGGAGCGCGGCCTGCCGCCCACCTAAAGGTTGGTTTTTCGTGCTGCGGCGCAGCACTCGCGCGTCAGGGCGTGCTCAGGGTCAGGCCGGCGCCGGGCCGCCCCAAGGCGGCCTGCGGCCCCCTCGGGGGGCAGCGACCCACACGCAGTGGGGGAGCGTGGGGGCGATTCAGGCCGGCGCCGGGCCGCCCCAAGGCGGCCTGCGGCCCCCTCGGGGGGCAGCGACCCACACGCAGTGGGGGAGCGTGGGGGCCTTCAAGCCTTCCAGGCGCCGACGTGGGCGGCGCCGGCTTCGTCGACCAGCGCCGGGCCGATGCATTCGATCGGATGCGGCGAGGCCCGGAACACGTCGCGGCAGGACAGCTCGGCATCGCGCTGGTCGCCGCGCTCGCCGCGAAAAACGCGCAGCCGCTCGGCGTCGATGCCGAACACCACGCGGCCGATGTTGGCCCAGAAGATCGCGCCCGCGCACATCACGCAGGGCTCGCCCGACGAATAGATCGTGGCCCCGGCGAGCTCCTCGCGCGACAGCTTGCGCTCGCCGAGCATGCGCACCGCGTTGACCTCGGCATGGCCCGTGACGTCGCCGGTCTCGGCGGTGTTGCAGTAGGCCTCGGCCAGCACTTCGCCGGCGGCCGAGACCACCACCGCGCCGAAGGGCCGGTTGCCGCGCCGGCGGCCGGCGTGCGACCAGACGATGGCCTTGCGCAGGTAGCGGCCGTCGCGCTCGTCGAGCTGCCGCTCGGCCGGAAAGTTATCTGAAAGAAGTGAGCTCATGCCTGAATGCTACGTTCATTGCGCGCCGGCAGCATCGAGCTGTTGAAGATGGCGTCGGCCGACGGCCTGGTCTTGAGCCCGAACACCTCCGCCACTTCGTCGACCTGCTGCTCGAGCAGCAGCTTGCGGATGTCGCCGAGGCCGTGGCCGCGCGTGTCCGGCGCGCCGACGTACTGTGCCGTGATGGCCCAGCGATCGAGCTCGATCTTCGGGTCGAGGATCGGCTCGCGCTGTCGCATCGCCGCGATGCTGGGCGCCGGCTGGGCGAAGGTCTCGACGATCGCGCGGTTGGTGGCGCGCAGGAAGGCCGCCACCGCCTTCGGGTTCTGGGCGATCAGGTTGCTGCTGGCGAGGATCGCGTTGCCGTACAGGTTGACGCCGGCGTCCGCGTACTTGAGCACCGAGAGCTCATCGGCCTTCATGCGCGCGAACAGCGAGATCGCGGAGTCGTGGAAGTAGGTGGCGGCATCGACGTCGCCGCGCACCATCACGTTGTCGCGGGCGCTGAAGTCGGTGGTCTGCCACTGGAAGGCGTCGGGCTTCATGCCCTGCTTGCGCGCCACCATCGGCCAGGCGCGGCGCGTCGATTCGACCGCCGCGGCGGCGACCTTCTTGCCCTGCAGGCTCCTGAAGTCGCCGCTGATGCCGCGGTCCTTGCGCCCGATGATCACGAACGGTGCGCGGTTGTAGTACTGGTAGACCGCCTGCACCATCGGGGTGCCCGGGTTCTGCGCATTGAATTCGACCAGCGAGCTGATGTCGCCGAGCCCGAGCTGGTAGACGCCGCTCGCGATCCGGGTGATGGAGGCCACCGAGCCGGCCCCGGTGTCGATCGTGACGTCGAGTCCTTCGTCCTTGTAGTAGCCCTTGCTCTCGGCCAGGAAGAAGGGCGCGGTCTGGCCATTGATGCGGAAGTCGAGCGTGAACTTGAGCGGCGTCGGCTTGCCGCCCTGCGCGAGGACGGCAGGGGCGGCGAGGGCAGCGGCGCAGGCGGCGCCCGAGGTAAGGAAGTGGCGGCGTTGCATGAAGTGATCTCCGGATTTCGTGGGTCTTGAACACCCCGCCGGGCCGGCGAGGCACTTCAAGAGCAATTTCCGGGCGGCGCACGGTGGGTGCGTGCGCTGCTGAACGCTTCTACTCTTGGTCGCAGACATGCAGGACGCATGCCAGCGCCGCGGGCCCGCAATTTGCATGAGAATCGGCGCAGAGTAGAAGCGTTCAGCTTTGGTGCGCAAGCGCCCATGGCGGGAAATTGCTCTTTCAAGTTGGTCCTTACGCAACCGAAGGAGTCTCTTCATGCTCGTCACGCAGCAACCCGTTTTCCGCAAGTTCTGGCATGCCGTCATGCCCCTGGCCGATCTGCAGCAGGGCCCGAAGCCCTTCACGCTGCTCGGCGAGAACATCGTCCTGTTCCTCGATGCCGACGGCCAGCCGGCCGCCTTGCGCGACCGCTGCTGCCACCGCACCGCGAAGCTGTCCAAGGGCTGGTGCGTCGATGGCGAAGGCAAGGCCTGCGGGCAGGGCGCGATCCAGTGCGGCTACCACGGCTGGACCTACGACCGCAGCGGCCAGGTGATCCGCATCCCCCAGTACGAGGCCGACCGCAAGATCTCGCCCGAGTACAAGACCACCGCCTACCACTGCAGCGCGCGCTACGGCTATGCCTGGGTCGCGCTCGAGGAGCCGATCGCGGAGATCCCGGCGATCCCGGAGTTCGACGATCCCGGCTTTCGCACCATTCACCAGTTCTACGAGGAATGGCAGACCAGCCCGATGCGCGCGCTCGAGAACTCCTTCGACAACTCGCACTTCAGCTTCGTGCACCGGGCGACCTTCGGCGTCGCCGCGAGTCCGAAGCCGAGCAAGTACGAACTGGTCGAGAACGAATCGGGCTTCTACGCCGAGACCGTGATCCAGGCGGTCAACCCGGTCAAGTTCCATGCGATCAGCGGCGTGACCGACCCGATCACGACCCGCCACATGCGCAACGCCTACTTCCTGCCGTTCTCGCGCCGGCTCGACATCGAGTACCCCTCGGGCATCCGCCACATCATCATCAACTGCTTCACGCCGATCGACGACGGTCGCATGCAGCTGTGCCAATGGCTGTTCCGCAACGACACCGAGGCCGACTGCGCGGCGCAGATGCTGATCGACTTCGACGAGGAGATCACGCGCGAGGACAAGGACATCCTCGAGTCGACCGACCCCGATGCGCTGGTCGACACGCGCCGGCGCGGCGTCGAGTATTCGATGGAGTCGGACCGCCCGGGCATGCTGATCCGCAAGCACCTGATGCAGCTGCTGGCGAAACACGGCGAGGTCGAGGTGCATCGCGGCATGCGCGTCGTGCCGCTGCAGCAAGCCGCCTGAAGCGGCGCTACCATGGCGCTCCAATCGAAGGAGTGCCGATGGTCACGCGTGGATTCACAGGACGACGTCCGACCGCTGCCTTTGCCCGCCGCCTGCCGCCCGGCCAGTTCGAGACCGACGACTTTCCGGTGCTGGCCAAGGGGCCGACGCCGGAGATCGATCTCGCGGCCTGGCGCTTCACGCTGAGCCAGGGTCCGCGTCCGCTCGCGAGCTGGAACTGGGCCGAGTTCGCAGCGCTGCCGCGCACGCAGTGGCAGGGCGACATCCACTGCGTCACGACCTGGTCCAAGTTCGACACCCGGTGGGAGGGCGTGAGCATCGACGATTTGCTGGCCGCCGCGGGCGTCGCGCCGCCCAGTGCTTTCTTGCTGGCGCTCTCGCACGACGACTACGACACCAACGTGCCGGTGGCCGACCTGGTCGGCGGGCGCGCGATGGTGGCGACCCATTTCGACGGCCAGCCGCTGACGGCCGAGCACGGCGGGCCGGCCCGGCTGCTGGTGCCGCACCTGTACTTCTGGAAGAGCGCCAAGTGGCTCAAGGGCCTGCGCTTCACGGCGCGCGACGAGGCCGGCTTCTGGGAGCTGCGCGGCTACCACATGTACGGCGATCCGTGGAAGCAGCAGCGCTACTCGGACGATCCGTGAGCGCGCAGGGGCCCACGCGCTGGCAGGAGGCAGTGATCGAGCGCATCGCGCCGCTGACGCCGCGCATCGTCAGCGTGGTGCTGAAGGCGGACCTGGCGCGGCATGTGGCGGGTCAGCATCTCGATGTGCGCCTGACCGCGCCCGACGGCTACGCGGCCCAGCGCAGCTATTCGATCGCCTCGGCGCCCGGACGGCCGTTCGAGCTCATCATCGAGAAGCTCGACGATGGCGAGGTCTCGCCGTATTTCCACGACATCGCCCAAGCCGGCGACGCCATCGAGGTGCGCGGTCCGCTGGGCGGCCATTTCATCTGGCGCGCCGGGGACGGCGGGCCCGTGCTGCTGGTGGCGGGCGGCTCGGGCATCGCGCCGCTGATGGCGATGGTGCGCGACTGGGCGCGCACTGCGGCCGCCCTGCCATTGATGCTGGTCTGTTCGGCTCGCACCTGGGACGAACTGCCCTTCGGCGAAGAGCTGGAGCGACTCGAAGCGAGCCGCGCTGATTTCCGCTTCGTCGCCGCGATCACGCGCAGTCCCGGCCACCGCCCCTCCGATCGGACGCAGCGGCTCGATGCACCCGCGCTGAGGGAACTGATCGCGCGTTGGGGCCATGTGCCGCGCCACGTCTTCGTGTGCGGCTCGAACCGCTTCGTCGAGGGCGTGACCCGGGGGCTGGCCGATGCCGCGCTCGCAGCGGGCATGATCCGCACCGAGCGCTATGGTGGCGCTGAATGAATTTCAATCAGGAGCAATTCGAATGACCCTCACGGTCCGGCGCGACGGCGTCACAGGCACCCGCCACATCCTCAAGATCCGCGCCCACGAGATCCCGGTCGACGCCTCGCCCGACGGCGGCGGCGCCGATGCCGGCCCGTCGCCGCACGACCTCTACGATGCCTCGCTGGCGGCCTGCAAGGCCTTGACCGTGCTGATCTATGCGCGGCGCAAGGGCATGCCGATCGAGGAGATCGAGGTCGCGGTCGACCGCGACGACAGCGAGGAGCGCCACGGCGTCTATCGCCTCGACAGCACGCTGCGGGTCACGGGTGAACTGACCGAGGCGCAACGCGCCGAACTGCTGCGGGTGGCGGGCAAGTGCCCGGTGCACCGCCTGATGACCGAGGTCAAGACCGAGATCGAGACCCGGCTGGTGTGAACGGGCCTAACCCACCACCACTTCGCTGATCTGCATCACCGGCTGGATGTCGGTGTAGTTGGCGATGTCCGCCAGGATCTCCTTCGCATGCGGCCCGAAGGCGGCCTGGAAAGACTCCACCGAGTCGGCGAAGACATGGCACATGCCGACGTAGGTGGGCGGCTGGCCGGGCGCACCGCCGGCCAGCCCCTTGTCGATCGTGTAGGACTTGCAGGCGTCGCCCATCCGGTTCGCGAGCAGCGGCATGTGCTTGTCGCGGTAGTAGGCGTGGTCGAACCGGGCGCCGGGGGAGAAGGGATACATCACGCTGACCTTGATCATGGGTTCGTCTCTCCTGAAAAAGAACCCGCAAGGTTACGGGATTTCACTCCCCCTGCGAACCCCGATGCGCCCAGCCCGTCGTGTGCTTCTCGACCGCGCTGAACAGTTCGTACATGCCCATCGCCATCGCGCCCACCACCATCAGGCCGGCGAAGGCCAGGCCCATCTGCATCGACGAGCCGGCCGAAATCAGCAGGTAGCCGATGCCTTCGTTGGCGGCGGTCATCTCCGACACCGTGGTGCCGACGAAGGCCAGCGTGATCGCCACCTTGAGCGAGGCGAAGAAGTAGGGCATCGAGCGCGGAAAGCCGATCTTCATGAGCACGTCCCAGCGCTTGGCGCCCAGCACCCGCAGCACGTCCTCGAGTTCGGGCTCCAAGGTCGCCAGGCCGGTCGCGATGTTGACCATGATCGGGAAGAAGCTGATCAGGAAGGCCGTGAGGATCGCCGGTCCGACGCCGATGCCGAACCAGACCACCAGGATCGGCACGAAGGCCGCCTTCGGCAGTGCGTTGAAGGCGGTCATCAGCGGGTACATCGCCGCGTAGGCCAGCCGCGAACTGCCGATCACGAAGCCCAGCAGCACGCCCACCACGATCGCCAGGCCGAAGCCCGCCATCGTGACCCAGAAGGTGCGCCAGGCGTGCCCGGCGATGATTTCCTTGAACTCCCAGAACTGGGTCCAGATTCGCCAGGGGCTCGGGAAGATGAACTCCGAGACGCCGAAGCCCGAGCAGATGATCTGCCACAGCACGATGACCGCGACCAGCAGCAGCCAGGGCGACCAGCGTTCGATTTGCTTGTTGTTCTTCATGAATGGCTCATTGCGGGATCGCGGCGGTGGCGATGGCCTGGCTGCGAATGGCGCCGATGTGGCCGCGCAGTTCGTGCACGATGTCGGTGAACTCCTTGGTGTAGGTCAGTTCCAGCTCGCGCGGGCGCGGCAGGTCGATCTCGCGCTTGACTACGAAGCGGCCCGGGCTCTTGCTCATGACGTAGACCGTGTCGGCCAGGAACACCGACTCGCGCAGGTCGTGCGTCACCAGGATCACGTTGAACTGCTGCTCGGTCCAGAGGTCGCGCAGGATGCACCAGAGCTCTTCGCGCGTGAAGGCGTCGAGCGCGCCGAATGGCTCGTCGAGCAGCAGCATCTTGGGCTCGTGGATCAGCGCCCGGCAGATGCTCGCGCGCTGCTGCATGCCGCCCGAGAGCTGCCACGGGAACTTGTCCTCGTAGCCGCCCAGGCCGACCTTCTGCAGCAGCCTGCGGGCCCGCTCGACGTATTCCCTGCGCTTCGCCTTGAAGGTCGAGCGGTAGGGCTCGACGATCTCCAGCGGCAGCAGCACGTTGTCGACCGTGGTGCGCCAGGGCAGCAGCGACGGCGCCTGGAAGGCCATGCCCGAGATCTTCAGCGGCCCCGTCACCGGTTGGCCATCGATCCGGATCTTGCCCATCGAGGGCATCCGAAGCCCGGTCGTGAGCTTCATGAAGGTCGACTTGCCGCAGCCCGAGGGCCCGACGATGGCGATGAACTCGCCGCGCTGGACCTTCAGGTCGATCGCCTCGACCGCGAAGTGGTTGGCCCGCAGCAGTTCCTCGTTGTAGGCGAGCCAGACGTCCTGGAAATCGACGAAGGGCGCGTTGGCGTTCTCCGCCATCACTTGCGGAGAATGTTCAGTTCTGCGGCGGGCGGCAGCAGCGAACCATTCCACACCGCATCTGGGTTCACGCGGGTCTTGGTCCCGAAAGCGTCCGACACCTGCGACGCCATCAGCGACAGCCGGCCGGCGTTGACCTGGCCGAAGCCCTCGGCGCGGGCGTCGGGCGTGTTGACCACTGTGTCGATCGCGAGCTTGAGGCGGCGCGTCTCGAGTTCGCTGTTGACGATGCCGTCGCGCGCCTTGATCGATTCGATCGCGACCGCCGGGTTGGCGATCACGTCCTTGGCGCCCTTGGTGAAGGCCGAGAGGAAGGCCTTGACGGCCGCCGGGTTCTCCTTGATGAGCTTGGGCGAGGCGATGATCGCGTTGCCGTAGAGCTTCACGCCGAAGTCGGGGTAGGGCAGGATCACGATGTCGGCCGCCTTGGCGCCGCGCGCCTCGAGGTTGAGCAGCGACGTGAAGGTGAAGCCCGTGATGGCGTCGATGTCGCCGCGCAGCAGCATGGTCTCGCGCAGGGTCGGGTCCATCGCGGTCCAGTTCACCGCGCCGATGTTGTTGGCCTTGGCGAAGATCGGGAAGGCGCGGCGGCCGGCATCGAACACCGGGGCGCCGAGCTTCTTGCCCGTCAGGTCGGTGGGCTTCGCGATGCCGCTCTTCTTGAGCGCCATGACCGAGGCCGGCGTGTTGTTGTAGACCATCATCACCGCCACCGGCTTGTTCGGGCTGTCGGGGTTGTTGGCGTGGAACTCCATCAGCGCCGCGAGGTCGGCGAAGCCCATGTCGTAGGCGCCCGAGGCCACCCGCGTGACCGCGCCGCCCGAGCCGTTGCCGGCGTCGACCGTGACATCGAGCCCGCTGGCCTTGAAGTAGCCCTTGGCGGCCGGGTGCGTGAAGAAGGCCCCGGGTCCCTCGAAGCGCCAGTCCAGCTGGAACTTGATCGGCGTCGTCTGCGCATGCGCAGTGCCCAGCCCGAAGCTGAGGGCGGAGGCGGCGAGGAAGGTCTGGAGCAGATGGCGCTTGTTCATTCAGGAATTCCATGAAAGGGTGGATGCACGGGATTCAAGCAAAAACGGTGCCGGCACGCACTTGGTGCGAACCCTCTCGATGTCTCCATGCGGGTGCATGCGGTAACTGCGGGTTTCCACCCGCCAGAGGAGAACGCACGAAAAAACGCCCCGCCGCGTGCACCGCGGCGGGGCGTCCAAATTGGTGTGGAGATCAGCGCGTCGAGTTGGCGTCGGCCACCGCCAGCGCGGTCATGTTGACCACCCGGCGCACCGTCGACGACGGCGTCAGGATATGGGCCGAGCCCTGCGCGCCCATCAGGATCGGGCCGACGGTCACGCCGTTGCCGCCAGTCATCTTGAGCACGTTGAACAGGATGTTCGCGGCGTCGAGGTTCGGGCAGATCAGCAGGTTGGCCTCGCCCGTGAGCTGGGTCTCGGGCAGCGCCTTGCGCCGCACGTCTTCGGACAGGGCGGCGTCGCCGTGCATCTCGCCGTCGCATTCGATGTCGGGCGCCATCTTGGCGAACAGGTCGCGGGCCAGTCGCATCTTGCGCGCCGAGGCGCGTTCCGAAGAGCCGAAGTTGGAATGCGACAGGAACGCGACCTTGGGCGGCAGGCCGAAGCGGCGCACCTCGTCGGCGGCCATCATGGCGATGTTGGCCAGGGTCTCTGCGCTCGGGTCTTCATGGACGTTGGTGTCGGCGATGAAGAGGGTGTACTTCTCGAGCGTGAGCGCATTGAGCGTCGCGAAGCCCGGCGCGCCGCGCTTCAGGCCCAGCACCTGGTTCAGGATCTTCAGGTGGCTGTCGAAGCGCCCCACCAGGCCGCACAGCATCGCGTCGGCGTCGCCCAGGTGCAGCATCAGCGAGGCGATGGTGGTGTTGGAGCGCCTCACCATGGCCTTCGAGGCCTCGGGCGTGATGCCGCGCCGGCCCATGATCTGGTGGTAGGTCTCCCAGTAGGTGCGAAAGCGCGGATCGTCCTCGGGATCGACGCACTCGACCTCCTTGCCCAGGGTGATGTGCAGGCCGGCCTTCTTGATGCGGGCCTCGATGACCGCCGGGCGCCCGATCAGGATCGGCTTGGCCAGCCCCTCGTCGACCGCCAGCTGGGCGGCGCGCAGCACGCGGTCGTCCTCGCCTTCGGCGTAGGCCACGCGCTTGTGGCTCGCCACCTTGGCGGCACTGAACACCGGCCGCATGAACATGCCGGTCTGGTAGACGAAGCGGGTCAGGTGCTGGCGGTAGGTGTCGAGGTCTTCGATGGGCCGCGTCGCCACGCCCGAGGCCTGCGCCGCCTTGGCGACCGCGGGCGCGATGCGCAGGATCAGCCGCGAGTCGAAGGGCTTGGGGATGATGTAGTCGGGCCCGAACGCGAGTTCCTGGCCGGCGTAGGCGGTGGCCACTTCCTCGCTGATGTCGGCCTTGGTGAGATCGGCGATCTCGCGCACGCAGGCCAGCTTCATTTCCTCGGTGATCTTGCTGGCGCCGCAATCGAGCGCGCCGCGGAAGATGTAGGGGAAGCACAGCACGTTGTTGACCTGGTTCGGATAGTCCGAGCGGCCGGTGGCGATGATGCAGTCGGGGCGCACGGCCTTGGCCAGTTCAGGCCGGATCTCGGGCTCGGGGTTGGCCAGCGCCAGGATGATCGGCTGGCTGCCCATGCTCTTGACCATGTCCTGGTCGACCACGCCGGGCGCCGAGCAGCCGAGGAAGACGTCGGCGTTCTTCATGACATCGGCCAGGGTGCGGTCGCCGGTGTCCTTCTGGGCGTAGCGTGTCTTGGAGTCGTCGAAACCGCCGGGCCGGCCGATGTAGATCAGGCCCTTGGAGTCGACCGCGAAGATGTTGGCCGGCTTGGCGCCCAGGCCGACCATGACGTCGAGGCAGGCGATGGCGGCGGCGCCGGCACCCGAGACGGCGATCTTGACGTCCTCGATCTTCTTGCCGACGAGTTCCAGGCCGTTGAGCAGCGCGGCCGCCGAGATGATCGCGGTGCCGTGCTGGTCGTCGTGGAACACCGGGATGTTCATGCGCTCGCGCAGCTTCTTCTCGATGTAGAAGCACTCGGGTGCCTTGATGTCCTCGAGGTTGATGCCGCCCAGCGTCGGCTCGAGCGCCGCGATGATCTCGACCAGCTTGTCGGGGTCGTTCTCGGCCAGTTCGATGTCGAAGACATCGATGCCGGCGAACTTCTTGAACAGGCAGCCCTTGCCCTCCATCACCGGCTTGCTGGCCAGCGGGCCGATGTTGCCCAGGCCGAGCACGGCGGTGCCGTTGGTGACCACGCCCACCAGGTTGCCGCGCGAGGTGTACTCCGCCGCCAGCGAGGGGTCGGCCTCGATGTCCAGGCAAGGATAGGCCACGCCGGGCGAATAGGCCAACGACAGGTCGCGCTGGTTCAGCAGCGGCTTGGTCGGCGAGATCGATATCTTGCCCTTGACGGGCGATCGGTGATATTCCCGCGCGGCATCTCGCAATGCTTCTTCGGCGGGGGAGAGGGTGTTTGCCATCGGTGTCTCCTTGCTGTCTTGGCTCAGGGTAGAGGCTACCCCAAAGTTCGCTCTCGGAGGTGGTTTGGTGGGTGGGTTCGGGAAAGCGTGGGGGGTGTTGGAGGCGTGTGCGCTGGGGGAGGCCCGGCAAGCGGTGCGGGCCGGGCTTGGGGGTGTTCAAAGCACAGCGGCGTCTCCAACGCCGATGCAACCCCGACGTCTCAGCGGTGGTGGGCGGTATGCGCCGGGTCGGCCGTTGAGGCACCGCCGAGCAGCGGAGTGGCAGGCGGATCAGGGCCGCGCGTGTTTGAGCGCAACGCAGTGGAGCGAGTCTGCGCGGACCCCGCCTGTCGCGAGCAGCGCAGGGCAGCCGCGAAGCGGCCGGTGACGTCGGCCGGCCCGGCGCATACCGCCCACCACCGCCGCCCCTGTCCGTCAACCAGCGTCAGGCGCCACAGGATGCTGCGCCATCGCCTCCAGCGCCCGCACCAGTGCCGAGTGGTCCTCCTGCCCGTACCCCAGCGCAGAGCATGCGTTCATCAACTGCGCCGCACTCGCAGTCTGCGGCAGCGCCACCCCCAGCGCACGCGCCCCTTGCAGCGCCAGGTTCAGATCCTTCTGGTGCAAGGCGATGCGGAACCCCGGTGCGAAGGTGCGCTTGATCATGCGCTCGCCGTGCACCTCGAGGATGCGCGACGACGCGAAGCCGCCCATCAATGCCTGCCGCACCTTCGCCGGATCGGCGCCGGCCTTGGAGGCGAACACCAGCGCCTCGCCAACCGCCGCGATGTTGAGCGCCACGATGATCTGGTTGGCCACCTTGCAGACCTGCCCGTCGCCGACGTTGCCGACCAGCGTGATGTTCTTGCCCATCTTTTCGAGCAAGGGCCGCACGCGCCCGAACGTGCCTTCGTCGCCGCCGCACATGATCGTGAGGCTTGCTGCCTTCGCGCCCACCTCGCCGCCAGAGACCGGCGCATCGACGTAGCCGCAGCCCAGACCGATGATCCGCTGCGCGAAGTCCTTGGTCGCGATCGGATCGATCGAGCTGCAATCGACCACCACCTTGCCCTTGGACAAGCCTGCGGCCACGCCGCCTTCGCCGAACAGCACCTTCTCGACGTCCGGCGTGTCCGGCACCATGATGAAGACGATGTCCGCCTGCCGCGCCACCTCGGTGGCCGACGCGCAGACCTTGGCCCGCGAAGCGAACGGCTGCGGCACATCGCCGCGCGTGTTCACGAAGAGCGCATGGCCGGCGTCGAGCAGGTGGCCCGCCATCGGCGCACCCATGATGCCGAGGCCGATGAAGCCGATTTTTTGTGCGTTCGTTTGCGTCATGTCGCGAGATGTCCTTGTCTTCGGTCTTTGGTTATTGGGTCAGCGCCGTGCGCCATCCGAGGCCGTCGAGCGTCGTGCCGCGCGGCTTGTATTCGCAGCCGATCCACCCGGCATAGCCCAGCGAATCGATGTGCCTGAAGAGCCACGGGTAGTTGATCTCGCCCGTGCCCGGTTCGCCGCGCCCCGGGTTGTCGGCCAGCTGGATGTGGCCGATCCGGGCGATGTTCCGGGCCAGCGTGTTGCCGAGTTCGCCCTCCATGCGCTGCGCGTGGTAGATGTCGTACTGCACCCGCAGGTTGGGCGAGCCGACCTCGTCGATCAGTGCCAGCGCCTGGTCGGTGCGGTTCAGGTAGAAGCCCGGGATGTCGAAGGTGTTGATCGGCTCGATCAGCAGCCGGATGCCGGCGCCCAGCAACTCCTTCGATGCGAAGCGCAGGTTGTCGACCACCACCTTGCGCGCATCCGCATGCGTCACCCCTTCGGGCAGCTTGCCGAGCAGGCAGTTGACCTGCGGGCAGCCGAGTGCCGTGGCGTAGTCGATCGCGCGCGCCACGCCTTCGCGGAACTCGCCCACGCGGTCCGGATGGCAGCCGATGCCGCGCTCGCCCGCATCCCAGTTGCCGGCCGGCAGGTTGTGCAGCACCTGCGCCAGGCCGTTGTCGCGCAGGGCGGCGGCCAGCTCCTTCTTTTCGTAGGCGTAGGGGAACAGGTATTCGACGGCCTTGAAGCCGGCCTTGGCGGCGGCCTCGAAGCGCTGCATGAAGGGCAGCTCGGTGAACAGCATCGTGAGGTTGGCTGCGAACTTGGGCATGTGTTTGTCTCCTCTTCAGTCGTCTCTAGTGAGTCGTCTCAGTCCAACATCGCGGCCGCGATCGCCGTCGGTGCGTCCTCGGCGCTTTCGGCCAGCGCCTCGAATTCGTTGATGGCATCGATCTCGGTGCCCATCGCGATGTTGGTCACGCGCTCGAGCATCACCTCGATCACCACCGGCACGCCGAACTCGGCCATCAGCTGCTCGGCGCGCTGGATCGCCGGCGTCATCTCTTCCTGCTTGTAGACCCGGATCGCCTTGCAGCCCAGGCCCTCGACCACCTTCATGTGGTCGACGCCATAACTGCGCTCGACGCCGGCATCCTCGGCCGCGTTGATGTTGTCAAAGCCGAGCTGCACGCAGTAGTCCATCTCGAAGCCGCGCTGCGCCTGGCGGATCAGCCCGAGGTAGGAGTTGTTGACCACGATGTGGATGTAGGGCAGCTTGAACTGCGCGCCCACGGCCAGCTCCTCGATCATGAACTGGAAGTCGTAGTCGCCCGAGAGCGCGACGATCTTGCGGGTCGGGTCGGCCGCGCGAACGCCCAGCGCCGCCGGAATGGTCCAGCCCAATGGGCCGGCCTGGCCGCAATTGATCCAGTGGCGCGGGTTGTACACGTGCAGGAACTGCGCCGCCGCAATCTGCGACAGGCCGATGGTGCTCACATAGCAGGTGTCGTGGCTGAAGTTGTTGTTCATGCACTGGTACACGCGCTGCGGCTTCATCGGCACGTCGGCGAAGTTGGTCTTGCGCAGCATCGTCTTCTTGCGTCCGCGGCACTCGCCGGCCCATTCGCCGCGGTCGGGCAGCTGGCCCTTCGCCTTCATCTCCTCGGCCACCTGCACGAAGAGTTCGAGCGCCGCCCTGGCGTCCGACACGATGCCGAAGTCGGGCGTGAAGACGCGGCCGATCTGGGTCGGCTCGATGTCGACGTGCACGAAGGTGCGGCCCTTGGTGTAGACCTCGACCGAGCCGGTATGGCGGTTGGCCCAGCGGTTGCCGATGCCGAGCACGAAGTCCGACGCCAGCATGGTCGCGTTGCCGTAGCGGTGGCTGGTCTGCAGGCCGCACATGCCGGCCATCAGCGGATGGTCATCGGGGATCGCGCCCCAGGCCATCAGGGTCGGGATCACCGGCACGCCGGTGGCTTCGGCGAAGCGAACCAGCAGGTCGCTGGCGTCGGCGTTGATGACGCCGCCGCCGGCGACGATCAAGGGCCGTTCGGCGGCATTCAGCATCGCCAGCGCCTTCTCGACCTGGGCCCGCGTGGCGGCCGGCTTGTAGGGTGTAAGCGGCTCGTAGCTGTCGATGTCGAACTCGATCTGCGCCATCTGGACGTCGAAGGGCAGGTCGATCAACACCGGGCCGGGGCGGCCCGAGCGCATCAGGTGGAAGGCCTGCTGGAACACCTGCGGCACCTGGCCCGGCTCGCGCACCGTGACCGACCACTTGGTGACCGGCTTGGAGATCGACTCGATGTCGACCGCCTGGAAATCTTCCTTGTAGAGCCGGGCGCGCGGCGCCTGGCCGGTGATGCACAGGATCGGGATCGAATCGGCCCAGGCCGAGTAGAGGCCCGTGATCATGTCGGTGCCGGCCGGCCCCGAGGTGCCGATGCACACGCCGATGTTGCCGGCCACCGCGCGGGTGTAGCCCTCGGCCATGTGCGAGGCGCCCTCGACGTGGCGCGCGAGGATGTGGGCGATGCTGCCCTGCTTGCGCAAGGCGGAATACAGCGGATTGATGGCGGCGCCGGGAACGCCGAAGGCCTGGGTCACGCCTTCCTTTTCCATCACGAGCACGGCGGCCTGGGCCGCGGTCATCTTTGCCATGCGAGTCTCCTTGGGTTGGACTCGACTGTAGGAATTCGGGCCGGTTTGCAGAAGACGGCCCGCGGCCATAAAGCCTATTCCTGGGTGGAATAACTGGCTACCATCCGGGGATGGACCGATTGCTGGCGATGGAGATGTTCGTGCGCGTGGTGGAGACCGGCAGCTTCTCCAAGGCGGCGCGCGAGTTCAACACCACCCAGCCCACCGTCACCAAGCAGGTCGCGGCCACCGAGGCCCGTCTCGGGGCCCGGCTCCTGAACCGCAACACCCGCGGCGTCAGCCTCACCGAAGCGGGCGCGCTCTATTACGAGAAGTGCAAGTCGATCGTGCGCGAGGCCGAGGAGGCCGAGAGCATCGTCAAGCTGCGCCAGTCGCAGGCGCAGGGCCTGCTGCGGATCGGCACCTCGACCGCCTTCGGTCGCCGGGTGGTGGTGCCGCTGGCGCTCGAATTCATGGCCCGGCACCCGCAGGTGCAGGTCGACCTGAGCTTCGAGGATCGCTATGTCGACCTGGTGGCGCAGGGCATCGACGTGGCGATCCGCATGGGCAAGCTGGCCGATTCCTCGCTGGGCGCGCGTTTCCTCGGCATGAATCCATGGGTGATGGTGGCGGCGCCGGCCTATCTCCGGGCCCACGGAACGCCGAAGAAGGCCCAGGACCTGAGCGCCCACGTGGCGCTGATCTACAGCAGCGTGGTGGGCGACGACGTCTGGCACCTGCACACGCCCAAGGGCGAGCCGGTCACGGTGCCGGTGTCGGGCCGACTGCGCTCGAACAACGTGTCGGCCGTGCTGGCCGCCGCGCGGGCCGGCCTCGGCATCGCGCTGATGCCGCGCTACGTGGCGAGCGATTCGCTGGCGTCGGGGCAGGTGAGCGAAGTGCTGGCCGACCATGGGCTGGCCGAGCAGGAGATCCACGCCGTGTTCCCCTCGCCCAAGCTGGTGCCGGGCAAGGTGTCGAGCTTCGTCGCCTTCCTGCAGGGCCGCTTCGGCGAGCAGTGGTGGCTCAATGCGCCTGCGACGCCACCGGAAGATCGGGCAGCACGTTGAGGATCCGCAGCGTCTGCTGCACCACGGCGCTGAACACCGGCGCCGCCACCAGGCCGCCGAAGTACTTGCCGGCGCTCGGCTCGTCGATCATCACCGCGACGATGATGCGCGGCTTGTCGATCGGCGACATGCCGGTGTACCAGGCGCGATACTTGTTGCTCGCATAGCCCTTGCCGACCTGCTTGTGGGCGGTGCCGGTCTTGCCGCCGACCGAATAGCCTTCGGTCTGCGCCAGCGGCGCGGTGCCGCCGGGCGCGGCCGCCATGTGCATCATCTTGCGGACCTGGGCCGCGACCAGCTCCGAGAACACCGGCACGCCGACCGGTGGCTCATGGGTCTTGAGCATGGTGATCGGGATCACCTTGCCGCCGTTGGCGAACGCGGTGTAGGCATGGGCGATCTGGAACAGCGAGGCCGACAGGCCGTAGCCGTACGACATCGTGGCCTGCTCGATCGGGCGCCAGGACTTCCAGGGCCGCAGCCGGCCGGTCACGGCGCCCGGGAACTGGGTCTGCGGCTTCTGCCCGAAGCCGAGCGAGGTGTAGGAATCCCACATCTCCTTGGGCGTCATGCGCTGCGAGATCTTGGTGGCGCCCACGTTGCTCGACTTCTGGATCACCGTCTCGGTGGTCAGGACGCCGAAGTTCTCGTCGTCGTGGATGGTGGCGCCGGCCACCGTGATGCGGCCCGGATTGGTGTCGATCACGGTCTGCGGCGTGATCCGGCCCAACTGCAGCGCGGTCGCCACGGTGATCGGCTTCATCGTCGAGCCGGGTTCGAAGACGTCGGTCATGGCCCGGTTGCGCAGCTGCTCGCCGGTCATCTTGCGGCGGTCGTTGGGGTCGAAGCTCGGGTAGTTGGCCATCGCCAGCAGCTCGCCGGTGGCGGCATCGACCACCACCGCGCTGCCGGCCCTGGCCTTGTTGGCGACCACGGCGTCGCGCAGGGTCTCGTAGGCCACGGCCTGCACCCGGTCGTCCAGGCTCAGCTGGACATCGTGGCCGTCGACCGGCGGCACCTGCTCGCCCAGGTCCTCGACGACCGCGCCGAGCCGGTTCTTGATCACCCGGCGCGAGCCGGCCTTGCCCGACAGTTCCTTGTCGAAGGCCAGCTCGATGCCCTCCTGGCCGACGTCCTCGACGTTGGTGAAGCCGGCCACGTGCGCCGCCGCCTCGCCCTCGGGGTACTGGCGCTTGTACTCGCGGCGCTGGTAGATGCCCTTGATGTCGAGCGCCGCGATCTGCTTGGCGACGCCGTCGTCGACCTGGCGTTTGAGCCAGACGAAGCTCTTGTCCTCGCCGAGCTTGCGCGAGACCTCGGCGACCGGCATGCCGAGCAGTTCGGCGAGCTTCCGGAGCCTCGGCGCCAGCGCCGGGTCGTCCTGGTCGACGTCTTCCGGAATCGCCCAGATGCTGGGCGCCGGCACGTCGGAGGCCAGGATCAGTCCATTGCGGTCGAGGATGTGGCCGCGGCTGGCCGGCAGCTCGAGCGTGCGGGCGTAGCGCGCCTCGCCCTGGTGCTGGAAGAAGTCGTTGTCGATCACCTGCACGTCGATCGCGCGGCCGGCCAGCACGACGAAGCCCAGCGCGATGCCGGCAACGATGAACTTGCTGCGCCAGGCCGGCGTCTTGCTCGCCAGCAAGGGGCTGGTGGCGTAGCGCAGGCTGGGCCCGCTGCGATTCATGGTTCGGGTTCCCTGTCAGGACAATGGGGGCGGCGCGTTGTCGTCGGCTTCGTTCGAGGAGGCGAACAGATCCCAGGCCGCCATGAAGAGCGCCGCGATCACCGGGCCGATCACGAAGCCGTTGATGCCGAACAGCGCGATCCCGCCGATGGTCGACATCAGCACCACGTAGTCGGGCATCTGGGTGTCCTTGCCGACCAGCAGGGGCCGCAGGATGTTGTCGACCAGGCCGATCACGAACACACCGACGAAGATCAGGCCGAGGCCTTTGCCGATGGCGCCGACGGCCAGGAAGTAGATCGCCACCGGACCCCAGATCAGCGCCGCGCCGACCGCCGGCAGCAGCGACAGGAAGGCCATCAGCGCCCCCCAGAGCAGCGAGCCCTGCAGCCCCATCAGCGAGAAGGTCACGCCGCCGATGATCCCCTGCGCCGCTGCCACCGCGACGTTGCCCTTGATGGTGGCGCGGATCACGGTGGTGAACTTGTTCAGCAGGTAGTGGGTGTGCGGCTTGGCCAGCGGCAGCGAGGCGCGGATCGTCTTCGACAGCTCGGCGCCATCGCGCAGCAGGAAGAACAGCAGGTACAGCATGATGCCGAAGCTGATGAGGAATTCGAAAGTGTTCTGGCCGATCGCCACGGCGTGGGTGGCGATCGCCTGGCTGCCCCGGGCGGCCGCCTGCGAGACCTGCTTGATCAGGCCTTCGACGTTGCCGAGGCCGAAGCGGTCGAGCAGGCTCAGCGCCCATTTCGGGATCGCGTTGACCACCTGCTGGAAGTAGCTGGAGAAGCTGATGTCGCCGGAGCGGATCTTCTGCGACAGCAGCGACACTTCCTCGACCAGCGACAGGCTGACCGCGACCAGGGGGATGATCACCACCACCATCGCCATCAGCAGCGTCGTGATGGCGGCCAGGTTGCGCCGGCCGCCCATCTTCTTGAGCAGCCGCCGGTAGATCGGAGTGAACAGGATCGCGAGGGCGAGGCCCCACATCACGGCACCGAAGAAGGGGAAGAGGATCCATCCGAAGGCGATCGTGACGACCGCCAGCAGGAAGAGAAAGGTGCCGCGCTGCAGCGCTGGTGAATTCATAGCCGGATCGACTTTAGCCGAAACCGCCTTCGTTTCAGGGTCGACGCGTGTCAGCGGATGCCGCGAGGCAGTGCGACCGGCGCCAGCGTGCTGCGCAGGCGTTCGTCGGCGTCGGGCTGCGGCGGGGCCTCGACCTGCAGCGCCTGCTCGACGTTGCCGATGTGGTCGAGCATCAGCTGCCGGGCGTGGGGCGTGTCGCCGGCTTCCAGCGCGGCCACGATCGCGGCGTGCTCGGCGCAGGACTCGACCGCTTCGTGCCGCGACTGGAAGAGGGTGGCCGCCAGGGTGGTGCGTGCGGTCAGGTCGCGCAGCACGTCGCACAGCAGGCGGTGGCCCATCTGGTCGGCCAGGCAGACGTGGAAGTCAGCCAGCAGAAAGGCGCGGGTGGCGGCGTCGGCGCCGGCGATGGCGCGCTGCTCGTCGGCGATGTGCTCGCGCAGCTTGCGGATCACCTTGGCGAGCGGCCGGCCGGCTTCGGCCAGGATGCCGGCTTCGACGATGCGGCGGGCGGCGAAGGCGTCGCGTGCCTCGTCGGCCGAGGGTTCGACCACGTACCAGCCGCGCCGCGACTGGACCTCGACAAAGCCGCGCGCCTGCAATTGCATCAGCGCCTCGCGCACCATGGTCCGGCTGACGCCGAAGTTCTCGGCCAGGGCCTGCTCGCCGAGCCGCTCCCCGGGTGCCAGCTTTTGCGCCAGGATGGCTTCGACCACGCGCTCGGCGATGTGGGTGGGCGTGACGTCGGTCATCGGCGGGTCAATGGGTGGCCGGGATGGCGGCCGGCGAGCCCGGATCGGCCAAGGGCTCGTCTTCGGGCGAGTGCGTGCCGTTGAGCACCGCATGGGCCCGTTCGCGGTCGATGTCGCCCTCCCAGGCGGCGATCGCCACGGTGGCCACGCAGTTGCCGATCAGGTTGCCGAGCGCGCGGGCGATGCCCATGAACCAGTCGACCGACAGCACCAGCACCAGCCCGATGGCGGGGATCGCGGGGATCGCGTGCAAGGTGGCGGCCAGCACCACGATGGCCGAGCCCGGCACGCCGTGCGCGCCCTTGGAGGTGACCAGCGCGATCGCGAGGATGGTCAGCAGGTCGGCCATCGAGATCGGCGTATTGGTGGCCTGGGCGATGAACACCGCGGCCAGCGTGATGTAGATCGAGAAGGCGTCGAGGTTGAACGAGTAGCCGGTCGGAATCACCAGGCCCACGGTCGAGTCGCGGATGCCCATGTGGCGCAGCTTGGCCATGATCTGCGGCAGCACGCTGTCGGAGGAGGTGGTGGCGAAGACGATGGTGAGCTCTTCGCGCAGGTAGCGCAGCAGCTTGACCAGGCTGAAGCCCGACAGGCGCATCACGAGCCCGAGCACCACGAAGACGAACAGCAGCACCGCGACATAGAACAGCGCCACCAGCATGCCCAGCTGCTTGAGCGAGCCGATGCCGTACTGCCCGACCGTGAACGCGATGGCGCCCAGCACGCCCAGCGGCGCCAGCTTGATGATGATGCCCATGATCTTGAACAGCACCAGCGAGAGCGCATCGACCACCTGCGCCACCGGGCGGCCGCGTTCGCCGAGCAAGGTCAGCGCGCAGCCGAACAGCACCGCGAACAGCAGCACCTGCAGCACGTCGCCGGTTGCGAAGGCGTTGACCACCGTGGTCGGGATCAGCTTCATCAGGAACTCGACCGTGCCGCCGCTGGTGAGCTTGTCGGCGGTCGAGGCATAGGCGCTCATGGCCGCCGGGTCGAGCTTGGACGGGTCGACGTTCATGCCGACGCCGGGCTTGAAGACGAAGGCCAGCACCAGCCCGAGCGCCAGGGCGACGGTGGTCAGCACCTCGAAGTAGACCAGCGCCTTGACCCCGACGCGGCCGACGCGCCGGAGGTCGCCGGCGCCCGAGATGCCGTGCACCACGACGCAGAACACCAGCACCGGGATGATCATCTTGATCAGCTTGATGAAGCCATCGCCCAGAGGCTTGAGCTTGACGGCGAAGTCCGGGAAGAACAGGCCCGCCACGACGCCGAGCACCAGCGCGATGACCACCTGACCGAAAAGCGATTTGGCGAAACGTGGCATGAAGATTCCCCATGAAGGTTTGCATGCAAGCTGCACGTTGTCTTGCATACAAGCAATGTAGGCAAGATTCGAAGGGGAGTGTTTGAGGGTATTCCCGGGGCCTGCAGGCGGCAATGCCCTCCGTGCGAGCAGCCCGACGCCGACTTCCAGGGCGCTCCTTTCGCCCGTTATGGATTCAGAAACCAGCCTGGCTCACATCAACTGCCACCGCAGCACCGGTTTTGGCCCGATTCATGACCACCAGCGAATTGAACAACTTCACGTTGCCGGCCTTGAAGAACAGTTCGCGCGTGAGGGCCACGTATTGATCCATCGAGCGGACGAGGAAGACAAGGATGAAGTCCCATTCGCCAGCCACGTAGTAGCACTGCTGTACTTGCGGGCAAGCGACGAATCGCCGCTGCATCTCGTCGAGCAGGTCGACGCGTTCATTCTCGACCTTCACCTCAACCACGACGGTGATGTCATAGCCGAGTGCCTTGGGGCTCAGGCAAGCCGAGCACCGCTCGATCACTCCCTGGGCGCTCAACAGCTTGAGGCGGCGGTTGACCGCTGCGGTCGAGAGGTTTACCAGCTCTCCCAACTCGCTTTGGGAAATTCGCCCGTTGTCCTGAAGCGCGGCCAACAGCAGGAGGTCGTACTTGTCGAGTTTTGCGCTCATGCAGCCACCATTTGCGTCTTCGAGCAGCAGTTGAAGTTGAACATTTTTCAACGTCTATGCGGGATTTTCGAACAAATTCGCAGGCGCGGTGAATACTATTTCGTAGACGACGTAGACGACGTAGACGACGTAGACGACGTAGACGACGTAGACGACGTAGACGACGTAGACGACGTAGACGACGTAGGCGGCCCCAAGGCCGCGGCCCGCTTCAACGTTCTTTGGCTTTGTACCCGGGCGACGACTTCCCCCAACATCACCATCACCATGCTGACCTCCAACCCCCTCGCTGTCCGCGCCCCCTATCCCTCTGCCCTGCGCGCCATCATGAACATCGAATGTGCGGACGAGAGCAGGCGCTGGCTCGCAAGCTGGGACGGGCTCAACGCCGGCGCGACGCCCTTGTACGAACTTTCCGAACTCGCTGCGAGGGCCGGCGTCGCCACGTTGCACGTCAAGGATGAGTCGGTGCGCTCGCCTTTGGGCAGCTTCAAGGCGCTGGGAGCACCCATTGCGCTTGTTCGGCAGGTACTGCGTTTGCACCCGGAGATGCAGGCCAGTGATCTGTTCAACGGCCGACACGGCCATGAACTCCAGGACTACACCGTCATCTCTGCCACGGACGGCAATCACGGCCGTAGCCTGGCCGCTGCGGCGCGCAGCATCGGCTGCCGTTGTGTCATCGTTCTCCATGCGCAGGTGAGCGTCGAGCGCGAGGCCGCCATCGCAGGCTACGGTGCAGACATCGTGCGCATCGCGGGCAACTATGATGAGTCCGTTCAGGAGGCGGCGCGCCTGGCGGCGGCCCGCGGTTGGCAAGTCATCTCTGATACCTCCTACGACGGCTACGAGGAGGTTCCTCGAGATGTGATGCAGGGGTACGGCACTATTGCCGCCGAATTGGCCGAACAGACCCGGGGGAAACCTGCCTTCACCCATGTGTTCCTCCAAGGTGGCGTGGGCGGCCTGGCGGCCGGCATCGCTAGCCACTATTGGGAACGGCATGCAGGTGGTCGCCCCTTCTTTGTGGTCGTCGAGCCTGAACAGGCCGATTGCCTGTTTCAGAGTGCAGTCGCGGGGCGGCCCTCGCGCGCGACCGGCTCGGTGGATTCGGTGATGGCTGGTCTGGCCTGTGGCGAGACCTCTCCGTTGGCCTGGCGTTTTCTCGAGTCAAGCGTCGACGTCTTCATGACCATCGAGGACGCACAGGCCGTCGACGCCATGCGGGTTCTGGCCCAGGGCAGCAAGACAGACATCCCCGTGGTCGCGGGTGAGTCCGGCGCTGCCGGTTTGGCCGCACTGCTGGCCACCCGTACTGATCCCCGGCTGGCCAGTGCGTTGCGGCTGAACCCTGGTTCACACGTCCTCGTGATCAACACAGAAGGGGCGACTGCCCCGTCCGTGTACGAGGAACTCGTCGGTGAATCCGATGCAGGCGTGCTGCAGCGCCAGGCGGCTTGGCTCGATGCGTGAGCTTCCCCTCTCCTTCACATGGAGGTGCAACCGATGAGCAATCCAGAACCCAGCATCCACGAAGCCGAACTGGAGTCCGGATGGGTGCGGTGGCGACACGAATTCCACCGTTTTCCGGAGACCGGATTCAACGAGCGTCGAACGTCCGACAGGGTCGCCCAACTGCTGGAGGCCCTCGGCCTTCAAGTGCACCGAGGCATCGGGGGAACCGGCGTGGTGGCAAGCCTGACCGTCGGCACGGGCCAACGGGTGATCGGCATTCGCGCAGACATGGATGCCCTGGCCATGGGGGAGAACGCACCGGATCGCGCGTACGCATCGGCCAATCAGGGCTGCATGCATGGTTGCGGGCACGATGGTCACATGGCGATGGTGTTGGGCGCCGCGCAATTGCTGACGCACCGGCGTGATTTCGACGGCACCGTGCGCTTCATCTTCCAACCTGCCGAGGAACACGGTCGTGGCGCGGCGGCCATGCTGGCCGATGGCCTGCTCGAGCGCTTCCCTATGAACGAGATCTACGGCGCCCACAACATCCCCGGCATGCCTGCGGGCCAGATCGCGACCCGGTCGGGCGGAATCATGGCCAGCGAAGACAACTTCGTCATCCGCATCACCGGCCGAGGCGGGCATGCAGCCCGACCGCACATGGCCATAGACCCCCTCGTGATCGGCGCAGAAATCGTTCTGATGCTGCAAACCATCGTCGCGCGCACCATCGATCCTCAGCACCCCGCCGTGGTCTCTTGCACCGAGTTCCACACCGACGGCATCCGCAATGCGATTCCCACTGAGGTGGTCATCAAGGGAGACACCAGAAGCTACTCCGCCGAGGTTCAGGCCTTGCTGGAGAAGCAGATGCGGCAGCTTTGCGAGGGCATTGCTGCTGCCCATGGTGCCAATTGCACCGTCGAGTACACCCACGAGTTCGCGCCCACGGTGAACTGGCCGGAGTGCGTCGAGGTCGCGGTGCGGGCGGCTCAGGCCGTCGTAGGAGCGGATCGGGTGACGGCAAGCGTGCCACCCATGATGATCTCCGAGGACTTTGGCGGGTTCCTGCGCGTCATCCCCGGCGCCTTCGTTTTCATTGGCAATGGCGACGGCGATGGTCCTGGTGCGGTCCCGCTTCACAATGCCAAGTACGACTTCAACGACGCCATCCTGCCCGTTGGGGCACGCTACTTCGCGGAACTGGCGCGCCAGCGGCTGGCCGCCTGATTTCCCTTTGACCAACTCCGTTTCTGCAGCCGCGCTCGGCGGCGACAGCAGTCAGTCGATGGTCAAGAGCCGTGTGACCACAACCGCTGTAGCACCCATGGAAGCGGACTTCCGATTGGGCGCGGTGCGCCAATTGAATCGAAGATTGCCCGCACTGATAAAGAGGAAAAATTTCTCATTGGACGTTCCGCGTGCCGACGCGGATCATTGAAAGGCATGCGAGGGCATGGCAATGCATCCTGCTGGTATGCCCGCGCTGATTGCGGAGGCATTGAAATGAGCGAAGCCATCTACTGTTTCGACACGGCGACGGTGCGGTTCGCGATCTACCCCGAAGGCCCTGTCGGCGAGCGAGTCATCGCCGAGATCGCGGAAGACCCACTGCGCGACCTGTTCGGCGCCAGCGGCGGCGGCGACACCCTGGTGGAGGCCTACAAGGCGAACGCCGCGGTCATCGACGCCTGCGCCCTGGAACACCATCACGCGGCGCCGCATCATCCCGTGCTGCTGGAAACGCGGGATTTCGAAGCGATGGAGCACACGGCCGGCGCCTGAGTCGCGATCAGGCCACCCATTGCAGGTCGAACGCGTGTTGGCCCCAAGGCGGCATGTCCAGGAACAGGCCACGGGCCAGCAAATCGTCACCCGGCCGGTCGTAGACGGCCGGGCCAAGCAGATCCCGTAGCCGCAAGCAGCGGCCCGCCATCTGCGGGAAGGGCAAGTGCACGAAGCACTGGGATTGCTGCGGCGAACAGTTCACGGCCACGAGCACCGGTTGCTGCGCGGCGTCTGACCAACGGAAAGCAATGAAGTTGTCCGCCGTCGGGTTGCCGGCCCATGCCGGAACGCAGTCCAGGAGGGACCAGCTGCCCTCGCGCACGATCGGCAGGCGCAGCACGGCGAGCAGCCGCTCGTAAAACTGCTGGAGCGCGGCGTCCGTGGCTTCATCCGGCGCGCGAACCAGGTGCGGCGAGATCCGGATTCGGCGTCCTTCGAACTGCCCCTGGTGGAAGAAGCGCAGGCCGGGTGAGAGAAACGTCAGCACCGCGGCGGTGGCATGGACTTCCGGCGCGAAGGTCGATGCCGCGCGCGGCTCGTCATGGTTTTCCAGAAAGCGGGCCAGCCTGTCCTGATAGGCCATGTCCGCCCGGAAATGCTCGCGCACGGGGCGGGCGTGCTGCTCGCGCAGGCGGTCGTACAGGCGCTTGTCGTAGGTGTAGTCGAAGCCTTGCTGCTGCAGCGTCCATTCCATGTCCCAGTAGACCTCGGCCATGAACAGGAACGCCGGATGCGTGCGCCGCACCGCGTCGATCGCCTTCGGCCAGAAGGCTTCGGCCCCGATGCCCCAGGTGCGCTCGAACACCTCAGGCAGCACGAGCATGGCCATGTCGCAGCGCACGCCGTCGCACTGGCCGGCGATGCGTTCCAGCTCGCCGATCATCGCCGCCTGCAGCGCCGGGTTGCCGTAGTCGAGCTGCAGCGTGTCGGGCCAGCCGTCGAAGTAGGGATCCCGGCCGTAGGCGAGCAGCAGCGATCCATTTTTCGTCTCCACCCGGGCGAAGTTCTGGGGCGAACGCGCCAGGTCGTCTTCCGTGCCGTGGACGAAATAGTCAGGGTGCGCGTCCGTCCACGGATGGTCGGGCGCCATGTGGTTCGGCACGAAGTCGAGCATCAGGCGCAACCCTCGTTCGCGCATGCGCGCGCGCAGCCGCGCCAGTGCCGCGTCGCCGCCCAGGCCGTCGTGCACGCGGTAGCTGGTGATCGCGAAGCCCGAGCCCGCGATGTCCGCTTCGCGCAGGTCGGGCAGCGTTTGCTCGAACTCACGGCGCCACGCCGGATGGCTGCGCGAGATGCGTTGCGCAGCCTCCCCGGTCTGCCAGACGCTCAGCAGCCAGATCCAGTCGAAACCTGCGTCCGCCAGACGATCCAGTTCGCCGTCGACGATGTCGTCCAACGTGGCTCGACGCCCGAGCGAATGCGACAACGCGGTCAGCCAGACCCGCGTGTTGATCTGGTAGAGCGCCGGATAGCGTGGCCCGGGCACGGCAATCACCGCCGGGTCTCGAATCCGGGCCCTTGCGTGCGGTGCAACGCCCAGGCCGCCCGGTTCACCTGCGCTTCGTCGAGGCGTTGCTTCTCTGCGGCGTCGATGCACATGGGAGGGTCTCCTCGAGCCCCGTGACGGCGGGGGGATTCGACGCATCTTCGTCACTTGCTCCAGGCTTCGCAAGGGGGTCCGGCAGCTCCTTTCGCGCCGTCAGTCCGGACGGCTCACCCTGCAACTGGCCATCGCTGCGCCGATGGCCTCGTCACGCAAACGGCTCTTGGCGGCGGCCGGGACCTCACCAAGGCCGAGCTGCCCGGGCCTTCGATTCCGCGCTCGATCTGGCCGGCGCCGACGGAAAATGCGAGACCGAACCCTCGAAGCGATGACATGCCCGGCACGAAATCCGACACCGCTGCGACCCTCTTCAAGTCCGCGAAGGCCTTCGACGCATGGCTGAAAAAGCACCACGCCACGTCGGACGGGCTGTGGTTGAAGATCGCGAAGAAAGGCGCCGGCGAGCCCAGTGTTACCTACCCCGAGGCGGTCGAGATCGCGCTTTGCTGGGGCTGGATAGACGGCCAGAAGAAAGGGCTCGACGACCAGCACTTCCTGCAACGCTTCACACCGCGGCGCGCACGCAGCATCTGGTCCAAGATCAATGTGGACAAGGTCGCCGTGCTGACCGAGGCCGGACGCATCCAGCCCGCGGGGCAGGCCCAGATCGACGCCGCGAAGAATGACGGCCGCTGGGGCAAGGCCTACGACAGCGCGCGCACATCCAGCGTGCCGGGCGACCTCCAGGCCGCGCTGGAGGCAAGCCCGAAGGCGAAGGCCTTCTTCGCAACGATCAGTGCGTCCAACCGCTACGCCGTGCTTTGGCGCGTGCAGACGGCGGTCAAGCCGGAGACCCGTGCCAGGCGCATCGCCAAGCTGGTGGAGATGCTCGGGCATGGTGAGGTCGTGCACATCTTCAAGCCCAAGGGCAAGGCCTCAGACTGAAGATCGCGCGCAGTCCTGCTTGCCGTCGCACATCGGTGTGGCGCCCTGCCAGGTCATTTCAGATTTTCGCTTCGGGCCGTATACGGATGCGACGACGCGCAGCGCGTGCACACCCACCCGCAGTGAAGGAGGATTCGGCCACAAGCGGGTGTTCCCGACTGTTGACTGATCCACAAGTGAACTTCGTGCCAAGCGATGATCCGAACAGCCGAAACCAAGGACTCGGGATGGGTCCACGATTGCGGTGCCAGCCGCGTTGCCACCTGGCTGCGGGTCGATGTGCAACACCTTACTTGAAGAGGTGTTGAACTTCATACTTGAGCTTGGTCGGTGCGGGATTTGCATTCGTCGGTGCCGTGGTGCTCTGATTGGATTGAACCGCCTGCGCGTCCATCTTGTCGAAAAGCTTCTTGACAGCGTCCTTCATCGGCTTGGTCAAGCTATCGAAGCCAGGACCCTTCTTGTCGTTTCCGAGTCGAATCGCCACCACGGTGGTGTACTGCCGCGCAATGAAATCGTTGGGGTATGTCTTTCCGAACGCCTTTGCTTCTGCGTCAGAATCGTATTTCTCGTGAACCAGGAACTCCAGGTTCGAGTCCTGCGCCTTCGAGATCTCGTCCGGCGTGGACAGTCGCCCACCGCTCCCTGCAAGTCCCGCGATTTGTGACCTGACATCGTTTCGCTCCTGGTCCAATGCCTTCGAGTTCGCGATAGTCATGACATCCGTGTACCCCTGGAAGATGCTCGTATGCGAATTCGTCCAGTGCGAATTCGACTCCATCATGATCTGCGCGTGGCCAGAGTCAGAGGAGTGACCAGCTTCGCAAGGTCCGGATTCTTCGCCTTGATCAGGTCGTAGACAGATGCGATCGTCACGGTGTCCTGCTTCGTGGGCGTCTTGGGTTTCAGCTGAACAGCCTGGGGCACGAACGACTGTTGGATCACGTGCGTGAGCTCGTGCGCCTGCAGTCGTCGCTCCGCGTCGCTCCCGGTGCCTTTGTATTGGTGACGGCCGAAGACGATGTCGCTGCCCGTGGTGTAGGCGGAGGCGTCCAGCCGCTCGGCCAACACGGCGGCTTCCGAATCCGCGTGAACGCGCACTTTGCTGAAGTCATAGCCGAAACGCCGCTCCATGAAGGCGCGATCCTCCACCGGCAACGGCTGGCCTGTCGAGCGCAGCGGCGCCGCCCCTTCGGAGTCGACTTGGCGCAGCACCTTGCCCCGGACAGGCGTCTCCCCACGAACTGCAAGAAGTGATGACGGGCCCATGATCCTCGCGGCGACCGCATCCGCCTCCTGCTCATGAACCGTCGCCGCCGTTTCCACTTGCGGTCGGCCGCCAGCGCCGGTGTCGCGTCTACCCGTAAGCAAGAGACTCGTGGGCGTGGTGGCGAGCGTTCTTCTGGTGGGCTTCAGCATGAACGAACGCATAAAGCGACTCCTTTGACGCAGGACCCAACCAGGATTTTACGGAGCGGGCTGGTACCAGCTCACCGACGCGCGACTTCAACTTCAAGCTCGATGAGGCTCGACAGCTCTCCCTCACAGCCCGCCTGGCGGATGCCTTGGAGATCGCCTTTCGGTTGGTGCTTTTCCGCAGGAACGCAGCATGAGGAAGACAATGGAACGATCCGTGAGAGGCCAACATGACGCAAGCACCTTCCGAGCTCATGCATCTCGCTGGCGATCGAGGTCTGGTGGAGTCGCCCCGGTGGCACGACGGACGATGGTGGTTCGCCGACTGGACTGTCGGCGAGATCATGTCACTTGGCAATGACGACGGCGTGCCCAAAACCGTCGTATCAGCACCCGCGCCGCCACTCTCGTTCGACTTCCTGCCTGACGGGAGCTTGCTGTTCGTCTCGTCGCGCGCCGGCAAACTCGTCCGCCAGACCTCGGACGGCGCGCTGGCAACCTATGCCGACCTGGCGTCCTTCTCGAAGGGCTTGTGGAATGAGATCGTCGTGGACGGCCGTGGCAATACCTACGTGAACGGTGAGTGCCTGGTGGTCGTGACGCCCGATGGCAAGGCGCGGCCCCTCGCGGGGGGATTTGCTTTCCCGAACGGAATGGCGGTTACCCCGGACAACAGGACCTTGATCCTTGCGGAGTCGCACGGCCGACGCCTGACTGCCTTCGACATTGCGGCCGACGGCGTGTTGTCAGGACGCCGCGTTTGGGCGGACCTTGGTGAGGGAACGCCAGACGGCATTTGCGTCGATGCGCAAGGCTGTGTCTGGTACGCCGACGTGCCTCACAAATGCTGTGCGCGGGTCCGTGAAGGCGGAGCGGTCCAGCAACGCATCGAACTCGATCGCGGCGCATTCGCTTGCATGCTCGGCGGTCCTGATCGCAAGACCCTCTTGATCGCCGCCGCTCGCTGGTTCGGTATGGATTGCATGGATGACATGGCCGGTACCGGCCAGTTGCTCGCGGCGACGGTGGACATCCCAGGTGTCGGTTGGCCCTGACTGAAGCGCCATTTTCGCGCCACAGGCAATTGAAAGAATCGTTGAACCGTTGAGCCGGGCGGTCTGGTGTTGCCGCAATAGGTGGCAGCTCTGGGGCGAGAGCGGCGTCGCGACCCAGGGCACCGGCCCAGACCGCCCTCGACTCGAAACCCCAGGCAAGAGGTCGTGACAAAGGTGTGTCAAGTCGCGTGCGAGGCGCCGCGGGCAGGCCCGCGCGACGCTCAGCGCGGATTGCCGGCGAGACGCAGCCAGATCGGAAACTGACGATCGAAATCCTGCGGAGTGATTTCAGCGAGGTGCTCGCAGGCGGTATCGGGGAGCGCCACGGTCATTTCCTCGTGCCACAGCACGATGCCGAGCAGACGATGGACCTGGATGCGTTCCTCGCGCGGAACTGGAAATTCCGACACATGCGGCGGCAGCCGAAGCATCGAAACGCGTCGCCGCACCTCGATGACGATCCATCCCGAACGCTTCGCCCTGATACGCACGGCTTTGGCCAACCAGATCTGGAGGCGCAGCTCCCACGCCAGCAGGAGCAGGAGGATCAGCATCGCAGCCAACATGCAAAGTCCGATGTAAGCGGTTCGTGCGTAAAGAGATTTCGTCAACGGGCTCAGTCGCGAGACTAGGCTTCAGGACGGCGCTGCGCAATACTTCAAAGGGTCTATCGCGTCAACTTGTTCACGAAATTGAACGCTCTGTGGCTCAAGAGCAACTTCGTTCCGCCCCATGCAGATCCTTGCGACCTGAAGGGGAGTGCTCATGATCACGCTACCCAGATACGCGGCCCTTGGCCTGATCGCCGCAGCGAATCTGCTGAGTCCGGCCTTCGCCCAGGAGGCCACCGGCGACAAGATCAACTACCAGTCGGTCGGCTCGGGTGCCAGATCCCGGTGGTCAACATCCAGGGCATCAAGCCGGTTGACCTCCAGCTCAGCGGCCACCACCACGCTCAAGTTCTTCGACTGGGCCTGCAAGAACGGCGACAAGACCGCCGGCGACCTGGACTACGTGCCGATGCCCGACAAGGTGAAGGGCGCGATCGCCACCGCCTGGGGTGACATCAAGGACGCGTCGGGCAAGCCCGTACCTTGCAAGTGAAGGAATGTGGACTGCGACGTGCCTTTGTCTTCACTGCACGGCCCAGACGATCGCGCCGTAGTGACAGGCGGAGCCTGCGAGCACGAAGAGATGCCAGGTGCCGTGCGCGTGACGCCAATTCCTGCGGTTGCGGTAGAAGATGGTGCCGAAGGAATAGCAGCCCGCGCCGGCGAGGAGCCCCGCAAGGACCAGACCATCCAAGGCGGCTGCCAGAGGAAAGGTGGCCAGGACCGTCAGCCAGCCCAGGCCGAGGTAGAACAGCAGCGAGGGCGGCGCGCCGGGTCCGGCGCGCAGTTCGCGGACGATCCCCACGGCGGCGAGGCCCCAGATGGCACCTATGGCGACTGCGGCGCGTGGACCGTTCCAGGTCAGGAGACCGAACGGGGTGTAGGTCCCGGCGATCATGAGATAGATGGCGCAGTGATCGGCGCGACGCCAGATCGCCTTGGCGGCTCCCTGGGTGAAGTGGTAGAGCGTCGACGCCGCATAGAGCAGCACCGACGCCAGCGAAAAAACCGCGGCGCCCACGCTTGCTGCCGCGTCGCCCTTCATCACCGCCTCATCGACCAGGAGCGCGCCAGCGGCAAGCGACAACAGCAGGCCCAGCAGGTGACTGAACCCGTTGAATCGCTCGCCTCTGACGATGCGAAGACCGGACCGCGCGATCGTGTTGGGGGTGAGCACGCCAGGATCAGACCCGCTTGCGATGACCGACAGATGACGCTCGCGCTATCCCTGGTTGGTCGATAAGGCACAAGATGATCCGGCAATGCGGAGTCACCTGGATGCCACGATCCCGGGCGGCTTCCACGTTCCTTCACCAGCCGGCAGGATCGATGGCGGTGTGTCCTTCGGCCAATAGAGCCGCATAGCCAGGTAGATCGGGCCATCTGGCGCAGGAAGCCAGTTCGCTTCGAGCGCCTTGCCCGGTGAATCCTTCTGGATGTAGAGCGTCAGCGAGCCGTCGCGGTTTTTCTTCATCGCCGGGACCATCGGCGAGTTGATCAGATAGCGGTTGATCGGGTTCTTGATCAGGAGCTGGGTCTTGCCGTCGTACATCGTCACAGACCAGAACGCATTCACCGGCGGCGTCTGGCCGGCGGGGAAGGTGAGCGTGTAGTTGTGCTTGCTGCCGTCGAGCGGCTGGCCCTTCTCGTCGACACGCGTCAGCGGATAGGCCGCTTCGATCGCATCGTTGCCGTAGATGCCGCCCTTGGCCGCAGCGGCGCGCATCAGCCAGTCCTGCTTGTAGAAGTTGCGATCGCCGAAGAAGGAGCCGATGTTCCAGCCGTTGACGTTCTTGGTGCCGGTCGCCAGCCATTTGTCGATCTTCTCGTCGCCGGCCTTCATGCCCAGCAGCACGGCCCCCTTGTGCTCGAGCGAGAGATCCTTGAATTCGAAGGTCTTGCCGGCGCCGATGCCGATGCGGGCGATGCGGGCCCGCACGTCACGGTCTTCGGCGGAAGGTGGAACGAACTGAAGCGCAGCGTCCAGGTACTCGTAGAAGTTCTCCTTGATGCCTGCGGTGGTCGCCGGCACGAACTTGATGGCAGCCGCTGCGGGCGGCGCGGTGCGGCCCAGGAAGGCGGACAGCGGCTGGACCTTGTAGCCAGACTGCACCTTCACCACGTTCGGCATGTCCTTGGGACTGAAGAGCTGGGTCCGGTAGATGGCCAGCGCGAACGGCGTGGTCGAGGTGAAGACCTTGCGCACGCCGGGCGGTGTCTCGCCCCTCCAGTCCGGCCCGACGACCATGTAGCTGCCCGGGCCGTTGCCGGTCGCGCGGCTGCCGATGTAGCCGAAGTTGTAGGTGTTGCCGTCGTTGAGCATCACCGCGTAGTAGCGCTTGCCGTCCACCGCGGGTACCGTCAGCACCATCGGCTCGGCGCGCAGGTCCATCCATGCCAGCGAGTAAGGCGTGTCGCTGTTCGGCGTGATGACCGCCGTGTCCTGGTAGGTGTAGACGCGCGCCTCGTTCTTGATCTGGTTGAACGGCGCCTTGAACTGGGCGCCCCCCTTGTCGACAGCGTATTCGTTCATCACCGCGTAGTTCATCACGATGGGCAGGCCGTAGATGAAGGCCTCCTCTGCAATCGCCTTGGTCTCTGCGAGGCTCGGCGCCGGGACGCCTGCGGCCTGGTCCGCCTTGGCGGCCTGCGCGATCGGATCGCTTCGGCTGGCGCAGCCGGCGAGTGCGGCCATGGCGAGCGCGAGCGTGGCGCATTTCATGAGCGGTGTCGAATGCGGTGTCACGGAAATAGGCTCCTCGAACGGTTTGGGCGCAACGGGGAAGGGCGCGAGCGGGAGGCTACAGGGCTCTGGCGGCCGCCACCATTGGACCAAAGGTGGGGGGTGGGATGGCTTCGGTGGCGCTTACGCTCAGTCCCCGATGTCGAAAGTCACGCCCTGCGCCAGCGGCAGCGCGGTCGAGTAGTTGATGGTGTTGGTCGCGCGGCGCATGTAGGCCTTCCATGCGTCGGAGCCGGCTTCACGGCCGCCGCCGGTTTCCTTCTCGCCACCGAAGGCGCCGCCGATCTCCGCGCCGCTCGGGCCGATGTTGACGTTGGCGATGCCGCAGTCGGATCCGGCGCACGACATGAAGCGCTCGGCTTCGCGCATGTCGAGCGTGAAGATCGAGGACGACAGGCCGGCGCCGACCGCGTTGTGCCACTCGATGGCCTGGTCGAAGCTGCTGTAGCGCACCACGTAGAGGATCGGTGCGAAGGTCTCGCGCAAGGCCGGGCCGGCGTGCGCCGGCAGCTCGACCAGCGCGGGGCGGGCGTAGTACGCGTCATCGCCCCCGATGCCGGCCACCCGTTCGCCGCCATGGACGGTCGCGCCGGCCGCGCGGCTTTCCGCCAGCGCCTTCTGCATGCCGTCGAATGCGGCGCCATCGATCAGCGGCCCGACCAGCGTTCCGGAGGCGCGCGGGTCGCCGACCTTCACCTGGCCATAGACCTTCGCGAGCCTGGGCACCAGCGTGTCGTAGATGCTGTCATGCACGAACAGCCGGCGCAGCGTGGTGCAGCGCTGGCCGGCCGTGCCCATGGCGGCGAAGGCGATGCCGCGCAAGGCGAGGTCGAGGTCCGCCGAGGGCGTGACGATGGCCGCGTTGTTGCCGCCGAGTTCGAGGATGGCGCGCGCGAAACGGGCGGCCAGCCGGGGGCCGACCTGGCGTCCCATCGCCGTCGAGCCGGTGGCCGACAGCACCGGCACGCGCGGGTCGTCGACCAGCACTTCGCCGATATCGCGCTGCCCGACCAGCAACTCGAGCAGGCCCTCGGGCGCATCGCCGAAGCGGGCGAGCGCGCGCTGCGCGATGGCGTGCGTGGCGAGCGCGGTCAGCGGCGTCTTTTCGGAGGGCTTCCAGACCACTGAATTGCCGCACACCAGCGCCAGCGCCGCATTCCACGACCAGACCGCCACCGGGAAGTTGAAGGCGGAGATCACGCCGACCACGCCCAACGGATGCCAGGTTTCCATCATCCGGTGCTCGGGGCGCTCGGTCGCGATCGTCAGCCCGTAGAGCTGGCGCGACAGGCCGACCGCGAAGTCGCAGATGTCGATCATCTCCTGCACTTCGCCCGCGCCTTCCGACGGCACCTTGCCAACCTCGAGCGTCACGAGCAGGCCGAGGTCGGCCTTGGCCGCGCGCAGCTCTTCGCCCAGCAGGCGCACCAGTTCGCCGCGACGCGGTGCGGGCACCAGGCGCCACGCCAGGTGCGCGGCATGGGCGCGGCCGATCGCGGCCTTGGCTTCTTCGCTCGAGGTCCGTCGCGCCAGGGCGATCGTCTCGCCGCTGATCGGCGAGCGAACAGCGAGCTCGCCATCGGCGTACGCCGACTTCGGCACGCCCAGGCGTTGCAGCAGTTGATCGACCTGGGCGGCGATGGGGGCGGCGGTGGAGGCAGGCGCGTCTGGCATGAGGGGTTCTCGGGGCAATGGGTTGCTGGATGCAATGTCGGCGAATCCGCAACGTTTGCATAGCAAAAAAGCGGAAAAAGGCCCGCCGGGCGCTCGGGGTGCCTTAGCCGGGCACGATCTCGAAAACGTCGCCATTGGTTGGCGTCGCTTCCTCGTGGTAGACGTCGTAGAGATACTGCGCCAGCTCGGCGTGCGGCATGTCGGAAGGAATCGCGAGTTCCGCGGGACGACGCTTGCCGTCGTTTCCAGCCAGGTGGGCGACCCAATCGCCGCCGACGCGTTCGATGGAAATGATTCGTCCGAAGACGTTGAAGCGGTATCTCATGTGTTGTTCGTTTCGCGCGGTGGCTGGCTGCCCCTGAACACCGCCAATTGGTCGGCGAACGCGCGCTGGTAGGCCGGCCGCGCTTCACCGCGGGCGACATAGGCCGCGAGGTTCGGGTAGTCGTCCAGCAGGGTCGAGCCGCTCAGTCTGCGCAGCACTGTCACCATCAGCAGGTCGCCGGCGCTGAACGCATCGTCGAGCCAATCGGCGGCGCCGAGCCGGTGCGACAGCTCGCCAAGGCGGACCCGGACGCGGTCTTCGAGGAGGAGCAGGCGCTCATCGAACCAGGCCTTGTCGTGCTCCAGGAGTATCGCGATGCCGCGATCGAGGATCGGCGGTTCGACGGTGTTGAGGGCGGCAAACATCCATGCGATCGCGCGCGCCCGTGCGTTGGCGTCGTCCGGCAGCAGGCCTGGATGCCGCTCTGCGATATGGAACACGATGGCCCCCGACTCGAACAGGGCGAGATCGCCTTCTTCGAAAGTCGGAATCTGGCCGAAGGGATGCAGCGCGCGATGCGCCGGTTCCTTCATCTCCTTGAACGAAACCAGACGCACGGCATAGGGCTGGCCCGCTTCTTCGAGCGCCCAGCGAACGCGCATGTCGCGCGCCAGTCCTCGGCCGCGATCGGGAGATTGTTCAAAGGCGGTGATGGTGGGGGTCATCGGCATGCTCCGAGGAGTGGCAGGACGCCAGTGTCGCCGAGCAGGCGCCCTGCAGGGGCCTCAGTTCGCGATAGAAGATGGTCGTGGCGCAGAGGCCGCCTTGCGGCAGCAGCGCATAGCCGGGGATCACGCCGACGCGCTGCCAGCCCAGCCGGGCATAGAGCCGTTCGGCGCCCTCGCTGGCGGTGTCGAGCACCAGCAGCGATTTGCCGCAGTCGCGCGCCATCTGTTCGGCCGCCTGCATCAGGGCCTCGCCCCAGCCCTGGCAGCGCGCGCGCCGGAGCACGAGCATCTTCGACAGGTCGGCGCGGTGCGGCTGGTTGTCGGGCTGGGCCAGCACCAGTTGAACGGTGCCCACGATGCCGGCGTCATCCTCGGCAATCAGCAGGGCGCGCTCGCCCCGCGCGACCCCTTCGGCCACCTCGCGCCAGAACGCCGTGGCGCGGGCGGGCGGCAAGGGGTCCATGAAGCTCACCGAGGCGCCGCCTTCCACGCAATCGATCAGCAGTTCGGACAGCGCGCGCAACTGTGCTTCGGAGAGCGTCTGCAGCCGGCGGATACGCTCGGCGCAAGGTGTTCGGGTCTGCTGCATGTTCATCTCCAGGGCGAGGGCAGGGTGGCGATCACGACCGCGTAGCGCGTGAGGCGTCGCGTGGGGTTGTGGTAGCTCACCGGGCGGTCCAGCGCGTGGGCCAGGCAGTCGCCGGCGTCGAGCCGATGGCAGGCCTCGCCGACCGTCACTTCGATGGTGTTGTCGAGCACCCAGACCTGCTGGTGGATGCGCGGCTCGCGGGCGCCGGTCTCGTAGGCCACGCGCGCCTTCGGCGGAAAGGCCACCTCGACGATCTGGATCGGCGAGGCTCCGCCCGCGGGCGAGACGTTGCGCCGCACATAGCCCGAATGCGGATCGCGCCACAGGGGCTGGTCGGCCAGCCGCGCCACCGGGTCGTCGCCAGCGCGCGGCGGCTCGAACAGCGAGGCCAGCGCGACGCCGAGCCCGGTGGCGAGCTTTTCCAGCACGACAGCGGTCGGGCTGCTCTCGCCGCGCTCGATCAAAGAGATCATCGAACGACTGACGCCGCAGTGCGCCGCCAGCGCATCGAGCGACAGGCCGCGCGCGGCGCGCAGCTCGCGCACCCGCTGGGCGATGCGGTCGTTCAGGTCGCTTGCTTCATCCGTCATGCTGGAATAAGTATCCGATATATTGGATGAGACGTCCAGCCGCGGCTTGGTTAGCATCGTTGGCTGACGCGGCCGCCGCCGCGACGGCCGTTGTCGACGAGAAGGAATACCCATGCGAACCCTGGAACTGCCTGGCGGCGGAACGATCCCCGCGTTGGGACTCGGCACCTGGAAGATCGGCGAATCCGCTGGTCGCCGCGGGGCCGAAGTCGCTGCGCTGCGCGCCGCCATCGCGATGGGCTACCGGCTCATCGACAGCGCCGAGATGTACGGCGAAGGCGGCGCCGAGGAGGTGCTCGGCCAGGCCATCGCCGAGGCCTTGCGCGCGGGCGACGTGCGGCGCGAGGAGCTGTTCATCGTCAGCAAGGTCTATCCGCACAACGCCAGCCTGCGCGGGACGGCCAAGGCCTGCGCCCGCAGCCTCGCCCGCCTGGGGCTCGACCACCTCGATCTCTACCTGCTGCACTGGCGCGGCGAGCATCCGCTCGGAGACACCTGCGAAGCGATGCAGGCGCTGGTCGCCGAAGGCAAGGTACGCCACTGGGGCGTCAGCAACTTCGACACCGACGACATGGAGGAACTCGCCGCCCTGGCCGGCAGCTGCGCCGTCAACCAGGTCTACTACTCGGTCGCCGAGCGCGGCCCCGAGTTCAGCCTGCTGCCCTGGCAGCGCGAACGCGCCATTCCGCTGATGGCCTACAGCCCGATCGACCAGGGGGCGCTGGCCGCCGACGCCGGACTGCAGATGATCGCCGAGCGGCTCGACGTCAGCGCGGCGCAGCTGGCGCTGGCGTGGGTGCTGGCGCAGCCCGGCGTGGCCGCGATCCCCAAGGCGGCACGCGAGAGCCATCTGCGCGAGAACCTCGCGGCCGCCGAGCTGACGCTGGGCCCGGAGGTGCTGGCCGAGATCGATCGCCTGCACCCGGCGCCGCGGCGCAAGCGGCCGCTGGCGATGATCTGAGCCGGGGTCAGTGCGCCTCGGCCTGCTTGGCGGCGGCCACGATCGCCGCCTCGTCGTGCTTGGCGCCATTCAGGAACAGGTTGAGCAGCACGGCGCAGACCGAGGCCAGCAGAATGCCCGACTCCACCAGCGAATGGATCGCATGCGGCATCCACTGCTTGAAATTGGGTGCCAGCAGCGGGATCATGCCGACCCCGATCGACACCGCGACGATCATCGCGTTGTGCCGGTTGGTCTTGAAGTCGACGCCCGAAAGAATGCGGATGCCGGTCGCCGCGACCATTCCGAACATCACCAGGCCGGCGCCACCGAGCACCACGGTCGGCAGCGACTCGACCAGCGCCGCCATCTTCGGCAGCAGGCCCAGCACGATCAGGATCGCACCGCCGGCCACGCAGACGTAGCGGCTCTTGATGCCGGTCACGGCCACCAGGCCCACGTTCTGCGAGAAGCTGGTGTACGGGAAGGTGTTGAAGATGCCGCCGATCAGGGTGCCCAGGCCGTCGGTGCGCAGGCCGCGCGCCAGGTCCTGCTGGCTGATCTTGCGGTCGGTCATCTCGCCGAGCGCGAGGAACATGCCGGTCGACTCGATCATCACCACGACCATGATCAGCGACATCGTGAGGATCAGCACCGGGTCGAACTTTGGCATGCCGAAGTGGAACGGCAGCACGATGTCGAACCAGGCCGCGCTGCCGACCTTCTCGAAGGTCATGAAGCCGAAGATGGTCGCCACCACGGCGCCGATCACGATGCCCAGCAGCACCGAGATGTTGGCGATGAAGCCGCGGGCATACTTCACGATCAGCAGAATCGACACCAGCACCAGCGCCGCGATGGCCAGCCCGCCGAGGTCGGCGTACTTGGGGTTCGGCACCGACGGCACGATCGACAGGCCCTTCGGGACCGGCGGCACGGCCGAGCCGGGCGAGGTGACGTCGGCCAGCCACTTGGCGTACACCGGGTCGACCAGCGCCGGCGCGGTCGGACCCACCGGGTTGCCGAAGATCCAGTTGATGCCCACGCGCATCAGGCTGATGCCGATCACCGCGATGATGGTGCCGGTGACCACCGGCGGAAAGAAGCGCAGCATGCGCGAGACCATCGGCGCGATCAGTATCGAGATGATGCCGGCGCCGATGATCGCGCCGAACAGAAGTTGCGCGCCGGCCTGGCCCGGGTTGGCGTTGGCGATCGCGACCATCGGTGCGACCGACGCGAAGGTCACGCCCATCATCACCGGCAGCTTGATGCCGAACCACTGGGTGGCGCCGAGTGCCTGGATCAGCGTCGCGACACCGCAGCAGAAGAGGTCGGCCGAGATCAGCAGCGCGACCTCCTGCGGCGTGAGCTTGAGCGCGCGGCCGACGATCAGCGGCACCGCGACGGCGCCGGCATACATCACGAGCACATGCTGCAGGCCGAGGGCGGCGAGCTTGCCGGCCGGCAGGCGCTGGTCGACCGGGTGGATGGGAGGCGAGGCAGCCGTCATTTGCGAGTTTCTCCTGGGCAACGTGGAGGAAAAGGGACGAGCGAACGGCGCGGGGCCCCGGATCGTCCACTATTCTGTACGCGAAACTGTATACAGATCAGGCGACGGGCTGTATGGCGGAAAACCCGCGCCCTGCGCGCCCAAGCAAGTCGCGGGCCCGTGCTTTTCAGGCCAGCAGGGCCTTGACCAGGTCGAGCTGTCGATCCGGCACGCCGGCCGAAAGCTGAAGGTTGGCCTCGATGCGCAGCAGGTGGTCGGTCATGCATGCCACGGCGGCCTCGGCATCGCCGCTGCGGCAGACGCGCAGGAATTCGGCGTGCTCGTCGGACGAGCAATGCGGATCGTTCGACGAGTGGTACAGCATGGCGATCAGCGAGCTGCGCGCCACCAGCTCGCGGATCAGTTCGGCCAGGGTCTGATTGCCGGCCGCTTCCGCCAGCGCGACGTGGAAGTCGCCGAGCAGCTTCTCCCGGACCGTGCCGGTGGTCGTGGTGGCGCGCAGGGTGGTGCGCTCGAACTGGATGTGCTGCTCGAGCGCCTGGTAGTCGGCGGGACGTGACTTGGCGACGAACAGCCGTACCACCTCGCTTTCGAGCAGCCGCCGGACCCCGAAGACTTCACGCGCTTCCTGCACGCTGGGCTTGCTGACGAAAGCACCCTTGTCCGGGATCATCTCGATCAGCTTTTCCTTCGACAGCGTCAGCAGCGCCGCCCGGATCTTGGTGCGGCTGACCGAATAGAGCCGCCCCAGTGCTTCCTCGCGCAGCCAGGTGCCGGGCGGCAGCCGCTTCTCGACGATCGCGGTGGAGATGTCCTGCGCGATGCCTTCGATGGTGGCGGTCTTGTCGACCGCGGCCTCGGTCCCGGAGCTTGCGGGCGACGGCTGGGGGTGAGCGGAAGCTTTGGGGGCGCGTGGCATGGCGCCATTGTGAATGAGGCCGAATCAGGCCGCGCGCTTCAGCGCCGGCGGTACCGCCGGCAACGCGAAGTCGCCGAGCAGGCCGCTGATCGGCTTGGGCAGAGGGCGTGCCAGTTCGCCGCGCTTGCTGGTGGCCAGGCGCAGGCTCACCAGCGATTCGATCAGCTGCGTCCCGGCCGCCACGCCGTCGACCACCGGCACGCCGAGCACCTGTCCGATGTGCTCGCACAGGTCGGCCATGCCGGCGCAGCCGAGCACGATCGTGTCCGAGTCGTCCTCGTCGAGCGCGCGGCGGCATTCGTCGACGATGCGCTCGCGCGCGCGCGAGCCGGGCGCCTCGAGATCGAGCACAGCGATCTCGCAGGCCCGCACGTTGGCGCAGAAGCGCTTCATGCCGTAGGTCTCGGCGAGGTGCCAGGCCTGTCCCATCGTGCGGCCCAGGGTGGTCACGACGCTGAAGCGACTGCCCACCAGGCTCGCCAGATGCATCGCCGCCTCGGCGATGCCGACCACCGGGCCGCGCGCCAGTTCCCTGGCGGCCTTGAGCCCGGGGTCGCCGAAGCAGGCGATCACGTAGCCGTCGATGCCGTCGCGCTCGCCGGCAGCGATCTCCTGAAGCAGGCCGGGCACTGCCAGCGCCTCGTCGTAGTGGCTCTCGATCGAGGCCGGCCCCATGGCGGGGCTGACCGCCACGATCTCGGTGCCGGGCCGAGCGACCGAGCGCGCGCAGGCACCGATCTTCTCGGTCATGCTCCAGGTGGTGTTGGGATTGATGATCTTGATTCGCATGATGGGTCGGGGAAGGGAAATGAGCGCTCTTCAGCGCTTGCGGTTCTGCAGCATGTAGAAAACGAAGCCCAGCCCGGTGCCGATGAACCAGGCGTAATTGGCGGCGCCGCGCAGGGTCGGCACCAGCACGCACAGCACCGGCACCAGCGCGGCCGGGACCAGCGCCCAGATGGCGCGCCGGTTGTAGCCGTTGTCGTACCAGTAGGCGCCCGCCGGGCTCAGGGTGTAGAGCGCATCGACGTCGACCCGCTGCTTCTGCACCAGGTAGTAGTCGGCGATCAGGATCCCGAACAGCGGCCCGATGAAGGAGCCCAGGATGTCCAGCGTGTAGTGGATGACCTCCGGGTTGTTGTAGAGGTTCCACGGCGTGATGAAGACCGAGCCCACCGCGGCGATCATGCCGCCGGTGCGCCAGCTGATCTTCTGCGGTGCGACGTTCGAGAAGTCGAAGGCCGGCGAGACGAAGTTGGCGACGATGTTGATGCCGACGGTGGCGATCATGAAGGTCAGCGCGCCGATCACCACCGCGGTGGTGCTGTCGATCTTGGCCACCGTGTGGACCGGATCGGTGATGAGTTCGCCGAACACCGGCAAGGTCGCGGCAGAGGTGATCACGGCCAGCAGCGAGAAGAAGAGGAAGTTGACCGGCAGGCCCCAGAAGTTGCCCTTCTTGACGGCGTCGAAGCTCTTGCCATAGCGCGAGAAGTCGCCGAAGTTGAGCATCGGCCCGCTGAAGTAGCTGACCACCAGCGCGGTCGCGCTGAGCATCACCGGCAATGCGTCCCAGCCCGTGAACTTGACGCCGCCCAGGCGCATGTCGATGTTGCTCCAGCCGGCCTTCCAGACCAGCCAGCCGCACAGCGCCGCCATCACCACGTACACCGCCGGACCGGCCCAGTCGATGAAGCGCCGGATCGCTTCCATGCCGTGCCAGAACACGAAGGCCTGCAGCACCCACATGACCATGAAGGCGACCCAGCCGAGGGTCGAGAGGCCGACGAAGCCGTGCTGCGCCACATCCGCGTAGGGCGCGAGGCCGGGATGGAAGTGCAGTGCCAGCAGCATGAAGGCGCCCGAGGCCAGGTAGGTCTGGATGCCGTACCAGGCGACCGCGATCAGGCCGCGGATCACGGCCGGGATGTTGGCGCCCAGCACCCCGAACGAGGCGCGGCAGATCACCGGATAGGGCGTGCCGGTCACCTGGCTGGGCTTGGCCACCAGGTTGCAGAAGAACTGCACGATGCATATGCCCACCAGCAGCGACACCAGCACCTGCCAGCTCGACAGGCCGAGCGCGAACAGGCTGCCGGCCGTGATGTAGCCGCCGACGCTGTGGACGTCGGACATCCAGAAGGCAAAGATGTTGTACTGGCCCCAGGTCTGCCGCTTCAGCGGCGCCAGGTCCTCGTTGGTCAGGCGCGGGTCGTAGCCCGGCTTGATGCGCGCGTTCGATTCGCTCGGGTGCAGGGCGCCTGGGATCGGCAGCTCGATGCTGGCTTGGCTGGCGGTTGCGTTCACGGGTGTCTCCTCGTGGCGGATGGTCGAAGGTCCGAATGGAATGTTCGGTCTGTGGATTGCACCCTATATTTGTATACAAAAAATGGGTGCAATCAAGATCGAAGTGGGACGGACGACACCGTGATTACCCTGATTGCGCTGCGAAGGACCCGCAGGGGGTCTGCAAAAGGACGAAAAAAGTACTCACGATTCAATGAATCATCTTGTTACTTAAGAAGTAAATAGGCACAATGTATTACATCGATTCAGTGCCAACGCAGGTGCTGCCAAAGATCAACCATCTCTTTGCGAGGTCCCGATGAAGACTCAGAAACAGGCAATCAGCGAGGGCTACGACGTCGATCTGTCGGGCCCCGGACGACCGATGGGCGCCAAGGGCAAGTACCCGGACTTCGACGTGATCCCCCTGCTCACGGAAATGGAGGCAGAGCTCATCAACACGCTGGGCCTGGTTCGCCAGCTGCTGCTCGAAGGCGTGCCGTCGAAAGACGCCCGGGAGGGCGTGGTGCTCGCCATCGACGGGCTGCTGGCCGCCGCGCGCTCGTGATCATTTGCCGACCCAACGCACAAGGAGACAGGACATGAACAGCTACAAGACGGCGAGCCAGGCGACCGGCGTGGCGCGCACATTGAGCCGGAGCGCCGGCTGCACCATCCTGGTCTATCAGGCCGCCGACAACCGGTTCGTCACCGCTCGACCGTCCGACGCGGTCAGCGGGCTGGTGATCGGCATCTACCAGAACGGGTACAAGCTGCAGAGTGCCCAGCGCGCCTGATAGCGCAGGGCCAGGCCGGCGGGGGCTGCAGAAAATATCAGTAACAAATATAATTAATAAATTGATATTAAATAACTCTGAATTGCTTCTGCGATCCCCATAGGACAATTCGAAATAATCAATAAGAAAAATCTGAATATTGGAAAAAGCTGATCCAGTAATATTGTGTGATGTTTTGCGCGATCTGCTGCAGTATTGAATCTTGAGTGCCTGATTATTCCGTCATCAATTCTGAAACGCCCTAAAATCGCGTTGAATTGTGAGTGGAGTGACACTGGAAGATTAAAGCCTCCCTCGCGAGCGGCCGCCGGCCACCGAAATCAACGCAAGGGAATCAATATGCATACAGTCATCGTCGTCGACGATCATCCCGCCATTCGTCTGGCGGTCCGTTCCGCCCTCGAATCCGGAGGCGAGTTCCAGGTCGTGGGCGAGGCGGGCGATGGCCCCACCGCCCTGGCTGCGATCCGCGACCAGCGTCCCGACCTGGTCATCCTCGACCTCGACCTGCCGCGGCTCAGCGGCCTCGACCTGATCGAGAGGGTCCGAAAATCTCTGCCTTCGACCAAACTGCTGGTGCTGTCGGCCCAGCCGGAATCCATCTTTGCCGCCCGCACGGTGCAGGCGGGCGCCAATGGCTTCATGAGCAAGAGCGAAGACATGTCCGCCGTCGCGCAGGCCGCCAGGACAGTGCTCGCGGGCTACAGCATGTTCCCGTCGTCGGCGCTGTCTTCGCACGGACACGCCCATTCCGGCGCATCGCCCGATGCCCTGATGAAGTCGCTGTCCGACCGCGAATTGACGGTGCTGCAATACCTGGCCCGCGGCATGAGCAACAAGGAAATCGCCGAAACCCTGTTGATCAGCAACAAGACGATCAGCAGCTACAAGACGCGGATATTCGAGAAGCTCGGCATTTCCACGCTGGTCGAACTGGTCGATTTCACCCGCGCCCATCACCTCGTCTCTTGAAAGGGGCGAATGATGTGGGGGGAATTGTGGGGGATCGCACCCTGGGGCTATGAAGTCGCCGCCGGATTTGCGCTGTGCTTCGTCATCAGCGTGGTCTGGAACCGAAAACTGCGAAAAGAGATGCGTCGGCGACTCGCCGTCAAAGCCGAATTGCGCGATCAGCTCGCCTTCCAGCGCGCCATGCTCGAGGCCATTCCGCAGGCCATCTGCGTGCGCGACAACGAGGCCAGGCTGGTTTTCTGCAATGCCGCATTCGAAAAGATGTACGGCACCCATCGTGCCGCCCTGGAGGGTAAGACCCTCAGAGAAAGCGGACTCCAGTACCTCGAGCCGGAAAAGGCGGCGCTCCTTCACGCCCGCTACCTCGACATGCTGGCGAGCGGCCAGTCGCTGAACGAAGATGTCGACGTGGTCCTCGATGGCGAGTTGCGCCGGATGGTGCACTGGGCGGTCCCGATCGCACTGTCGGAGGGAGGGCCGGCGCGCGCCCTGGTGGCTGGCGCGATCGACGTCACCGAGCGCCACCATCTGATCGACCTCAGCCAGGTGGCGCGGGCCAAGGCCGAAGAGGCCAGCCGCGCCAAGTCCAACTTCCTCGCGACCATGAGTCACGAGATCCGCACGCCCATGAACGCCGTGCTGGGCATGCTCGAGCTGCTGACGCGCGAAGGCCGCCTGTCGGCCAAGGATCGCGAATCGGTGGACCTGGCCCGGACTTCGGCGGTTGCCCTGCTCGGGCTCATCGACGACGTCCTCGACATGTCGAAGATCGAAGCCGGCGGCCTCGAGATCGCCTTGGCGCCGGCGCGGCTGCCGGCGATCGTCGACGAAGTGGCCCGGATGTTCGGCGGCCTGGCCCGCCAGCACGGGCTGTCGATGGTGCTCGACATCGACCCCGCGGTCGGCGAATGGCACAGCGTCGACGCGGTGCGTTTCAGGCAGATTGTCAACAACCTGGTGAGCAACGCCATCAAGTACACCGATGCGGGCAGCGTCACCGTCCGGCTGCGCCGTGCGGGCCGGGAGGCCGACGTCGAGACGATCGCTCTCGAGGTCGAGGACACGGGCATCGGGATTGCCCCGGAGGATGTGGAGAACCTGTTCCGGCCGTTCTTCCAGGCAGAGGCGGCTGGCCCGCGCGCCATCGGCGGCACCGGCCTGGGCCTGCCGATCGTCCAGCGCCTGTGCCGGATGCTGGGCGGGACCATCGACGTCCGCAGCCAGCGCGGCCAGGGCACCTGCGTCCGGGTCGAAATCGCACTGCGGACCGCTTCGCCGCCAGTCGCCGCGCCGGCCGCGGCCGCAGCGCCGGAGCCTGGCGCCTTTCTGCCGCAGCGCGGCCGCAGGATCCTGGCGGTCGACGACCATCCGGCCAATCGGCTGTTGCTGCAGCGCCAGCTCGAGCACCTGGGCCTCGAGTGCGAACTGGCGGAGGACGGCGAGACAGCCCTGGCGCTCTGGCGCGACGGCGGCTTCGACCTGGTCATCACCGACTGTTCGATGCCGGTCATGGATGGCTATGCCCTGGCGGTGGCCATCAGGGAGCTGGAACGCGAGCGCGGCCTGCCGCGCTGCCCGGTGCTCGGCTGCACGGCGCACGTCCAGGAGGCCGACCGGCGCCACGCCCTCGAGGCCGGAATGGACGAGTGCCTCATGAAGCCGTTCAGCCTCGATGCCCTGTCGGCGGCGCTTCATCGCCATCTGCCCGGGGATGCGGCCGAGCCGCTGCCTGCGACACCGGTCGAACCGCCGCCGCACGAGCCGTTCGAGGCGGCCTTCGACCCGCTCGCGCTGCGCCGGCTGTCCGACGACGACGCTGGGGTCGAGTCGCGCTTTCTCGAGGCGCTGTGGCGGACCAATCGAAGCGACGTCCGGGAGCTCGCCGCCCACGTCGGGTCGGGTGAATTGTCCGAAGCGTCGTCGATGGCGCACAAGATCCTGGGCCCGGCCCGGATGGTCCGGGCCCATCGCGTGGTGCGGGCATGCGAGATGCTCCAGCGGGCCTGCCAGGGCGAGGCGGCGCTGACCCCCGGCGCCGCCCTGGCCCAGCTCGAAGCGGCCGTCGACGAACTCGACCGGGCGATCGAAGCGCAGCTGAAGGGGCTGGGGCAGCCGGCAGCCTCGGACTGAACCGGTCAGCCGCTCAAGGCGCCCTCGAGATCACCGCGTTCGGCCTCGATCCGTTGCCGGGCCGCTGCGCGGGTCGAGGCCTGGAAATCGTCCGGCACGACCAGCACGTCACTGGTGGCCCAGCACAGCACCCGTTGGGCCACGCTGCCGAACACGAAGTCCGCGATCGGCGAGTTGCGCCGCTTTCCGACCACCAGCAGATCGGCGCCCACGTGGTCCTGCTGGACCACCGCCTGACGGGCGGGATCTCCGTAGCCGATGGCGCTCAGGACGCGATTGCGGCGGGTGTCGAACGAATCGGTCAGCCAGAAGATGCGGTCGCGGGCGTGGCGCATGCATTCGTGCCGGTAGGCCTGGATCGCGCGCCGGGACGCCTCGGCCGAGCGGAGCTTGGCCTCGTTCAAGGTGCTGATGGCATGGAACAGCTCGACCTCGGCGTTGCTGTCCAGCGTCCAGGCCAACTGGACCAGCCGCTTCGATGCGGACGTGAAGTCGACGGCGACCAGGATTCGCTCGTAGTCGCGGTGCGGCGTGGTCTTGGTCACGAGCACCGGGCAGCGGCACAGGCGCGCCAGCCGCTCCGCGGGCTGCCCCTGCAGCAGCGAGGCCATCGTGCGCTCGCGCCAATGACCGAGCACCAGCAGGTCCGCGCAGCTGGCTTCCTCGGCGACGTGTGCCAGCGTGTTGGCGGTCTGGGCGACGGGCCGCACCGTGATGGCGAAACGATGGCCCAGTTTCCTGGCGGCAGTCGCGAGCCGGCTGGCGCCGTTCGCGGGCGGCACATTGCCGCTCGCCGGCAGCACCATCAGCTTGAGGACGGCGCTGTGTTCGGCCGCGAGCCGGGCCGCGCGTTCGATGGCGAGGCCGGCTGGCTGCGAGAAGTCGGTCACGGCCAGGATGGATCGGATGGTCATGGAGGTCTCCTCTTCGCGCTGGGCGCGCGCTGGCGCCGCGGTCGAGGGGCGACCGCGCGCTGCGTGGGCTGGAAAGGGCGGCGCGCCGGCTAGCGCGCGTAGTCGCCGCTGGCTTCGGGCTGGAATGCGATGGCGACGATTTCGGCCGCGCCTTCTTCGCCGCCGGGCATCTGCCAGCGCGCGACCGCGCCGACCTTCAGTCCGAGCAGGCCGCTGCCGACCGGCGACAGCACCGAGATGAAGCCGGCACTGGGCTCGGCGTCGCCGGGAAAGCAGACGGTCAGCGTCTGCCTGCGCCGCGTGTGGAGGTCGACCAGTTCGACCTGCGAATACATCGTGACGACGTCCGCGGGAACTTCGCGCGAGCGCGTCACCTCGGCCGCGCCGAGGACGTTGGCGAGTGCGGGCGGCAGATGCCCGTCGAGCAGCTTGCTCAGGCGCGAGAAGTCATGTTCGGTGAGCGTGCGCTCGCCGAGGATGGTTGCATGCATGGGGACGCACTCCAGTCGAATGCGGGCCGCCCGAAGCAACGGGCAGGCACCGCGACGCGCGAGGGGGGTGCCCGGCGGTCGATGGTTGCGCTAAATGGGGGAGGGAAGCGGCCGCCGGGCTTAGGAATGTGCGGGCGTCTGCTGCAGACCTGCCGCGCGCGCAGAAAACGACGGCCGCGCGAGCGCGGCGTGGTTCTGGAAGCGGGCGGGGGCGTGCATGGGTCGAGTGTATCGGGCAGGGACGCGAGGCTCAACCAATGGCCTCACGGTCCTTGCCAGATAGGGGACATCTGATCAGTTGAGGACAGAGCAAAAAACCGCTGACGCGGTTTTCTTGGTCTGTCCCGCAAGGTCTCATGAAAGCAGATCGCTCAGCGTGCGTGCGATGACCTTGGTGGCGCGCCGCAGGTCTTCGAGCACCACGCGTTCGTCGTTGCGCTTGGCATGCGACTCGAGCACGGTGCGCGGACCGGCGCCGTAGATCACGCCCGGGATGCCGGCTTCGCCGTACAGACGCACGTCGGTGTAGAGCGGGGTGCCCATCGCCTTGATCGGCTCGCCGAAGAGTTCCTGGCCGTGCTTCTGGATCGCGTCGACCAGCGGCTTGTTGCCGGCCAGCGGCTTCATAGAGTTGGCGAGCAGCATGCGCTTGATGTCGACCGTGATGCCGGGCATCTGCGCGGCGGCATCGGCGATGACCTTGCGGATCGTGGCCTCGACCTCGACCGGGTTCTCCTCGGGGATCATCCGGCGGTCGAGCTTGAAGACCACCTTGCCGGGAACGACGTTGGTGTTGGTGCCGCCCTCGATGCGGCCGACGTTGAGATAGGGGTGCGTGATGCCCTCGACCTTCGACGTCACCTGCTGGTAGAGCGTGTTCTGCGCATAGAGCGCGTTGAGGATGTGGACCGCGCCCTGCAGCGCATCGACACCGGTGGTCGGGATCGCCGCATGCGCCATCTTGCCGTGCACCGTGACTTCCATCTGCAGGCAGCCGTTGTGGGCCGTGACCACTTCGTAGCTGAAGCCGGCCGCGATCATCAGGTCCGGCTTGGTGAGGCCTTGTGCGAGCAGCCAGCCCGGGCCCAGGATGCCGCCGAATTCCTCGTCGTAGGTGAAGTGCAGCTCGACGCTGCCCTTGGCTGGCTTGGCGACGGCTTCGAGCGCACGCACGGCGAAGGTGAAGCTCGCGAAGTCGCTCTTGCTCACCGCCGCGGCGCGGCCGTAGAGGCTGCCGCCGTCGATCTCGCCGCCGTAGGGGTCGTGGGTCCAGCCTTCGCCGGGCGGCACGACGTCGCCGTGGGCGTTGAGGGCCACCGTCCGGCCCCCGTTGCCGTACTTGCGCCGCACGATCAGGTTGGTGATCGATTCGAGGCCGTAGTCCTTCACTTCCTGGGCGGGCACGGCGTGTTTCTCGGCCTCGAAGCCGAAGGCCTGGATCAGCTCGGCGGTGCGCTCGGCATGCGGCGCGTTATTGCCGGGCGGGGTGTCGGTCGGCACGCGCACCAGCTCCTGCAGGAAGCGCACTTCCTCGTCGAAATGGGCATCGATCCAGGCGTCGAGTTTGGTGTAGTCGGTCATGTCAGAGGGCCGGTTCGGCGGCGAGGTTGTCGAGCAGCAGCTGGAAAGCCTGCACAGCCAGCTGCATGTCGTCGTTGGTGCTCGATTCGAGCGGGTTGTGGCTGATGCCGGAGTTGATGCCACGCACGAAGAGCATGGCCTGCGGCATCACCTCGTGCAGCTTCATCGCGTCGTGGCCGGCGCCGCTGGGCATGCGAAAGAGCGGCACGCCGAGCGTGTCGACCGCCTGCTCCCAGCGCCGCTGCCATTCGGGTGCGCTGGGCGCGGCCGCGGCGCGCATGGTTTCCTCGAGCGTGTGGCGCACGCTGCGGCGCTCGCAGATGTCCTTCAGTGCCGCCACCACGTCGTTGGCCAGTGCATCGCGCTGTTCGTTGTTAGGCGCCCGCAGGTCGAGGCTGAACTTGCAGCGTCCGGGCACCACGTTGATCGAGCCGTTCGGCACTTCGAGCATGCCGACCGTGGCGACCGAGTCGCCGTCCTTGGCGGCGCGCTGCTCTGCGAACAGGATCAGCTCGGCCACGGCGGCCGCGGCGTCGCGGCGACGGTCCATCGGCGTGGTGCCGGCGTGGCTGGCCATGCCGATGACTTCGCCGACATAGCGCACGCTGCCGTTGATCGAGGTCACGATCCCGAGCGGAAGATCGAGCTCGGTCAGCACCGGCCCCTGCTCGATGTGGACTTCGACGAAGCCCAGGTACTTCGAAGGATCGCGCTGCAGCGCGGGGATGTCTTCGTCCTTCAGGCCCGCGTGGCGGCGGGCCTCGCGCATCGTGATGCCGTCGGCGTCCTTCTGGTCGAGCCAGCGGTCGTCGAAGTGGCCGATCAGCGCGCCGGAGCCCAGGAAGGTGGCCTTGTAGCGCTGGCCTTCCTCTTCGGCGAAGCCCACCACCTCGAAGGCAAAAGGCAGGCGGCGGTTCTGCCGCTTGAGCTCGCGCACGCAGGCCATCGGCACGAAGATGCCGAGCCGGCCGTCGTACTTGCCGCCATTGCGCACCGTGTCGTAGTGCGAGCCCGTGAGCAGTGCGCGGGCGCCGGGCGTGGCGCCCTCGTAGCGGCCGACCACGTTGCCGACCGCATCGATCTGCACGCTGTCGAAGCCGGCCTCGCGCATGTCGGCCGCGATCTGCGCAGCGCAGGCGCGGTGCGCGTCGGTGAGGTAGGTGACGGTGAGCTGGCCTTTCTCGGCATAGCCCGGGTCGGTGTGGACCGAGAGCTTCTCGTGCCAATCCCAGACCTCGTTGCCGAGCGAGGGCGCGGCGTCGAACTTGTCGTCCAGCCGGATCTCGGCGATGCGGTGGATGTTGCGCAGCGCCTCGCCGAGTTCGAAGTCGGGATGGTGATGCAGCCGGCGCTCGAAGGTGTCGATGATCTCGCGCTTGGCAAGACCGGTGCCGCGCGGGCCGCGCACCGCGAGGATGAACGGAAAGCCGAACTTGGCGTTGTAGTCGGCGTTGAGCTGCTGGATCTTCGCGAACTCTTCCGGCGTGCAGTCGGTCAGGCCGGCCTTGTTCTGCTCGTTGGTCGATTCCGCCGTGAGGCTCTTGCTGACCATCGCCTTGCCGGCGAGTTCCGGGTGGGCACGGATCAGGCCGAGCTGCTCTGCGCGCGAGGCATGGGTCACGGCCTGCACCAGCGCGTGCTTCAGGTGCGGCAGCGACCGGAACGGCCGCGACACCAGCGATCGCGCCGCGATCCATGGCGAATGCTCGTAGACGCCGTCGAGCAGCGCGACGGCTTCGTCGGCCGATGCCGTGTTGAGTTGGTCGATGGTGAGCGCCATGTCAGTCTCCTTGGCGAGTGGCGTAGGGATGCGTCGCCTTCCAGTGCCGCGCGATGTCGAGCCGACTACAGACCCAGACCCGGTCGTGGGTGGCGATGTGATCGAGGAAGCGCTGCAGCGCGGTGATGCGCCCGGGCCGGCCGAGCAGCCGGCAGTGCATGCCGATGCTCATCATCTTCGGCGCCTCGTCGCCTTCGGCGTAGAGGGCGTCGAAGCTGTCCTTCATGTACTGGAAGAAGGGGTCGGCGTGCGAGTAGCCCTGCGGCAGCGCGAAGCGCATGTCGTTGCAGTCGAGCGTGTAGGGCACGATGAGCTGCGGCACCACCGCGCCGTCGGTCTTCTGCACTTTCATCCAGAAGGGCAGGTCGTCGCCGTAGTAGTCGCTGTCGTATTCGAAGCCGCCGTAGTCGGCCACCAGGCGGCGCGTGCGCGGGCTGTCGCGGCCGGTGTACCAGCCGAGCGCGCGTTCGCCGGTGAGCTTCTCGATGGCTTCCATGCCGAGGCGCATGTGTTCGCGCTCGGTGGCTTCGTCGAGGTTCTGGTAGTGGATCCAGCGCCAGCCGTGGCAGGCGATCTCGTGGCCCAGTTCCTTGAAGGCCGAGGCCAGCTCGGGGTAGCGCGCGAGCGCCATGCCGACGCCGAACACGGTCAGCGGCAGGCCGCGCTTCTCGAACTCGCGCAGGATGCGCCAGACGCCGGCGCGCGAGCCGTATTCGTAGATCCCCTCCATGCTGATGTGGCGCTCGGGATAGCTCGCGGGATTGAACATCTCGGAGAGGAACTGCTCGCTGCCGGCGTCGCCGTGCAGCACGCAGTTCTCGCCGCCTTCCTCGTAGTTGAGGACGAACTGGACCGCGATGCGGGCCCGGCCGGGCCATTGGGCGTGCGGTGGATTGCGGCCGTAGCCGACCAGATCGCGGGGATAGGGCAGGGTGGTGTCGTAGACGCTCATGGTGTCATGCCAGTGCGAGTGTGATGTCGTGTGTCGGAACCTTGCGGTCGAAGGTGAGGTTGGCCTCGACGTGCTCGAGGTGCTCGGTCATGAGGCGCACGGCGCGCTCCTCGTCCTTGGCGGCCAGGGCCTTGACGATGTCGGCGTGCTCGTCGTTCGAATGCTCGGCCGCGGTGGCGCTCTGGTACATCAGCGTGATCAGCGCGCAGCGCGAGATCAGCTCGCCGAGGATCTGCGCCAGCACGGTGTTGCCCATCAGCTCGGCCATGCGCACGTGGAAGTCGCCGAGCAGCTCGGTGCGGCCCGAGATGTCCTCGCCCGACACCGCGGCCTTCTCGAGCGCCACATGCTCCTTGAGCGCCTTGATCTTGGCCGGCGTGACGCTGCGCACGAAGGCGCGCGTCATCTCGGCCTCGAGCATGCGCCGCACCGCGAACACCTGCCTGGCCTCGTCGACCGCGGGCGCCGCCACGAAGGCCCCGCGCGCGGGTTCGAGGCGGATCAGCTTGTTCTGCGACAGCTGGAACAGCGCCTGCCGCACCAGCGTGCGCGAGACGCCGAAGTGGTCGGCCAGCTTCTGTTCGGCCAGCTTGCTGCCGGGCTGCAGCCGGTGCTCCACAATGGCCTTGGTGAGTGCGTCGACGATCGCGCGGGTGGTGGTCGAGTCCATGTTTTTGATGATAGACCCAAAGCCAAGAACTGTATACACTTTTGTCGACCGTAATTTCCCCAATGCATTGAAGGAGCAGATCGATGGGCCTGAGCACTCACGTACTGGACACCATGCACGGCAGCCCCGCCGCCGGCATGGAGGTGGCGCTGTTCACGACCGACGGCACAGGCGAGGGCGCCCGCGCCACGCTGGTGCGGCGTTTCACGCTGAACGCCGACGGCCGCAGCGACGGCCCGCTGTACGACAACAGCACGCTGAAGGTCGGGACCTACCGGCTGGTGTTCGATGTCGCTGGCTACTTCAAGGCCCGCGGCGTGACCTTGCCCGAGCCGAATTTTCTCAATCGCGTGGCCCTGGACTTCGGTGTCGCGCACACCGACCAGCACTACCACGTGCCGCTCCTGGTGAGCCCGTGGAGCTACTCCACTTACCGGGGCTCGTGACCTACTGCTGGCCTTCGCTCAGGGTATCGAGTTGGAAATGACCGCCTTCGTCCCACAGCCAGGTGTCGGTCCAGGTCACCTTGCCGAGCCGCGTCGCTGCCGGGTAGGGCGCGTCCATGAGCACCGTGCGCTCGATCTCGGCGATCACCTCGGGCGCATGCGTCGGTGCCCGCATCCAGTGCATCGACAGCACCCTGCCGTCGGCATCGAGGTTGACCTGCAGCGTGCCGACCGCGTAGAGCAGCGGCGGCAGCTTGCCGCCGTAGATCCGGTCCTTGTTGATCTCGTAGACGTGGCGGGCGGCATCCTTGCGGTAGTCGCGCGCCGTGGCGGCGTTCGATGCGCGCGGCTTGCCGCGGCTGTGGTCGCCGGGCTCGGGGCGGGCGCTGCTGAGCTGGCCCGGCACGGCGCCGGTCGGCGCGGTGCTGCAGCCGGCCAGCCAGAGGCTGGCGAGGAGGGCGGCCGCCAGGGCGAGACGGCGCGAGGTGGTCTGAAATTGCATCGGCGGGTTTATACCGTGCCCGGCCGGGCGCCGCGCAACCGGAGGTATCGCACATGACCGGCGCCGTCGACGACTTGCTGCTTCGCCTGCAGCGCCAGCGCGGCGTGCTGGTGCGCGTCGCCTCGACCCAGGGCTCCGCCCCCCGCGAGGCCGGCACCTGGATGGCGGTCTGGCCCGATGGGCTGACGGCCACCATCGGCGGCGGGCAGCTCGAATTCCAGGCCACCGACGAGGCCCGCGCCTGGCTGGCCGGCGGCCCGCCGATCGAGGGTGTGCGGCGCTATCCGCTGGGCCCGAGCCTGGGCCAGTGCTGCGGCGGCGTGGTGTTCCTGTCCTACCAGCTGATCGATGCCGCCGACGCGGCTTCGCTGCAGTCCGAACTGCTGGCGCAGTTGGCGCCGGTCGCGCTGTTCGGCGGCGGCCACGTGGGCGCGGCGCTGGCGCGGCTGCTGGCGACGCTGCCGTTCGCGGTGCGCTGGATCGACAGCCGGGACGGTGTCTTCCCGGCCGAACTGCCGGCGCAGATCGAGACCGAGCATTCCGATCCGGTGCAGCAGGCGGTGGCGCAGCTGGCGCCAGGCTCGCGCGTGCTGATCATGAGCTTCAGCCATGCCGAAGACCTGGACATCGTGATCGCCTGCCTCAAGCGGCTGCGCGAGCGCGATGACCTGCCCTACATCGGCCTGATCGGCAGCAAGACCAAATGGGCGACCTTCAGGCACCGGCTCGAGGCGCGGGGCTTCACGGCCGGCGAGATGGACCGCGTGACCTGCCCGATCGGCGTGCCCGGCATCACCGGGAAGGAGCCCGAGGTGATCGCGGTGGCGGTGGCGGCACAATTGTTGCAATCGCTCCCGGCTGCATGAGGGGCGCTCAGGGTTTTCCAGCACGCCAAGCGATGCAAAATCCACGAGCCAGCCCCTAAAAGTGTATACACTTCAGTCCACAACAAGCCGCAGCGGAGCGAGATTCCACCCCGGGTCTGCGTTCGCGGCACTTTCTCTGCTTACAGCGCCCGCAGTGGTGAGCAGGTCGGAACACCTCGGTGCCCCCATGCGCCGACAAGGTTGAGAGCAAATGGAAAGCTACTACCTCGACTGGGCCAACCTGCTCCTGCGCTGGGTCCATGTCATCACGGCCGTCGCCTGGATCGGCGCGTCCTTCTACTTCGTGATGCTGGACAACAGCCTCGAGAAGCCCGAAGACCAGGAATCGCTCGACAAGGGCGTCGGCGGCGAGCAGTGGGCGGTGCACGGCGGCGGCTTCTACAACATGCAGAAGTACGCGCTGGCGCCCAAGCGCCTGCCCGATCACCTGCACTGGTCGTACTGGGAGAGCTATTCGACCTGGCTCACCGGCTTTGCGCTGTTCACGATGTCCTATCTGTGGAACGCCAGCACCTACCTGATCGACAAGTCCAGGATGGACTGGCAGCCCGGGGCCGCGATCGGCGTCGCGCTGGCCTTCTTCGTGGTCTTCTGGATGGTCTACGACAGCATCTGCCAGCTGTTCGGCCGGCGCAAGAACGGCGACACCATCGTCGGCGTGCTGGTCGCGGTCTTCATCGCCTTCGCGGCCTGGCTCGCCTGCCAGTGGTTCGCCGGCCGGGCGGCCTTCCTGCTGGTCGGCGCAATGATGGCCACCACCATGAGCGGCAACGTGTTCTTCTGGATCATCCCCGGCCAGCGCAAGAACGTGCAGGCGCTGCGCGAAGGCAAGCCGGTGGATCCGGTGCACGGCCAGCGCGGCAAGCAGCGCAGCGTGCACAACACCTACTTCACGCTGCCGGTGCTGTTCGCGATGCTGAGCAACCACTACAGCTTCACCTACACCCACAAATACAACTGGATCGTGCTGCTGCTGATCATGCTCGGCGGCGCGGCGATCCGGCAGTTCTTCGTGGTGCGGCACCGCTTCAAGCTCGGCAACGCGCGCAACCCGATCCCCTACGCGCTGTTCGGCATTGCGGTGCTGGGCCTGACCATCATCTGGATGAAGCCCGAGCCGGCGGCGGCACCGGCGCCCGGCGCGGCGGTGCAGAAGGTCAGCTTCGGCGAAGTGCAGAAGGTGCTCGAGCAACGCTGCTACATGTGCCACGGCGCGCAGGTGCAGATGAAGAACGTGCGCCTCGACACGGCCGACCAGGTCGCGGCGCATGCGCAGGCGGTGTACCAGCAGGTGGTGGTCACCAAGATCATGCCGATGAACAACGCGACCGGCATCACCGACGCCGAGCGGGCCCTGATAGGCAAGTGGTTCGAAGGCGGTGCGAACACGAAGTAGCATCTTGCGCAGGAGACAAGCAAGACCATGACCCCGACGACTCCCCGGCCGATCCCCGACGCGCATTCGGCCCCGCGTGAATTTCTCGAGCACCTCTACCGCGTGGCGGTCGAGCGGGCGCTGCCGTTGGCCAGCATGGGCGCCTACCTGCCCGCACCGCCCAAGGGGCGCACGCTGGTGCTCGGCGCCGGCAAGGCCGGTGGCTCGATGGCCCAGGCGCTCGAGGCGCTCTGGCCGGCGGACGCTCCGCTTTCCGGCCTGGTGGTCACGCGTTATGGCCACATCCCGCCGCGTCCCGCGGGGCTGGCATCGCGCATCGAACTGGTCGAGGCCGCGCACCCGGTGCCCGACCAGGCGGGGCTCGACGCCGCCCAGCGCATCCTCGCGCTGACCCAGGGGCTGACGGCCGATGACCTGGTGCTGTGCCTGATCTCGGGCGGCGGCTCCTCGCTGCTGACCCTGCCGGCCGAAGGCCTCACGCTGGCCGACAAGCAGCGCATCAACACCCAGCTGCTCGAGTCGGGCGCCCACATCGGCGAGATGAACTGCGTGCGCAAGCACCTCTCGCGCATCAAGGGCGGCCGGCTCGCGGCCGCCTGCGCACCGGCGAGGGTCGTGACCCTGACCATCAGCGACGTCCCGGGCGACGACCCGGCCGTGATCGCCAGCGGCCCCACCGTGCCCGATGCGAGCCGCTGCGCCGATGCGCTGGCGATCCTCGACCGCTACCGGATCGAGGTGCCCGCGGCGGTGCGGGCCCGGCTCGAAAGCGGTGCGCTCGAGACCCCGAAGCCGGGCGATGCCGTGTTCGACGGCCACCTGACCCACGTGATCGCGGCCCCGCAGCAATCGCTCGAGGCGGCCGCGGCGGCAGCGCGCGCGGCCGGCATCGAGGCCCATGTCCTGAGCGACGAGATCGAAGGCGAATCGCGCGAGGTCGGCAAGGTGCACGGCGCCCTGGCGCGCTCGGTGTCGCTGCGTGGCGCGCCCTTCGCCAAGCCCTGCGTGATCCTGTCGGGCGGCGAGACCACGGTCACGATCCGGCCGCGGCAACCCGGGAAGGCCAAGGGCCGCGGCGGCCGGGCGGGCGAATTCTGCATGGGTCTGGCGGGCGCGCTGGCCGGCCGCGAGGGCGTCTGGGCGCTGGCCGCCGACACCGACGGCATCGACGGCGTCGAGGACAACGCCGGCGCCGTCGTCACGCCCGACACGCTGCGCCGGGCCGAGGCGGCGGGCGTCAAGCTGGCCGACCATCTCGACCGCAACGACGCCTACGGCTACTTCGACGCCATCGGCGACCTGCTGGTGACGGGGCCGACCCATACCAACGTCAACGATTTCCGGGCCCTGCTGATCCTGTAGCGCCCGGCTGACACGCTCGGCGCGTTGGCTGATGAGAGAATCAGCGACAACGCCGAGCCTCATGAATCCACCCCACGACCTGCGCCCGGCGCCCCGCCCCTTCGAGAGCTGGAAAGTCGAGATCTGGTTGCGCATCCGCCGCCACTTCGCCTTGAAGGTGGTCGGCACCACGGCCTTCACCTGGCTGTTCTTCATCGGCTACTTCCATCTGCTGCGCCAGCCCGCCGGTCCGGTCACGGTGATGCCGCTGACCGCACTCGACCACCTGATCCCGTTCCAGCCGCAGGCGCTGGTCGCCTATTTCTCGCTCTGGCTGTACGTGGGCGTCGCGCCCGGCCTGCAGCTCACGTTCAGGGAGCTGGTGGTGTATGGGCTCTGGGTCGGAGCCCTGTGCCTGACCGGCCTTGCGGCCTTCTTCTTCTGGCCGACGCAGATCCCGCCAATGACGCTGCCGCCGACCGATTTCCCCGGCTTCGCGATCCTGCAGGGGGTCGACGCCGCCGGCAACGCCTGCCCGTCGATGCACGTGGCCATCGCGATCTACACCGCCATCTGGATCGAGCACATCCTGCGCCAGGCGGGTGCGCCGATGCTCCTGCGATTGGCCAACGGACTGTGGTTCGCCGCCATCGCCTGGTCGACCGTGGCGATCAAGCAGCATGTGGTGCTTGACGTGGTCGCGGGGGCGGTGCTCGGCATCGTGTTCGTGCTGCCGTCGCTGCGCTGGCGGCCGCGCCCGGCCGCGATTCCGGCCGTTTGGAGCGGATATCATGAGGCGACATTGCCCGCGGGCCGGTTCGGCGGACGAGCCAGGAGGAGCTGAGACTCGTGGGCCGACATCCACAACATCGCCGTCTGCCAGGGAGACGGCCAGAAATGACGACGGACACCGCACGATGAGTTCGCTGAAGGAATTGCAGGACCTGATCCACGAGAAGTACGGCATCGAGGCGTCCGCGCTGGACCCGGAGGCCTCGATGCGCGAGAAGGGTTTCGATTCGCTGGCGCTGGTCGAGTTCGTGTTCGCGATCGAGGACCATTTCGGCATCACGATGCCCGACGATGACCCGAACATCGACACGCTGGCCCAGCTCGCCGCGGTGGTCGACAAGGTCAGGGCGAAGCAGACCGCGTGAACGCAGTCGCCGTCACCGGCCTGGGGGTCGTGGCTCCCCACGGCGATGATCCCGGCCACCTTTTCGATGCCCTGCTGCGCGGCGATTCGGCGCTCGAACCGGTCTTTCCCGAACTGCCCAAGCCGGCGGTCGCGGCCCGGGCCGCCTTCGACGAATCGCGCTGGTTCACCAAGCTGCAGCTCGCCGGCGTCGACCGTGTGAGCCAGCTCGCCGTGGCCGCGGCCGACCTGGCCATGCGGGATGCCGGCGCCGTCGGCGCGCTCGATCCCGAGCGCATCGGCGTGTTCGCCGGCTGCGGCATGGGCGGTGCCGCGGCGCTCGAGGCCGCCTACCGCGGCGGCGGGCGCGTGCCGCCCTTGACCATCCCGGCCTTCATGCCCAACGCGCCGGCCTCGCACGTGGCGATGCGCCAGGGCGTGCAGGGCCCGGTGCTGACCTACTCGGTGGCTTGCGCCTCGTCCTCGGTGGCGATCGCCGAGGCGGCCAAGGCGGTGCAGCGCGGCGATGTCGACGTCGCGATCGCCGGCGGCAGCGAGGCGCTGATCGTGCCCGGCGTCGTGCTCGCCTGGCAGGCGATGCAGACCCTGGCCAGCGTCAAGCCCGGCGAAGAGGCGCGCTCGGTGCGGCCCTTCGCCAGCGATCGCAGCGGCTTCGCGCTCGGCGAGGGCGCCGCCTTCCTGGTGCTCGAATCGGCCGAGCGGGCGCGGCGGCGCGGCGCGCGGACCTATGCCCGGCTGGCGGGCTGGGGCCTCAGCTGCGACGCCACGCACCTGACCAAGCCGGACGCCCCCGGCCAGGCGCGCGCGCTGCGCCAGGCACTGCGCCTGGCCGGCCTGCAGCCCCGCGACGTCGGCTACTGCAATGCCCATGGAACCGCCACCCGCATCGGCGACGTGGTCGAGCGCGAAGCCCTGGCCGAAGTCTGGGGCGACGACCTCGACCGCCTGCGCGTGAGTTCCACCAAGGCGCTGCATGGGCACCTGCTCGGTGCCGCCGGCGCGCTGGAGGCCGCGGCCACGGTGCTGGCGCTGCATCGGCGCGCGCTGCCGCCGAACATGCACGGCGCCGCGGTCGATCCGGCCTGCGCCCTGAACCTGGTGGCGCCCGACGACACGGCGGCGCCCGACCTGCACGCCGCCATCAGCAATTCATTCGCCTTCGGCGGCACGAATTCGGTGCTCCTGTTCTGCCGCGGCTGATGGCTAAACTGCTTTTTCACATCGCTTGGGATTGGACGACATGAACAGACGCTTCGCTGCCCTGGCCGCACTGGCCCTTCCGCTGCTGATCTCGGCCTGCGCGAGCGTCGGCGGTCCGACGGTCAGGATCGACGTCGATCCGGGCGCCGATCTATCGCGCGTGCGCACCTACAGCTGGGTGGCCCGGCCCGACGGCGGAACGCCGCTGATGCAGCAGCGCATCGTCGACGGCATCGATTCGAGGCTGCAGGCCAAGGGCTGGAAGCTGGCGCCGAATGGCGACATCCATGTGTCGGCGCACGTGTCGTCGTCCGAGAAGGAAAGCCAGGGCGCCTACTACAACCGCGTGGGCTACGTGGGCTGGGGCGGCTTCGGGCCGCCGGCACCCAACACGGCAGCACCCACCGACACCTACGAAGTCGGCACGCTGGTGGTCGAGATGGTCAATGCGCAGAGCAAGCGCTCGGCGTGGCGCGGCACCGCGAGCGGCACCTTGCACGACGACCCGGCGAAGATGAATGCGCTCTTGCAGGCGGCGCTGGACAAGATGTTCACCGGATTCCCGTCCGCCTCGAAGTAAGCGGCGGGTTCCCTTCCAGGAATACCGCGGAACCGGCTTTGCCGGGCCGCTGGTATTGCCCCCGGCGAGGGGGTGGGCGCCCGACACGAAGTGCGGGCAACCTGGGGGAGGTCAATGATTGTCTCTAGGGATGCCGAACGTGGCGTGGATCTTCTGATACTTCACGGCCGGCTTCAGCACCATGCCCTGCGACAGTTCGTCGACGATGCCGCGCTGGATCTCCTGCCAGGGCGTCTGGCTCGGCGGGAAGGGGTAGCCGCCGGCGGCGGCCAGTTCGGCGCGCCGCTTGTCGAGTTCCTCGTCGGACACCAGCATGTTGGCGGTGCGCTTCTTGAGGTCGATGCGCACGCGGTCGCCGGTGCGCACCAGCGCCAGTCCGCCGCCGGTCGCGGCCTCGGGCGAGGCGTTGAGGATCGACGGCGAGCCGGAGGTGCCGGACTGCCGGCCGTCGCCGATGCAGGGCAGGGCGGTGATGCCCTTCTTGATCAGGTAGGACGGCGCCCGCATGTTGACCACCTCGGCCGCGCCCGGGTAGCCGACCGGGCCGACGCCGCGCATGAACAGCACGCTGTGCGGGCCGATCTTCATTTTCGGATCGTCGATGCGGTGGTGGTAGTCCTCCGGGCCGTCGAAGACCACGGCCGTGCCCTCGAAGGCCATCGGGTCCTTCGGGTCCTCGAGGTAGCGGTCGTGGAATTCGGGCGTGATCACGCTGGTCTTCATGATCGCCGAGTCGAACAGGTTGCCCTTGAGGTTCAGGAAGCCGGCGTTCTTCTTCATCGGCTTGGCATAGGGCCAGATCACGGCGCGGTCGCTGGTGAACTTGCCCTCGCAGTTCTCGATCAGCGTCTTGCCGTTGGCCGTGAGGGCCGGCTTGATCTTGCCCTTGGCGATCAGCTCGGCGACCACCGCGGGCACGCCGCCGGCGCGGTAGTAGTCCTCGCCGAGGTACTCGCCGGCGGGCTGCAGGTTGACGATCAGCGGGATCTTGTAGCCGATCTTCTCCCAGTCGTCGGGCGTGAGTTCAACGCCGATGTGGCGCGCGATCGCGACCAGGTGCACCGGCGCGTTGGTCGAGCCGCCGAGCGCGGAGTTGACCACGATCGCGTTCTCGAAGGCCTCGCGGGTCATGATGTCGGAGGGCTTCAGGTTCTCGCGCACCATCTCGACGATGCGCTTGCCGGTCATGTAGGCCATCTCCTGGCGGTCGCGGTAGGGCGCGGGAATCGCGGCGCTGCCGGGCAGCGTCATGCCGAGCGCCTCGGCCAGCGAGTTCATGGTCGACGCCGTGCCCATCGTGTTGCAGTGCCCGGTCGAGGGCGCCGATGACGCGACCAGCTTGAGGAACTCCTGGTAGCCGATCTCGCCGGCCGCCATCATCTCGCGCGCGCGCCAGACGATGGTGCCCGAACCGGTGCGGTCGCCCTTGTACCAGCCGTTGAGCATCGGCCCCGAGTTGAGCGCGATCGCAGGGATGTCGACCGTGGCGGCCGCCATCAGCTGGGCCGGGGTGGTCTTGTCGCAGCCGGTGGTGAGCACCACGCCATCGATCGGATAGCCGTAGAGCACCTCGACCAGCGACAGGTATTGCAGGTTGCGGTCGAGCGCCGCGGTCGGCCGTTTGCAGGTCTCCTGGATCGGGTGGATCGGGAACTCGAAGGCGATGCCGCCGGCGTCGCGGATGCCTTCGCGCGTGCGTTCGGCCAGCACGAGGTGGTGGCGGTTGCAAGGCGCGATGTCGGAGCCGGTCTGGGCGATGCCGATGATCGGCCGGCCCGACTGCAGCTCGTCGAAGCCGAGCCCGAAGTTCATGGTGCGCTCGAGATAGAGCGCCGTCATGTCGGCGTTGGCCGGGTTGTCGAACCAGGCCTGCGAGCGCAGCGCGAGGGGCTTCGGCTTGGTGGCCGGGGTCTTTTTCTTCGTGGGGCTTTTCATCAGGACATTCCCTTCAAGGTCTGGTCTGCGTTCGGCAGCGCCGCGCAGTCGTCGATGTATTGCCGGACGATATCGGCAAAGTTCTCGTGCGGCAGCAGGCCCAGGCGCGCGGCCCGTGCGGCGCTGGCGCCGCCCGGCCAGTTGGCCACGATGCCGGCGATGCGCTCGTCGCGCTCGAAGCGCACCAGCGCGCGGACCTTCGGGCCGGCCACCGCCTCGAGGGCGTCGAGCATGTCGGCCACGCGCACGTTGAGTGCCGGCAGGTTGAGCGCCGTACGGCCGCAGAAAGCCTCGCGCGTGGCTTCGTAGACCGCGATCAGGCCGTCGACGGTGCGGGTCGGCGAGGACATGGGATGCGACACCTCGGGCGAGACCGGGCAGATGGCTTCGACCCCCGCCAGCGGCTCGCGGATGATGCCGCTGAAGAACGAGGAGGCGGCGCCGTTGGGCCGGCCGGGCCGCACGGTGACGGTCATGAGGCGCGCCGCGCGGCCGTCGACGTAGCCCTTGCGGGTGTAGTCGGCCACGAGGTGCTCGCAGATCAGCTTCTGGGTGCCGTAGGAGGTCTGCGGCGCCGGCAGCGTGTCGTCGGCCACGAGCTTGGGCAGGGGCACCGCCGGGTCGGGCCCGAACACCGCCACCGAACTCGAGAACACCAGCCGCGCGACCTTGCCCCCGCCGTTGACGTGGGCCCGCAGCGCATCGAGCAGGGCCCGGGTGCTGTCCAGATTGGAGCGCAGGCCGAGGTCGAAGTCGAGCTCGCATTCGCCCGACACGGCCGAGGCCAGGTGGAAGATGCCGTCGAAGGGCTCCTCGCGCAGCGCCTCGGTGTGGGTCAGCAGCGGGCCGGTGCGGGCCTCGACCCGGGCGTCGGCGAGCAGGTCGGCAGGCGGGGGCGCGATGTCGGTCAGGACCATGCGCTCGATGCGCTGGCCGTCCAGGGTGCCGCGGGCGAGCAGGGCGCGGGCGAGCCGGGCCCCCACGAAGCCCCCGCCGCCGGTGATCATCAGTTTCATTTCGGTCTCCTTCAGTGCTTTGCTTGTCGATCGGGTGCGGGTGCGGGGCGCGCGGCGCGTGCGACCCGGGCGGCGGCCTGGCGGCGCCGGCCATCGATGATGCCGCCTTCGACCAGCCGCTGCTCGCCGCGGATCAGGTGTTCGTTGGCATGCTGCCGGGCAGCCACCGGATCGTGGGCCGCGATAGCGTCGAAGATGGCGCGGTGCTCGCTCTGGACCGCAGTCATGAAATCGGCCCGCCGGGCCTCGTTGCCGCGCGTGATGCGCATGCCTTCGCGCAGGTACTGTTCGAGGAAGCCGAGCAGCAGCCGGAATTGCGGATTGCCGGTCGATTCGCCGATCACGCGGTGGAAGGCCAGGTCTTCGGCCACGCCGTCGCGGCCCTCGGCCACCGCGGTGTCGATGGCCCCGAGGGCGCGGCGCAGCGCCGCGATCTGGCTGCGCGTGGCGCGCTCGGCGGCCAGCGCGGCGATCTCGCCTTCGAGGACGCGGCGCACCTCGACCACGTGCACCACGGCCTGCACCGAGGTCAGCACGGCCGGGTCGAAGGCCAGCGCCTGGTTCACCGGCGGCGGCGCGACGAACACGCCGGAGCCCTGGCGCGACTGCACCAGCGCCCTGGACTTGAGCTGGTGGACCGCCTCACGCACCACGGTGCGAGAGACGCCGTGGGCGGTGGCCAGCTGCTGCTCGGTCGGCAGCCGGTCGCCGGCCTTCAGCGCGCCGCTGTCGATCTGCGCGCCCAGCAGCGCCGCCAACCGGTCCGACAGCCGGTCGACGACCAGCGGCTGGGGTTGGGGAGAGGCGGAAACCCGCACGGCGGAGGATGAGGAAAAGGCGGTTATCAGGTCATCATACAAATATTGCGCGGGTTAATGCCTAACGGTTTGCCCTGATGCGCGGCCGGTTCGCGATGCCAATACTGCGCGCTTGCGGCGTGGAGTCCTCCATGGCCCGATGTCGACTCGCGACCTTTCAGGACTTCAGTGCATGGCCAGTGTCACGATCCAGTCAGTCAAGAAGAACTTCGGTGATGTCGCCATCCTGCATGGCGTGGACATCGACATCCAGGACGGCTCGTTCACCGTGCTGGTCGGCCCGTCCGGCTGCGGCAAGTCGACCTTGCTGCGCATGATCGCCGGGCTCGAGGAGATCAACGGCGGCGAGATCCGCATCGGGGACAAGCGGGTCAACGACCTGCCGCCCAAGGAGCGCGACATCGCGATGGTGTTCCAGAACTACGCGCTCTATCCGCACATGACGGTGCGCGAGAACATGGCCTTCGCGCTGGCGCTCGCCAAGATGGACAAGCCGACCATCGAGGCCAAGGTCAAGCGCGCGGCCGAGATCCTGGCGCTGGCGCCGCTGCTGGAGCGCTATCCGCGCCAGCTCTCGGGCGGGCAGCGGCAGCGGGTCGCGATGGGACGGGCCATCGTGCGCGATCCGCAGGTGTTCCTGTTCGACGAGCCGCTGTCCAACCTCGACGCCAAGCTGCGGGTGGCGATGCGCAGCGAGATCAAGGAATTGCACCAACGCCTGAAGACCACCTCGATCTACGTCACGCATGACCAGATCGAGGCCATGACCATGGGCGACAAGATCGTCGTGATGCGCGACGGCCGGATCGAACAGACCGGCAGCCCGCTCGAGCTCTACGACCATCCGGCGAACCAGTTCGTGGCCGGCTTCATCGGCTCGCCGTCGATGAACTTCCTGCCCGGCACCCTGCGCCGCGGCGCCGGCGCGGCCCGGGTCGAGCTGACCGACGGCACCCAGCTCGACGCGCCGCTGGCCGCCGGCGGCGTCGACGGCCAGCCCGTGATCTACGGCACCCGGCCCGAGCACCTGAGCTTGGCCGACGGCGGCGGCATCCCGGCGCGCGTCGCGGTGATGGAGCCGACCGGCATGGACACCTTCGTGGCCTGCCGCCATGAAGGCGTGGAACTGTCGGCGGTGTTTCGCGAGCGCCACGATTTCGCGCCGGGCACCACCATCCACCTGCAGCCCGATCTTCAGCGGGCCCATCTTTTCGATGCAGCTACCGGCCAGAGGCTGGTGGCCTGACTTCCCTTTTCGGCCGTTCAACAACAGGAGACATGAATGAGTGATTTCAATCGCCGCAAGATTCTGAAGAGTTCGGCCGGCCTCGCGGCCGCAGCCTCGCTCGGCGTCGGCACCGCGATCTTCTCGCCGCTCGCGAATGCGCAGACCCTGGCCTTCAAGCCCGAGAAGGGCGCCAAGCTGCGGGTGCTGCGCTGGAGCCGCTTCGTGCAGGGAGACATCGACGCCTACATGGCCAACGTCAAGCGCTTCAGCGAGGCCACCGGCATCGAGGTGCGGGTCGACAACGAGGGCTGGGAAGACGTGCGGCCCAAGGCTGCGGTGGCGGCCAACACCGGCGCCGGGCCGGACATCATCCTGTCGACCAACGACGACGCCAACCTCTATCCGGACAAGCTGCTCGACGTCACCGACCTGGCGGAATACCTGGGCAAGAAATACGGCGGCTGGTACCCCGCGGGCGAGCTCTTCATGCGGCCCGACGGCAAGAAGTGGATCGGGCTGCCGCTCGGGGCCTCGGGCTCGCTCATCGTCTACCGCGAGAGCATGGTCAAGGCGGCCGGCTTCGACAAGTTCCCGACCAACAACGAGGACTTCCTCAAGCTCTACAAAGCGCTGAAGGAGAAGGGCACACCGGGCGGCATGGCGCTCGGCAACGCGACCGGCGACAGCACCTGGACCAACTGGCTGATCTGGTCCTTCGGCGGCAAGCTGGTCGACAAGAACAACAAGGTGGTCCTCGACAGCCCCGAGACGCTGAAGGCGCTGGAGTACGCCAAGGAGCTCTACGCCAACTTCATTCCCGGCACTTTGTCGTGGCTCGATCCGAACAACAACAAGGCCTTTCTCGACGGCCAGATCAGCGTCACGAACAACGGCATCTCGATCTACTACGCGGCCAAGAACTCACCCGATCCGAAGGTCAAGGAGATGGCGTCGGACATCAACCACGCGGTGTTCCCGGTCGGGCCGGTGGGGGTGCCGACCGAGTCGCACCTGTTCTTCAACCAGATGATCATGAAGTACACCAAGTACCCGCAGGCCTCGAAGGAGTTCCTGCGCTTCATGATGGAGCGGCCGCAGTTCGACGACTGGCTGCAGGGCGCCGGCGGCTACGTGGCGCAGCCGCTGAAGGCCTACGAGGCCAATCCGATCTGGACCTCCGATCCGAAGAACACGCCCTACCGCGATTCGGTCAAGAACCTGCGGCCGGCCGGCTACGAGGGCAAGCTGGGCTACGCATCGGCCGGCGCGGCGGCCGACTTCATCATCCCGAACATGGTGGCCGAGGCGGCCAGCGGGTCGAAGTCGCCCAAAGAAGCGGCAGAGCGCGCCCAGAAACGCGCCGAGCGCTACTACAAGGTCTGAAGACGCTGCCCATGACCACGCGACTGGCCAGGTTCCAGAACAGCCGCAACGCCCTCGGCTTCATGTTCATGTTGCCGGCGGCGGTGCTGCTGCTGCTGTTCCTGACCTATCCGCTCGGCCTGGGCACCTGGCTCGGCTTCACCGACGCCAAGGTGGGCCGGCCGGGCGAGTGGATCGGGCTCGAGAACTACATCTTCCTGTGGGGCGATGCGGTCACCCGGCTGGCGCTCTTCAACACGCTCTTCTACACGGTGGTGGCGAGCGTGTTCAAGTTCCTGCTGGGCCTGTGGCTGGCGGTGCTGCTGAACAAGAACATCCGCTTCAAGACCTTTTTCCGGGCCGTGATCCTGCTGCCCTACATCGTGCCGACCGCGCTGTCGGCGATCGCCTTCTGGTGGATCTACGACTCGCAGTTCTCGATCATCAGCTGGGGGCTCATGAAGCTGGGGCTGATCGATCACTACATCGACTTTCTCGGCGATCCGTGGAATGCGCGCTTCGCGGTGATCGCGGCCAACGTCTGGCGCGGCGTGCCCTTCGTGGCGATCACGCTGCTGGCCGGACTGCAGACGATCTCGCCCTCGTACTACGAGGCCTCGGCGATCGACGGCGCAACACCGTGGCAGCAGTTCCGCCACGTCACGCTGCCGCTGCTGACCCCGATCATTGCGGTGGTGATGACCTTCTCGGTGCTGTTCACCTTCACCGATTTCCAGCTGATCTACGTGATCACGCGCGGCGGCCCCCTGAACGCCACGCACCTGATGGCGACGCTGTCGTTCCAGCGCGCGATCTCGGGCGGCGCGCTGGGCGAGGGCGCGGCGATCGCGATCGCGATGGTGCCCTTCCTGCTGGGCTGCATCATGTTCAGCTACTTCGGCCTTCAAAGACGGGCCTGGCAAAAATGAGCAAATCCGGCCAGATCGATGTCGTCGGCATGAGCTATCTCGATACCGTGCCGCGCAAGGCGGTCACGGTGTACCTGCCGCTGGTGGTGTTCCTGATCGTGCTGCTGTTTCCGTTCTACTGGATGGCGATCACGGCGGTGAAGCCCGAGGTCGAGCTGCTGTCGCGCGAGGGCAATCCGTTCTGGGTCATCGCGCCGACGCTCGCGCATTTCCACAAGCTGCTGTTCGAGACCGCCTATCCGCAATGGCTGTGGAACACGGTGCTGGTGTCGGTGGTGTCGACCTTCGGCTCTCTCGTGGTGTCGGTGCTGGCGGCCTACGCGATCGAGCGGCTGCGCTTCAAGGGCGCGCGCCAGACCGGGCTGGCGATCTTCCTGGCCTACCTGGTGCCGCCGTCGATCCTGTTCATTCCGCTGGCCAACGTGGTCTTCAACCTCGGGCTGTTCGACACCCGCTGGGCGCTGGTCCTGACCTACCCGACTTTCCTGATCCCGTTCTGCACATGGCTCCTGATGGGCTACTTCCGGTCGATCCCGGCCGAACTCGAGGAGTGCGCGCTGATCGACGGTGCCAATCGTTGGCAGATCCTGGTCAAGATCGTGCTGCCGCTCGCGGTGCCGGGGCTGATCTCGGCCGGCATCTTCGCCTTCACGCTGTCATGGAACGAGTTCATCTACGCGTTGACGTTCGTATCGTCGTCGGAGATCAAGACGCTGCCGGTGGGTGTCGTCACGGAACTGGTGCAGGGCGACGTCTACCAGTGGGGGCCGCTGATGGCCGGCGCGCTGCTGGGCTCGCTGCCGGTGGCCTTCATCTACTCGTTCTTCGTCGAGTACTACGTGTCGGGGTTGACCGGGTCGGTCAAGGAGTGAGGTCGGCTGCGGGGCTGAGGCGTGCGCGTCGGCGGTGGGCGGTATGCCCTGGGCCGGCCGACGTCACCGGCCGCTTCGCGGCTGCCCTGCGCTGCTCGCGGTACGCGGGGTCCGCGCAAACTCGCTTCGCTCAAACACGCGCGGCCCTTTTTCCGCGCACCGCTGCGCTGCTCGGCGGTGCCTCAACGGCCGGCCCAGGGCATACCGCCCACCACCGCTGACACGCTGGGGTTGCATCGGCGTTGGAGACGCCGAGATCGCTTGCACACCCGCACCGCTTGCCGGGCGCCCTTCGAAGCGCCGAGCCATCTCAAAAAACATCCACCTCCACATACAACCGCGTCATCCGCGCCCCGCGCCGTTTCGCAGTCGCCGAAAGCTCTTCGTCCGTGCGCACCACGTAGCCCCGCTCGGTGGTCGCCTTGCCGAGCGCCGTGACCAGCGCGTCGAGCGGGATGTCGCCCCACTTCTTCTTCAGCGCCATGGCGTGGTCGACCGGGATCACCGCGACGTCGAGGGCCGTCATGCGCTCGAGCCCGCCGGCCTTCAGGGTCGCGTTGTGGCTGCCGTGGTGGCCGACCTTGTAGTAGACGGTGCGCGCGAGCAGGTCCGGGCCGGTGACCGGCTTGCCGCCGACACGCCACTTGCAGTCGCTCCACGTGAGCCAGTTGCCGACCTGGGCGTCGGCGGCGAACAGCAGCACGCCGACATCGTCGAGGTCGATCGCCAGCACGAGGCTGGTGTTGTTGGTCATGCTGTCCAGCGCCAGCGCGAGTTCGGAAGCGTCGTCCATCCAGGCGACATCGATGCGGCGCCAGGCCTCGTCGTTCCAGTAGCGCTGCTGGAAGAAAGACGTGCTCTGCGCCACCCGGTTCGGGATCCGGAACGCATTCGAGAACGGCTGTTGCTCGGGGTTCGCCAACGCCTGGCCGATGCTCCGCTCGGCCGCCGCGAGCGCCATGCCGTAGGTCTCGGGCGCCGTGGCGCTCGGCAGCGTCTTCTTGAGCATCTTCATGTCGCGCGGCGGACCCAGCGTGTAGATGCGGCCGCGGAAACCGTCGAGCTCGACCGGCAGGTCCTTCGGGTCGCAATAGCGCGGCCGGGCCACCTTGGCGCGCACCAGTTCGAGCGCCGAGGCGGTGGTGGTCCGTGCGGCGGCGCCGAAGAAGTCGAGCAGCGACGTCAGCAGGGTCGGCTCGCCATCGCCGCCGCCAGCGAGCTGCATCCGGACGGCCGCGGCCCGCAGCAGCGCGAGGGCGTTGTCGCGCTCGCCGCGCAGCTGCTTCGCGTCGGCGTCCTTCGGGTCCTCGGTCCAGCCCAGCCAGACCGCGCCGACCTTGAGTTTGGCGAACGACTCGGCGGCCTGGGCGAAACCCGAGACATGGTCCCAGTGCTCGTGGGTCGCGACCAGCAGGTCGATGCTGCCGCCGGTGGCGGCCAGGATGTCGTCCATCACCTCGGTCATCACCGCGCCGGCGTTCGCCGTGCCGAGGATCACGCCGCAGTCGATCATGATCTGGTACTTGGCCTTCCGGGCACCGTAGAGCGTCACCAGGTGGCAGTCGCCGAGGCCGTGGCGGTAGGTCCGCACCGTGGCGCGCGGCGGCTTCTTGCTCGGCGTCGGGGTCTTCTTGGCGGCGGCCATGGTGTGTCCCGTCTCAGTGGGCGCGGTGCAGCAGCGCGAAAGGCTCGGCGTCGTGCGTGGCCAGCCCCGAATAGCTGTTGGGCTGGGCCGCCCGGCGGTCCGCCCACAGCGCCTGCTGCGCCGAGACCCGTGCCTGCTGGTCGACCCGCTTGCGCACCAGGTAGGTGATGGCGCCCTTGCCGATGTCGAACAGCAGGGTGGCGCCGGCGCGGAACACCATGCCGGTGCCGTCGTCGGCATGCAGCGACTGGGTCAGTTCGATCACCAGCTGCGACAGCAGCTGGCCGTCGGGGCCGACCCGGTGCAGCGGGCGGATCGAGTGCACCTCGATGCCGTGCAGCGTGCAGGGCACGGCGGTGCCGTCCGTGCCGGCGAGCGAGACGGGGGCCGGCGCGCTGCGGCGCAGGCCGAGCACCGCGAGCTCGTCGTCGTCGACGACCTCCGGGTCGACCAGCCATCCATGCAGCAGCGCGGCGTTGGCGCGCGCGTCCGTCCAGGCCGCTTCGCGGTCGACCTGCAGGTCCCAGTTCAGCTGCAGCCCGGCGAGCTGGCGTTCCAGGCGCGGGAAGGGCGCCGGCGGCGGCTCCCAGGCGATGGTGTCGACCGACAGCGTGCGCACGTTCTCGGGGTAGATGCCGCGCGCCGCGAAGGCCGAGACGAAGGCGACCCGGTAGCCGAGCGGATCGTGATGCACCAGGTCGCGGTCGGCCGTGACCAGCGCCCGCAGGTAGTCGCCGAAAGTGATGTCGACCGGCGGGCAGTAGTCGAGCGCGCGGATGCACATGCCGAGGATCTGGCTCGCCACCTTGCTCGCGACCTCGGTCAGCGCATCCACCAGCTGTGCCGGCAGGGCACCCTCGGGCAGCACTTCCGAGCCATGGGTGGCGAGCCGGATCGGCACCTGCGCACGCCGCGTGTAGATCTTCAGGAAGGCGTCGAAGACCGCCGACACCAGCACCGCGCCGCGCGCGTGGGCCTCGGTCGAGCGCTGGTAGTCGCCCTTGTCGGGCGGGGCCGCGGGCTGCCAGACGTTCTGGCCGGTGGCCTCGTCCCGGACCTCCTTGCCGATCGCCTGGCGCAGCGCGCCATAGTGGCCGGTGGCATTGCCGAACTGCACCGCCAGCTTGGCCAGCAGGGTCGGCTGGAACAGGTCGCCACGGGCCCGGGCGACCGCTTCGCGCAGCGAGTCGCCCATCGAGAAATGCTGGAACAGCGCGACGATGTCGGCAAAGGCTTCGTGGAAGGCCAGCACGTCGGGGTTGGTCGCCTCCCGGAAGCGCCGGTGCAGGCCGTCGAGCAGCGCATGGGTGGTCTCGTGGGCCACGATGTCGTGCGACAGGGCGGTAAAGACGTATTCCGACGGCGCCCCGCTGGTCGCCGCGCTCGACGCGAAGTAGCCGAGCAGCAAGGCCTTGCGCTCGGGGCTGTAGTAGGCGTTCTCGGCCCGCAGGGCATGCGGATGGATGCGCAACCGGCGCACGAAGCGCTCGGACTGCGGGCCGGCCCGCGGTGCCCACAGCGCCACCCGGCCCAGCGCTTTCTCGAAATGGTCGATGGTGCGCATGGCGACCGCGTAGACCATCTGCTGGTGGAACTGCGGGTTGGCCTCCGAGGGGCGCAGGCCGTCGGTCGCCAGGAGGCGCGGATCGTCGAGATCGACCGGGGCGTAGCAGCAGCCGCTGGCCGGATCGACGTCGACCACCTCGAGGTATTCGCCGACCGGGCCGGGCTGCAGCTTCGCCTCCCAGCGCACCTCGGCCACGGTCTCGTTGAGGCCGACCGTGTCGAGGTCGCGGCCCAGCGAAGGGTCGTAGGCGTAGATGCGCAGCCGCCGCGCGGCCGGTGTCGGCGGCTGCGGCGCCAGGGCGTGCTGCAGGTGCAGGGCCTCGATGCGGCTCAGCCGCTGCGGCGGGATCGGCAGGCCCGGGTCGGGCGCGGGATGCGACTGCAGGGCCGCCCGCAGCGCCTGCGAGGCCCGCGGATGGTTGCGCAGGGCTTCCAGCACGGCCATCCGTTCGGGCCCGGTGAGCGACAGCGGGTCGACCGCGGGCTCGGGCAGGATGCGCTCGATCGCCGAGCACTGGGACAGCTGCAGGGCCTCCAGCTCCAGCATCGCCTGCGCCGGTGTGGCCTGGGCCTGCAGGCCGAGCCCGGTGAGCACCTTGAACAGCGGGAAGGAGGCGTTGTCGGGCGCCTCCGCCTTCAGTGCGGCTTCGGCCTCGGGCTCGACGGCGAGCGCCTTCACGACCTGCAGGCAGCCGCGCCCGAACCTGACCGGGTCGCCGTCGCCGGCGCTGTCGAACAGCGCCCGGCGCACGGCCTCGACCCGCATCCAGGGCTGCGTGTAGCGGCCGCACGCGGCCTTGTTCTTTTGCAGCCAAGTCGCGGCGGCGGCTGCGATCTGCGGCGTGGCCGCGGAGGTGCCGGCCCCGTCGAGGTCGACCACCGTGCCGCAGCCGAGCTTGGCCCACGGCACGTTCGGCGTGTAGGCCGCCATGGCGGTGCGCATCTTGCTCGCCGGCCCGTAGTTGCCGGCCATCTTCGAGGCCGGCAGGTCGGCGTAGGGCTGGTGGTCGGCCATCACGCCGCAGGCCGCGATGACGCGGTTGAACCGCGCCGGGTAGACGACATGGTGCGTCGGCAGGTTGCCGAAGTTGTTGCCGGCCGCGGCCACCACCACCACCCCGGCCTCGTAGAGCGCGTTGACCGCATCGGCCCAGGCGCTGCTCGCGAGGCCGCCCATGCTCAGCGTCACGACATCGACGGCGGTCGCCGGTGTCGCGCACAGCGCGTGCACATGGTCGAGCGCCTGCGCGATCGCGCTGTTGCGGAACAGCACCACGCGGTCGGCGACGCGCAGCGGCACCACCCGGGCGAATGGAGCCGCGCCGAGGCGGGGCAGGCCGCCGGCCGGTGACCCGGCCAGCAGGCTCAGCGTGCCGGTGCCGTGGCCGCGGTTGTTGAACACGCCCGAGGCCGTGTCGGTGGCGTCCGTGGGCGCCTGGTCGTCGACGAAGTTGCGCTGCAGCTCGGTCTCGAGCAGGGCCGGGCGGCTCTGGTGCGCGGGATCGAAGCCGGTGTCCAGGTGGGCGATGCGCACGCGCTGGTCGGCGGGCGGCAGCGTCAGGTCCGCGAGCGCGCGGGCGAACTCCGAATGGCCGTCGTCCTGGTGCCAGAGGGGGTCGTCCGCGCCGGGATAGCCGCTGCTTCCGGTCTTCTGGGCGACGGGCTCGCACGAAGCGGTCAGCGCCAGGGCTTCGGCCTCGGGCGAGCCGGTGATCCAGGATTGGGGGAAGTCCGGCTCGGCGAACTCGGGCAGGGCGGCGCCCGCCAGGCCGAGGCCCTGGGTGACCATCGCGTGGCAGACGTCCCAGGGGTTGCCGGCGTCGAGCGCCAGCGCCGGCTCGACGATGTGCCAGCTGGCGCCGGCCGCCAGTCCCAGCCCGGTCGGGGCGCCGATGCTCTGGAACAGCGGCCGGATGTGCAGCGGCACGGCGGCGCCGGACAGCTGCACCGAGGCCTGGCCTGCGGGGGCTCGCATCTTGACGAGAAATCGCTGCGGCTGGGCCATCGGTTTTCCCGCTGGAATGAAGCGATGGTTGTACTCCCTGGCGGGCGCTGCGCCCCTCTGCCAAATGGTCGAGTGAGTCGCCGCGCCGCAACGGCGCTGCCCGTGCAAAAGTAATAGCCTCTGCCTGTCGTCATCCAGGAGTATTCAAAGCCATGTCCGGAACAACCCCGCTGCCGCCCCAAGGCCTGCGCCCGACGCACGCGCAGATGCTGCGCCACCTGCGTCGCTCCAACGAGGTGGCGCTGCGCGCCGTCGCACTCGGGCACCATCCCTTCGGTGCCGTGCTGGTCGGCCCCGACCAGGAGACCGTGCTGCTGGAGCAATGCAACATCGACACGGTCAACCACGCCGAGTCCACGCTGGCGCGGGTGGCGGCGACCAACTTCACGCCCGAATTCCTGTGGGGCTGCACGCTCTACACGGCGGTCGAGCCCTGCTGCATGTGTGCCGGAACGGCCTACTGGGCCAACATCGGGCGCGTGGTGTTCGCGATGACCGAGGCCGAGTTGCTGGCGGAGACCGGCAGCCATGCCGAGAACCCGACCATGAGCCTGTCGTCGCGCCATGTCTTCGACCACGGCCAGAAGCCGGTGGAGCTGATCGGCCCGGTCACCGAGATCGCGCAGGAGACGATCGCGATGCAGCGCGCGTTCTGGGCCAGCCGCTGACGCAGCGGCCGGGAACCGGGGGACCGCCGCGGTGTCCAACCAGGCCTGTTGTCGACAGGAGACGCCATGCCTCGACTGCTCGTTCCCACGCTCGCCGCGCTGCTCGTGGCCGGCGCCTCCGCGCAGGCCACCGCGCCAGCGTTGTCGGTCGTCTTCGTGCATCCGGAGCGCTTCACCGATGCCGCCTACTCGCATCCCAACGGCAGCGAGCCCGAGCGGCTCGAAGTCATGCGCGACGTCCAGCGCCACCTGGTGCAGCTGGCCGAGCGCGGCCTGCCGCCCGGCGACAGCCTGCGCATCGAGGTGCTGAACATCGATTTGGCCGGCTGGTTCGAGCCCTGGCGCTTCCGCCTCCAGACCGGCACCTACATCCGCATCCTGCGCGACATCACCTGGCCGCGGATGCGGCTGCACTACACGCTGACCCGCGGCGACCGCTTGCTGGCGGACGCCGACGACGAGCTGTCCAACCTCAACTACCTCATGACGGTCAATCGCTATTCGCCCACCGATCGGCTGCGTTACGAGAAGGCGATGATGGACGACTGGTTCGACCGGCGCATCGTCGCCCGGGCGTCCCAGGACTGACACCGCCCTATTCGCAGAGCCGGCGGATCTCCGGCGGGATCGGCACCGCCCGGATGCCGCCGCCTTCGCGGGCGGCGGCGAAGATGCGAACCTCCTCGCATTCGAGGATCAGGTCCTCGCCGCGCGTCACGCGGTAGGTCTGCACGAAGCTCTTCTCGCGCCACTCGCGGATCGCGGCCGCGATCTGCAGCGTGTCGCCGTAGCTGGCGCTCTTGACGAAGCGGGTGTGGGTGTCGACCAGCGGCGTGCCGATCACGCCCAGCGTGCGCGCCGTTTCCTCCCAGCGCGGCACGCCGCGCTCGGCGAAGAAGTGGCGCGATGCGGCGTCGATCCAGCGGAAGAAGTTGGGGAACCAGACGATGCCGGCGGGGTCGCAGTCGCCGAATTCGACGCGGACGGTGTAGGTGACTTCAGGGTTCATGGTGGTGAGAGTCTATGCATCCTGGACGGCGTTCAACGCAGGTAGGCCTGCACCAGTGACACCCAGTAGCTCGCGGTGCTCGGCAGGATCTCGTCGTTGAAGTCGTAGCCGGTGTTGTGCACCATGCAGCCCGGACCGCCGCCGGGCTTGCCGTCGCCGTTGCCGACGATGAAGTAGCTGCCCGGCACCGCGTCCAGCATGAAGGCGAAATCGTCGCTGGCCTGCAGCGGCGCCATGTCCGGGATCAACGCCTTCTCGCCCATCGAGGCCAGCGCCACCTGGCGCGCGAAGTCGGTGGCCGCCGTATCGTTCACGCAGGGCGGCATCTTCCATTGGTAGTCCACCACCGCGCTGGCGCCATGCACGGCCGCCTGGCCCTGGGCCATGGCGGTGATGCGCTCGCGCAGGAAGGCGCGCACCTCGGGCCTGCGCGCGCGCACCGACAGCTTGAGTTCGGCGCTGGTCGGAATCACGTTCGGCGCCTTGCCGGCGTTCATCGCGCCCACCGTGACGACCGCCATGTCGTTCGGATCGACCTCGCGCGACACCAGCGTCTGCAGCGCCAGGATCAGGTGCGCCGCGACCATGATCGGGTCGACGGTGGTGTGCGGCATCGCGCCATGGCCGCCCTTGCCCTCGATGGTGATGACGACCGTGTCCGACGAGCTGTAGATGACGCCCGGCAGGAAGCCGAACTGCCCGGCCGGAAAGCCGGGCTCGTTGTGATAGGCATAGACCGCATCGCAGGGGAAGCGTTCGAAGAGACCGTCTTCGACCATCTTCTTCGCGCCCATCAGGCCTTCCTCGGCCGGCTGGAAGATCAGGTTGAGCGTGCCGTCGAAGCCCTGCGCGGCCGCCAGCACCTGGGCCGCCGCGAGCAGGGTGGCGGTGTGGCCGTCGTGGCCGCAGGCGTGCATGGCACCCGGTTTCCGGCTGGCCCAGGACAGGCCGGTGGTCTCGGTCATCGGCAGCGCATCCATGTCGGCGCGCAGGCCCAGCCGCTTGCCGCCCTGGCCGAGCTTCAGGGTGCCGACCACGCCGGTGCCGCCCAGGCCGCGGTGCACCGCATAGCCCCAGCGCGCCAGCCGCTGGGCCACCAGGTCGCTGGTCTGGAACTCTTCGTAGCCCAGCTCGGGATTGGCATGGATCTGCCGGCGCAGGCCGACCATTTCCTCGGTCGACGCCCGGATGCCTGGGTGGATGGGAACGGAAATCATCGGAGCCGCCTTGATGCTGCAGTGGACTCGCATTTTCCACGCCAATAATGGCGGGCCCATTGGCCTCGAAATTGCTGTGCCAGAACGATGACCGATTCCACCCACGATTCCTCGCCCCTCCCGCTGACCCGCCGCCAGCTGAGCCTGGGCGCGCTGGCCCTGGCCGGCAGCCTCGCCACCTCGCGCTACGGCCGTGCGGCCACCGGCAAGGGCACGGCGGTGCTGGCCATCGACGCCGACCCGCCGACCCTGAACCTCGGCACCACCACCGACTTCGCGGCCGGAGACGTCTCGGCCAAGATCCTCGAAGGCCTGGTGTGGCTGGACCCGCAATACAACCCCAAGCCCTCGCTGGCCACCGCCTGGACGGTCTCGCCCGACGGCAAGACCTACCGCTTCACCTTGCGCCCCGGCGTCAAGTGGCATGACGGCAAGGACTTCACGAGCGCCGACGTCAAGTTCACGCTGCTCGAGGTGGTGGGCAAGCTGCATCCGCGGGCGGCGCCGGTGTTCAAGGGCCTCGGCGTCGAGGTCGACACGCCCGATGCCCTGACCGTGGTGGTGCGGCTGCAGAAGCCGTACGCGCCGCTGCTGTCGCAGATGACGGTGTTCGATGCGCCGATGCTGCCGCGCCACATCTACGAGGGCAGCAACATCGGCACCAACCCTGCGAACCAGAAGCCGGTCGGCACCGGCCCCTTCAAGTTCGGCGAATGGAAGCGCGGCGCCAGCATCAAGCTGGTGCGCAACGACCAGTACTGGGATGGCGGCAAGCCCTTCCTCGAATCGATCATCTTCCAGGTGATTCCGCAGGCGGCCAACCGGGTGCCGGCCCTGCAGACCGGCGAGATCGACGAACTGCTCGACTTCTACACGCCCAAGCCCGAAGTCCCGCGCATCCTGGCCGACAAAAACCTGGCACCGCGCCGCGGCGTGAACATTCCTGCGATCTATTTCCTGATGTTCAACACCCAGTCGCCGCTGTTCTCGAAGATCGAGGCGCGCCATGCGGCGGCGCTGGCGATCGACCGCCAGCGGCTGGTGAAGCAGGCCATGAACGGCATCGCCCGGCCGGGCGCCGGCGCCTTCGGCGACGGCTTCAAGTGGCTCTTCAACGACGAGGTGAGCTACGCGAAGAAGTACCCGCTCGACCCGGCGCGGGCCAAGGCGCTGTTCGAGAAGGCCGGCGCCAAGCCCGGCGGCACGACCTTGCGCATGCCCTTCGACGTCAGCCGCGCGCAGATGCGCGCGCAGTCGCAGATCATCCAGGACAACCTGCGCCAGATCGGCATCGAGGTGAAGCTCGAACCGCTCGAGCGTTCGGTGTACTACGACCGCGTGTTCGCCAAGCGCGACTACGACATGATGCTCGGCTCGTACTTCTCGGCCGGCGACCCGGCCATCGGCTACACCCGCCTGTACAACAGCTACACCGGGACCGCGCCCAACACCAACGCCAGCGGCTATTCGAATCCGAAGGTCGACGACCTGCTCGCCCGGGCCGCGACCGCCACCGACCGCGAGGCCCGCGCCAAGCTCTACAAGGAGCTGCAGGCGATCCTCAACGAGGACCTGCCGACCCTGGTGCTGTTCGACGAGGAGACGGTCGACACGGCGAGCAAGAAGCTCACAGGGGTCTTCCCTGCGCTCGATGCGCGCGACCAGTGGGCCGGCGTCAAGCGTCTGGACTAGTCGTCTCTCGATGTCTTCCTTCATCCTGCGGCGCCTGCTGCATGCGATCCCGCTGCTGCTCGCGGTGGTGGTGCTCAACTTCCTGCTGATCGCCTTCACGCCGGGCGACCCGATCACGCTGTTGGTGGGCGATTTCCCGGCGCCGCCCGAGTACCTCGACCAGATGCGCCGCGAGTTCGGCCTCGACCAGCCGGTGTGGGTCCAGCTGCTGCGCTACCTGGCCAAGGTGGCGCAGGGCGATTTCGGCTATTCGTTCGCCAACCAGCAGCCGGTGGCGACGCTGATCCTCGAACGCCTGGGCGCGACGCTCGAACTCACCCTGACCGCGCTCGCCTTCGCCAGCGTCATGGGCATCGTGTTCGGCGTCGTCGCGGCCCGCGCCGCCACCCGTCCTGGCCGCGGCCTGGTCGACTCGGCGATCCAGGGCGCCTCGTCTGCGGGCTACGCGATTCCCGACTTCTGGCTCGGCCAGCTGCTGATCCTGGTGTTCGCGATCTGGCTGGGATGGCTGCCGTCGCAAGGCAACAACCCGGTGCGCGGCACGCTGCCCGGCTTCGACGGCTTCGTGCAGCACCTGTCCTACCTGGTGCTGCCGGCCTTCGCGCTGTCGCTGCGCTACCTGACGCTGATCACGCGCATCACGCGGGCCGCGATGCTGGAGGTCATGAACGCCGACTTCATCCTGGCTTCGCGCTCGCGCGGCGCCTCGGAGTGGACGGTGGTGGTGGTGCACGCGCTGCGCAATGCCGCGGCGCCGGTGCTCACGGTCATCGGCTACAACGTCGGCTTCGTGCTCGCCGGCTCGGCCCTGATCGAGGCCGTGTTCGCCTGGCCCGGCATCGGGCGGCTGCTCTACGAATCGATCTCCAAGCGCGACTATCCGGTGATGCTGGCGATCCTGTTGATGGTGTCGGTCACGGTGGTGATCGCCAACCTGGTCACCGACATCGTCCACCGATGGATCGATCCCCGGATCGAACGCGCATGAGCGACCCGACCCAACTGACGATGACGCCCCCCGCGGTGGGCACGCCCTTCCAGAAGGCCGGCTTCCGGCGGCGCCTGCTGCGGCGGCCGACGACGCTGCTCGCGCTGGCCTTCCTCGCGCTGCTGTTCGGGCTGGCCGTGTTCGCGCCGCTGGCCACCGGCCACGACCCGCTCGGCGGCGGCGACAGCGCGCTGCTCGAACCGCTGTCGCCGGGCCACTGGCTCGGCACCGACGACCTGGGCCGCGACATCTGGGCCCGGGTGGTCTTCGGCAGCCGCATCTCGCTGACCGTCGGCGTTCTGAGCGCGCTGATCGCGGTGGTCGTCGGCGTCGTGGTTGGCGCGCTGGCGGGCTACTTCGGCGGCTGGCTCGACACCTTGCTGATGCGCATCGCCGAGTTCTTCCAGACGCTGCCGCGCTTCGTGGTGGCGCTGATCGTCATCGCGCTGTTCGGCACCAGCGTGCTGAAGATGATCGTGGTGATTGCGGCGCTGTCATGGCCGCAGCTGGCGCGGGTGGTGCGGGCCTCGGTGGCCGCGCTGGCGCAATCGCAGTTCGTCGACGCGGCGCGGGTGGCGGGCATGGGCCACGGCGCGATCATCGTGCGCGAGATCCTGCCCAACGTGGCGGCGCCGATCATCGTGCTGGGCTCGCTCGACATCGCGATGGCCATCCTGATCGAGGCCAGCCTGAGCTTCTTCGGCCTCGGCGATCCGAACCACGTGTCCTGGGGCGCGATGCTCAACGACGCCCAGCAGTACCTGCGCAGCGCCTGGTGGATGTCGGCCTTCCCGGGCCTCGCGATCGCGCTCACCGTGCTGTCGTTCAATGTCTTCGGCGACGCGCTCAACGACGCCCTGAATCCGCGAGGCCCGAAATGAGCGATTCGGAACTGCTGCTCGACGTGCGCGGGCTGTCGGTCGACATCGGGCAGGGCGCGGCCGCGCTGCGGGTGGTCAACGACCTGTCGGTCACGGTGCGCCGCGGCGAGGCCGTGGGCCTGGTCGGCGAATCGGGCTCGGGCAAGTCGATGACGGCCTTCGCGCTGATGAACCTCTTTCCGTCGCCGCTGGCGCGGGTGGCCGCCGGGCAGGTCCTGCTCGAAGGCCGCGACCTGGCCCGGCTGCCGGCCGCCGAACTGCGGGCGGTGCGCGGCGCCCGCGTGGGCATGGTGTTCCAGGACCCCACCAGCTACCTCGATCCGCTGATGCCGGTCGGCCGCCAGATCGCCGAGCCGCTGCGCGCGCACGGACGCACCGACGGGTTGGAGGCGCGCGTCCTCGAATTGCTCGACATGATGGAATTGCCGCACGCCGCACGGGTCGCGCGCCAGTACCCGCACGAACTCTCGGGCGGCATGCGCCAGCGGATCCTGATCGCGAGCGCGCTGGCGATGCGGCCCGCGCTGCTGATCGCCGACGAGCCGACCACGGCGCTCGACGTCACGGTCCAGGCTGAAATCCTGAAGCTGCTGATGCGGCTGCGCAAGGAACTCGACCTCGGCATCCTCCTGATCACGCACGACCTGGCGGTGGTGGCCGAAACCTGCCAGCGGGTCAACGTCATGTACGCCGGCCAGGTGGTCGAGGCCAACGAGGTCGGGTCGCTGTTCGCGGCGCCGCGCCATCCCTACACGCAGGGCCTGCTGGCCAGCATCCTGAGTCCGCAGTCGCGCGCCCATTCGCTGTTCTCGATCCCGGGCAGCGTGCCGATCGCCGGCCACTGGCCCGCAGGCTGCCGCTTTCATCCGCGCTGTCCGATCGCCCGTGCCGGCCTTTGCGACAGCGGCACGCCGGCGCTGCGAACCCGGGGCGCCGGTGCCGACCGCTGCCTGCGCAGCGACGAAGCGCTGGCCGCCGATGCCTGGCAACGCAACGAGGCCGCGGCATCATGAACGAAGCGACTCCGGTACTGCTCGAAGCCCGTGAGCTCAGCCGCCTGTTCCCGGTGCGCGCGAGCGGCGGGCTGTTCCGCGCCCGGCAGATGCAGCGCGCGGTCGACCGCGTCTCGCTGTCGATCCGCGCCGGCGAGGTGCTGGCCCTGGTCGGCGAAAGCGGCAGCGGCAAGACCACGCTCGGGCGCATGCTGCTGGGCCTCACGGCGCCGAGCGAAGGCACCATCCTCTACAAGGGCATGGACGTCGCGACCCGCTCCGGCGAGGCGGCGCGCAGCTTTCGCCGCGAGGTGCAGGTGGTGTTCCAGGACACTGGCGGTTCGCTCAATCCGCGCCGCACCATCGGCCAGAGCGTCGCCCTGCCGCTGACCTGGCACCGCGGGCTAGACGCCCGCGCGGCGGCGGTCGAGGTCGATGCGCTGCTGGAGCAGGTCGGCCTCGCGGCCGCGCACTTCCGCCACCGCCTGCCGCACGAGCTCTCGGGCGGCCAGCGCCAGCGGGTCGGCATCGCCCGCGCACTGGCATCGAATCCGGCGCTGATCGTGGCCGACGAGCCGGTCTCGGCGCTCGACGTCTCGGTGCGGGCGCAGATCCTCAAGCTGATGTTCGACCTGCAGCGGGAGCGCCAGCTGGCCTATCTCTTCATCACCCATGACCTCGGCGTGGTGCGTGCCATGGCCGACCGCGTGATGGTGATGCACCAGGGCCGGGTGGTGGAGAGCGGCGACGCCGACGCGGTGCTGAATGCGCCGCGCGACCCCTACACCCAGCGCCTGCTGGCCGCCACGCCGGTGCCCGATCCGTCGCGTCAGCTCGCGCCACAGCGGACTTGAAGATGACCGGGCATTTCACCGAAGCCACCACCGACCACTGGCAGCGCATCGTCGCGGCCGATGACGTCGAGCGGCCCGAGGCGCCCTGGCGCTTCGGCTACCCGGCCCGCCTGCCCGACGGCCGCGTGCTGATGCTGCCGATCCGGCAACTCGCGGCCGAGCCGGCGCATGCCGTGGCATCGCTGCTGGTCAACCACGCCTCGCTCGAAGTGGTCGACACGCTGGGCGCCATGCTGGCGCAGCGCCTGGCCCCGCAGGCGCCCGAACTGGTGATCGGCCTGCCCACGCTGGGGCTCACGCTGGCGCCGGTGGTCGCGCGTGCGCTGGGCCATGCACGCTACCTGCCGATGGGCTACTCGCGCAAGTTCTGGTACGACGAGGCGCTGTCCGCGCCGGTGCACTCGATCACCTCGCCGACGCCGGGCAAGCGCATCTATCTCGACCCCCACCTGCGTCCGCTGATCGAGGGCCGGCGGCTGGTACTGGTCGACGACGCGGTCAGCACCGGCACCACGCTGCTCGCGGCCTGGGAGCTGATCGAGTCGCTGGGCGGCGATGTGGTTGCCTGCGGGGTCGCGATGCTGCAGGGTCGCCGCTGGGTCGACAAGCTCGGGGCCGAGCGCGCCGCGCGGGTGGTCGGCGTGTTTGAAAGTCCGCTGCTGAAGGCGGTGCCCGACGGCTGGGTGCTGCGGGACTAGCGCGAGTTCATCGCGCGGCGCGCGCGAGGGCGTCCAGCACCACGCGCCGCAGCAAGGCCTCGTCGGCCACGCTGGCCACCTCCGCATTGGACGCCGCGCGCCTCGGCACCCGCCACTCGACGACGGTCATGCCGCGGGTGTGCTCGCCCTTGCATTCGGCCACCAGGTGCGCCGGCCTGAAGCTCATTCCGTGGGGCGCCACCAGCGCCGCGGCGGCCGTCGGGTCGTAGAGCGACATCGGCAAGGTGCCCGCCGGGCTCGCGATGCGCACATAGCCGAGCAGCAGGTCGGCCAGCAGCTCGGCCTTGTCGGTGCCGACGGCACGCAGGGCCTCGGCGTCGGCCGCATGCACGCGCACCTGCCGGCAGGCATCGAGGCCGACCATATGCAGCGCCACGCCGGCGTCGAGCACCGCATTGATCGACTCGGGGTCGACGGCCGCATTGAATTCGGCCGCCGCCGTGTGGTTGCCCGGCCCGGCGCTGCCGCCCATCCACATCAGCTGGCCGATGCGCGGCGCCAGTTCGGGGCGGCGCTGCAGCAGCCGCGCGATGTTGGTGAGCGGCCCCAGCGCGAGCAGCGTGACCGGCTGGTCCGCGGCCGAGAGATGGTCGATCAGGGCGGCCACCGCGTCGCTCGATGCCAGCGCGGTGCGCACCAGCGGCAGGCTGCGGCCGGCCGAGGCCATGGCGTCCGCGCCGAGGATGTTCTGCGCCGTGACCAGTTCGCCAACCAGCGGCCCGTCGCTGCCGGCGTGGATCGGAAAGCCCCAGCCGAAGCAGGCGGCCGCGCGCAAGGCGTTGTCGACCACCACCTCGAGCGGCGCGTTGCCCGCCACCAGCGACATGCCGTCGACCCGCCAGGGCGGCGTCTGCGTGACCGTGAGCACGGCCGCCAGATCGTCGAAGCCCATGTCGGTGTCGATCCAGGCGGAAGTCGGTGCGTTTGAAGGATGCATGCGAGATTGTGTCGCCTGCCCGGCGTTGGCCGGCTGGCGTCGTCAACCCATCTTGGTCGGCAGCCAGAGCGCGATGATCGGGAACGCGATCAAAATCACCAGCCGCAGGATGTCGGTCAGGATGAAGGGCAGCACGCCCTTGAAGATGGTCGTGAAGCTGACGTCCTTGACCACGCTCTTGATGACGAAGACGTTCATGCCCACCGGCGGATGGATCAGCCCGAGCTCCACCGTCATCACGATGATGACGCCGAACCAGATCGGATCGAAGCCCAGGTGGACGATCACCGGGAAGATGATCGGCACGGTGAGGATGATCATCGCCATGGCGTCCATCAGGCAGCCGAGCACCAGGTACATCAGCATGATCAGCGCCAGCACGCCGTAGCGGCCGATGCCCAGGCTGGTGAGGAACTCGGTGAGCTTCTGCGGGCTCTGCGTGATGGTGAGGAAATAGCCGAACAGCAGGGCGCCGATCAGCACCGTGAAGACCGCCGCCGCGGTGCGGGTGGCCGACAGCAGCGCCTCGCGGATCTTCGGGCCGTCGAGCTTGCGGCGCAGCAGGCCGAGGATGAAGGCGCCGCTGGCGCCGACGCCGCCGGCCTCGGTCGGCGTGAAGAAGCCGCCGTACAGGCCGCCGATCACGAAGATGAAGAGCACCAGCGGCGCCCAGACGTTCTTCAGGTCGGCCAGCCGCTCGGCCCAGGGCCGGAGCTGGCCGCCGGGCAGCCAGTCGGGCCGCACCCGCACGATGATCGCGATGGTCATCACGTACATCGCCATCGCCAGGATGCCCGGCACGATGCCGGCCATGAAGAGCTTGCCGATGTCCTGCTGCGTGAGGATGGCGTAGACCGCGAGCACGGTCGACGGCGGCAGGATGGCACCCAGCGTGCCGCCGGCCGCGATCACGCCGGTCGAGAACGACTGCGGGTAGTTGAAGCGCCGCATCTCCGGATAGGCCACGGCCGAGAAGGTGGCGGCGGTGGCCACCGACGAGCCGCAGATCGCCGCGAAGCCGCCGCAGGCCAGCACGGTGGCCACGCCGAGCCCGCCGCGCAGATGGCCGATCATTGAGTTCGCGGCCTTGAACAGCTCGCGGCTGACCCCCGACACCGACACCAGCGCGCCCATCAGCATGAACATCGGGATGACGCCGAAGGTGTAGTCGGTCACCGTGCGCATCGAGGTCTGGCCGACCAGCTTGAGCGCCGGGCCGGGGCCGACGATCCAGGCGTAGCCGGTGACGCCGACCAGGCCCATCGCCATGCCGACCGGCACCCGCAGCAGCATCAATGCGAAAAGAACCACGAAACCCAATACTGCTATCGCATCAGTGCTCATTCATCGGCTTTCATTTCCGGCTTCTCGTCATGGAGCAATTCAGGATGGAAGATCAATCGATAGGTGCGGATCGCGATCAGCACCACGGCCGAGACGTCGCCGAGCCAGGCCACCGCGTAGAAGGGCCAGGTCGGGATGTTCATGTCGTAGGTCAGCACGTTGTCGACATAGGTGCCGCGCACCTTGTCGAACAGCATGGCGGTCTGCACCGCGACCACGAACAGCAGCACCAGCGTCGCGAAGACGTCGATCCAGCGCTTCATGCGCGGCCCGGCGGCGGTCCAGACCAGGTCGACCGTGATGTGGCCACCGCGGTAGCTGGTGGCCGCGATGCCCCAGAAGATCAGGATGCCCAGCAGCATCCGGCCGAAGTCGTAGGAGTCGGGGATCGAGGTGTTGAAGAACTTGCGCAGCACCACCGCCAGGAAGATGTTGAGCGCGACGATCCCCACGAACATGGCGGCCAGCCACTCGATGGAATTGATCATCCGGTCCATGACCCCCACGCGGGGTCGGGTCGGCGCTGCTGCGTCGTTCATTCGAACCCCGCCCGGCTCAGAGCGCCGACTTGTTCTTGGCCAGGCTGGCCTTGAGCGCGTCCATCACGGCCTTCGGGTCCTGGCTCACCTTTTTCACGCCCTCGGCCCATTGGGCCTCGCCGGGCGCCGTGGCCTTGCGCCAGGCGTCGAGCTGCTCGGGCGTGAGCTTGTAGATCTCGTGGCCCGGCTGGCCGGCGATCTTGGCGCGGCCCGCGAACTCGAAGTCGGCCCACGGCGTGGCGACCTTCTCGGCCCATTCGCTGGTGCAGTGGTCGTCGATGACCTTCTTCTGCGCCGGCGACATGCTGTCGTACTTGCTCTGGTTCATGGCCCAGACGAAAGGCGTGACGTAGAGCGGCACGTCCATGTGGTAGCTGACCACCTTGTCGATGCCGAACAGGCCGATCGAGCCCCACGGGAAAGTGATCGCGTCGGCCACGCCGCGCTCCAGCATGTCGCGCGACTCGGGCGCCGACGCCTGCACGTTGGTGCCGCCCAGCGAGGTGACCATCTGGCCGATGGTGCTCGTGGCGGGGCGGATCTTCATGCCCTTGATGTCGGTCGGGAGCGTGATCTTCTTGCGCGCGTGGAAGGTGCCCGGGTCGTGCACGAAGGCGAAGCAGAACTTCACGTCCTTCATCTCCTTCGCCGCGTAGGAGCGGTACCACTCGTCGATGGCGGCCGAGCCGCCCTTGCCGTTGGCGAACAGGAAGGGCAGCGACGCGCCGGCCATGATCGGGAAGCGGCCCGGCTGGTAGCCCGGGTTGATGTAGGCGAAGTCGGCAATGCCGTCGCGCGCCATGTCGTAGTGGTCGAAGGCCTTGCCGAGCTGCTCCGACGGGAACAGCGTCGCGGTGATGGTGCCGTTCGAGGCCTTCTTGATGTCGTCGGCCCAGGCCTGCAGCGACGGATTGAGCGGATGCTGCGCCGGCACCCAGCTCGACATCTTGAGGTTGACCGGCTTGTCCTGTGCATGAACGGCACCGGCTGCCAGTGCCAGCGTGGCCGAAAGTGCCAGCACGGCGCGGCCGGTGGCCGAAGTCATGAAGCGGATAGGGGTCATGGGATGTGTCTCCTTGCGGGTGTTGTCGGATCGGGAAGCTCGGCGCGGTGCGAATCGGTTATTTTTTATAAGAATCGACGCACCGTGAATCGGCATTTACCTTGATTGGGCGGGCGTGGCGCCGGCCTGCGGCTTGCGCTTCATCCATCGAATCGGCTGCGCGACCACCGGCCGCGGCGGCGCGCCGTGGCGCACCAGCGCCGCGTCGAGCGCCTTGCCGGCCTCGTCCGCCAGCGCGGCTTCGCGCGCTGCCGCGATCGCCGTGGCGCGCGCGGCCGGCGAGCCGTCTGGCAGCGGCGCCGTCGCCAGGTGATCGATCACGTGCAGCAGGTTGGCCTTGCCGCGCTCGTTGGTGCTGCCGTAGCCCTTGATGAGGCGGCCGCAGAGCGCCACCTCGTGGCCCAGGCGCCAGTCGGCGCGCGTGCCTGCGACGACGGCGTCGAGCCAGCGCACGATCAGCGCTTGTTCGTCGGCGAATCGGCTGCCGCGCTTGCGCAGCCAGCGCAGCGACGCCAGCAGCCGCAGCGAGGCCATGCCGATCACCGAATGGCTGCCGACCTTCAGCGGCATCGCCCAGGGCGTCGAACGGCGCCGGTCCCAGGCGGTCACGCGATGCGCCAGCGGGGCCGGCAACAGCGCCGCGAACTCGGGTGCGCCGGGCTTGAAGTGGTCGTACACCTTGACGATGTCGTCGTCGCCGGCCTTGACCTCGCCGCGCACGCGCTGTGTCCGGCTGGCCCGGCTCTTGAGTTCGGCCACCCGAACGATGTCGTCGAAAGCCATCCACAAGGCCAGCCAGCGCGCCATTTCGCGCGTGGTCGAGTAGCCGTGGGCGGCTGCCGGATCGGCCGCGCGCTCGGCGGCCAGCACCTGGGCCAGGCGCTCGACATAGAGCGTGGCGTAGGCGGCGTCCTGGTAGTCGAGCACCCGCGCATGGCCGAGCGCGAGCAGGTCGTGCATCGGCGCCGGAAACCGGGCGGCCACGGCCGGCGGCAGCGGCGTCGGCAGCGCGCGTTCGCCGCTCGCGCTGTCCAGCAGGCGGGTCACCATGGCGGCCTGTTCCCGCGGCGCGTTGACTGCATCGAAGGCGGCGGCGAAGCCGCGCAGGCTGGCGGCGGCCATCTTGCCCGGCTTGTCGCTGCCGCCGTCGCCGCCCCGTACCGCTCGCTCGTAGGCCGCGCGCGGAAACGGGAACAGTCCGCTGCCGGCGATCGCGCCGAGCATCACGGCACTGACCACCGTGCCGGCCTCGCGCGCCGCGGCCCCCATGTCGAACACGTGGTGCTCGCGGCTGAAGGCCTTGACCACCTCGAGCAGCCGGCCGGCATCGGCGCGGCCATCGCCGGGCTGCATGCGCTCGGCGGTGGTCAGGGTGCGGGCCGAGGAGGTGATGACGAGGGTGCGCTCGGGTGCGCTCATGCCGTTGCCGATCTGGCGCGTGGTCTCGAGCAGTTCGGACGAGACGATGGCGTCCAGCGCGCCCGGCACCGGACTCAGGCTGAACACCGGCCGGCGGCCGCCGAGCTCGGCCAGCGGCACCGGGAAGACCTCGACGTAGTAGGTGGTGGCACCGGTGCGCTGCGCCACGCCGGGGATCGAGGTGCTCTGCGCCGCGTAGCCCGCATGGCGCGCGGTATCGACCAGCCATTCGGTCAGCACGCCGCCGCCTTCGCCGCCGAGGGCGCAGATGAGCAGGGTGGTGGGTTGGGTGCGGTTCATCATGCGGGCTGGAGAAGTCGGACGAATGCGCCGCGCAGTCCGTGCAGCAGGCGTTCGTGCCATTTCGGGTTCTGCACCACCTCGGCGCGGTAGAAGCTCGGGCACAGCGTGGCGGCATGGGCATTGGCGCCGCACAGGCCGCAGCCCACGCAGCCGTCGATCACGACCGCCACCGGATCGACCTTGAGCGGGTCCGGGTTGTCCTTGATCGTCAACGTCGGGCAGCCCGACAGGCGGATGCAGGCATGGTCGCCGTTGCAGACGTCCTCGTCGACGCCGTACTTCACGCGCACCACCCGCTCGCCTCTCTTGAGCAGGCTGGCGATCCACGGCTTGATGCGGCGCTGGCGCTCGAGCTGGCATTCGCCCTCGGCGACGATCACCTTCAGCCCGTTGAAGTCGCTGGTGAAGGCGTCGTTGAGCGTCTTGCGCATCTTGTCGACGTCGTAGGTGTGGACCGTGTGCAGCCACTGCACGCCGAGGCCCCTGAGCGTGGCCTCGATGGTCTGGTTCTTGTCGACCAGGCTCTGCTGCTTGTCGACCGCGCGCTCCTTGACCTCGTCGTCGGGCGTGGAGATGATGTCCTGCGTGCCGGTGGCCGAGGTGTAGCCGTTCTTGAAGATCAGCAGCACCGCATCGTCGCCGTTGAAGAGTGCACTCTGCACGCCCGTGAGAAGGCCGTTGTGCCAGAAGCCGCCGTCGCCCATGATCGACAGCGCCCGCCGCTGCATCATCGGCGACACGCCGGCGCGGCTCGCCAGGCTCATGCCGTAGCCGAGGATCGAATGCCCCATCGAGAACGGCTCGAAGGTGCCGAAGGCATGGCAGCCGATGTCGGCCGCGATGTGGACCGGGCCGCTGTCCTGCTGGGCCAGCTTGAGCGCCGCGAACACCGGCCGCTCGGGGCAACCGATGCAGAAGCTCGGCGGCCGAATGGGCAGCGGGGCGTCGAGCCGGGTCGCGACCGCGGCGCGGCGGTCGATGTTGCCCGCCAGCCAGGCGCGGCCCGAGCCGTGCGCATGGTCCGGCAGGTAGCGCTCGGCGAAGCGGCCGACGCCGGTGGCCAGCACCTCGACGCCGTATTCGCCGGCGGCCGGCAGCATGTCGCAGCCGTGCAGCGGCGTCTGGATGTCGCGCCGGCGCAGCAAGGTCGCGATCTCCTGCTCGATGTATTCGGGCTGCCCCTCTTCGACCACCAGCACCGCGCGCTTGCCGACGCAGAAATCCGCCACTTCCTCGGGCACCAGCGGATAGGCGACATTGAGCACCAGCAACGGGACATCGGTGGCGCCGAAGGCATCCGCCAGGCCGAGTTGCTGCAGGCTGCGGATGAGCGCGTTGTAGAGCCCGCCCTGCACCACGATGCCGAGGTCGGCGTGCGTGCCCGGGATCAGTTCGTTGAGCTTGTGCTCGGCGATGTAGCGGCGCGCTGCCGGCAGCCGTTCTTCGCCCTTGAGCTTCTCGTGGCGGAAGGTGACGGGCGGATGCGCGAGCCGCATGTAGTCGAAGCCGGCGGGCTCCGCCATGAGTGCACGGGTCGAGATGGCGGGCGGCAGGTTGTCCCTGCATTCGAAGCTGCCGCGCACGTGGCAGGTGCGGATGCGCAACTCCATCATGCAGGGCATGTTGGAGAACTCCGACAAGCGGAAGCCGTGCTCGACCATGTCCACCATCACGGCCAGGTCGGGCCGCGGGTCGAGCAGGCACATGCTGGACTTGAGCGCATAGGCATGCGTGCGCTCCTGGATCACCGAGGCGCCTTCGCCGTAGTCCTCGCCGACCACGATCAGCACGCCGCCCTTGACACCCGGCGACGACAGGTTGGACAGCGCGTCGGCCGCCACGTTGGTGCCGACGATGGATTTCCAGGTGACGGCGCCGCGCAGCGGATAGTGGATCGAGGCGCCGAGCATGGCCGCCGCCGAGGCTTCGTTGGAACAGGCCTCGACGTGCACGCCGAGTTCGTCCATGTAGGGCTTGGCCTGCACCATGACGTCGAGCAGGTGGGACACCGGCGCGCCCTGGTAGCCGCCGACGTAGGCCACGCCGGACTGCAGGAGTGCCTTGGTGATCGCGAGGATGCCCTCGCCGTGAAAGGTGTCGCCGGCACCGAGGCGCAGGGCCTCGATTTCCTTGCTGAATGAAACTTCCAAGAGACGGATTCCTGTTTGCCGGAGGGCTGGGGTGGCGGGGGCAGAGCGGCGCCGGGGTCGGCTCACCGGCCGGTCGCCAGTGTCGTGGGGCGGTCAGCAGTCATCAATAAAATAATCAAACTAAGCAATATGAACGCCATGCATATCGATTCGATCGACTTGAACCTGCTGCGGCTGTTCGACGCCGTCTACCGGGCCCGCAGCGTGAGCCGGGCGGCGGAGTCGCTGGGCCTGACCCAGCCGGCCGCCAGCCACGGGCTGGGCCGGCTGCGCCTGCTGCTCAAGGACGCGCTCTTCATGCGGGCGCCGGGCGGCGTCGCGCCGACGCCGCGCGCCGACCGGCTGGCGGTGGCGGTGCAGGCGGCGCTGGGCACCCTCGAGGAGGCGCTCAACGAGCCCGATCGCTTCGAGCCCTCGGCCTCGCGCAAGACCTTCCGCATCCACATGAGCGACATCGGCGAGGGCCGCTTCCTGCCGGTCCTGATGGCCCGCCTGGGCGCGCTGGCGCCCGGGGTGCGGCTGGAGACGCTGCCGCTGCCACCGGCCGAGATCGCCCCGGCGCTGGACAACGGCCGGATCGACTTCGCCTTCGGTTTCCTGCCGAAGGTGCGCGACACCCAGCGCGCGCACCTGCTGAAGGACCGCTACATCGTGCTGCTGCGCGCGGGCCATCCGTTCACGCGCGGCCGGCGCAACAGCGGGGCGCTGCTCGACGCGCTGCAGACACTCGAGTACGTGGCCGTGCGCACCCACGCCGAAACCCTGCGGATCCTGCAGCTGCTCAACCTCGAGGACCGGGTGCGGCTGACCACCGAACACTTCATGGTGCTGCCGGCGATCGTGCGGGCCACCGACCTGGCGGTGGTGATGCCGCGCAACATCGCCCGCGGCTTCGCGCAGGAGGGCGGCTACGCGATCGTCGAGCCGGCCTTTCCGCTGCGCGACTTCAGCGTCTCGCTCCACTGGAGCAAGCGCTTCGAGGGCGATGCGGCCAACCGCTGGCTGCAGCAGGTGATCCGGGAACTGTTCAGCGAGGGAGCCTGACCATCACCTGACTTGAAGTCGACAATGGTTTACGATTTCGAACATATTTTTGTAGGATGAAGGCATGCGACATCCATCAGTCATCGACGCGTCGACCCAGCCCGCACCCCTGGCGGGCGCGGGCGCCTGAACCGCATGGCCCAGAACCTTCTGCCACGGGCGTTTCGCGAGGCCGCCTATCGCCGCAAGTTCATCGACAACGTCGACGAGCACCTGTTCATGGGCTCCTACGAGAGCTTCGAAGCGGCTGCCGCGGCGGCACCGACGTCCAAGCCCATGGGGTTCGACAACGCCGCGGAGGCCCGCCGGCTGTTCAGCCAGAAGATCTTCTTCTACGACTACCCGGGGCTGTTCTGGATCGCCCGCTCGTTCGAGGACGGCTTGCGTTCCGTGTTCGACCTCGGCGGCCATGCCGGCATCAAGTACTACGCGTTCCGTCGCGTGCTCAACTACCCGTCGGGCATGCGCTGGAGGACCTGCGATGTCGCGGGCGTCATCCAGGCCGGCCGCGAGATCGCCGCCGAGCGCGGCATCGGCGAGGAACTGAGCTTCACCAGCGACTACAAGGAAGCCAGCGGCTTCGACGTGCTGTTCATTTCGGGTTGCCTGCAGTTCCTGCCCGAACGCATGCCCCAGATCCTGGCCGCGCTGCCAGTCAAGCCGAAGCGCATCATCCTGAACACCACGACGGTGCATCCCGAGCGAACGATCTTCACCGTGCACAGCCTCGGGTTCGGCTTCTGCCCCTACCGCATCCAGAAATACGACGAGCTGATGGCCGACCTGGTCGAGGCGGGCTACGTGCGGCGCGATGCCTGGCGCAATGAGGGCAAGCTGATCGAGGTGCCCTTCGTCGAAGGCGGAGACGCCGCCTACTACGCCGGTTGCTGCTTCGACCTCCGGCCGGGTTAGGGCGCCTCCCGCGCCCGGCGACTTCAAGGGTTTTCCCTATCGTCACATACCGGGCGCCACATAGGCGCTATGGGTGGGACCGTATGCATGGCATGCGGCAAAGTACTAACTTCGACATGGCCCGATTTTTGATCGTTCCAGAGCGTTGACAGAACCCACCCACGAGATGCGCATGACCCCGAGCACCCAACCGATCCGCTTTTTCCATCGCGGCCGAATCGTCGACGTCAGCGGCGTCCATCCGACCCGTTCGGTGCTCGACTGGCTGCGCGAGGACGTGCGCTGCACCGGCACCAAAGAGGGTTGCAACGAGGGCGACTGCGGTGCATGCACCGTGGTCGTCGGCGAACTGGCCGAGCCGGGCGAGAAGGGCGCGGTCGGCGGCTTGCGCCTGTCGACCGTCAATGCCTGCATCCAGTTCCTGCCCACCCTGCACGGCAAGGCCTTGTTCACGGTCGAGGACCTGAAGGCGCAGTGCGGCCACGGGCACGATGCGACGCGGCACGAGAAGCACCCGGTGCAGCGGCTGCACCCGGTCCAGCAGGCGATGGTCGACTGCCATGGCTCGCAGTGCGGCTTCTGCACCCCCGGCTTCGTGATGTCGCTGTGGTCGACCTACGAGCACCACCAGGAGGGCGGCACCCAGCCGACCCGGCAGCAGCTGGCCGACGACCTGTCGGGCAACCTGTGCCGCTGCACCGGCTACCGGCCGATCCTCGACGCCGGCCAGCGCATGTTCGACCTGCCGGGCGTGCGGCTGGACACCGCGCCGGTGGTCGAGGCGCTCGCCAGCCTGAAGCACGACGCCACCTTCGACTACGCCGCGCCCCTGGGGCAGCGGCTGGACCATTTCCATGCGCCGACCACGCTGGCCGAACTCGCCGCGCTGCGCGAAGCCAAGCCGGCCGCCCAGCTGCTCGCCGGATCGACCGACGTCGGGCTCTGGGTCAACAAGCAGTTCCGCGACCTCGGCGACATCATCTCGGTCGGCGACGTGGCCGAGCTGAAGCTGATCGAGGAGCGCGGCAGCGGCGCGGCGGCCGAGCTCTACATCGGCGCCGGTGCCTCGCTCGAGAACGCCTTCGCTGCCCTGGTGCAGCGGGCGCCGAGCCTGACCGATGTCTGGCTGCGCTTCGCCTCGCCGCCGATCCGCCACGCGGGCACCATGGGCGGCAATGTCGCCAATGGCTCGCCGATCGGCGATTCGCCGCCGGTGCTGATGGCGCTCGACGCCGAGATCGAACTGCGCCGCGGCGAGCGCGTGCGGCGGATGCCGCTGCCCGAGTTCTATGTCGACTACATGAAGAACAAGCTCGAGCCGGGCGAATTCGTGCAGGGGCTGGCGGTGCCGCTGTCGGCGCTCGGGCGCCAGCTGCGCGCCTACAAGATCAGCAAGCGCTTCGACTGCGACATCTCGGCCTTGTGCGCCGGCTTCGCGATCGCGATCGACGGCGAGGTGGTGAAAGAGATCCGCCTGGCCTTTGGCGGCATGGCAGCCACCGTCAAGCGCGCCGCCCAGGCCGAAGCCGCATTGGCCGGGAAGCCCTGGACCCAGGCCAGCGTGAACGCCGCCAAGCTGGCGCTGGCGCAGGATTTCAAGCCGCTGACCGACATGCGCGCGAGCGCCGACTACCGGCTGCAGGTGGCGCAGAACCTGCTGCAGCGGCTGTGGCTGGAAACGCGCACCAACGACCCGCTGCCGGTTGAAGCCACCAGCGTCTGGAGCGTGATGCCCCACGCCGCCCTCGAGGCCGTGCAAGGAGCCTGACATGAACAAACCCCTCGATCCCAGCCTGTTCCAGTCGGCCGAGGCCTTCGCCGACTACCTGACCAACACCTCCGCGCGCATCGACGCCAAGGCCGAGGCCCGCGCGCATGACGATGGCGCCCGCGTGGGCATCAGCCGTCCGCACGAGTCGGCCCAGCTCCATGTCGCCGGCGAGGCCACCTACATCGACGACATCCCCGAACTCGCCGGCACGCTGCACTGCGCCCTGGGCCTGTCGCCGGTGGCCAACGGCCGGCTCAAGGACGTCCGGCTCGACGCCATCCGCGCGATGCCGGGCGTGGTGGCGGTGCTCACCGCCGCCGACATTCCGGGCAGCAACGACTGCGGCTCGATCGTCCATGACGACCCGATCCTGTGCAGCGGCGACATCCGCTACCTTGGCCAGCCGGTGTTCGCGGTGATCGCCGAGACCCGCGACGCCGCCCGCCGCGCCGCGGCCCGCGCCAAGGACGCGCTCGACATCGAGGCGCAGCCGCCGGTGCTGACGCCGCAGGACGCGCATGCCAGGGGCGAGTACGTGGTGCCGCCGATGCACCTGGTGCGCAGCACGAACGATGGCGGCGCGCAGGCCGCGATCGCCAGGGCGCCGCATCGCCTCAAGGCCGAGCTCGACGTCGGCGGCCAGGAGCAGTTCTACCTCGAAGGGCAGATCAGCTACGCGATCCCCAAGGAGGGCGGCGCGATGCACGTCTACTGCTCGACCCAGCATCCGAGCGAGATGCAGCACCTGGTGGCGCATGCGCTGCACCTGCAGGCCAACGAGGTGCATGTCGAGTGCCGGCGCATGGGCGGCGGCTTCGGCGGCAAGGAGTCGCAGTCGGCCCTGTTCGCCTGCGTGGCCTCGGTCGCCGCCAGCAAGCTGCAGCGCCCGGTCAAGCTGCGGCTGGACCGCGACGACGACTTCATGATCACCGGCCGGCGCCACTGCTTCTGGTACGAGTACGAGGTCGGCTACGACGACGAGGGCCGCATCCTCGGCGCCGAGATCTCGATGGTCTCGCGCGCCGGCCATTCGGCCGACCTGTCGGGCCCGGTGATGACCCGCGCCCTGTGCCATTTCGACAATGCCTACTGGCTGCCCGACGTCGCCATGCACGGCTACTCGGGCAAGACCAACACCCAGAGCAACACCGCCTTCCGCGGCTTCGGCGGGCCGCAGGGCGCGATCGCGATCGAGAACATCCTCGACAGCGTGGCGCGCGAACTGGGCCGCGATCCGCTTGACGTGCGGCGCGTCAATTTCTATGGCAAGGGCGAGAACAACGTCACGCCCTACGGCCAGCTGGTGAGCGACAACATCATCCACGAGCTGGTGGCCGAACTCGAGACCACCAGCAGCTACCGCACGCGGCGCGAGGAGATCGCGGCCTTCAACGCCAAGAGCCCGGTGCTCAAGCGCGGCATCGCGCTGGCGCCGCTCAAGTTCGGCATCTCGTTCAACGTCAAGCACTTCAACCAGGCCGGCGCGCTGGTCCATGTCTACACCGACGGCTCGATCCTGGTGAACCACGGCGGCACCGAGATGGGGCAGGGCCTGAACACCAAGGTGGCGCAGGTGGTGGCGCACGAACTCGGCGTCAGCTTCGAGAGCGTGCGGGTGACAGCGACCGACACGCAGAAGGTGGCCAACACCTCGGCCACCGCGGCGTCGACCGGTGCCGACCTGAACGGCAAGGCGGCGCAGGACGCCGCCCGCCAGATCCGCGAACGGCTGGCCGCCTGCGCCGCGGCGCGCCATGGCGGCGAGGCGTCGCAGGTGCGCTTCGCCAACGACAAGGTCGAGGTCAACGGCCGCACCTTGCCCTTCGGCACCGTGGTCGGCGAGGCCTACCTCGACCGGGTGCAACTGTGGTCCGACGGCTTCTACGCCACCCCGGGCCTCAGCTGGGACAAGGACAAGATGTTCGGCCGGCCGTTCTTCTACTTCGCCTACGGCGCGGCGGTGAGCGAGGTCGTGGTCGACACGCTGACCGGCGAGTGGAAGCTTCTGCGCGCCGACATCCTGCACGATGCCGGCAAGTCGCTGAACCCGGCGGTCGACATCGGCCAGGTCGAGGGTGCCTTCATCCAGGGCATGGGCTGGCTCACGACCGAAGAGCTGGTCTGGCATCCCAAGACCGGCCTGCTGACCACCCACGCGCCGAGCACCTACAAGATCCCGACCGCCAACGACTGCCCGCCGGTGTTCAACGTGCGGCTGTTCGAGGGCCAGAACTTCGAGGACTCGATCCACCGCAGCAAGGCGGTCGGCGAGCCGCCGCTCTTGCTGCCGTTCTCGGTCTTCTTCGCGATCCGCGATGCGGTGTCGGCGGCCGGCGAGCACAAGGTCGACCCGCCGCTGCGCGCGCCCGCCACCAGCGAGGCGATCCTGAACGCGATCACCGCGGTCCAGGCCGGCGCCTGAGGGCCTTTCCATGTGATTGCCGCGCTGTATAACTGCCCGCACATTCCAGACCACGGCGGGCAGTCATGAGAGACCAGGCGCTTCTCGACAAGATCGATCTTCACCTCATCCGGGTTCTACACACCGTGCTGACCGACCGCAGCGTCTCGCGAGCCGCCATCCGATTGGGGATGTACCAGCCCGCCGTTTCCGCCGCCCTCAAGCGGCTGCGGGAGCTGTCCGGCGACCCGCTGCTGGTGCGCTCGGGCTCGGGCATGGTGCCGACCGATGCCGGCCTGCGCATGATCGAGCCGGCGGCCGCCATCCTGCGCTCGGCCGAGGTGCTGTTCAGCGACGCCCGCGGCTTCGATCCGCAGACCGCCGCCACCACCTTCCGGATCGCCGCCAGCGACTACATGGACCCGCATTTCCTGCCGCTGCTGGTGGCGCAGATCAAGAGCCAGGCGCCCCTGTGCCACATCGAGATCCATCCGCTGTCGTCCGATTCGGACTACCACGCGCACCTCTCGCTGGGCCAGGTCGACGTGGTGGTCGGCAACTGGCTCAAGCCGCCGGAAGACCTCCACATGGCGCGGCTGTTCGGCGACGAGATCGTCTCGATGGTCAACAAGGACCATCCGGCGGTGCGGCGCGGCTGGGACCTGGAGAGCTGGCTGGCGGCCGAGCACATCGCGCCGACGCCGACGCATCCGGGTGCCCGCGGGATCATCGACCAGATGCTCGACGAGATGGGCCGGCAGCGCAACATCATGGCCCGCTGCGCCCACTTCGGGCTGATTCCCGACATGGTGGCCTCGAGCCTGCTGGTGCTGACCACCGGCCGCCAGTACTGCGAGCGCTTCGTCGACCGGCTGCCGGTCGCGATCCTCGATTGCCCGGTGCCGCTGCCGCGCCTCATGTACTACCAGCTGTGGCACGAGCGCACCCATTCCTCGAGTTCGGCGCGCTGGCTGCGCGAGCGCACCAAGGCGGTGGCGGCGTCGCTGCGGCCGCCGCCCGCCGCGGCCGGTCCCGACTAGACCGCACAAGAATTTCGCGCCGGCGTCGCGATACGGACAGGAACGCCACGAGCCCAAAGAAACGAGACGGAGACAAATGCGATGAACCGGACAGACACGGTGCCCACCGGGCACGCCACCACGCCACGCCCCGCCGCCAGCGGCTGGGCCGAAAGGCTCTTCAAGCTCAGGGAGCACAACACCACGGTGCGCACCGAACTGGTGGCGGGCCTCACGACTTTCCTGACGATGGCCTACATCATCTTCGTGAACCCGTCGATCCTCGGCGACGCGGGCATGCCGAAGGACGCGGTCTTCGTCGCCACCTGCCTGATCGCGGCGCTCGGCACCGCCATCATGGCGCTCTACGCCAACTACCCGATCGCGCTGGCGCCCGGCATGGGCCTGAACGCCTATTTCGCCTACGTGGTGGTCGGCCAGATGGGCTTCACCTGGCAGGCGGCGCTGGGCGCGGTGTTCGTCTCGGGCTGCCTGTTCCTGCTGGTCACGGTGTTCAAGCTGCGCGAGCTGATCATCCGCGGCATCCCGCATTCGATCCGGGTCGCCATCACGGTCGGCATCGGGCTGTTCCTGGCGATCATCGCGCTCAAGAGCGCCGGCATCGTGGCGCCCTCCAAGGCGACCTACGTCACGCTCGGCGACCTGCACACGCCCGAAGTGGTGCTGGCCACGCTGGGCTTCTTCCTGATCGTGGTGCTCGACCGGCTCAAGGTGCCGGGCGCGATCCTGATCGGCATCATCGCGGTGACGGTGCTGTCCTTCTTCTTCGGCGGCAACGTCTTCCACGGCATCTTCGCGCCGCCGCCGTCGATCGCGCCGACCTTCCTGCAGCTGGACATCAAGGCGGCGCTCACGGGCGGCATCCTCAACGTGATCCTGGTGTTCTTCCTGGTCGAGCTGTTCGACGCCACCGGCACCCTGATGGGCGTCGCCCGCCGCGCCGGCCTGCTGGTGCCGGGCAAGATGGACCGGCTCAACAAGGCGCTGCTGGCCGACAGCGGCGCGATCTTCGCCGGTTCGCTCCTGGGCACGTCCAGCACCACCGCCTACGTGGAGAGCGCGGCCGGCGTCCAGGCCGGCGGCCGCACCGGGCTCACGGCGCTGACGGTGTCGGTGCTGTTCCTGGCGGCGCTGGTGATTTCGCCGCTGGCCGGCGCGGTGCCGGCCTATGCCACGGCACCGGCCTTGTTCTTCGTGGCCTGTTTGATGCTTAGGGAACTGACCGAACTCGACTGGGAAGACACCACCGAAGTGATTCCAGCGGCGGTCACCGCGCTGGTCATGCCCTTCACCTATTCGATCGCCAACGGCCTGGCGTTCGGCTTCATCACCTACGCGGTGCTGAAGCTGTTCACTGGCCAGGCCCGCAAGGTCCACTGGATGGTGTGGCTGATCGGCGGCGTTTTCCTGTTCAAGTTCATCTATATCGGCGGACACTGACGACAATGCGTCCCTGAAACCCAACGGCCAGGCACAGGCATGACAATCCACAGACTCCAGCTCGCGCACATCACCAAGCGCTACCCCGCGGTGGTCGCCAACAGCGACGTTTCGCTGACGGTGGCGCCCGGCGAAACCCACGCGGTCCTCGGCGAGAACGGCGCCGGCAAATCCACGCTGATGAAGATCATCTACGGCTCGGTCAAGCCCGATGAAGGCAGCGTGATGTTCAACGGCCAGCCGGTCAACGTGCGCAACCCGCAGGAGGCGCGGGCGCTGGGCATCAGCATGGTGTTCCAGCATTTCTCCCTGTTCGATACCCTGACCGTGGCCGAGAACGTCTGGCTCGGGCTGGACAAGAGCCTGGCGCTGGCCGAGGTGGCGCGCCGGGTCCAGGCCAAGGCGGCCGAATACGGGCTGGACATCGACCCGGCGCGGCCGGTCCACACGCTGTCGGTCGGCGAGATGCAGCGGGTCGAGATCATTCGCGCGCTGCTGACCGACCCCAAGCTGCTGATCCTCGACGAGCCGACCTCGGTCCTGACGCCGCAGGCGGTGCAGAAGCTCTTCGTGGTGCTCAAGAAGCTGGCCTCCGAAGGCTGCAGCATCCTCTACATCAGCCACAAGCTGCACGAGATCCGCGAGCTGTGCACGGCCTGCACCGTGCTGCGCGGCGGCAAGGTCACGGGGGTGTGCAATCCGCAGAACGAATCGAACGAATCGCTGTCGAGGCTGATGATCGGCGCCGAGCCGCCGCCGCTGCAACACCGGCCGATCCATGCGGGCGCGGTGGCGATGCAGGTCAAGGGCCTCACCTTGGCGCGCGAGGACCAGTTCGGCGTCGACCTGGACGGCATCTCCCTGGACGTCCGCGCCGGCGAGGTGGTGGGCATCGCCGGCGTCTCGGGCAACGGCCAGAAGGAACTGCTCTACGCCCTGTCGGGCGAGGACACTCGGGCCGAGGCCCGCATGATCGAGGTTTTCGGCCAGCCGGCGGCCCACTTCAGGCCGCGCCGGCGCCGCGCGCTGGGGCTGCACTTCGTGCCCGAGGAGCGGCTGGGCCGCGGCGCCGTGCCGACCCTGGGGCTGGCGCAGAACATGCTGCTGACCCGCAGCAACGCGGTCGGCAAGGGCGGCTGGATCCGGACCGGCGCGCTGCAGCAGCACGCCGCCAAGATCATCCAGCGCTTCAACGTCAAGGCCGGCGGGCCGAACGCGGCGGCACGCTCGCTGTCGGGCGGCAACCTGCAGAAATTCATCGTCGGGCGCGAGATCGACGCCGACCCGAAGATCTTCATCGTCTCGCAGCCGACCTGGGGCGTGGACGTCGGCGCAGCGGCGCTGATCCGCGGCGAGATCCTGGCGCTGCGCGATGCCGGCTGCGCGGTGCTGGTGGTCAGCGAGGAGCTCGACGAGCTGTTCGAGATCTGCGACCGCCTGCATGTCATCGCCAAGGGCCGCCTCTCGCCCTCGATCGATCGCGCCGCCGCCACGGTGCCGCAGATCGGCGAATGGATGAGCGGCCTCTGGGACGCTTCGCCACATGCTGCCAAGGCAGCCACGGAGGTGGCCCATGCTTAAGCTCGAACCCCGCCCGCAGCTCTCGCGTTTCTGGAGCTATGGCTCGCCGATCCTGGCGCTGCTGATCACCGTGCTGATCGGCATGGTGCTGTTCGCCCTGCTCGGCAAGGACCCGGTCAAGGGCCTCGCGGTCTTTTTCTGGGAGCCGATCAAGAGCGGCTATGCGCTGGGCGAGCTGATGGTCAAGGCGACGCCGCTCCTCATCATCGCGCTCGGCCTGGCCGTGTGCTTCCGCTCCAATGTCTGGAACATCGGCGCCGAAGGGCAGTTCGTGTTCGGCGCCATCTGCGCCGGCGGCGTCGCGCTGCTGGCCGACAAGTCGACCGGGTCGTGGATCGTGGCCGCGATCCTGGTCGCCGGGATCCTGGGCGGCATGGTCTGGGCGGGCATCGTCGCCTTCCTGCGCGACAGGTTCAACGCCAACGAGATCCTGGTGAGCCTGATGCTGGTCTACGTCGCGGTGCTGCTGCTGGGCTACATGGTCTACGGCCCGTGGAAGGACCCGCAGGGCTACAACTTCCCGCAGACCAAGACCTTCGAGGCCGTGACCCAGATCCCGCGGCTGCTGAAGGGCTCGCGCGTCAGCATCGGACTGCTGATCGCGCTGGCCGGCTCGGCGGCGCTGTGGGTGTTCCTGTTCCGCACCCGGGCCGGCTTCGCCCAGCAGGTCGGCGGGCTGGCGCCGGCGGCCGCGCGCTACGCGGGCTTCTCGGCCCGGCGCGCGGTCTGGATCGCGCTGCTGACCTCGGGCGGCGCGGCCGGCCTGGCGGGTGCGCTCGAAGTGGCGGGCCCGATCGGCCAGCTCACGCCCTACGTTCCCGCCGGCTACGGCTTCGCCGCGATCATCGTGGCCTTCGTCGGCCGGCTGCACCCGGTCGGCATGATCTTCTCGGCGATCCTCATGAGCATGTTCTACATCGGTGGCGAGCTGGCCCAGTCGCGGCTCGGCCTGCCCAAGTCGCTGACCGGCGTGTTCCAGGGCCTGCTGCTGTTCACGCTGCTGGCCTGCGACACGCTGATCGCCTACCGGATCCGGCGCAAGGCAGCGGTCAAGGTGATCGCCTCGACCTCCGGGACCGGTTCGCTGCAGGCCAGCACGCCGCTCACGGCACCGGTCGCCCGTCCCACCGAAGGAGCCGCATGATGGAATCCTACGCACTGCTGCTGGGCTCCACGCTCAGCGCCGGCACGGTCCTGGCTATCGCCGCCCTGGGCCTGCTGATCAACGAAAAGGCCGGCATCGTCAACCTCGGCGCCGAGGGCATGATGCTGTGCGCCGCGATCGCCGGCTTCGCCACCGTGGTGGTCACGCACAACACCTGGCTCGGCTTCCTGGCCGGCATGGCGGCCGGGGCGCTGCTGGCCGCCTTCTTCGGCGTGCTGGTGATCTGGCTCAACACCAACCAGTACGCCACCGGGCTGGCGCTGAGCCTGTTCGGCGTCGGTTTCTCGGCCTTCGCGGGCATCAACTTCGTCCAGGCCAAGCTGCCCGAGAGCGTGTCCTACGCGCTGCCCGTGCTGGGCGACATTCCGCTGGTGGGGCCGGCGCTGTTCCGCCATCACCCGATGGTCTATTTCGCGGTGCTGCTGACCATCGGCCTGATCTGGTTCCTGTACCGCACGCGCGCCGGCCTGGTGCTGCGCTCGGTCGGCGAATCGCCCGAGTCCTCGCACGCGCTGGGCTATCCGGTGCGGCGCATCCGCTTCCTGGCGGTGATCGCCGGCGGCGCGCTGTGCGGGCTGGCGGGCGCCTACCTGTCGACCGTCTACACGCCGCTGTGGGTCGAGGGCATGGTGGCCGGACGCGGCTGGATCGCGCTCGCGCTCACCACCTTCGCGACCTGGCGCCCGGTGCGGGTGCTGCTCGGCGCCTACCTGTTCGGCGGGGTGTCGATGCTGGGCTTCCACCTGCAGAGCACCGGGGTCAACATCCCGAGCCAGTTCCTCAGCATGCTGACCTATATCGCACCGATCGTGGTGCTGGCACTGATCTCGCGCAACCCGGCGTTTATCCGGGTCAACATGCCGGCTTCGATTGGGAAACCCTTCTACCCCGGCTCATAATCACGTTTCCTTTTGTTTCTCCGCCAACCCGTCCTTCGAGGATTTCGAACAATGAATGATCTGAACAAGCGTTCCCTGCTCAAGCTGGCTGCCCTGACCGCGGTCGCTTCGGCCGCCCTCATCGGCTGCGGCAAGAAGGAAGAGGCAGCAGCTCCCGCCGCGGCGCCTGCCGCCCCGGCGCCCAGCGCTGCGGCACCGGCACCGAAGGCGCCGCTGAACATCGCCTTCGCCTATGTCGGCCCGGTCGGCGACGGCGGCTGGTCATTCGCGCACGACAACGCCCGCAAGGCGATCGAGAAGGAATTCGGCGACAAGATCAAGACCACCTTCGTCGAGAGCGTGCCCGAGAGCGCCGATGCCGAGCGCGTGTTCCGCGACATGGTGAGCCAGGGCAACAAGCTGATCTTCGGCACCACCTTCGGCTACATGGAGCCGATGCTCAAGGTCGCGGCCGACAACAAGGAAGTCAAGTTCGAGCATGCCACCGGCTACAAGACGGCCGAGAACATGCGCACCTACGACAGCCGCACCTACGAAGGCGCCTACATGGCCGGCGTGATCGCCGGCTCGATGACCAAGAGCAACACGCTGGGCGTGGTCGGCTCGGTGCCGATCCCCGAGGTGCTGCGCAACATCAACAGCTTCACGCTGGGCGCCCAGTCGGTCAACCCGAAGATCTCGACCAAGGTGGTGTGGGTCAACGAATGGTTCAGCCCGCCCAAGGAAACCGAGGCCGCCACCGCGCTGATCAACGGCGGCGCCGACGTGCTGTTCCAGAACACCGACTCGCCGGCCGTGCTCAAGACCGCGCAAGAAAAGGGCAAGCGCGCCTTCGGCTGGGACTCCGACATGACCGCCTACGGCCCGAAGGCCCACCTGGCCTCGGCCGTCATCAACTGGACGCCTTACTACACCAAGGCCACCCAGGACATGCTGGACGGCAAGTGGACCACCGGCCAGACCTGGTGGGGCGTCAAGGAAGGCGCGATCGACCTGGTGTCGATCGCCGAGGACGTTCCGGCCGAGGCCAAGGCCAAGATCGAGGAAGTCAAGAAGGGCCTGAAGGACGGCAGCTTCTCGATCTGGAAGGGCCCGATCGTCGACCAGGACGGCAAGGAAGTGGTGGCGGCCGGTGCCGTGGCCGACGACAAGTTCCTGAGCGGCGTCAACTTCTACGTCAAGGGCGTCGAAGGCAAGGTGCCGGGCGGGGACAAGAAGTAAGACGACGAAAAACCGGATCTCCGGTGCAAAGGGTTGTCCTCGGGCAACCCTTTTTCGTTTTGGGTCTGGGGAGGAACCATGAACGAGTCCGAACTGCAGCAAGTGCTGGTGCGTGGCGAAGACAGCCGACACCAGTTCAAGCGCGATGCGAGCAACGTCGACGGCTTGGCCGCCGAGTTGGCGGCCTTTGCCAACAGCGGTGGCGGATGGTTGTTTCTCGGCGTGGCCGACGATGGGGCGGTCAGCGGGCTGGACCCGGCCGCGGTGCGGCGGCTGAACCAGTTGCTCGGCAATGCCGCTACCCAGCACATGCGCCCGCCTGTACATCCGACGACCGAGAACGTGCAGACTTCTCAAGGCATCGTGATGGTGGTCAGCGTGCCCGATGGCCTCGCCAAGCCCTATGTGGACCATCAGGGACGGATCTGGGTCAAGCAGGGTGCGGACAAGCGACACGTGACGGCGCGCGAGGAAATGCAGCGGATGTTCCAGCGTGCCGGTCTGGTCTATGCCGATGTGGTGCCGGTGGCTGGAACGTCTGCGGCGGATGTCGACGAGAAGGCCTTTCAAGCCTATTTCAACCGTCGCTATGGCCAAGGCAGCGAGTTTGCGGGCCAGACACAGGAGCAACTCCTGCAAAACCTGGGCCTGGGCGATGGGCGTGAACTGAACCTGGCGGGGTTGATGCTGTTCGGCCGCCACCCGCAGCGCTGGCGGCCGGCGTTCGAGGTCAAGGCTGTGGCCTTCCCCGGCGTCAGTCTGGCCGATACCCGCTACTTGGATAGCGAGGATATTGCTGGCACCTTGCAGGAACAGTACCAACGCAGCTTTGCCTTCGTCCGCCGCAACCTGCACCACGTACAGCGCAAGCGCGGCTTCAATACGTTGGGCGAACTGGAGATTCCCGAGGCCGCATTGGAAGAACTGCTGGTGAATGCGCTGATCCACCGCGACTACTTCACCAGTGCCTCGATCCGCCTGATGGTGTTCGCCGACCGGATTGAGATCGTCAGCCCGGGCCACCTGCCCGACAGCCTGAGCGTGGCGGCCATCCGCGAAGGGCGCACCAACCGCCGCAACCCGACGCTGACCGAACATGCCTCCCACATCTTGCCGTATCGCGGCATGGGCAGCGGCATTCCGCGTGCATTGAAAGAGTGGCCGAGTATCGATCTGGCCGACCAGGTAGCGGGCAACCAGTTCAGCGCCGTGATCCGGCGACCGGCTGCGGAGTGGGAGGGGGGCACCCCACCAGTCACCCCACCAGTCACCCCACCAGTCACCCCACCAGTCACCCCACCAGTCCTCGCCCTGTTGAAGCTGCTCGCCGAAGCCGGAGACTTGGCAAACGCCGAGATTCGCGAGCGGCTGCAGCTCAAGGACCGCACCCATGTGCGAGAGCGCTATATCGAGCCCGCGTTGACGCAAGGCCTGATCGAATACACCCTGCCTGACAAGCCCAACAGTCGCTTGCAGAAATACCGGCTGACCATCACTGGCCGCGCATTGCTGCAATCACTGGACCGCGATACGCCCGCGCCATGAATTCGAGTGTGCGAGCCACAATTGAACGAGCTGCCGTCAGGGCGCGAAACCTGAGTCGAATGGAGTTACGTTGATAGAAAAAAGTCTTTGGCATCCGGTGGCTCTTGCCGACGAGCTGGCGACGGCGCCGCTCGCGGTGCGACTGCTCGGCGACAAGCTGGTGCTGTGGCGCGATGGCGCCGGTACCGTCCACGCCTGGGCCGACCGCTGTCCGCATCGCGGCGCGCAGCTCTCGCTCGGCCGGGTGGTCGCCTGCGAGCGCGGCGCGGTCCTCGAGTGCCCCTACCACGGCTGGCGCTTCGAGCCCGGCGGCCGTTGCATCCACGTACCGGCGCTGCCGGATTTCGTGCCGCCGGCCACGCACCGCGCCGTGGCGCATGCCGCGGTCGAGGCCCAGGGCCTGGTGTGGGTCCGGCTCGAAAGTGATGGCCAGGGCGATGCCGCGCTGCCCGCCTTCGAGGCCGAGGACGACGCGGGCATGCGCAAGATCAGCTGCGGCCCCTACGACGTCGAGACGAGCGCCCCGCGGCTGGTCGAGAACTTCCTCGACATGGCGCACTTCGGCTTCGTGCACGAAGGCTGGCTCGGCGCGCGCGAGATGGCCGTGATCGACGACTACCGGGTCGAAGCCACGCCCGACGGCCTGCGCGCGACCGGCTGCAAGGCCTGGCAGCCGCAGTCGACGGTCAACTCGACCGCGCCGGCGCAGGTCGAATACACCTATGAGGTCACAGCGCCCTATGCGGCGGTGCTGACCAAGGTGCCCGAGGCTTCGAGCGTCGGCATCGACGGCTACCGCGAATCGATCGCGCTCCAGATCTGCCCGGTCGATGCCGAGCGCAGCCGGGTCTGGTTCCGCTTCGCCACCTCCGATTTCGAGCGCGACGCGGCCTCGGTGCGCGCCTTCCAGGACACCATCTTCCTGCAGGACAAGCCGGTGCTCGAATCGCAAAGCCCCAAGCGGCTGCCGCTCGACCTGCGCGCCGAGCTCCACACCGTGGCCGACAAGGCCTCGTCCCTCTACCGCCGCCACCTCAAAATGCGTGGCATCACCTTCGGAGTCTGCTGATGACCATTGCCCAAAAACGCACCGTCCGCGACATCGCCGCCGACCGCCTGCCCGCGCTGCTGCGCGCCATGCCGAAGGCCGAGCTGCACATCCACATCGAGGGCTCGCTCGAGCCCGAATTGATCTTCGGGCTGGCGCAGCGCAACGGCGTCGCCATTCCCTACGCCAGCGTGGAGGACCTGCGCGCCGCCTACGCCTTCACCAACCTGCAGACCTTCCTGGACATCTACTACGCCGGCGCCAGCGTGCTTCTGAAGGAGCAGGACTTCTACGACATGGCCTGGGCCTACCTGGAGCGGGCGGCGGCCGACAACGTGGTGCGCACCGAGATGTTCTTCGATCCGCAGACCCACACCGAGCGCGGCGTCGCGATGCAGACCGTGATCGACGGCCTGCACCGGGCCTGCGTCGATGCCAAGGCCAGGCTCGGCGTCGATGCCGAGCTGATCCTGTGCTTCCTGCGCCACCTCAGCGAGGAGGATGCCTTCGCCACGCTGGAGCAGGCGCTGCCGTTTCGCGACCGCTTCATCGGCGTCGGCCTCGATTCGAGCGAGCTCGGCCATCCGCCCGAGAAGTTCGCCCGCGTGTTCGCCCGCTGCCGCGAACTCGGCTTCCACTTGGTCGCCCATGCGGGCGAGGAGGGGCCGCCGGCCTATGTCTGGAGCGCGCTCGACGTGCTCAAGGTCGAGCGCATCGACCATGGCGTGCAGAGCACCAAGGACGCCGCGCTCATGAAGCGGCTGGCCGCGGACCGCATTCCGCTGACCGTCTGCCCGCTGTCGAACCTCAAGCTGTGCGTGTTCCCCGACCTCGGGCAGCACAACCTGCGCGCGCTGCTCGATGGCGGCCTGGTGGCGACGGTGAATTCCGACGACCCGGCCTACTTCGGCGGCTACATGAACCAGAACTTCACCGAGACCTTCGCCGCCACCGGGCTCACGGCGCAGCACGCCTGGCAGCTGGCGGCCAACAGCTTCGAGGGCAGCTTCGTCGATGCCGCGGCCAAGCGCGCCTATGTCGACCGGCTCAATGCGGCCTTCGACGCCTTCGCCTGAACCGCATCCGCAGGCGCCGAGAGCAGCGGCAGGGCGGCGGCCGCGCAGGCCGCGGCCGCCAGCCACACCAGCGGCCAGCCCTGCAGGGCCAACAGGTGAGGAATGCCGAGCGGCGTCGCGAAGCACACCATGAACACGCTGGTGTTCGCCATGCCCAGTGCGGTGCCGGCCCGGGCCGCGCCCGCGCGGGTGGCCAGTTCGGTGTAGGCGACGCCGTGCCAGGCCGATACGCAGAGGCCGCTCACGGCCAGCAGCCCGATCAGCAGCGCGCGCAGCGGAGCCGAAGCACCGGTCGCCGCGTCGCCCGCCAGGGCCAGCGCCGCCAGTGCCGCGAACAGCAGCATGCTGAGCAGGCTGCAGGCGCGCAGGTAGGCCGGCCGGTTCCGGCGGCGATCGGTCCAGCGCCCGCTCCAGACCCGCATCGCCATCGCCCCGACCTGCATCGCCGTCATCGCGGCGGCGATGACGCCCAGCCCGGCGTGGCCGAAGTCGTGCAGGAAGACGGTGCCGAAGGACAGCACCGCGAACTGCGGCGCGCACAGGATGCCGATGCCCGCCGCGAGGCGCCAGACGCGGGCGTCGCGCAACGGGCCGTCCCGGCGCTGCGCGGCCCGCGCCGCGGCCGGAAAGGGCGCGAGCGGCGCCGCGCGTTCGTGCACCCAGGCCCAGGCCAGCAGGGCGCTGAGCGCGCACAGTGCGGCCAGTACGCCGTACATCGCCGCAAAGCCGAAGCGCGATGCGACCGCCGGCAGCAGCATGGCGCCGACCGCGCCGCCGAGCGGCACGGCGGTCTGCCGGATGCTCATCGCCAGGCCGCGCTCGCCGTCGGCGAACCAGCCCATCACGGCCCGGCCGCTGGCGCCGTTGACGCTGCCACCCAGCAGGCCGACTCCGAGCAGGCCGGCACCGAGCCAGCCCAGGCCGGGCACGTGCTGCGGCGTCGGCGCTGCCAGCAGCGCCATTGCGAGCAGCGCCAGGGCGGTGGCGCCGAGGCCGGTCAGCAGCACCGGCCGGTCGCCCCAGCGGTCGGTCATCAGGCCCCACGGCAGTTCGCTCACGGCGATGCCGAGGCCCATCAGCCCGAGCACCAGGCCCAGGGTGGCGTTGTCGAGCCGATAGCCCGATCGCATCAGCACGGCGGTCATCGGGATGCCGCTGAAAGCGACCGAGAACGCCGCGTTGGCGGCGACGCCTGCGGCGAGCACCTTCCAGCGGTGCGACGAGGTGGCGGGGAGCGAGGGGCCTTGCATCATGCGGCGCAGTGTCCGCTTGTGCCAAGCTTTTGAAAATCAGAAAATAATCAACCATCCGTCCACAAAAACGGGATGATTGACCATGACCCACGTGTTGTTCGACCTCGACGTTCTTCGCAGCTTCTCGACCGGCGTGGCCCTCGGCAGCTACGCCCGGGCGGCCGACAAGCTCGGGCGCTCGACCTCGGCGGTGAGTGCCCAGCTCAAGAAGCTCGAAAGCCAGGCCGGCACGCCGCTGCTGCGCAAGGCCGGGCGCGGCCTCGAGCTCACCGACGCCGGCCAGACCCTGCTGGCCTATGCCCATCGCCTGCTCGAGATCAACGACGAGGCGGCGGCCGCGATGCGCGGCGCCGACCTCGAAGGCTGGGTCCGGCTCGGCCTGCAGGAAGACCTGGGCGAAAGCCTGCTGCCCGGCGTGCTCGGCCGCTTCGCGCGCGCGCATCCCAGGGTTCGCGTCGAGGCCTGCGTGGCGCGCAGCGCCGAACTGCGCGAGCGGCTGGCGCTGGGCCAGCTCGACCTGGCCCTGACCTGGGAAGTCGCGGGCAGCGCACCACTGGACCATGCCGAGCACCTCGTGCGCCTGCCGCTGCAATGGATCGCACCCGCCGCGCCCGCGGCACTGGACACTGCGTGGTGGTCCGAGCTGCAGCGCGCCGGGCCGCGCAAGTCGCGCGAGCCGCTGCCGCTGGTGATGGTCGACGCCCCATGCCCGCTGCGCGAGATCGTCACCACGGTGCTCGACCGCGCGGACATTCCCTGGCGCCATGTCTTCACCAGTGCCAGCCTGGCGGCGCTGTGGGCCGCGACCTCGGCCGGGCTTGGCCTGTCGGCACGCCCCGCCTTCGGGCTGCCGCCGCACGTGCGCGTGCTCGACCGCACCGGCACCGGCCTGCCGGCGCTGCCGCAGATCGCGCTCTCGATGGCCCGCGCGCAGGCCGAGCCCGAAGCGCCGGTGGCCCGGCTGGCCGATTTGATGCGCGAGGCGGTGCGCGACAGCGCGACCGGTCGTTGAGCGACGGCGGTCCGTTAAAATGGGCACCGGCGCCGCTGCCCCGCGGCGCCTTTTCCATTCCGGGGCCATGTAGAGGACTACCATGTATAAAAACCTCGCAGCCGCGCTCGCGGCCGCTTGTTTCTTTCTTCCAGCTTTTTCCCAACCCGCGCCGAAGGCCGATCCGCTGAAGATCGGCTTCGTCTATGTCGCCCCGGTCACCGATGCCGGCTGGGTGCGCCAGCACGAAAACGGACGCAAGGCCGTCGAGGCCGCGCTGGCCGGCAAGGTCAAGACCACCTACGTCGAGAACGTGGCCGAGGGCGCCGATGCCGAGCGCGTGATCCGCGACCTCGCCCAGCAGGGCAACAAGCTGATCTTCACGTCGAGCTTCGGCTACATGGAGCCGACGCTGAAGGTGGCGCGCGACTTTCCGGACGTGAAGTTCGAATCGATCACCGGCTACAAGACGGCACCCAACGTCGCGACCGCCAATGCGCGCTACTACGAGGGCCGCTATCTCGCCGGTGTCGCGGCCGGCCGCATGACGAAGACCAACGTCGCGGGCTACGTGGCGGGCTTCCCGATCCCCGAGGTGCTGCAGGGCATCAACGCCTTCACGCTGGGCATGCGTTCGGTCAACCCGCAGGCGCGGGTCAAGGTGGTGTGGCTGGACGTCTGGTTCGACCCGCCGAAGGAGCGCGAGGCGGCGATGGCCCTGTTCAACCAGGACGTCGACGTGATCGCCTTCCACACCGGCTCGACCGCCGTGATGACCGCGGCGCAGGAGCGCGGCAAGCTGGCCGTCGCCTACCACTCCGACATGCGCAAGGTCGCGCCCGACGCCCAGGTCGTCGCGGTCACGCACCAGTGGGGCGACTACTACACGCAGCGCGCCCGTGCCGTGCTCGACGGCAGCTGGAAAAGCGGCAACGTCTGGGGTGGCGTCAAGGAGGGCATGATCCGGGTCGGCGATTTCGGCTCCAAGGTGCCGAAGGCCGTGCAGGACGAAGTGTTGGCGCGCCAGCAGGACATTGCCGCCGGCAAGCTGAAGCCCTTCCAGGCCGTGGCCGCCGATGTGCGCGACAACGAGGGCCGGGTCGTCATCGCCAAGGGGCAGGGCCTGGACGACGAGCAGATCCTCCACATGAACTGGCTGGTCGAGGGCGTGCAGGGGCGGGTCGCGCGCAAGGCGCCCTGAGCGCGATCAGCCCAGCCGCTCGACCACGAAATCCACGAAGCTGCGCAGCTTGGCGCTGGGGCGGGCCTCCGGCAGCCTCACGATGTGGACATCGCGCGCCGGCAGGTCCCAGTCCGCCAGCAGGCGCACCACCTGGCCGGCGTCGAGCGCGGGAGTGAGCAGGGGGTCCGCCTGCACGATGACGCCCACACCGGCGAGGGCGGCCGTGAGCAGGGCCTGGCCATTGTTGGTCACCAGAGGGCCGCGCACCGGGACACGGACGGTCTCCGCGCCGCGCGTGAAACGCCATGAGTGGTTCGGCCCCCATGCTGCGAAGGCCAGCAGCGGCAACGCTTCGAGGTCCGAGGGATGCGCCGGCATGCCGTGGCGGGTGACGAAGGCCGGGCTGGCGACCGCGAACATGGGCGAGCGCGCCAGGGGTCGCGCGATCAGCCGGTCTTCGACCGCAGCCCCGGAGCGGATCCCGCAGTCGAAGCCTTCCTCGGCCAGGTCGACCACGCGGTCGTTGAGGTTCAGCTCGACCTGGACCTGCGGATGGGCGGCCATGTACCGGGCGATCACCGGCATCAGCCGGTGCGCGCCGTAGGCGACCGGTGCGGTCACGCGCAACGTGCCTTGCGGCAGCGCCCGCAACGACTCCGCCACGCCATCCGCCGTGCGCACGCTGGCGAGCACGTCACGGCAGCGTTCCAGGTAGGCGGCACCGATTTCCGTGAGCGCGTGGCGGCGCGTGGTGCGTTCGAGCAGGCGCGCGCCCAAAGCCTTTTCGAGCCCGCGGATGTGCTTGCCGACCATCACGGCCGACAGCTCCAGGGCCTCCGCCGCCTTGGCGAAGCTGCCGGCGTCGATGGCGGCGACGAAGACTTCCATGGCGCGAAGCTTGTCCATATTGCTAACTATTTATTCTGAATCCAAGAAGAGATTGTGTATTTATTGAATGAAAGGTTCGCAAAAGAATAGCGCCTCTTTTTCAACCGCATGGATCCCCTCATGAAAATTCTTCTCGTCGGCGCCAGCGGCGTGCTCGGCCGTGCCGTGGCCGCCGTGCTGGCCGACATGCAGTCCTCGGATTTCGACGTCGGCCTGCAGGACAAGCTGCTCGGCCAGGTGCGCCTCGCGCTGCGCGGCCAGCATGTGCTGCGCGACCACGGCTCGATCACGCTCACCAGCGGCATCGTGGCCGAGGAGCCGATCCGGCTGGGCGCCAATGCCACCCCCGTCAACGCGGCGGTCGAAGGCTTCGTCCGTGCGGCGGCGGTTGAATTGCCGCGCAGGCTGCGCATCAATGCCATCAGCCCCACGCTGCTCACCGAGTCGTTGCCGGACTACGAGCCCTTCTTTCCCGGCTTCGAGCCGGTACCGGCCGCGCGCGTGGCGCAGGCCTATGTGCGAAGCGTCGAAGGCGTGCAAACGGGGCGGGTGTACCGCGTCTGGCAATGAGCCCGAAGCAGCTCGCAGCAGCCGGCCTCCTGGCCCTCCAGGCCGCGGCGATGGCCGCGCCGCCGACCACGCGACCCTTGCCTGCCGACTGGTATCCGGAGAGCGTCGCGACCGGGCCGGACGGTTCGTTCTACGTGGGCAGCTGGCGCCAGGGGGCGGTGGTCCGGCTTCGGCCCGGCGCCGGCGCCCGGCCGGAAATGCTCGTGAAGCCCGGCGCCAACGGGCTCGCGAATGGGCAGGGGGTGCTGGTGGATGCGGCCCGCCATCTGCTGTGGGTGTGTTCTGGTGCGACCGGCTTCACCACGGTCCCGCAGACGCCCAGCGCGCTCAAGAGCTACGACCTGGTGACCGGAACGCCGCGCGGCAGCTACGCCATGCCCGCTTCCGGCTATTGCAACGACCTGGCGCAGGATGCGCGCGGCAACCTCTACGTGACGGACTCGTTCCACCCGCGCGTGCTGCGCCTCGCGCCGGGCGCGGCGGCCCTCGAGGTCTGGAAGGAAGACCCGTTGCTGGCCGGCGGCACGGCGCCTTACCGGGGGCTGAACGGCATCGCGCTCGACGGCGACCGTGACGTCTACGTGAGCCTGGTCGAGGCGGCTTCGCACGTGCTGCACATTCCGCTTGGCGCGGACGGGCATGCGGGCGAGGTCCGGCGCATCGAGGCACCGCGCGTCCTGAAGAACGTCGACGCGATCCGGGCCTGGAAACCCGGCCATCTGGTGCTGTTCGAAAGCAACGCCTTCGGAAGCGGTCCCTATGGTGGCCAAGTCACGGCGGCGAGGCTCGAAGGCGAGCGCATGACGCTCCAGACCCTGGCGGCGGGACTCAACGATCCGTCGTCGGGCACGGTGGCCAACGGCAGGGTCTATTTCATCGAATCGAAGTACGGCCTGCTGTTCGGGCACAAGGACGACGAAGCCGGCATTCCGCGCGACGTGCCTTTCGATCTTCAGTCGGTGCCGTTGCCGGACGACCGGCCCTGATCCCCGGGCCTGCGCTCGAGCGCCCGTTTCGCGGCCGGCCAAGCGCCTCCGCGCCTTCAGTCCACGAAGCCCCGGGGCCGGTGAAAGTACGCGGCCTCGGGGGCGATGCCCTTGACCCGCACCGCGGGCTGGCCCGCATAGACCGCGAATTCCTCGCCGTGCGCCTTGTTGAGCACCGAGCCCGCGGCCAGTACCGAGCGATCGGGCAACGCGGCGCCGCCGAGCACGATCACGCGCGTGCCGACCAGGCAGTAGGCGCCGATCCGGATCGGCTTGCAGTCCTGGCGGCCGTCCACCACGTCGATGCCGTGGGTGATGATCTGCGAGTGGTAGCCGGCGAGGGTCGTGAAGGCGCCGATCTCGACCTTGTCGGTGCAGTCGATGATGTGCTGCTTGGTGATCGCGGCGTGCGCGCCGAGCACCAGCGCCGAGTCGCGTCCGGCACGGTGGCCGAAGTGCCCGCCACCGTGCCGATGGCCGGTGATCCAGTTGGAGCGCTCGATGATCGAATGGGCGCCGCATTCCATCCGCTCCAGGTGGATCGCGACGTTCAGGTGGCCGATGCGGGCACCTTGCGCCATCACCAGGTGGCCCGGAAAGACATAGGACAGCCCGATCCGCGCACCATCCGCGATTTGGTAGCCCCAGAAGCGGCGCAGCAACCAGCGCTTGAGCGACCAGGGCAGGAAGACAACCGCCAGCGCCGCCAGCCGCTTCATCGCTTCGCCTCGTGCTTCTCGATCGCCATCCGGTAGACCGCCACATTGGCGGCGGCCATCTGGCCCGGCGTGTAGAGGGCGGCGTTGGCGAGCCCCTTCTGGCGCAACTCGGCGAGGCGCGGCGTCGCCTGCTCGATGGCCTCGGCCATGGCCACCGGGTCGTCGGGGTCGACGTACACCGCGCCCTCGCCGCCGATTTCGTTCATCGGCGCAAGGTCGGACGTGAACACCGGGCAGCCGCAGGCCTGCGCCTCGATCACGGGCCAGCCGAAGCCTTCCTGCAACGAGGGGAAGAGCAGGGCGGTGGCGCCCGCATAGGCGGCGCGGATCTCGGCGTGCGACAGACCCTGCAGCGTGGTGATCCGGTCGGCGACGCCGTGCCGTTGCGCCAACTGCGCCAGTTCGGGACCGAGCTCCGGGCCGACGAACACCAGCCGCTGCACCAGGGCCGGCCGGGAGGCGGCGGCGGCCCGCTCGTGCAGTGCGATGAAGGTCTCCAGCACCCGCCGGCGGTTCTTTCGCGGCAGGTCGAGGCCGACGTGGAGCAGGTAGGGCTCCTGCGGCCGCAGGCCCAGCCCCGCCAGCAGGGCCTGTGCCTCGGCCGGCGGCAGCGGCGCGAATTCGTCGTTCAGGCCGTGCCGCGCCAGCGCCACCTTCGACGGCTGCGCCACGTCGAGGGACAGCAGGTCGCGCCGGGTCAGGTCCGAGGCGCAGGCGATCACGTCGGCGCGCGCCAGCCCGCGCGCGATCAGGCGCTGGAACAGCCGGCCGCTGCGGCCCACGTCCCAGCCCGCGACCATGCCGCGCGCCGCCTGGATCGCGATCACGTCGTGGCAGGCAATGACAGTGGGCCGGCTCTCGACCCAGGGGACGTACATGCCGTTCGAATGGTCGGTGACGTGCACCACGTCGGCCCAGCGCGCCTGCCGCACCAGCGAGGGGATGAACAGCACGAACTTGTCGACGTAGGCGAACCACTTGCGCCAGCGCTCGGAGGGCGCGAAGCGCAGCACCCGTTGCGACGGGGCTGCCACCCGCACCTCGCAGCCCAGCCGGGGCAACTCGCGTTCCAGCACGCGCCGGAAGGCGAGCATGCTGTTCTGGCCATCGGGTTCGTAGTTTGCGACGAGAAGCACTTTCATGGGTGCCGGATTATGTTCGACCGTGCATGGCGGCCGGGCCGGCGCCCGGCGGGCCGGCGCGCCGTTCGTGACATATAGCCTTCATATGCGCATGCACATTGCGTACCGCCGCGTCTGCCTTACCCTCGCAGCCATGCACGCCTACCGAGCCTCCCTCCTGCGATTCGACGCCGCCGGCCGACCGCTGTTCGACACCGACGGCCTGCTGGTGGTCGGCCCCGATGCCCAGGGCCGGCAGCGGGTGCAGGACGCCGGCGCCCATGCCGAGGTGGCGGCGCGCCACCCTGGCGTCGCGGTCACCCACTGGCCGGGACGCATCCTGGCGCCGGGCTTCGTCGACATGCACATCCACTTTCCGCAGACCGACATCATCGGGGCGCCGGCCGACGGCCTGCTGCCCTGGCTGGAGAACTACACCTTCCCGGCTGAAAGCCGCTTCGCCGACCCGGCCCACTCGGCCGAGGTGGCCGAGGTCTTCTTCGACGAACTGCTGCGCAACGGCGTCACCACCTCCCTGACCTTCGCGACCTCGCACCCGCAGTCGGTGCAGGCCTTCTTCGAGGCCGCCGAGCGGCGGCAGCTGCGCATGATCACCGGCAAGGTGCTGCAGGACCGCCATTCGCCCGATGGCGTGCGTGACCGGACCGAGCAGAGCCTGGTCGACACCGAGGCGCTGATCCGCCGCTGGCACAACCAGGGCCGCCTGGGCTACGCCATCACGCCGCGCTTCGCCCCCACCAGCACCGATGCGCAGCTGCGCGGCGCCGGCGAACTGGCGGCGAAGTACCCCGACACCTGGGTCCATTCGCACGTGGCCGAGAACAAGGACGAGGTCAAGTGGGCGCGCGAACTGTTCCCGCAGGCCCGCTCCTACCTGGACGTCTACGCCGGCTTCGGCCTGATGCGCGAACGCGCCGTGTACGCCCACTGCATCCATTTCGACGACGACGACCGCCGCCTGATGCGCGACACCGGCACCGCCTCGGCCGTCAGCCCGACCAGCAACCTGTTCCTCGGCAGCGGTTTCTTCGACTTCGAGGGCGCCGACCGCATCGGCTATCGCTACGGCCTGGCGAGCGATGTAGGCGGCGGCACCAGCTTCAGCCCCTTCGCGACCATGCTGGCGGCCTACTACGTGGGCCGCGAGGGACAGACCAAGCCCGGCGTGAGCATCGCGCCGTCGCAGCTGTGGTGGCGCCATACGGGCGGCGCGGCACGGGCGCTCGGTCTCGATGGTGTCATCGGCAACCTGCAGCCCGGGTGCGAGGCTGACTTCCTGGTGATCGACCCCAAGGCCACCCCCTTGCTGGCGCGCAAGACGGCGCTGGCGAACAATCTCGAAGAGTTGCTGTTTTCCCTGATCGTGCTTGGCGACGACCGCCTGATCGAGCGCACCGTCATCTCGCAAGCCGGGTAGCGCGTCCGGGCTGCCTAGAATAGCGGCCCCAGGAAGGACCCCGACATGAGCATCAAGAGCGACAAGTGGATCCGGCGCATGGCCGAGAAGAACGGCATGATCGAGCCCTTCGAGCCGGGCCAGATCCGCGAGCAGGACGGCCACAAGATCATCAGCTACGGCACCTCGAGCTATGGCTACGACATCCGCTGCGCGCCCGAGTTCAAGGTCTTCACCAACATCCACAGCACCGTGGTCGACCCGAAGAACTTCGACGAGAAGAGCTTCGTCGACTTCCACGGCGACAGCTGCATCATCCCGCCCAACAGCTTCGCGCTGGCGCGCACGGTCGAATACTTCCGAATTCCGCGCAACGTGCTGACCATCTGCCTGGGCAAGAGCACCTATGCGCGCTGCGGGATCATCGTCAACGTCACGCCTTTCGAGCCCGAATGGGAAGGCTACGTGACGCTGGAGTTCAGCAACACCACCCCCCTGCCGGCCAAGATCTACGCCGGCGAAGGCTGCGCCCAGGTGCTGTTCTTCGAGAGCGACGAGGTCTGCGAAGTCAGCTACAAGGACCGCGGCGGCAAGTACCAGGGCCAGCGCGGCGTGACGCTGCCGAAGGCGTGAGACCTGGCGGGACAGACCAAGAAAACTGCGCAGCAGTTTTTTGCTCTGTCCTCCACTGAATAGTCCTTCACTGAATAGTCTTCCACTGAATAGTCTGCTTCCGGCGCGGTCCTACAGCGTCTCGGGCGCTGCGGCGCCTGTGCCGCAGGCCCCGCCCCGGCATTCTCTGCTTCCATCCCACGCGGCGTCCGCGGGGCCACGAGGAACGAGTACATGCCGATTTTCCAGCGCCTTCGCGAGACCCATCCCTACCGCCTGCTGCTGATCGCGACCCTGGCCGCGGTTGCGCTGGTCCAGGTGGTCGCCATGGCCGTGGTCACGCAGTCGCAGGTGCGAAAGGCGGAAGCCCACTACGCCGCCTCAGCCGCGGCGGCCGCGGTCGCGCCGGCCGCGCCCACCCGGCAGAAACCATCCCGCGAGGTGATGAAGGTCGGTTACGCGGCGGCTCGCTGAGCGCGTAACATCCTGCGACGGCCGTCCCGGAGACGGCAGAGGAGCGAGTCATGCGGTGGGAAGGCAACGAACAATCGGACAACGTCGAGGATCGACGCGACGGCGGCGGCGGCGGGTTTCCCATCGGCGGCCGCAGCATCGGCATCGGCACGGTGGCGGTGGCGCTGATCGCCGGCTGGGTCTTCGGCATCAACCCCCTGACCGTGCTGGGCCTGCTGAGCGGCGGCGAGCCGGCGCCCCAGGTGCAGCAGCAGGGTCCGGCCCACAAGCCGCCGCCCGATGACCGCGAGGCCGCCTTCGTCTCGACCGTGCTCAAGAACACCGAGGTCGTCTGGAGCGACATCTTCCGCCAGAACGGCGGCAGCTACACGCCCTCGCGGCTGGTGCTGTTCCGCGGCGCCACGCCTACCGCCTGCGGCACCGGCCAGTCGGCGATGGGGCCCTTCTACTGCCCCGGCGACCAGAAGGTCTACATCGACCTGGGCTTCTTCGACACCCTCAAGAACCAGCTCGGCGCGCCTGGCGTTTTCGCGCAGGCCTACGTGATCGCGCACGAGATCGGCCACCACGTGCAGGACGAGCTCGGCATCACGGCCAAGGTCGACCAGATGCGCGGCCGGGTCAGCCCGGCGCAGGCCAACGCCCTGAGCGTGCGGGTCGAGCTCCAGGCCGACTGCCTGGCGGGCGTCTGGGCCCACCATTCGCAGCAGTCCAAGCAGTGGCTGGACCCGGGCGACATCGAGGCGGCCATGAACGCGGCCCAGAAGATCGGCGATGACGCCCTGCAGCGCTCGGCCGGCCGCGCCATCGTGCCCGACAGCTTCACCCACGGCACCAGCGCCCAGCGGCAGCGCTGGTTCGGCGCCGGTTTCAAGTCGGGGAACATGCAGGATTGCGACACTTTCGCGGCCAAATCGCTCTAGTTATCGGGGCCTGTTTGGGGGCCTGTTTCGGGCCCTGAAACGGCCGGTCACCGCGCTGTCACTGCCGTTTTTCACCAAAGTGCGACAATAGAAGGCTTAATGACAAGCTCCTTCTCCAATCTTTCCCTGGCCGAACCCCTCGCGCGTGCCGTCGCCGAAATGGGCTACGAGACCATGACGCCGATCCAGGAACAGGCCATTCCGGTGGTTCTGTCGGGTCAGGACGTGATGGGCGCGGCGCAGACCGGCACCGGCAAGACGGCGGCCTTTTCGCTCCCGTTGCTGCAGCGGATGCTCAAGCACGAGAACAGCTCGACCTCGCCGGCGCGCCATCCGGTGCGGGCGCTGGTGCTGCTGCCCACGCGCGAACTGGCCGACCAGGTGGCGCAGCAGGTCGCGCTCTATGCCAAGTACACCAACCTGCGCAGCGCGGTGGTTTTCGGCGGCATCGACATGAAGCCCCAGACGCTCGAGCTCAAGAAGGGGGTCGAGGTGCTGGTCGCCACGCCGGGCCGGCTGCTGGACCACATCGAGGCCAAGAACGCGGTGCTGAACCAGGTCGAGTACGTGGTGCTCGACGAAGCCGACCGGATGCTCGACATCGGCTTCCTGCCCGACCTGCAGCGGATCCTGTCGTACCTGCCCAAGCAGCGCACCACGCTGCTGTTCTCGGCCACCTTCTCGCCCGAGATCAAGCGGCTGGCCGGCAGCTACCTGCAGAATCCGGTCACGATCGAAGTGGCGCGGCCCAACGAGACCGCCTCCACCGTCGAGCAGCGCTTCTATAGCGTCAGCGACGACGACAAGCGCCGCGCGCTCAAGCAGATCATCCGCCAGCGTGGCCTCACGCAGGCCTTCGTCTTCGTCAACAGCAAGCTGGGCTGCGCCCGGCTGGCCCGTTCGCTCGAGCGCGAAGGCCTCAAGACCACCGCGCTGCACGGCGACAAGAGCCAGGACGAGCGCCTGAAGGCGCTGGCCGCCTTCAAGGCCGGCGAGGTCGACCTGCTGGTGGCGACCGACGTCGCCGCCCGCGGCCTGGACATCAAGGACGTGCCGGCGGTGTTCAACTTCGACATCCCGTTCAACGCCGAGGACTACGTGCACCGCATCGGCCGCACCGGCCGCGCCGGTGCCTCGGGCCTGGCCGTGAGCTTCGCCAGCGGCGGCAACGACGTCCGCCTGGTGGCCGACATCGAGAAGCTGATCAAGAAGAAGATCGAGCTCGAGCCGGTCGAATTTGAAGAAGACCGCCCGCGCGGCCGCATCAACGACGGCCGCCGCCATTGGCGCGAAGAGGGCGAGGCGGGCGATGCCCGCGACGTGCTCGACACCCTCGACCGGCCGCGCGAGCGCGCCGAAGGCCGCCCGGTGCGCAGCACCCGACCGCACCGCGCGCCGTCGGCGCCGCGCGATCCTTTCTTCGAGCAGCCCTACGAGGCACCGGTCGAGCGCGAGGGCGCGCCGGCCTGGGAGGCCGCCGCCAAGGCCGCGCCGTCGCGCGGCATCTCGGCCAACATCAAGACCAAGCGCAAGGTGCCGGCGCTTTTCAAGGCCGCCGAACCCAGCTGATCCTGCGGATGCCCGGCGGCGGCTCAGCCGGGTTTCTGGGCCTGCGGGCAATCGACCTGGATCAATTCGCGGTCCTGCAGCGTGGGCCCGATGCGCACCGCGCTGAGGCAGCCGCCCCAGACGCAGCCGGTGTCGGTCGACAGCAGGTCGGGCCGTGACTTCCAGCCCAAGGTCGACCAGTGGCCGAAAGCCACCGTCGCGACCGCAGTGGCGCGGCCGGGCACGTCGAACCAGGGCATGAAGCCCGCCGGCGGCGCCGCCGCGCCGTCCTTGCTGTCGAACTCCATCACGCCTTCGGCGCTGCAGAAGCGCAGCCGCGTCAGCGCGTTGACGATCACCCGCAGCCGGGCGCTGCCCGAGAGGGCGTCGTTCCATTGGGCCGGCGCATTGCCGTACATGGTCTGCAGGAAATCGGCCAGCGACGGCCCGCGCAGCACCGATTCGAGCTCGCCCGCCGCCGCCAGCGTGTCGGCGACGCTCCATTGCGGCAGCACGCCGGCATGCACCATCAGCAGGTCGCCGCCGCCGAGGCGCCGGTGCAGCGCCATCGGCTGGTGGCGCAGCCAGTCGAGCAGCGCGCTGCGATCGGGCGCATCGAGCACCTCCCGCAGCGTGTCCTTGCGGCCCGCCTTGCGCGCACCGTGGGCCACCCCCAGCAGGTGCAGGTCGTGGTTGCCCAGCAGGCTTTGCGCGGCAGCGCCGTAGCCCTGCACCCGCCGCAGCACCGCGAGCGATGCCGGTCCGCGATTGACCAGGTCACCGAGCATGACCAGCGTGTCGCGGCTGGGGGAGAAGGCGATGTCGTCCAGCAGGCGCCGCAGGGGATCGTCGCAGCCCTGCACGTCACCGATCAAGTAAAGTGCCATGATCCCCATTCTCACCCGCCTTCATGGATGTTTTTCTCCTGGCCTTGCTGACCACGCTCAACGCGTTGTTCGCAATGTCCGAAATGGCCCTGTCCACCAGCCGCCGCGCCCGCCTCGCGGCACTGGCCGAGACCGGCGATGCGGGCGCCGCTGCGGCGCTCAAGCTGATGGAGGATCCGACGCAGTTCCTGTCCAGCGTGCAGATCGGCATCACCTCGATCGGCATGCTGAGCGGCATCGTGGGCGAGGCGGCCTTCGCGGAGCCGCTGTCGGGGCAGATGCAGGCCTGGGGCCTGGGCGCCGGCACGGCCAGCGTCGCGTCGACCGCGGTGGTCGTGACCTGCATCACCTTCTTCACGATCATCTTCGGCGAACTGGTGCCCAAGCGCATCGGCCAGCTCTACCCCGAGCCGGTGGCGCGCTTCGTGGCCCGGCCGATGCGCGGACTGGCCACCGGCGCCAAGCCCTTCGTGCTGTTGCTGTCGGGCGCCACCGCCGCCACGCTGAAGCTGCTTCGCATCGACTCGAACGCCGCCCGGGTGGTCACCGAGGAAGAGATCTCCGCCAGCCTCGAGGAGGGCGTCGACGCCGGCGTGATCGAGATGCACGAGCACCAGATGGTGCGCAACGTGTTCCACCTCGACGACCGGCGGCTGGCCTCGCTGATGATCCCGCGGGCCGACATCGAATGGCTGGATGCCTCCTGGAGCGTCGCCCGGAGCCTGCAGGAGGTGTCGGCCGCCGGGGCGCTGAACCTGGTCCATTCCTGGTATCCGGTGTGCCGCAACTCGCTCGACGACGTGGTCGGCGTGATCAGCGTGGCCCACCTGCTGCGGCTCGGCCCGGACCACGAGGGATCGATCGAGCAGGCGGCCCAGCCCGCCGTGTTCGTGCCCGAGACGCTGACCGGCATGGAACTGCTCGAACAGTTCCGCTCGCACGCCGGCCGGCTGGTGTTCGTGGTCGACGAATACGGCGTGGTGCAGGGGTTGATGACGCCGCGCGACCTGCTGGAGGCGATCACCGGCGAACTGCAGGTCGCCACCCATGACGAAGCCTGGGCCCGCGAGCGGCCCGACGGTGTCTGGGAACTCGACGGCCTGATGCCGGTGTCGGAGCTGCGCGCCCGCCTGGGCATCCGCGAGCTGCCCGAGGAGGATCGCGGGCGCTACAACACGGTCGCCGGGCTGCTGATGTTCGTCTCGGGCCAGCTGCCCGAGGTGGGCGAGCGCATCGACTGCGCCGGCTGGTGCTTCGAGGTGGCGGCGCTCGAGGGCAAGCGGATCGATCGCGTGCTGGCCTATCCGGACGCCGGCGCCGCCGACCTGGCGCCCTGAACCTGGGCGCCGGCCGGCCGCGGCTCCTATACTGGCCGCCCAGCCCGGAGACCCCCATGACACTGCCCGCCACCACCCTGCAGATCCGCTCGCTCGTCAGCCGCGACGGCCAACTCACCCTGTCGCTGGCCGAGGAGGCGATCGCCCAGCCGGCCGCCCACGAAGTGATCGTCCGCGTCGAGGCCGCGCCGATGAACCCGTCGGACCTCGGCCTGCTGTTCGGGGCCGCCGACCTGCGCACCGCCAAGGCGTCGGGCACGGCGTCCCGGCCGGTCGTCACCGCCGACATCCCCGAAGCCGCGCTGAAGAGCATGGCCGGTCGCCTGGACCAGTCGATGCAGGTCGGCAACGAAGGCGCCGGCGTGGTCGTCGCCGCGGGTGCCTCGCCCGAGGCCCAGGCCCTGCTGGGCAAGACCGTGGCGGCCCTCGGCGGCGCGATGTACACGCAGTACCGCACGATCGCCGCCGCCCAGTGCATGCCGCTGGCCGACGGCCAGACGCCGGCCGAGGGCGCGTCCGCCTTCGTCAACCCGCTGACCGCGCTCGGCATGGTCGAGACCATGCGGCGGGAGGGCCACAAGGCCCTGGTCCACACCGCCGCCGCGTCCAACCTGGGGCAGATGCTGAACCGGATCTGCCTGCAGGACGGCATCCCGCTCGTCAACATCGTGCGAAAGAAGGAGCAGGAAGACATCCTGCGCGGCCTCGGCGCGAAGTACGTCTGCAACGCCACTTCGCCGACCTTCATGCAGGACCTGACCGATGCGCTGGTCGCCACCGGCGCCACCCTGGCCTTCGACGCCATCGGCGGCGGCAAGCTGGCCGGGCAAATCCTGACCTGCATGGAAGCGGCACTGAACAAGACCGCCACCGAATACAGCCGCTACGGCTCCAGCACCCACAAGCAGGTCTACATCTACGGCGGCCTCGACCGTGGCCCGACCGAGTTCACGCGCGGTTTCGGCATGAGCTGGGGCATGGGGGGCTGGCTGCTGTTCCCGTTCCTGCAGAAGATCGGGCCCGAGGGCGCCGCGAAGCTCAAGGCGCGGGTGGCGGCCGAGCTCAAGACCACCTTCGCCAGCCACTACACGGCGGAACTCTCGCTGGTCGAGGCGCTGGACCTGGCGCAGATCGCCGTCTATTCGCGCCACGCGACCGGCGAGAAGGCCCTGCTCAACCCCAACAAGTGAATCGGCGCCCGCGGAGGGCGCCGAGAAGGCTTCAGCCGAGGGCGAGGCGGTTGCCGCCGCCGGCGGTCTTGCGCACCCCATCGGGGCCGTAGAACAACTGCACGCTCGATTGCAGGAAATGCAGCGCGCGCTGGGTGAAGTCGAGGTGCGTGTGGACCATCGAGCCATTGCGCATGTTGCGCGCCTTGGCGTCCTCGGCCAGTGCCAGCAGGGCGGTCCAGGCCTGGCGCGTGGCTTCGCCGGCGGCCGCCGCTGCGGCTTCGGCGCCGGCGGGGCCGGGTTCGAAGCCCAGTGCGACCTGCGCGGTTTCGCGCTGGCGGTCCAGCGTGGCCATCCGGTCCAGCAGGGCGATCTTCTCGTCGGTGATCGCCGTCAGCTCGCTGAAGCGGGCGTTGGCCATGGCTTGTTCTTCCTGGTCCAGCACGGCGAGGAATTCCTCGACGCAGGTCTTCTCGGCATGCAGGTAGAGCAGCATCGTGTTCATGGCTTGGCTTCCGGATCGAGCAGGTCGCGCACGCTGGCCAGCAGGCCGTCGGCGATGCGGTCGGGGTGGATTTGATAGCGGCCGGCGCGGATGTCCTCGCGGATCGCCGCGACCCGGGCGGCGTCGAAGTCGCCGCCGGGCGTGCCGGGCAGGGTGCGGACCTGGCCCATGGGCTGGGCACCGTCCGTGGCGGGCGCCGCAGCGCCATCGACGCCGCTCGCGGCGGCGGCTTGCGCCTTGGTCGGGCGGCTCTGGGGCGTGGCCGGGAGGCCGGATGGATCGATTTTCAAGATGGTTCCTCAAAGGGCTGACCCGTATATCGGCGGACGCAGCCAGAACTTTAGGTCGGAGTTTGCACAATTCGCGAGCGGGCGCGCAGATGGAAAACCATGGGGGGCGGCAGCCCGGTGGCCCTATTGGGCGAGCCGGATCTGGCCGTCCTCGGTCGCAACGCCGGTCAGCAGGCGGCCGTCGCGGGTCTTGGCCTGGACGGTGGCGCCGACCTCGGCCCGGGTCAGGGCCTTGCCCTCGGTGCTGATCGTGAATCCGGGGCCCTGGGCCACCAGTTGCACGGTCTGGCCCTGCTGGATCGCGACCACGCCGCGCATCGACTCCTTGCGCAGCGGCGCGCCGGCGGCGATCCGGTTGGTGGCCACCACGCCCTGCAGCGCCGAAGCCTCCGTGACCACCGAGCGCGGCAGGTCGCCGAGGTCGCCGCTGCGCTCGGTGACGTCGGCCTCGCCCAGGGTCTGGCCGGCCTCGATCGCGCGCGCCGCGACGTAGTAGCGGCCCTCGATGGCCACCTGGACCGGCACGAAGCGGGTCCAGGGCTTGTCACCGCGGCAGCGCAGGCCGATGGAGATCCGGCCGCGGGGCGTCGCTCCATTGGGCAGGAAAGCCTCGTAGTCGTCGCAGGGCGGCAGTGCGGCGGTGGCCTTGGTGCTGAAGCTGGGCTTGCCGGGCAGTCCGTTGGACTGCCTCTGCAGCAGGCCTTCGATCGCGGCCCGGGCCGCTTCCGGCAGCTGCTGCGCCGCGGCGCCGTTGGCGCCCGCCATGGCCACCAGGGCGGGGATTGCGATGCGCAGCAAGCGGGTGCTGCAGAAGCGGTGTTGCATGGGGAAGCCTCGGCAAGCGCGGGTGGAAGACAGAAGGGGGACGGACACCGGCGCCAGGAGATTCTAGGAATCGAGCCCACACCGCGAAGTCGCGAAGTGCTGGCGAAAACCCCCTTTGTTCAGCCCATTGCGAACGCGATGCATGCATAGACTCGCTTTCCATCTGTCGCCATCCCGTCTTGTGCGGACGCGACGTCAACCGATGGAACCCCATGATCGACAAGCTCGATGCGGCGCTCGCCTTCAACCGCGAAGCCCTCAATCTCCGGGCCCAGCGCCAGGAAGTGCTGGCGGCCAATATCGCCCACGCCGACACGCCGAACTACAAGGCGCGTGACTTCGACTTCGCCAGCCGGCTGACGCAGGCGGTGGAGCAGGGCCGGCAGTCGCAGTCCTTCGCGCTCGCCACGACCTCGTCGCGCCACCTGGCCGGCGAGTCGAAATCGATGCCCGACCAGGACCTGCTCTACCGCGTGCCCAGCCAGTCGAGCATCGACGGCAACACGGTCGAGATGGATGCCGAGCGCATCAACTTCGCCGACAACGCGCTGCGCTACGAGTCGAACCTGACGGTGATCAACGCCAAGATCAAGTCGCTGCTGTCGGCTGTGCAGCAGTAAGCGGCAGCCAGAAGAAAGAACGAAATGCCGCTTCCCAGCGCTTCCATGAACATCTTCAACGTGGCGGGTTCCGCCATGGCCGCGCAATCGCAGCGCATGAACGTGACCGCCAGCAACCTCGCCAATGCCGAGAGCGTGGCCGGCCCCGACGGCCAGCCTTACCGCGCCAAGCAGGTGGTGTTCGAGGTCGCGGGCTCGGGCGGGCAGGACATCGGCGGCGTCAAGGTCGCCGGCGTGATCGAGGACACCTCGCCCGCCAAGATGCTCTTCGACCCCAAGAACCCGCATGCCAACGCCGACGGCTATGTCGCGATGCCGAACGTCAACGTGGTCGAGGAGATGACCAACATGATCTCGGCCTCGCGCAGCTACCAGGCCAATGTCGAGGTCCTCAACACCGCCAAGACGCTGATGGTCAAGACACTGACCATCGGCCAGTAACAACACAGCAGAAAGATTCCATGGCCATCACCGACACCTCCTCGATCTCCGGCGCCAACGCGGCCAGCGCAGCGGCCAGCACCGCCAGCGTCTCCAATTCCGACAGCGAGCAGCGCTTCCTGAAGCTGCTGGTGACGCAGCTCAACAACCAGGACCCGCTCAATCCGATGGAGAACGCCGAGCTGACCTCGCAGCTGGCGCAGATGAGCACGGTGAGCGGCATCGAGAAGCTCAACAGCACGCTGTCGGGCCTGGTGAGCCAGACCGGCTCCAACCAGGTGCTGCAGGCGGCCTCGCTGATTGGCTACAACGTGCTGTCGCCGGGCAACACGCTCGCGACCAAGGCGGCGGAAGAGGGCAAGGACCCGGCCGTCCAGGCGTTCGCGGTCCAGCTGCCGGGAACGGCCGCCGATGTCGAGATCAAGATCGTCGACGCCTCGGGCAAGACCGTGCGCACGATCGAGGCCGGCGGCATGACCGAAGGCGTCAACGCCGTCACCTGGGACGGCAAGGACGACGCCGGAAACGTGGTGCCCGCGGGCAGCTACAAGTTCACCGTGGCCGCCAGCAACGGCGGCACGGCCGTGGAAGCCACGGCACTGACCTTCGCGCAGGTCGCGGCGGTCAAGCAGGGTGCGACCGGCGTCACGCTCGAACTGGCGTCGGGCCAGAGCATCGCGCTGTCCGACGTGCGCATGTTCCTCTGAGGCGCAGCGTGCTTCTCTTTTCTTCATTGCTTCGAAACAAGGATTCATCATGAGCTTTTCCCAGGGCGTCAGCGGGCTCGGCGTGGCCGCCGCGAACCTCGATGTGATCGGCAACAACATCGCCAACTCCGGCACCATCGGCTTCAAGTCCGCGGCCGCGACTTTTCAGGACATCTATGCCGGTTCGCGGATCGGGCTCGGCGCCTCGGTGTCGGGCGTGGTGCAGAACTTCACGCAGGGCGTGACCCAGAGCAGCAGCCGTCCGCTGGACGTCGCGATCCTGAGCGGCGACGGCTTCTTCCGCATGGCCAGCACCAGCGGCGAGATCATGTACACCCGCAACGGCCAGTTCACCAAGGACAAGGACGGCTACATCGTCAACGCCAACGGGCTGCGCCTGACCGGCTACGGCGTCAATGCCAGCGGCGGCATCAACGGCGGCACGCCGGCGGCGATCCAGATCCCCACGCAGGCCATGACGCCGAATGCGACCACCGGCGTCGACGCCGAGTTCAACCTCGACGCCCGCAGCACGGTGCCGACCAAGACGCCGTTCAACCCGACCGATTCGGCCACCTTCAACTACTCCAACGCCGTCGGCCCGGTCTACGACTCGCTCGGCAACGCGCACGACCTGTCGGTCTACTTCGTGAAGAACGCTGCCAACGCATGGGACGTCTACGCCACGGCCGACGGCGTGGCGCTCAACGCCGGCGCCCCGATCTCCGGTGCCGCGCCCGGCATGACCTTCGACACCAACGGCAACCTCACGGCGCCCGCGAGCGGCGCGATCACCCTGCCGGCCATGAACTTCGCGAACGGATCGTCGCCGGTCAACATCAAGCTAGACCTCTCGGGCACCACGCAGTTCGGCACCGCCAACGGCATGAGCAAGCTGAGCCAGGACGGCTACACCTCCGGCGTGCTGACGTCCTTCTCGGTCAATCCGGACGGCACGATCACCGGCAAGTTCTCCAACGAGCAGTCCAAGCTCCTGGGCCAGGTGGTGCTTTCCTCCTTTGCGAACCCGAACGGCCTCGAGCCCAAGGGCGACAACATGTACGCCGAGACCCAGGCCTCGGGCGCGGCCCTCACCAGCACGCCGGGCGAAGGCACCAAGCAGGGCTCGCTGGCCGCGGGTGCGCTGGAGTCCTCCAACGTCGACCTGACCGCCGAGCTGGTCAACCTGATCGTCGCGCAGCGCAACTACCAGGCCAACGCACAGACCGTGAAGACGCAGGACCAGGTCATGCAGACGCTGATGAACATCCGCTGACGCGGGGTTCCGAGCAGACGCAGCCTCTCAATACCAGGAGCACACAGTGGATCGAATGTTGTATGTCGCGATGAGCGGCGCCAAGCAGGCCATGGAGCAGCAGGCCTCGGTCGCCAACAACATGGCGAACGTCTCGACCCCGGGTTTCCGGGCGCAGATCAACACCTTCCGCGCGGTGCCGGTGGTGGGCGAGGAGGCGCCGACGCGGGCTTTCGTCACCGCGACGACGCCCGGCGCCGACTTCTCGCACGGGCCCCTGACCGAGACCGGCCGCGACCTCGACGTCGCGGTGCGCGGCGAGGGCTGGCTGGTGGTCCAGGCGCCCGGCGGCGGCGAGGCCTACACCCGCGTCGGCAACCTGCAGGTCGGTCCCGATGGCCAGGTGACGACGATGGGCGCGCGGCCGGTGGTCGGCGACGGCGGCGCACTGGTGATCCCGCCCGGCTCGATCGTGACGATCGCCTCCGATGGAACGATCGCCGCGCGCGGCGCGGGCGACGCCAACGTCGGCGTGGCCAACGTCGGCAAGCTGAAGCTGGTCAATCCGGACAGCCGCGACCTGGTGCGCGGAGACGACGGCCTGTTCCGCATGCGCGACGGCGTGCGCCCGCCCGAGGCCGATGCCAACGTGGTGGTCGCCGCCGGCATGGTCGAGGGGAGCAACGTCAATCCGGTCGAGGCCATGGTGGCCATGATCGCCAACGGCCGCAGCTTCGAGATGCAGATGAAGTCGATCCAGACCGCCGACACCAACGCCCAGTCGGCCAACAAGCTGCTGGCCTACGGCTGAGCCGCAAACCCTTCGCAGGAGTAATTCAATGATTCGTTCCCTCTACGTGGCCAAGACCGGCCTCGAAGCCCAGCAGACGCAGCTCGACGTCGTGTCCAACAACCTGGCCAACGTCGGTACCACCGGCTTCAAGCGCAGCCGCGCCGTGTTCGAGGACCTGATGTACCAGAACCTGCGCCAGGTCGGCGGCCAGACCTCCGACCAGACCCGCCTGCCTTCGGGCCTGCAGGTCGGCACCGGCGTGCACGTGGTCGCGACCGAACGCATCCATGCCCAGGGCAACATGACCAAGACCGACAACCCGAAGGATGTCGCGATCAACGGCTCGGGCTTCTTCCAGGTGCTGATGCCCGACGGCACCACCTCCTATACCCGCGACGGTTCGTTCCAGACCGACCGCGACGGCCAGCTGGTGACCGCCAGCGGCTTCACGATCCAGCCGCCGATCACGATCCCGCAGAACGCCACCAGCATGACGGTCGGCCGCGATGGCATCGTCTCGGTGACCCAGGCCGGCAGCACGGCCACGGTGCAGGTCGGCCAGCTGCAACTGGCCACCTTCCTGAATCCGGCCGGCCTCGAGAGCAAGGGCGAGAACCTCTACACCGAGACCGACTCGTCCGGCGCGCCGAACCTGCTGAACCCGGGCCTCGACGGCGCCGGCATCCTGAGCCAGGGCTACACCGAGGCCTCGAACGTCAACGTGGTCGAGGAGCTGGTCAACATGATCGCGACGCAGCGCGCCTACGAGATCAACAGCAAGGCGATCCAGAGCTCCGACCAGATGCTGCAAAGGCTGGCCCAGCTGTGATCGCGTTCACGCGTCTTCTTCTGGCGGGGCTCGGCATCGCGCTGACCACGGGCTGTGCGCTGGTGCCGCGCGAGCCGCTGGTGCACCAGCCGATGACGGCGCGCGCCGATGCGATGATCCCGGTGCAGCCGCGCGTGCCCACCGGCGCGATCTGGCAGGACAGCGCGCGCGGCGTCGCGCTGTTCGAGGACCGTCGCCCGCGCAACGTCGGCGACATCCTGACCATCGTCATCAGCGAGAAGGTCAACGCCAGCAAGAACTCCGGCGCCAACGCGAGCCGCGACGGCAGCGCCTCGGCCGCCTTCGCGACCATTCCGAAGTTCCTCGGCGGCCTTCTCAACGACCAGGACGCCAAGCTCTCGGGCAAGAACGCGCTCACCGCCAAGGGCGGCGCCAACGCCGCCAACACCTTCAGCGGCGTGATCACGGTCACGGTGGTGGACGTGCTCGGCAACGGCAACCTGCTGGTCAGCGGCGAGAAGCAGATGGGCATCAACCAGGGCACCGAGTTCATTCGCTTCTCGGGCGTGGTGAACCCGCGCACGGTGACCGGCAACAACACCGTGCTCTCGACCCAGGTGGCCGATGCGCGCATCGAGTACACGGCCAAGGGCTACATCGACGAGGCCCAGCAGATGGGCTGGATGCAGCGAATCTTCCTGAACGTGATGCCGTTCTAGCATGAAAAACACCCCCTCTTCGCGCGCTTCGACGCGCTTCGCCAAGCCTCTTGCAGCGTTCGCCGCGGCTTGCGCGTTCCTGCTGGCCGTGCCTGCGCATGCCGAGCGGCTCAAGGAGCTCGCCAGCATCCAGGGCGTGCGCGACAACCCGCTGATCGGCTATGGCCTGATGGTGGGCCTCGACGGCACCGGCGACCAGACGATGCAGACGCCGTTCACGACGCAGAGCCTGAACAACATGCTGCAGCAGCTCGGCATCACGGTGCCGCAAGTGGGCATCATGCAGCTCAAGAACGTGGCGGCCGTGATGGTGACGGCGCAGCTGCCCGCCTTCGCGCGGCCCGGCCAGACCATCGACGTGACGGTGTCCTCGATGGGCAATGCCAAGAGCCTGCGCGGCGGCACCCTGCTGATGACGCCGCTCAAGGGCTCCGACGGCGCGGTGTATGCCATCGCGCAGGGCAACATGGTGGTCGGCGGCGCAGGTGCATCGGCCAACGGCAGCAAGGTCCAGATCAACCAGTTGAGTTCGGGCCGCATCCCGGCCGGCGGCACGGTCGAGCGCGCGGTCGAGGCCGCGGTCGGAGGCGAGGGCGCCGTCACGCTCGAACTCATGCGCTCCGATTTCGGCACCGCCCAGCGGGCGGTCGAGGCGATCAACCGGCAGTTCGGCGGCGGCCTGGCGGAGGCGGTCGACGGCCGCGTGATCCGCGTGCGGGCGCCCGAATCGGCGCAGGAGCGGGTCGGCTTCCTGGCCCGGCTCGAAGGCCTGGAGATCACGCCGACACAGGCGGTGGCCAAGGTGGTCATCAATGCCCGCACCGGTTCGGTGGTGATGAACCAGGCGGTCCGCGTGAACGACTGCGCGGTGGCGCACGGCAGCCTGTCGGTGGTCATCAACACCGACCCGCTGGTGAGCCAGCCCGGTCCGTTCGCGAACGGCCGGACCGTGACCTCTGCGACTTCCGAGATCTCGATCAACCAGCCGGGCGGCGCGCTCCAGATGATCCGCGGCGGCGCCTCGCTGGCCGACGTGGTCAAGGGCCTCAACACGCTGGGCGCCAACCCGACGGACCTGGTGTCCATCCTCCAGGCCATGAAGACGGCCGGCGCCCTGCGCGCCGAGCTCGAGATCATCTGAGGCCGGCATGGCGATTTCCGCAGCCAACACAGGGGTCGATCGCGCCGGTGCGCTCGACCAGCGCTTCGCACTCGACGTCCAGGGCGTCGACGCCCTGCGGCGCACCGTGCGCGCCTCGCCCGAAGAAGGCCTCAAGCAGGTCTCGCGGCAGTTCGAGGCCATGTTCATGAACATGGTGCTGAAGAGCATGCGGGAGGCGACGCCTTCCAGCGGCCTGCTCGACGGCCAGAACGAGAAGATCTACACCTCGATGCTGGACCAGCAGCTGGCGCAGAACCTCTCCGGCTGGGGCCTGGGGCTGGCCGAGGCCATGCTGGCGCAGTTGCAGCGCTCGGCGGCTGCCGGCACCGACGAACGCGAGCCGAACCCGGCAGGCATGTCGCTGGCGCCGCGCGGCGGCCTTCCGCTGTCGCCGCAGGCGGGCATCCCGCTCGGCTCGGCGCCTTCCAGCCGCGTCGACCTGAGCGCCTACAAGGTCAACAACGACCGATCGGGCGGCACGGCGGGCGCCGTGGCCAACCTGCAGGGCCATGTCGACAGTTTCGTCAACCGCATGGGTGCCTCGGCGCAGGCCGCGAGCGCCGCCAGCGGCGTGCCGGCGCCGCTGATCCTGGCCCAGGCGGCACTCGAATCGGGCTGGGGCAAGCGCGAGATCCGCGCCGACGACGGCACCCAGAGCTTCAACCTGTTCGGCATCAAGGCCGACCGCGGCTGGCAGGGGCCGGTGGTCGAGACCACCACCACCGAGTACGTGGACGGCGAGCCGCAGCGCATCCGCGCCAAGTTCAGGGCCTACGGCTCCTATGAAGAGGCCTTCACCGACTACGCACGCTTCATGACGCGCAACCCGCGCTACGCCAACGTGCTGGCGACCGACGACCCGACCGAAGCCGCGCACGGCCTGCAGCGCGCGGGCTACGCCACCGATCCGCAATACGGACAAAAACTGGTTCGCATCATGCAGAAATTCGGCTGACTGCCGATATCCATCCGAACAACCTTCCCATCCGACTCCAAGGAACCCCATGGCAGAGATCTCGAGCCCTCCATCCCATGCGGCCGGCACTGCCGCCGCGAATGCGACCGCGAACCGCCTGGAGGTCGTCACCTTCACGCTGGGCGCGGAGGAATACGGCATCGACATCCAGAAGGTGCAGGAGCTGCGCGGCTACGACGCGGTGACGCGGATCGCGAACGCGCCGGACTACATCAAGGGCGTGGTGAACCTGCGCGGGATCATCGTTCCGATCATCGACATGCGGATCAAGTTCGCGCTCGGCACGCCGAGCTACGACCAGTTCACGGTGGTGATCGTGCTGAACATCGGCGGCCGGGTGGTCGGGATGGTGGTCGACAGCGTGTCGGATGTGATCACCTTGACGCCGGAGCAGATCAAGCCGGCGCCGGCGATGGGCTCGGTGCTGGACACCGACTACCTGATCGGGCTGGGCACGCTCGAAGAACGAATGCTGATCCTGGTCGACATCGACCGCCTGATGTCCAGCGACGACATGGGGCTGATCGAGAAGTTGGCGGCCTGACGCAGTCACCTGGAACAACTTGGCAATCGGAGACGCAATGAAAGACTGGAAGATCGGCACCCGTTTGGGTGGCGGGTTCGCCGTGATCCTGGCCCTGGTGGCCGCCATCGCCGGCATCGGCGTGCTGCGGCTGCAGGCGGTCGGCGATGCGACCCACGAGATGGCGAAGCGTTCGCTCGCCAAGGAGCGCCTGGCGGCGGGCTGGCTGCTTGGCACCAGCACCAACAGCGTGCGGACCTATGCGCTGTTGAACACCGATGACCCGCAGGTGCAGGACTACCTGCAGAAGGGCATGAGCAAGATCAGCGTCACGATCTCCGAGACCCAGAAGCAGCTCGAGGAAATGCTGGACTCGCCGGAAGAAATCGCGCTGGTCGCCGACATCAAGAAGAAGCGCGCCGACTACATCGAGCTGCGCAGCATGCTTCTCAAGCTCAAGGCCGGGGGCCAGCACGACGAGGCGATGCGCATCGCCAGGGACAAGCTGGTGCCGACGCTCGACAGCTACGACGCCAGCATCCGCGCCATCCTGGCGCATGAACAGGCACAGATCGACAAGTCGGCCGATGCGATCGATGCACTCTACCGCTCGGGGCGCGTCAACCTGTTGGTGCTGGCGGCGATCGCGCTGGCGCTCGGATCGATCCTGGCCTGGCTGCTGACGCGCAGCATCGTTCAGCCGATCGACGAGGCGCTGCTGATCGCCGACACCGTGGCCTCGGGCGACCTCAGCCAGGAGTTCGAGACCGATCGCGGCGGCGACTTCGGCCGGCTGCTGCGCGGCATGGGCGAGATGGAAGACACCTTGACCGACCTGGTCGGGCGCATCAAGACCGCGACCGATTCGATCGTGACCGCCTCGGGGCAGATCGCCGTGGGCAACCAGGATCTGTCCTCGCGCACCGAGCAGCAGGCCAGCTCGCTGGAGGAAACGGCCGCTTCGATGGAAGAACTCACCAGCACCGTCAAGCAGAACGCGGACAACGCACGCCAGGCGAATCAACTCGCGGCCTCGGCCTCCGAGGTGGCGGTGAAGGGCGGCGAGGTCGTGAGCCAGGTGGTGGACACGATGGCGTCGATCAACGCATCGTCGAAGAAGATCGTGGACATCATCGGCGTGATCGACGGCATCGCGTTCCAGACCAACATCCTGGCGTTGAACGCGGCGGTGGAAGCCGCACGCGCCGGCGAGCAGGGCCGCGGCTTCGCGGTGGTGGCGTCGGAAGTGCGCAGCCTGGCGCAGCGCTCGGCGGCGGCGGCCAAGGAGATCAAGGGCCTGATCGACGATTCGGTGGGCAAGGTGGGCGCTGGCAGCGCGCTGGTGGCCGAGGCGGGTCACACGATGGAAGAGATCGTGGGCAGCGTGAAGCGGGTGACCGACATCATGGGCGAGATCACGGCGGCCAGCCAGGAGCAGACCTCGGGGATCGAGCAGATCAACCAGGCGATCACGCAGATGGACCAGGTGACGCAGCAGAACGCGGCACTGGTCGAAGAGGCCGCGGCGGCCGCCGCATCGCTGCAGGAGCAGGCCGGCAACCTGTCGCAGATCGTCGGCACCTTCAAGCTCGACGACGGGCCGGCAGCGGTTGCTCCGCCGGCCCGTACGCCTGTCGCGGCAGCTGCGCCGAGCCGGGCGCCATCCAGGCCATCGCCGGCTCCGGCCCCCGCCCGTTCGAAGCCGGCGCCTGCGCCGGCGACGGCCAGCGCGGCCGCGGGCGACTGGACCGAATTCTGAAACCCTCACATCTACTCCAGGACACCTTGTTGCCACCACCATGAACGCGCTTTCCAATCTGAAAATCGGCACCCGCCTGGGCATGGGCTTCGCCGTCGTTCTGCTGTTCCTGGCGGCGATCGTCGCACTCGGCCTGAACTCCCTCGGCGGCATCCAGGCGCGCCTCGACAGCATGGTCCATGACAACAATGTCAAGGTGGCGCTGGCCAACAAGATGCTCGATTCGATTCGCGACATCGCCGGCTACGGAACTGAACTGGTGCTGCTGACCGACGAGGCGGCGATGCGCGAACAGATGAAAAAGATCGGATCGGCGCGCGAGCTGTTCACCGAGACCAAGACCGCGCTCGCCAAGATCGTCGTGACGCCGGAAGGCAAGGCCTTCCTGGCCAGGATCGACGAGACGCTGGCGGTGGCGGCGCCCCTGAGCGCCCAGCTGATCGAACTGGCGCAGCAGAACAAGAACGTCGAAGCGACCGAACTCCTGATGAAGAAGTTCGCTCCCGCCGTGCGCGCCACGCTGGCCTCGGTGGACGCGATGATCGACTACCAGACCCGGCGGGCCGAACAGGCGAATGCCGCCGCAGCCGCCGAGTACCAGCGTGTGCGCGGCCTGATGCTGGGACTCGGCCTGATGGCCGTGCTGCTGGGCGCTGCGATTGCCTGGTTCATCACGCGATCGATCACGCGGCCGATCGGTGAAGCCGTGAAGGTGGCCGAGACCGTCGCCGCAGGCGACATCAGCTCGCGCATCCACGTGGCCTCGAAGGACGAAACCGGCCAGCTCATGCAGGCGCTCAAGGAGATGAACGACAGCCTGGTGAAGATCGTGGGCGAGGTCCGCACCGGCACCGACACGATCGCGACGGCCTCGGGCCAGATCGCCACGGGCAACCAGGACCTGTCGTCGCGCACCGAAGAGCAGGCGAGCTCGCTGGAGGAAACGGCTGCCTCGATGGAGGAACTGACCTCGACGGTGAAGCAGAACGCCGACAACGCACGCCAGGCCAACCAGCTCGCGGTCTCCGCTTCCGAAGTGGCCGTCAAGGGCGGCAGCGTGGTCAGCCAGGTGGTCGACACCATGGGCTCGATCAATGCCTCGTCGCGCAAGATCGTCGACATCATCGGCGTGATCGACGGCATCGCCTTCCAGACCAACATCCTGGCGTTGAACGCGGCGGTGGAAGCCGCTCGCGCCGGCGAGCAGGGCCGTGGCTTCGCGGTGGTGGCCTCCGAAGTGCGCAGCCTGGCGCAGCGCTCGGCGGCGGCGGCCAAGGAGATCAAGACCTTGATCGGCGACTCGGTGGAGAAGGTCGAGGAGGGCAGCAAGCAGGTGGCGGAAGCCGGCAAGACGATGGAAGAGATCGTCGACAGCGTCAAGCGGGTGACCGACATCATGGGCGAGATCACGGCGGCCAGCCAGGAGCAGACCTCGGGGATCGAGCAGATCAACCAGGCGATCACGCAGATGGACCAGGTGACCCAGCAGAACGCGGCACTGGTCGAAGAGGCCTCGGCCGCGGCGCAGTCGCTTCAGGAGCAGGCCGGCAACCTGTCGCAGGTGGTGAGCGTCTTCAAGATGAATCCGTCCGACGGGCGGGCCAGCTGAGCCGGCATACGACAAGACCCGCGGCGTTTCGACGCCGATCCAATCGTTCGATGAAGTGAGGAAGTGTGTGATGAGTATGAAGAATCTGAAGATCGGCACCCGCCTGGGCATCGGCTTCGCCGCCATGCTGGTGCTGATGGCCCTTCTTTCGGCCACCGGCATGCTGCGGCTGGCCAACGTGGGCAACGCCACCGAAGAGATGGTCGAGAAGACCTTGGTCAAGGAGCGCATGGTCGGTGAATGGTCGACCTTGCTGGCGGCCAACATCGTGCGGACTTTTGCGATCGTGAAGGCCAGCGATCCCGCCACTGAAGCTTATTTCAAGAAGGAACTCGGCGGCGGCCAGGCACTCATCAATCCGCTGCAGAAGAAGCTCGAGGCGCTGCTGGTCTCGCCCGAGGAAAAGAAGCTCTACGGCGACGTGGCCGAGGCACGCCGCGTGGTGCTCGAACTGCTCGCAGCGCTCAACAAGCTCAAGGCGGCGAACGACGCGGACGGTGCCAACAAACTGGCCGACAACCAGTTCACGACGGCGCTGGCGAACTATGGAAAGGCCGTCGATGCGCTGTCGGTGCATGAACGCGGGCTGATCGACGCGTCGGCCCAGGCGATCGCGAAGGAGCACGACACCGGCCGGATGTCGCTGATCGTGCTGTCGATCGTGGCGTTGGCGGTCGGCGGGCTGTTCGCCTGGCGGCTGACGGTCGGCATCGTCCACCCGTTGGGCGAGGCCGTGAAAGTGGCGGAGACCGTGGCGGACGGCAATCTCGCCAGCCACATCGAGATCGGCAGCCGCGACGAAACCGGCCAGCTGATGCAGGCGCTGAAGAACATGAACGACAGCCTCGCGAAGGTGGTGGGCGAAGTCCGCACCGGCACCGACACGATCGCGACGGCTTCGAGCCAGATCGCCACGGGCAACCAGGACCTGTCGTCGCGCACCGAGGAGCAGGCGAGCTCGCTGGAGGAAACGGCTGCCTCGATGGAGGAACTGACCTCGACGGTGAAGCAGAACGCCGACAACGCACGCCAGGCCAACCAACTCGCCGTCTCGGCTTCCGAAGTGGCCGTCAAGGGCGGCAGCGTGGTCAGCCAGGTGGTCGACACCATGGGCTCGATCAATGCCTCATCCCGCAAGATCGTGGACATCATCGGCGTGATCGACGGCATCGCGTTCCAGACCAACATCCTGGCGTTGAATGCGGCGGTCGAAGCCGCACGCGCCGGTGAACAGGGCCGCGGCTTCGCGGTGGTGGCGTCGGAAGTGCGCAGCCTGGCGCAGCGCTCGGCGGCGGCGGCCAAGGAGATCAAGACCTTGATCGGCGACTCCGTGGAGAAGGTCGAGGAGGGCAGCAAGCAGGTGGCGGAGGCGGGTCGCACGATGGAAGAGATCGTCGACAGCGTCAAGCGGGTGACCGACATCATGGGCGAGATCACGGCGGCCAGCCAGGAACAGACCTCCGGCATCGAGCAGATCAACCAGGCGATCACGCAGATGGACCAGGTGACGCAGCAGAACGCGGCGCTGGTGGAAGAGGCCGCGGCCGCTGCCGGGTCGCTGCAGGAGCAGGCGTCGAGCCTGGTGAACTCGGTGAGCGTCTTCAGGCTCGGCGCCGGCCGCTGAGCGGAATTTCTCGCCAACCCTTCAGGATCCGCCTCTCGCTGCCGATAGCAGGGGGTCCATTCAACCCGCAGGCCCCGCATGTCCCAGCTCCTGAACTTCCGCTCCATGACCATCGCGAGACGGCTCGGCATGCTCGTCTGCGCAGCGGTCCTCGGCGTATTCGCGTTGACCGGCCTTTTCCTGTATTCCGAGCAGAAGCTCATCATGGAGGAGCGCCAGGCCAGCGTGCGGCAGGCCGTCGAGACCGCGCACGGCATCCTGGTGTACTACCACGGCCTGGCGCAGAAGGGCGTGTTGGGCGAGCCGCAAGCCAAGGAACAGGCTATGCAGGCGCTGCGCGGCCTGCGCTACAGCGGGAACGAATATTTCTGGCTGAACGACATGACGCCGCAGATGCTGATGCATCCGATCAGCGCGGCGCTCGAGGGCAAGGACCTGTCGGACAACAAGGACAGCACCGGCAAGGCGATCTTCACCGAGTTCGTGAAGACCGTGCAGGCCAGCGGTGCCGGCTTCGTTTCCTACGAGTGGGCCAAGCCGGGCAGCGAGACGCCGGTGCCCAAGGTGTCCTACGTCAAGGGGTTCAAGCCCTGGGGATGGATCGTCGGCTCCGGTGTCTACGTGGACACGGTGCATGCCAGGATCGCGGAGCGGCTGGTCGGATTCTCGGCCTGCGCCCTGGTCCTGGCGGCCGCGCTCTTTGCAATCGGCTGGACCATCTCGCGCGGCCTGCTGAAGCAGCTCGGCGGCGAGCCGGCTGCCGCGACGGCCGTAGCCCGTCGCATTGCGCAGGGCGACCTGGCAGCGAGCGTGACCTTGAAGGCCGGCGACGCATCGAGCCTGATGCATGCGATCGAGCACATGCGCGGCAGCCTCTCCAAAGTGGTGGATGAAGTGCGCACGGGCACCGACACGATCGCGACGGCTTCGAGCCAGATCGCCACGGGCAACCAGGACCTGTCGTCGCGCACCGAAGAGCAGGCGAGCTCGCTGGAAGAAACCGCCGCGTCGATGGAGGAACTGACCTCGACGGTGAAGCAGAACGCCGACAACGCACGCCAGGCCAATCAACTCGCCGTCTCGGCTTCCGAAGTCGCCGTCAAGGGCGGCAGCGTGGTGAGCCAGGTGGTCGACACCATGGGCTCGATCAATGCCTCGTCGCGCAAGATCGTCGACATCATCGGCGTGATCGACGGCATCGCCTTCCAGACCAACATCCTGGCGTTGAACGCGGCGGTGGAAGCCGCTCGCGCCGGCGAGCAGGGCCGTGGCTTCGCGGTGGTGGCCTCCGAAGTGCGCAGCCTGGCGCAGCGCTCGGCGGCGGCGGCCAAGGAGATCAAGACCTTGATCGGCGACTCGGTGGAGAAGGTCGAGGAGGGCAGCAAGCAGGTGGCGGAAGCCGGCAAGACGATGGAAGAGATCGTCGACAGCGTCAAGCGGGTGACCGACATCATGGGCGAGATCACGGCGGCCAGCCAGGAGCAGACCTCGGGGATCGAGCAGATCAACCAGGCGATCACGCAGATGGACCAGGTGACCCAGCAGAACGCGGCACTGGTCGAAGAGGCCTCGGCCGCGGCGCAGTCGCTTCAGGAGCAGGCCGGGAGCCTGTCGCAAGTCGTGAGCATGTTCAGGCTTGAATCCGAATCCGAAAAGCACTGAGAGAGCATGCGAGTCAATCTACCCATCACCGACCAGGAATACCCGTTGCGGCAAGACGCGGCGCTGGTGTCGCGCACCGATCTGAAGGGGCGCATCACCTACGTCAACCCGACCTTCGTGGAGGTCAGCGGCTACACGCTCGAAGAGCTGATGGGCAAGGCCCACAACATCGTCCGGCATCCGGACATGCCGCCCGAGGCCTTCGCCGACATGTGGGACACGTTGGGACGCGGCCTGCCCTGGACCGGATTCGTCAAGAACCGCCGCAAGAACGGCGATTTCTACTGGGTGCAGGCGAACGTGACGCCGATCCGCCGCAACGGAGTCGCCGAAGGCTACATGTCGGTTCGCAGCAAGCCCGAACGGTCGGATGTCGATGAAGCCGACGCGCTCTATCGAAGCATGCGCGAGGGCCTGGCCCGGGGCGTGTCGATCCGCCAGGGCGAGGTGGTCCGCAAGGGATGGTCGGACCCGATGGGCGGCCTGCGTCGCCTGCCGATCCGCAGCCGCGTGATCGCAGCGACGTCGACCGCGGCCGTGCTCTCGGTGGGCATCGGCGCCGTCGGCTGGGTCGAGGCCACGCGTCTCGCGTCCGCCTCCGCCGCCGGCTGGCTCCCCGGCCTGCTGGCCGCCGCGACCGTCGGCAGCGCACTCGCATGGATCGGCTTCGGGTGGTTCATGAGCCGCACCATCTTCCGGCCGCTGGAGCAGGCGGTGGGCGTGGCGCAGGCGATCGCGGGCGGCGCATTGGCCAAGTTCGAGATCCGGCCGCAGGACGAGACCAAGAGCCTGCTGCGCGCGTTGAACCAGATGAGCGCCAACTTTCTCGCGATCGTCGCCGACGTAGGCAGCAACGTCACCGGCGTGATGACGACGTCCGGCCAGATCGCCAGCGGCAACCAGGATCTGTCGTCGCGCACCGAGCAGCAGGCCAGCTCGCTGGAGCAGACCGCGGCGTCCATGGAGCAGCTCACCAGCACCGTCAAGCAAAACGCGGACAACGCGCGCCAGGCCAACCAACTGGCGGTGTCGGCCTCCGAGGTCGCGGTGAAGGGCGGAGAAGTCGTCGGCCAGGTCGTCGACACCATGGCCTCCATCAACGCTTCTTCCCGCAAGATCGTCGACATCATCGGCGTGATCGACGGTATTGCCTTCCAGACCAACATCCTGGCGCTGAACGCGGCGGTGGAAGCCGCACGCGCCGGAGAACAGGGCAAGGGCTTCGCCGTCGTCGCCGCCGAGGTGCGCGGCCTCGCGCAGCGCTCGGCCTCGGCCGCCAAGGAGATCAAGGGCCTCATCGACGACTCGGTGGGCAAGGTCGATGCCGGCAGCGCGCTGGTCGGTGAAGCCGGGAAGACCATGGAGGAGATCGTCGGCAGCGTCAAGCGGGTGACCGACATCATGGGCGAGATCACGACCGCCAGCCAGGAGCAGACCTCGGGCATCGAGCAGATCAACCAGGCCATCACGCAGATGGACCAGGTCACCCAGCAAAACGCGGCGCTGGTGGAGGAAGCCTCCGCCGCGGCGCAGTCGCTGCAGGAGCAGGCCGAAAGCCTGGTTCATGCAGTGAGTGTTTTCAAGTCTTAAACAGGAGTCGACAAGATGAGCACAGTTCAATCGAAGCCCGCCGCCGATGGCGTGGCGAACCCGGCACGCGCGGACAAGCCGCTCGAGTTCCTCTCCTTCACGCTGGGCGCGGAGGAATACGGCATCGACATCCAGAAGGTGCAGGAGCTGCGCGGCTACGACGCGGTGACCCGGATCGCGAACGCGCCGGACTACATCAAGGGGGTGGTGAACCTGCGCGGGATCATCGTTCCGATCATCGACATGCGGATCAAGTTCGCGCTCGGCACGCCGAGCTACGACCAGTTCACGGTGGTGATCGTGCTGAGCATCGGCGGCCGGGTGGTCGGGATGGTGGTCGACAGCGTGTCGGACGTGATCACCTTGACGCCGGAGCAGATCAAGCCGGCGCCGGCGATGGGCTCGGTGCTGGACACCGACTACCTGATCGGGCTGGGCACGCTCGAAGAGCGGATGCTGATCCTGGTCGACATCGACCGCCTGATGTCCAGCGACGAGATGGGCCTGATCGAAGCCGTCGCGGCCTGATACCAACCTCTTTTTGCGTCGAGTACCACCATGACCCTCCTGCCCAACATCCGTATCGGAACACGCCTCGCCATCGGCTTCGCCATCGTTCTGGGCCTGACGATCGTCTCGACCGCCGCGGCCCTGGTCAGCGCGCGGAACAACGCCGAAGCCACCCGCCGCATGATGCAGAGTCCGCTGGCCAAGGAGCGGTTGATCTCCGACTGGTACGTGCTGACCTATTCGGCCATCGCGCGGACGTCGATGATCGCCAAGACCACCGACGAGACGCTGCCCGTGACCTTCGCCGAAGTGATCGCCGACAGCGTCAAGCGGGGCAGCGAGACCATGGCGAAGGTCGAGGCGCTGCTGGTCACCGACGGCGAGAAGCAGACCTACAAGTCGATCGTCGAGCTGCGTGCGAAGTACCAGGCGGCGAAGGACGTGGTGGGCAAGGCGAAAGCCGGCGGCAATGCGGCGGAGACCGAGCGCGTGTTCAAGGACGCTTTCCTGCCGGCCGCGAAGGCCTATGAAAGCCGGGTGCTCGACCTGCTGTCGATGGAGCGCCAGGCGATCGACGACATGAGCCGCGCCATCGATGCCGCCAACGCCCGCAGCTTCTCGCTGACGCTGGCCCTTGGCGTGCTGACGGTGCTCATCGGCAGTCTCTTCGCGTGGCTGATCTCGCGCAGCATCACGAGGCCGATCGACAAGGCGGTCAAGGTGGCGCAGACGGTGGCCTCCGGCGACCTCAGCGCGCGCATCGAGATCGAGAGCCGCGACGAGACCGGCCAGCTGATGCGGGCGCTCAAGGAGATGAACGACAGCCTGGTGAAGATCGTCGGCGAAGTCCGCACCGGCACCGACACGATCGCGACGGCCTCGGGCCAGATCGCCACGGGCAACCAGGACCTGTCGTCGCGCACCGAAGAGCAGGCGAGCTCGCTGGAAGAAACCGCCGCGTCGATGGAGGAACTGACCTCGACGGTGAAGCAGAACGCCGACAACGCACGCCAGGCCAATCAACTCGCGGTCTCGGCTTCCGAAGTCGCCGTCAAGGGCGGCAGCGTGGTGAGCCAGGTGGTCGACACCATGGGATCGATCAATGCCTCGTCGCGCAAGATCGTGGACATCATCGGCGTCATCGACGGCATCGCCTTCCAGACCAACATCCTGGCGTTGAACGCGGCGGTGGAAGCCGCACGCGCCGGCGAGCAGGGCCGCGGCTTCGCGGTGGTGGCGTCGGAAGTGCGCAGCCTGGCGCAGCGCTCGGCGGCGGCGGCCAAGGAGATCAAGACCTTGATCGGCGACTCGGTGGAAAAGGTCGAAGAGGGCAGCAAGCAGGTGGCGGAAGCCGGCAAGACGATGGAAGAGATCGTCGACAGCGTCAAGCGGGTGACCGACATCATGGGCGAGATCACGGCGGCCAGCCAGGAGCAGACCTCCGGCATCGAGCAGATCAACCAGGCGATCACGCAGATGGACCAGGTGACGCAGCAGAACGCGGCGCTGGTGGAAGAGGCCGCGGCCGCTGCCGGGTCGCTGCAGGAGCAGGCATCGAGCCTGGTGAAGGCCGTCGGTGTCTTCAAGCTGGATGCGGCCACCGGCGGACGCAGCGAACCGGCCTTCGGCCGACCCGCTGCCGTCGCGGCGGCGGCGCCGAAGGCCGCCCGAAGGACCTCTGCGCCGGCCATCGAAAAGAAGGGCGCCAGCGCGCCGCAGCTCGCCTCGGCCGCCAGTGCCGCGGGCGACTGGACCGAATTCTGAACTGAAAACACATGACTGGCCTCAAGGCCTCAACAGGGAATCCACATGAATGCGTTCTACAACCTCAGGATCGCGAGCAAGCTCCTGATCTCCTTCGTCATCGTTCTGGCGCTGACCGTGTTCGTCGGCGTCTTTTCGGTGATGCAGCTGGCGAAGGTCAACCAGATGTCGACCGACATCACGACCAACTGGATGCCCGCCACGCGCTCGTTGCTCGAAATGAAGGGCCTGATGGCGCGCTATCGCTCGATGGAGCTGCAGCACATCCTGTCGAGCACCGAGGCCGACATGGCCGGCTACGAGAAGTCGATGACCGATGCCTGGGCCAGCCTGCAGAAGAGCCGCGGCGCCTACGAGAAGCTGATCTCCGAGCCGGAAGAAAAGAAGGTCTACCCGGAATTCGTCAAGGCGATGGGCCAGTACGCGCTGGAGCATGACAAGGTCATCGCCCTGTCCCGCGCCCAGAAGAACGAAGAGGCGGTCGCCATGGTCCGCGGCGAATCGCTGCGCCTGAATCTCGAACTGAGCAAGATGCTCGACACCCTGGCCGAAGTCAACGAGGTGGGTGCCAGGAAGGCGGACGAGACCGGCAACGCGGTCTATCAGGATGCCCGGCTCTGGGTCATCGGCAGCCTGCTGGGCAGCGTGGTGCTGGGCCTGTTGCTCGCACTCTGGATCGCCCGCATCGTCGCCAAGCCGCTGGCCGAAGCCGTGAAGGTGGCGCAATCCGTGGCCGCCGGCGACCTGACCAGCCGCGTCGAGGCTCGCACGACGGACGAGACCGGCCAGCTGATGCGGGCGCTCAAGGAGATGAACGACAGCCTGGTGAAGATCGTCGGCGAAGTCCGCACCGGCACCGACACGATCGCGACGGCCTCGGGCCAGATCGCCACGGGCAACCAGGACCTGTCGTCGCGCACCGAAGAGCAGGCGAGCTCGCTGGAGGAAACGGCCGCGTCGATGGAAGAACTGACTTCGACGGTGAAGCAGAACGCCGACAACGCCCGCCAGGCCAACCAACTCGCGGTCTCGGCTTCCGAAGTGGCCGTCAAGGGCGGCAGCGTGGTGAGCCAGGTGGTCGACACGATGGGCTCGATCAACGCCTCGTCGCGCAAGATCGTGGACATCATCGGCGTGATCGACGGCATCGCCTTCCAGACCAACATCCTGGCGTTGAACGCGGCGGTGGAAGCCGCACGCGCCGGTGAACAGGGCCGCGGCTTCGCGGTGGTGGCGTCGGAAGTGCGCAGCCTGGCGCAGCGCTCGGCGGCGGCGGCCAAGGAAATCAAGACCCTGATCGGCGACTCGGTGGAGAAGGTCGAGGAAGGCAGCAAGCAGGTGGCGGAAGCCGGCAAGACGATGGAAGAGATCGTCGACAGCGTCAAGCGGGTGACCGACATCATGG
>NZ_JASZYL010000011.1:0-203653 GCF_030316985.1 Variovorax sp. J31P179 | reverse complement strand
CGCTGCTCGCGACAGGCGGGGTCCGCGCAAACTCGCTCCGCTGCGCTCCACTCAAACACGCGCGGCCCTGATCCGCCTGCCGCTCCGCTGCTCGGCGGTGCCTCAACGGCCGGCCCAGGGCATACCGCCCGCCACCGCTGAGACGTCGGGGTTGCATCGACGTTGGAGACGACACGGATCTTTGATCACCCCCAAGCCCGGCCCGAAGGGCCGGCGCAGTGGGGTCGCTCGGCCCACACCGCATCCCGGGCGCCCGTGCAACGAAAACAGCTAGGAAGCTCATCCCACGGCCCTCGCCCCGAACCGCCGCCCCAGCCGATCGAAGCCCAGGTAGATCACCGGCGTGGTGAACAAGGTCAGCACCTGGCTCACCACCAGCCCGCCAAAAATCGCGAGACCCAGCGGACGCCGCAGCTCGGCGCCCTCGCCCCAGCCCAGCATCAGCGGCAGTGCCGCGAACAGCGCCGCCAGCGTGGTCATCAGGATCGGACGGAAGCGCAGCAGCGCCGCCTGGTGGATCGCCTCCAGCGGCCCCTTGCCCTGGTTGCGCTCGGCGTCGATCGCGAAGTCGATCATCATGATCGCGTTCTTCTTGACGATGCCGATCAACAGGATGATGCCGATGATGCCGATCACCCCGAGGTCGTTGCCGGTCACCAGCAGCGCCAGCAGCGCGCCGACGCCGGCCGACGGCAAGGTCGACAGGATGGTCAGCGGGTGGATGTAGCTCTCGTAGAGCACCCCCAGCACGATGTAGACGCAGACCACCGCCGCCAGGATCAGCCACAGCTGGTTGGTGAGCGACTTCTCGTAGGCCCCGGCGGCGCCGAGGAAGGTCATGGTCACGCTCGGCGGCAGCGCGATGTCCTTGGCCGCGGCGCGGATCGCCGCCACCGACTTGCCCAGCGCCACGTTCGGCGGCGTGTCGAAGCCGATGGTGGCGGCCGGATACTGGGCCACCCGCGTCACCTGAAGCGGCGCGAACTGCTCGCGCACCGTCGCCAGCGCCGACAGCGGCGTCGCCGTGCCGGCGCCGGTGCGCAGCTGCAGCGTGCCCAGGCCCTCCGGCGAGGACAGCGACTCGCGGTCGGCCTCGAGGATCACGCGGTACTGGTTGGTCTCGGTGAAGATGGTGGAGACGATCCGCTGGCCGAAGGCGCTGTAGAGCGCATCGTCGACCGAGCTGGCCGTCACCGACAGCCGCGACGCCGTGTTGCGGTCGATGTCGACGTAGGCCGACAGGCCCTTGGCACCCGCATCGGTGGTCGGGTTGCGCACCTGCGGCACGCTGCGCAGGCGCTCGACCAGCTTCTGCGCCCAGGTGTTCACCGTCGCCGTGTCGGCGCCTTCGAGCGAGACCCGGAACTCGGTCGGACCGGTCTCAGCGTCGATGGTCAGGTCCTGCGTCGGCTGCAGGTAGAGCGACACGCCGGCCACGCCTTCGCGCACCCGCTCGCGCAGCCGCTGCATCACGACGGCCTGGCTGTCATGGCCGGAGCGCAGGTTGATCAGCATGCTGCCGGTGTTGAGCGCCATGTTGTTGGCGGCGTCGACGCCGACCACCGAACTCAGGCTCTGCACGTCCGGGTCGGCCAGCACGATGTTGGCCGCCGACTGCTGCAGTTCGGCCATCCGCGCATAGGACACTTCCTGCGCGGCCAGCACCCGCGCCTTGAGCTGCCCGGTGTCCTGGGTCGGGAACAGGCCCTTTGGAATCAGCACGTACAGCGCCACCGTCAGCGCCAGCGTCAGCAGCGCCACCAGCAAGGTCAGCGGCTGATGGCGGAACACCCATTGCAGCCAGGTGTCGTAGCGCGCGATGACGCGGTCGAAAAAGCGCTGCACGGCGGCGCCGAAGCGTCCGCCCTCCTCGGCCTGCGGCTTGAGCCAGCGCGCCGACATCATCGGCACCAGGGTCAGCGAGACCACGGCCGAGATCAGGATCGTTATCGCCAGGGTCACCGCGAACTCGCGGAACAGCCGCCCCACCACGTCGCCCATGAACAGCAGCGGGATCAGCACCGCGACCAGCGACACCGTCAGCGAGATGATGGTGAAGCCGATCTGGGTCGCGCCCTTGAGCGCGGCCTGGAACGGCGGCTCGCCCTCTTCGAGGTAGCGCGCGATGTTCTCGATCATCACGATCGCGTCATCGACCACGAAGCCGGTCGCGATGGTCAGCGCCATCAGGCTCAGGTTGTTGAGGCTGTAGCCCAGCAGGTACATCAGGCCGCAGGTGCCGATCAGCGAGATCGGCACCGCGATGCTGGCGATCACGGTGGCGCGCAGGCTGTGCAGGAAGAAGAAGATCACCAGCACCACCATCACCACCGCCAGCGCGAGCTCGAGCTGCACGTGGCGCACCGAAGCGCGGATGCCGGTGGTGCGGTCGCTCAGAACCTCGACCTTGAGCGCGCCGGGCAGCGAGGCTTCGAGCTCGGGCAGCAGCTTCTTGACGCCGTCGACCGTGCCGATCACGTTGGCGCCGGGCTGGCGCTGCACGTTGAGGATGATCGCGGGATAGAGCTTGCCGTCCTGCGCGCCCGGCGCGGCGCTCGAATCCGAGCCGGCCCAGGCGCCGAGCTGGGTGTTCTCGGCGCCGTCGATGACGCGGGCCACATCGGTCATGCGCACCGGCGCGCCGTTCTTCCAGGCGACGATCAGGTTCTTGTAGTCGGCCGCGGTGACCAGCTGGTCGTTGGCATTGATCGTGTAGGCCCGCTTCGGGCCGTCGAAGCCGCCCTTGGCGCTGTTGGCGTTGGCCGCCGCGATCGCGGTGCGCAGGGTGTCCAGGCCGATGCCGACCGCGGCCAGCGCGTTGGTGTTGGCCTGGATGCGCACCGCCGGGCGCTGGCCGCCCGACAGCGACACCAGCCCGACACCGCCGACCTGGCTGATCTTCTGCGCCAGCCGCGTGTTGACCAGGTTCTGCACCTCGGTCAGCGGCATGGTCTCGGAGCTCACGGCCAGGGTCAGGATCGGCGCATCGGCCGGGTTGACCTTGGCGTACACCGGCGGCGCCGGCAGGTCGGCCGGCAGCAGCGAGCCGCCGGCGTTGATGGCCGCCTGCACCTGCTGCTCGGCGACGTCCAGGGTCTGGTCGAGCGCGAACTGCAAGGTCACGATCGAGACGCCGGTGGCGCTGGTCGAGCTCATGCGGTCGAGGCCGGCCATCTGGCCGAACTGGCGCTCCAGCGGCGCGGTCACGGTGCGGCTCATGACCTCGGGGCTGGCGCCCGGGTAGAGCGTCTGCACCTGGATCGTCGGATAGTCGACCTGCGGCAGCGCCGCCAGCGGAAGAAATCGGAAACCGACCAGGCCCGCGAGCACGATCGCGACCATGAGCAGCGCGGTCGCGACCGGCCGCTCGATGAAGGGACGTGAAGGACTCAGCACGTCTGCCTCACTGCGGCGGCCGCTGGCGCCTGCCCTCGCCGCCCGGACTGCCGGGCGCACGCGGGCCGCGCGGACCGGACGCGCCCGGCCGCGGCGCCGTCGCCGGCTTGTCGCCCTGCAGCGCCACGCGGGCGCCGTCCTTCAGGCGGTCGCCGCCTTCGGTGACGACATCCTCGCCGGCCGTCAGCCCGTCGAGGATCGCCACCACGTCGACCGTGGCGTCGCCGCGCTTGACGTTGCGCACCGACACCGTCCGGTCCTCGTTGACCACGTAGACGAAGTTGCCGTTGGGCCCGATGCGCACCGCGGTGACCGGCACCACCAGCGCATCGACGGTGCGCAGCACCATCTGAACGTTGACGAACTGGTTCGGGAACAGCGGCGTGCCGTTGTTGGCGAAGCGCGCCTTGGCCCGCACCGTGCCGGTGCTGGTGTCGACCACGTTGTCGAGGGTCGAGAAGACGCCGGTGTCGAGCACCGCACTGCGCACCCGGTCGAGTGCCTTGACCTGCAGCGCCTCGCCCTTGGCGAGCTGGGCCTGGATGTCGGGCACACGGTCCTGAGGCACCGCGAACTGGACGTCGATCGGATTCATCTGGGTGATCACCGCGATGCCGGTGCTGGCGTTGGCCGCCACGTTGTTGCCCGGATCGACCGTGCGCAACCCGATGCGTCCGGCCACCGGCGCGGTGATCCGGGTGTAGTCGAGGTTGAGCCTGGCGGCCGCCTCGGCGGCGCGGTCGGTGATCACGGCGCCTTCGAGCTGCTTGACCAGCGCCGCCTGGGTGTCGACGTCCTGGCGGGCGATCGAGTCCTGGGTCAGCAGCGTGCGGTAGCGCGACAGCGTCACGCGCGCGGCCTCGAGCTGGGCCTCGTCGCGCACCCGGGTGCCCTGGGCCTGCATCAAGGCCTGCTCGTAGGGACGCGGGTCGATGCGGGCCAGCAGCTGGCCCTTGGCGACCGACTGGCCCTCGGTGTAGAGCACCTCGGTCAGCACGCCGCCGACCTGCGGCTTGAGCGTGATGGTGGCCAGCGGCGTCACGGTGCCGAGGGCGTCGATCACGATCGGCATCTGCATGCGCCTGGCCGCTGCGTGGCCGACCGTGGAACTGGCGCCGCCGAAGTTCGGCCGGCCGCCGGCCGGCTCGCCGGAGCGCTTGATCAGGTACCAGCCGCCCACGGCCAGGCCCAGCACCACGGCCAGCGCCACCAGGCTGCCGAGCCAGCGCCGCCGTCGTGAAGGAACAGGGCGGATCGCGGGGAGGTGGTCGGTGGCGGGCTCGGGAAGGGGGGACGACATCGGTGAGTGGGCGTGGATTCGGCAGCCCGTAGTGGATCGCCGAATCGTAGCGCCCAGCCCTTACGAACCGTAAAGCCTCGGTAAAGCCGGCGTTGACCGCGTGCGTCCGGCGATCACCGAATGCAACTGGCGCCGCCCGGCTGCAGTTCGTCGCATGGCCATGGCGGGCGCCCGGGAGCCTCGGCACAGTCCGCCCATCGTCTTCAGGAGCCCGCCATGCAGATGTCCCCCGTGATCGCCGTCCACCTCGCCGCCGCCGCCTCCGCCCTGGCTCTCGGGCCGCTGGTGCTCTGGGCCCGCCAGAGCCGGACCCAGCGGCCGCGCCTGCACCGCGCACTGGGCTACGCCTGGGTCACGCTGATCGTCATGGCCGCGCTGTCGGCGCTCTTCATCCGCGATTTCAGGCTGCCCAACATCGGCGGCTACACGCTGGTGCACCTGCTGGTGCCGGCCACCTTCTTCGGCCTGTCACGCGCCTTCTGGAAACTCGCCAAGGGCGACATCCGCGGCCACCGCATCGCCATGCAGGCGACCTACATCAGCGCCTGCATCGTCGCCGGCGCCTTCACCTTGCTGCCAAGCCGCTATCTGGGCCAGATCCTCTGGAGCCAATGGCTCGGCGTGGCCTGAACCCGCACCTTCCTTCCTCAACCTCTCACGGAGAATCGCCATGCTGACCCAGATCTTCCTGCACACGCCCAAGTGGGTGTTCGTCCTGTTCGCGGCCCTGGTGTGGCTCGGCGCCAAGCAGCTGTTCGCGAACAGCGTCGGACTGGGCCGCGTGACGGTCATGCCGATCGTGATGACCGGCCTGTCGATCTTCGGCGTGACCTCGGCTTTCGGCGATTCGCCGACCGCCCTGCTGGCCTGGGCCGCCACCGCCCTGGTGGCCCTGACGCTGGTGCTCCAGCGCGGGCTGCCGGCCAGCACGCGCTATGCACCGGCGTCGCGCACCTTCCACCTGGCCGGCAGCGCGGTGCCGCTGGCGCTGATGATGGGCATCTTCTTCACCAAGTACGCTGTGGGGGCGACGCTCGCGATGCATCCTGAAATCCGCCACGACGCCACCTTCGCGCTCGCGGTGCCCCTGATGTACGGTTTCTTCAGCGGCGTCTTCGCCGGCCGCGCGCTCCGGCTCTGGAAGCTGGCGCTGCGCGAGGATCGCGCGTTGTACAACGTCGGTGGCGCCTGATTCCACTCGACCCGGGAGTCCCTCATGTCCATCGATCAAGCACGCATCGAAAAGCTCGCCCTGCGGCGGGCCAAGGCCAAGCTGGGCTGGTTCGCCCATGCCGCGGTCTACGCCCTCGTCAACCTCGGGCTGGTCGCCCTGTCGCTGGCCAACGGCCGCAGCTGGGCCATCTACCCGCTGCTCGGCTGGGGCGTCGGCTTGCTGGCCCACGGCCTGTCGGTCTGGATGCTGCCTCCGGGCGGCGCCCTGCTCGGCCGCATGGTCGAGCGCGAGCGCACCCGGCTGGCCGCCGGCGCCAAGGGGGACCCGTGGTGACGGCGGGCCTGCGGCGCCTGCTGGCGCTGGCGTTGCTCGGCGCCCTCGGCCACGCGGCGTCTGCCGCCACCGGTGTCGCCGTGCTGCCGGCACCGCCGGAGACCGGTCCGGTCACTGTGTTCTTCCCGACCGCCGCGCCGGCCGCCCGCTTCGTCCGCGGCCCGTTCGCGTTCGAGCTGGCGGCCGACGCGGCGCCGCTGCGCGGCAACGGGCACCTGGTCGTCATGTCGCACGGCTCGGGCGGCTCGCCCTGGCCGCAGGCCGACCTGGCGATCGCGCTGGTCGACGCCGGCTTCACGGTGGCGATGCCCGAGCACGCCGGCGACAACTACCGCGACATGCGCGACGTCGGTCCGCCCACCTGGCGCCATCGCCCCAGGGAGGTGTCCCAAGCCATCGATGCGATGGCCGCCGACGCGCGTTTCGCGCCGCTGCTCGACTTCAGCCACGTCGGCGTCTACGGGATGTCCGCCGGCGGCCTGACTGCCTTGACCCTGGCCGGCGCGCGCTGGTCGCCTGCCCTGCTGAACGCGCATTGCCAGGCGCACCTGGCGCAGGACTTCCCAGCCTGCGTGGGCCTTGCGACTTCGCTCACGGGCGGCATGTTGGATGGCTTGCGCCTCGCGGCTTCCCGCCGGGTGATCGATTGGAAGCTGGGCAGCCAGACCACGCTCGAATCCTGGACGGACCCAAGGGTCACTGCGGCGGTGGCGGCGGTGCCCATGGCCGCCACCATCGAGATGAGCTCGCTCGCGAATCCCCGCATTCCCCTCGGACTCGTGCGCGCGGGCCACGACGAGTGGCTCGCCCCGCAATGGCACATCGACGCGGTGCGCGCCGCCTGCGGTGCCCGCTGCACACTGGTCGCCGACATGCCCGCCGCGGGCCACGGCTCGATCCTGTCGCCGCAGGTGCCGGACCTGCCCGACCGGGCGGCCCGGCTGCTGGACGACCCGCCGGGCTTCGACCGGGCGAGCCTCGCCGGCGTCTACGCCGCCATCGCCCGCTTCTTCGTCCAGAATCTGGCGCCATGAAGATCCATTGGTCCAGCGCGGGCCGGCATTACCTGCAAGTCATCGCGTTCTGCTGCGTGGTGGCCGTGCTGACCACCGCCATCTGGCCGAACAAGACCTACCTGGTGCAGGTCGGCTATGCGCTGTCGGTCGGGACCATCACCTGGAGCGTCATCGAGTTCGGCCGCTACCTGGTCGACGAGCGCCACTGCGAGGGCGGCGGCCCCGGCCGCGGCCATGGCTGGCCGCAAGGCTGGCGCGGCCTGCTGCTGACGGCCATCGGCATCGCCTGCGGCTTCCTGGCGGGCGACCGGGTGGGCGACTTCCTCTTCAACTACCGCAACGTCTCGTCCTCGCGCGACAACACCATCAGCCTGGTCATCACGGTGGTCGCCGGTGCCGCCGCGAGCTTCTATTTCCACGCCCGCGGCAAGGCGGCTGCCCTCATCGCCAAGATCGCCACCGCCGAGCGCGATGCGGGCGAGGCCCGGCTCAAGCTGCTCGAAACCCAGCTCGAGCCGCACATGCTGTTCAACACGCTGGCCAACCTGCGGGCGCTGATCACGGTCGATCCGCCGCGGGCGGTCGAGATGCTCGACCACCTCAACAACTACCTGCGCGTCACGCTCGCCGCCTCGCGCGCCACGGCGCATCCGCTGGCCCGCGAATTCGAACGCCTGCGCGACTACCTCGAACTGATGTCGGTGCGCATGGGTCCGCGCCTGCGCTTCGCGCTCGACCTGCCGGACGCCCTGCGCGAGCTGCCCGTGCCGCCGCTGCTGCTGCAGCCCCTGGTGGAGAACAGCATCCGCCACGGGCTCGAGCCGAAGGTCGAGGGCGGCGAGATCCGCATTCGGGCGCTGCGCGAGAACCGAGCCGCCGACGGCCTGCCGCAGATCCGCATCGAGATCCTCGACACCGGTGTCGGGCTCGGCACCGGGCCGCCGTCCGAGGGCGGCGGTTTCGGCGTCACGCAGGTGCGCGAGCGCCTCGCCACGGTCTACGGCGCCCGCGGCAGCCTGACCCTCGAGGCCACGGCCGCGGGCGGAACCCTCGCAACTGTCGTCTTTCCCACCTGATCGCATGAAAGCCACCGCCCTCATCGCCGAAGACGAACCGCTGCTCGCGCAGGCCCTGCGCGCAGAACTGGCCGCCGCCTGGCCCGACCTGGAGATCATCGCCAGCGTCGGCGACGGTGCCAGCGCCGTGCGGGAGGCCTTGCAGCGGCTGCCGCAGGTGCTGTTCCTCGACATCCGGATGCCGGGCCAGGACGGCCTGGGCGCTGCCGCCGAACTGGCCGACACCTGGCCGGCCGACGAGGCACCGATGCCGCAGCTGGTGTTCGTCACCGCCTACGACGAATACGCGGCGCGTGCCTTCGAGACCCAGGCGATCGACTACGTCCTCAAGCCGGTCCAGCCCGAACGGCTGCGCAAGACCGTCGCGCGCCTCCAGCAGGCGCTGGCGGCCCAGGCGCCCGCGGCGGCCGCCGAGCCCGCCGCCCTGGAGCGGACGCTGGCCCAGTGGCGCCAGTTGCTGGCCGGCGCCGCGGCGGCACCGGCCCCCAACGGCGGGCCGCTCAGGTTCATCGCCGCCAGCGAGGCCGGCGGCGCCACGGTGCGCATGGTCCCGGTCGACGAGGTGCTGTATTTCGAGGCGGCCGACAAGTACGTCCGCGTCCTGACCGCCGGCCACGAATACCTGATCCGCACGCCGCTGAAGCAGCTGCTGCCGCAGCTGGACCCCGACATCTTCTGGCAGGTGCATCGCGCGGTGGTCGTGCGCAGCAGCGCGATCGAGGCGGTGCACCGCGACGAGACCGGCCGCCAGCACCTCAGCCTGCGGGGCCGGGACGACCGGATACCGGTCAGCCGGCTCTACGCGCACCTGTTCCGTGCCATGTGAACCGACATGAAAAAACCGGCCCGTTCGACGGGGCCGGTTTTTCATGGTGACAGCAAAACAAAGAGGCTATCGGCCGCTCAGCGGTAGTACCCGTGTCCGTGATGGCGGTAGTAGCCCGGGCCCGGACGGTAGTAGCCGGGAGCCGGCCGGTAGTAGACGGCAGGCGGCGCGTAGTACACCGGTGCCGGGCGGTAGTAGACCGGCGGCGGCGGGTAATAGACCGGCGCCGGCGCAACGTACACCGGGGCGGGTGCGTAGTAGGGCTGCGGAGTGGCGACACCGATCGCCACGCCGGGCACGTTGACGCCCACCGACCAGCCGACGGCCGCGCTGGCCGACGCCGTGGCGAACAAGGCTCCGGCAGCAACGACGCCGGCGGCAGCCCATTTGAAAAAGGTGGTACGGGTAAGGCTCATCGTGAAACTCCTGTGAAGGCGGGTATTGGCCGCCCATGTCATGTATTGAACGCGCGAGGTGTGAACCTGGTGCACGGCCTTGCGTGAAGATCGTTGCCAAAGGTAACGCGCCTGAGGGGCCACCTAGAATGGATGGATGACTTCCCCTGCAGACAACGACAGCACCAAGCCGAGCAATTTCCTGCGCCACGTGATCGAAAGCGACCTCGAACAGGGCAATTATTCCACCCGCAAGTGGGGCGGATCCCCGGGCGACGCGGCCCATCACGCCGGGGGCATGCAGGATCCGGCCAAGGTTCGCATGCGCTTTCCGCCGGAGCCCAACGGCTACCTGCACATCGGCCACGCCAAGAGCATCTGGCTCAACTTCGAGTTGGCGAAGGAATACGGCGGCGTCTGCCATTTGCGCTTCGACGACACCAATCCCGAAAAGGAAGAGCAGGAATACGTCGACGCCATCCGCGACGCCGTGCAATGGCTGGGTTACGACACCCATCTGGCCGACAACCCTGCCAAGCCTGGCGAGGCCAACGACCACGTGTACTTCGCGAGTAACTACTTCGATTTCATGTACCAGGCCGCGGAATACCTGATCGGCGCCGGCCTGGCCTATGTCGACGAGCAGAGCGCCGAGCAGATCCGCGCGAACCGAGGCGACTTCAACACGCCCGGCACCGACAGCCCGTTCCGCGGCCGCACGCCCGAGGAAAACCTGGCGCGCTTCCGCGCCATGCGTGACGGCCAGCTGGAAGATGGCGCCGCCGTGCTGCGGGCCCGCATCGACATGGCGAGCCCCAACATCAACATGCGCGACCCGGCGCTGTACCGGATCCGCCGAGCCACCCACCACAACACCGGCGACAAGTGGTGCATCTATCCGATGTACACCTTCGCGCATCCGATCGAGGACGCGCTGGAGCAGATCACCCACAGCTTCTGCACGCTCGAGTTCGAAGACCAGCGGCCCTTCTACGACTGGCTGCTCGACCGGCTGGCCGAAGGCGGCCTGGTCGCGTCGCCGCATCCGCGCCAGTACGAGTTCGCGCGGCTCAACGTGACCCACGTCATCACCAGCAAGCGCCGCCTGCGCCAGCTGGTCGAGGAGAACCACGTCGACGGCTGGGACGATCCGCGCATGCCGACCCTGGCCGGCCTGCGGCGCCGCGGCTACACGCCCGAGGCGCTGAAGCTGTTCTGCGAGCGCTCGGGCGTCACCAAGTCCGGCGGCTGGATCGACTACGCGAGCCTCGAGGCCGCGCTGCGCGACACACTCGACCCGATCGCGCCGCGCGCGATGGCAGTGCTCGACCCGGTCAAGCTGGTCATCACCAACTGGGACGAGTTGATGGGCGCCGGCTTCCTCGACGACTGCACGGCGCCGGTGCACCCGCACCACCCCGAGCGCGGCCAGCGCAGCTTCAAGATCGGCCGCGAGGTCTGGATCGAGCGCACCGACTACGAGGACGTGCAGCCCAAGGGCTTCTTCCGCCTGTTCCCGGGCAACAAGGTGCGGCTGAAGTACGGCCACACGATCGTCTGCACGGGCGGCACCCGCGACGCCTCGGGCAAGCTGCAGGAAGTGCAGGCCACGCTGGTGCCCGACACCAAGAGCGGCACGCCGGGTGCGGACGCGATCAAGGTCAAGGGCAACATCACCTGGGTGGCGGCGGCCGATGCGCTGCAGGCCGAGGTGCGCCTGTACGAACGCCTGTTCGCGGCGGCCCAGCCGGGCAGCGGCGAATTGCTGGAAGAACTGAATCGCGACAGCCTGGTCACCTGCCAGGCCTTCGTCGAGCCCTCGCTCGCCGGCGCCGCCGAGGGCGGAGCTGGATTCCAGTTCGAACGCCACGGCTACTTCGTGGTCGATGCCAAGGCGGCGGCCGCCGGCCAGCGCGTGTTCAACCGCGCGGCGGGCATGCGCGACAGCTGGGGCAAGTGAGGCACGCCATGCAGCGCCGCTCGCTCCTGCTTGCATCGATGGGCCTGTTGTCGCTGCCGGCCGCGCAGGCCGCTGCAACGCCCTCGCCGGCCACGTCCGCCCCCGCGCTCTGGCCGCATGGCGCCCAGGTCCAGGGCGGCGTGGCGCGCCTGTCGCTCGGTCCTGCCGCGGCGCGGCCGGAGGCGCGCACCGAGGGCGGCATCCCGCTGCTGGTGCTGGGTGACCCGATCGAATGGACCGCGCTGGTCGGTATTCCCCTCGCGACAGCCCCGGGCAAGGCTCGCATCATGGTGCGCACGGGGGATGGCGCCGAGCGTCCGATCGCCTACACGATCGCGCCCAAGCAATACAGCGAACAGCGCCTGAAGGTGGCACCGGGCACGGTCGACCTGTCGGCTGCCGACCAGGCCCGCTACGAGCGCGAGCGCGATCACCAGGCGACGGTGATGGCCACCTTCAGCGAACCCGCGCCGCACGCGCTGCAGATGCGAGTGCCGGTGCCGGGCCGACGCTCGAGCTCCTTCGGCCTGCGCCGCGTCTTCAACGGCCAGTCGCGCAATCCGCACAGCGGCATGGACATCGCAGCCGCCACCGGCACGCCGGTGCTGGCGCCGCTGCCGGGCCGGGTGATCGACACCGGCGACTACTTCTTCAACGGCGGCACCGTCTGGCTCGACCACGGCTGTGGCCTGCTCACGATGTACTGCCACCTGAGCCGGATCGACGTCAAGACCGGCGACGTGCTGCAGAGCGGCGAGCGGCTGGCCGCCGTGGGCGCCACCGGCCGCGTGACCGGGCCGCACCTGCACTGGGGGGTGATGCTGAACCGGACGATGGTGGATCCGGCGCTGTTCATTGCGGCTTGAGGCGGCCTACAGCGGCTTCGTCAGATACACCGCCTCGCGCCCGACGATCACCCGCTGCGCCGGCATGAACACCGTGCAGTCGTCGCAGGGCGCGCGGATCTCGTCAGTCCCCTGCGTGGCGATCAGCTCGCCCTCGGCAAAGGTCTCGAAGCCGATCAGCGGCCGCACGAAGCGGAAATCCTCGGACTTGATCAGGTGCGTCTGCAGCAGCTCGAAGCGGCGCTGAGCTTCGGCCTCGGGCGTCGCCCCTGCCCGGTCGATCAAGCCGAAGTGCGCCAGGAAGCGCAGCGTCACCTCGGTCGCCAGATCGGCCGCGCTCTGCTTGAAGTGCTGGCCGCACTCGACCACCATCGCGGCGCCCGGCGCATCGGCGCCGGCATGCAGGCCGTGCTGGATCAACGGCGTGCCCGAGCCCAGGCCGCTCGGCATCACCAGGTGCACCGGCGGCAGGCCGATGGCGGTCGCCACCCGCGCATTGCGCTCGAAGTCCGGGTAGACCCAGAACGGCACCACGTCCTGGCTGGTCGAATGGATGTCGAGGATGTGGTCGGCGGCAGCCACCACCGGCCGCAGTTCGCGGGCGCGCCGCAGCTCGGGGCTGTCCTCGGGGCCGTCGAGCCATTCGTCGGACCAGACGCGGTTGAGGTTGTGGACGATCTGCCGGTTGTCGAAAGGCTTGGCCGGATCGAAGGCGTTGTAGGCCTCGACATGGGCGAAGCTGACAGTCAGCGTGCCGAGCTTGGGCCGCACGCCGCTGTCCAGCAGATGGGTCGCGGCCACCATGCCGCAGATCTCGTTGCCGTGGGTCAGCGCATTGATCAGCACGTGCGGACCGGGCTTGCCGGATTCGAATCGGTGCACGTAGTCGATGCCCGTGTTGCCCTCGCGGTAGGCGGAAATGTCGCGCGGCAGGACTTCGAGGGCGGGTTGGGGGTCGGTCATGGGGGAGGATTCTCTGGGCGTGCGAGACGGAAGCGCGCAGTTTCCTACATGCGCGTCGGTGCCGCTCGATGGGTGAGTCGAATCCCCCACAATGCGGCTCAAAAAATGAGCCTTAAACGATAAGATGCGGCTCATGCCTCGGAAAACCCGCTACGTCTGGGAGCACGCCGACTGGCCGCACCTCCACTTCGACCTGGTCACCGCAGGGCCGACGCTCCTGCGCGCGCGCCAGGCGCAGGGCCAGGTCAAGGGCATGGCGCAGGCCATCGGGCTCCCGGACATGGGTCAGGTTGCCCAGGAGCTCTGGACGGGCGAAGCCATCGCCACGGCAGCGATCGAGGGCGAGAACCTCGAGTTGGCATCGGTTCGCTCCTCCGTGCTGCGCCACCTCGGCCAGGGCGACGCCGGCCCTTCGAACCGACGGGTCGAGGGGCTGGTGGATGTCATGCAGGATGCCACCGATGGCTTCGCCGAAGCGCTGGATGCAGAACGGCTGTGCCGCTGGCAATCCGCGCTTTTTCCGGGCGGAACGGCGGGCATCCGGCGCATCGCGGTCGGCCGCTACCGTGACCACGACGATCCCATGCAGATCGTCAGCGGTTTGCCAGGCAGGGAGGTCGTGCACTACACCGCGCCCCCCTCTTCCCGCGTGCCGAACGAGATGGCCGCGTTCCTGGCCTGGTTCGAGGCCTCGCGGCCGGGCGCGGCAAGCGAAATCGATGGCATCGCCCGCGCCGCCATCGCCCACCTTTGGTTCGAAACCATCCACCCGTTCGAGGATGGCAACGGGCGTATCGGACGTGCCATCGCAGACATGGCGCTGGCACAGGACCTCGGCGAAGCGGCGCGCCTGTACAGCCTTTCGCGGCAGTTGCTGGCGGATCGGGCCGACTACTACGAGGCGCTGGCAACGGCGCAGGCCGGCAGCGTCGACGTCACGGCATTTGTCGCGTGGTTCGCCGATGCCTTCCGCGAGGCCTGCGGCCGTTCGATCGCGGTGATGCAGGCGACCCTGGAGAAGTCACGCTTCTGGGCCTTGCATGCCCAGCAGACCTTCAACGACCGGCAGCGCCAGTTGATCAAGCGCCTGCTCGACGCCGGCGATGGCGGCTTTCTCGGCGGACTCAACGTCGACAAGTACCTGAAGATGACAGCGACGTCGAAGGCCACCGCCACCCGTGACCTGTCCGACTTGCTGCAGCGCGGCCTGCTGCACGCCACCGGCCAAGGCAAGGCGCTGCGCTACTACCTGTCCGTCCCGGGATGGACCCATGGGCGGGATGGCGCCGGCTGAACTTCAGTCGGGCTTTCTCGCCGCCGCCACCAGCGCCCGGATCGCCCAGCGTCGGACCTTCGACGCCTGCGCGTCGTCGAGTTGCAGCACGTCCTTGCAGACCACCATCGATTCGGTGCCGATCACCAGCGCCAGCGCCTGCTCGAGCGTCTTCACCGCTGTTGGCCTGAGCTGGCTGCGGGCCGGCGCCAGCGCGGCCTCGATCAGCGGGCTGCGCCGGTTCTGGCGCGCCGGCACTTCGGCGTCGTGCCCGCCCCGCACCACGCGCTCCATCGACTGCGCCAGCATCATGCGCAGCGACGCCTCGTTGGCGGCGATCATGCCGCTCAGCGCCGCATCGACGCGTTCCAGCCGCTGCACCGGGTCCTGCGAGCGGGTGTCGCCGAGCACTGCGGCGGCTTCGGGCACCGCGATGTCGAGCGAGGCCTCGCGGTGGAGCGCCTCGATGCTCGGAAAGTAGCGGTAGGCGGTGGCCCGCGACACGGCCGCCGCCTCGGCGATCTCCTCGAGGCTGGGCTGGCGACCCGCCTGCATAAGCCGTGCGGCGGCCTGCAGCAGGTCCTTGCGCGTGCGCCGGCGTTGGTTGGGACGGCCGGCCTTCTCGCTTGGCGGGCCGCTCATGAATCCTGTGGCAGCTGCCGCATGATGGCCGCGAGATCGAGCCATACGTTCTCACGCCGGATGTCCCCGGCGTCAGTGAACTCGACCACATGGAGCAGCCTGAATTCGAGCGGCCGGCCGCGGCCCTCGAGGCCGAAGGGCCGCCCGGACGCCTTGCCGCGCCAGATCGATTCGTCGACCAGGAAATCGGCCCCGTAAAGCCGCCGCAGGCATTCGACGCGACTGTCGGACAGGTCGCTGAACAGCGCCTCGTAGAAAGGCCGCGCGCCGTCGCGCCCCCGCGTCGGCCCGGAGGGCGCGCCGACGATGTCGTGCTCGACGTCGGGCGACAGTGTCGCCAGGACGCCTTCGACATCGTCCGCGGCCTCGAAGCGGAAATGCTGGTCGATCCTGCGGTCCATCTCGGTTCGGGTGAGCGCCATGTCCGGGTCCTCCAGGGGATGGGGTTCCCGCCAACTCTAATGAGACAATAATCTCATTACAAGAAATTAGTCTCAAATGAGCCAGCCCCGTTCATTGACGGAATCTATGGCCGCAAACCTAGTGTCCGCTGCCCAGGTACGCCGCCTTCACCCCCGGATCGTTGCGCAGTTTCTCGGCCGGCCCGTGCAACGAGATCCGGCCGTTCTCGAGCACGTAGCCGTAGTCGGCCACGCCGAGCGCGGCGGCCGCGAACTGCTCGACCAGCAGCATGGTCACGCCTTCCTGCTTGAGCCGCTCGATGATGCGGAACACCTCGGCCACCAGGATCGGCGCCAGGCCCATCGAGGGCTCGTCGAGCAGCACCACCTCGGGATTCAGCATGACCGCGCGGGCCATCGCGAGCATCTGCTGCTCGCCCCCCGACAAGGTGCCGGCCAGCTGGGTGCGCCGCTCCTTGAGCCGCGGGAACAGGTCGAGCGCGCGCTCGAGGTCGCCCGCGACATCGCCGCGCGGCCGACTGCCCGTGAGCCGGGGGAAGGCACCCAGCGTGAGGTTGTCGGTCACGGTCATGGTGGCGAACACGCGCCGGCCTTCGGGCGAATGCGCGAGCCCGAGCTTGGCGATGTGGTAGGACTCGAGGCCGTCGATGCGCTTGCCGTTGAGCGTGATCTCGCCGGCTGTCGGCTGGATCATTCCGGAGACGGCGCGCATGGTCGTGGTCTTGCCGGCGCCGTTGGAGCCGATCAGGGTCACGACCTTGCCCTTGGGCACCTCGATCGAGACGCCGTGCAGCACCTGCACCTTGCCGTAGCCGGCCGATAGATTCTGGATGGTGAGCATTGGTTCCCGTTTCCTTACGCAGGCTGCGGCTCGGCTTCCTGGCCGCCCAGATAGGCTTCGATCACCTTGGCGTCGGCCTGCACTGCGGCCGGCTCGCCTTCGGCGATCTTCTGTCCGAAGTCGAGCACCGAGACCGTGTCGCACATGCTCATCACGACGTCCATGTGGTGCTCGATCAGGATCACGGTCACGCCGTGCTCGCGGATCTTGCGGATGATGGCGATCAGCTCCTTGATGTCCGGCGCCGTCAGGCCGGCGGCCGGTTCGTCGAGCAGCAGCAGCTGCGGGTCGAGCGCCAGCGCGCGGGCGATCTCGAGCAGCCGCTGCTTGCCGTACGGCAGGTTGCGCGCCTCCTCGGCGGCGAAGGCCTCGAGGCCGACGAACTTGAGCAGGCCCAGCGCCCGGTTGGCCGCCGCCGCACTCTCGCGCTTGTAGCGCGGCGTGTGGACCGCGACGTCGAACAGGTTGCTGCGGAAGGTGTGATGCAGCCCGACCTGCACGTTCTGCTGCGCCGTCATCTCGCCGAACAGCTGCACGTTCTGGAAGGTGCGCGCGATGCCCGACAGCGCGATGTCGGACGAGGTGCGACCGACCAGCGAACGCCCGCCGAAGCTGATCGCGCCGGCGGTCGGCACGTAGATGCCGGTCAGCACGTTCATCATCGTGCTCTTGCCTGAGCCGTTGGGCCCGATCAGGCCGTGGATGGTGCCGCGCCTGACAGTCAGGTCGACATTGTTGAGCGCCTTCAGGCCGCCGAACTGCATCAGCACGCCCGACGCCTGCAGGACCTCGGGCTGGCCGCCGGCCATGGCGGCGGTCGCCACGGCATCGGCCGGCGCGATGCCGGCGCCCTCGACCTCGAGCCGGGCCTTGGGCCGGCGCAGGTTCAGCGCGTTGCGCACGAAGCCCACGATGCCGTCCTGCAGGTAGTAGACGACGAACAGCATGATCACGCCGAAGATCGAGAGCCGCCAGTCGGTCATGGTCTGGAGCCAGAACGACAGGCCCGCGAGCGCGATGCTGCCGACCACCGGAATGGCCATCTGCTTGGGCGTGACGCGCTTCATCTGCACGCCCACCACCGCCACCACCATGACCAGCACCGCCAGCGCCACCGACACGTAGCGGAACAACTCCACGTCGTCGAGCAGCTTGGGCAGCAGCACGATGATGGTCGCGCCCAGCATGGCGCCGATGCGGCTCTTGCGCCCGCCCATGATCACGGCCAGCAGGAACAGCACGGTGAGCTCGAAGTTGTAGGTGTTCGGCGAGATGTACTGCTCCGAATACGCATACAGGCTGCCGGCCAGTCCGGCGAAGCCGGCGCTGATCACGAAGGCATAGACCTTGTAGCGGTACACCGACACGCCCATGCAGTCCGACGCCACCGGGCTGCCGCGCAGCGCCTCGAAGGCGCGCCCGAGATGCGAGCGCAGGATGCGATGCACCACGACCAGCGACAGCACCAGCATCACGACCACCAGCCAGTAGAACTCGCGCTCGTCGAGCTTGTGGCCGAACAGCGGCGGCTTGGTGAGCTTGATGCCCATCGGCCCTTCGGTGATGAAGCTCATCTCGTTGATGAGGATCTGGATGATGGTGCCAAAGGCCAGCGTGACCATCGCCAGGTACGGCCCCGTGACACGCAGGGCCGGCAATGCCAGCAGCGCACCGAACAGCGCCGTGACGCCGATCGAGGCGATCAGCGCCACCATCAGCGGTGCGCCGAGCTTGTAGACCAGCACGCCCGCCGTGTAGGCGCCGAGCCCGAACAGGCCCGCATGGCCCAGCGAGACCTGGCCGGTGTAGCCGACCACGATGTCCAGCCCGAACAGCAGGATCGCGTAGATCATGATGGTCTCAAGCAGGTGGATGTAGTACGGGTTGTCGATGCCGATCGGGAACAGCAGCAGCGCCGCGAAGCCGACGAGAGCGAGGAGGAAGCGTCCGATTTTGGTATTCATGTGAGCGTCAGACCTTCTTGATCGCGGTCTTGCCGAACAGGCCGGCCGGGCGCACCGCCAGCACGATCAGCAGCAGCACCAGGCCCGGAACGTCCTTGTAGCCGGTGCTCAGATAGAAGCCGGTGGTGGTCTCGGCGATGCCCAGGATGATGCCGCCGAGGATGATGCCCATGCCACTGGTCAGCCCGCCGATGATCGCCACCGCGAAGGCCTTCAGGCCCAGCACCGCGCCCATGGTGGCGCCGGTCAAGGTCAGCGGCGCGATCAGCACACCCGCGAAGGCCGCGGTCAGCGACGACAGCGCATACGAGAAAGTGATGACCAGGCCGGTGTTGATGCCCATCAGCTTGGCTGCATCGCGGTCGTTGAAGGTCGCGACCACCGCCTTGCCGTAGATCGAGCGGCGGTTGAACAGCTCGACCGCCAGCATCATGAGGATGGCGCCCACCACCACCAGGATCTCCATCGGCAGCACGTTGGCGTTGAGGAACTTGATCGGCGCCTCGGGCAGCGGCGACGGGAACTTGAGGTCGTCGCGGCCCCAGACGTTCTCGGCCACGTTCTTGAAGATGATGCCGAGCGCGATGGTCGACATGATCCAGCCGAATTCCGACTTGATCTTGATCGCCGGCCGCACGCCGATGCGTTCGACCACGGCGCCCTGCACCGCGCCGAACAGGCACACCAGCGGGATCATGAGCCAATAGTTGACGCCCAGGGTGACCAGGGTGAGGCCCACCAGGGCGCCGAGCATCAGCGCGTCGCCCTGGCCGAAGTTGAGGGTGTCCGAGGTGGCGAAGGTGAGCTGGTAGCCGAAGGCGATGACGGCGTAGATCATGCCCAGCGCGATGCCGCTGAAGATGAGTTGGGTCAGGATTTGCATGACGGCTTTCGGGAGGCGTTGGCACAAAAAGGCGCCGCCGCGGGAGCGACCCGGGGCGGCGCCGTCAGGCAGGCGCGGATCAGGGCTTCAGCAGGGCGTCGTTGGCCGCGTTGTTCTTCAGCTGCACCGTGGCCGCCTTCTTCATGTCGTCGGCGTTGGCGTAGTTGACGCGGCCGCCCTTGACCTCGCCGAACACCGGGATGTTGGCGGTGATGGCGTCGTGGTCGCCCTTGGCGAAAGGCTTGGTGTAGGTGGTCACCACGCCCTCGACCGGCGCCTTCAGGTCTTCCAGCGCGGCCAGGATCTTCGGACCCTCGGTGCTGTTGGCCTGCTTGATGGCGGCGGCCAGCAGGTAGATCGAGTCGTAGCCCTGGGCGGCCGAGACCGGCGAATCGATGCGGTTGTTCTTCGGCTTGAAGCTGCCCAGGTAGCTGGCGATGAAGGCCTTGCGCTTGGGCGTGGTCGGCTCCTGGATGAAGGTCTGCGGCATGCGCGCGCCGTCGCCGCCCGGGCCTGCGTTGTCGATGAAGTTGGCCATCGACAGGGTCCAGCTGCCGACCATCGGGACCTTCCAGCCCAGCTTGGTCATGCCGTTCGCGATCTGCGCCAGCTCGGGGCCGATGCCGTAGGTCAGCACCGCCTCGGCGCCGGCTTCCTTGGCCTTCAGCAGCTGGGCCGTCATGTCGACGTCCTTGATGTTGAACTTCTCGACCGCCACCGGCGTGATGCCCTTGGCCTTCAGCGCCTTCTCGAGGTCTTCGCGGCCCAGCTGGCCGTAATTGGTGGAGTCGGCCAGGATCGCGACCTTCTTGAAGCCGCGGCGGGTGACCGCTTCCTCGACGATCATCGGTGCCTGGATGCTGTCGTGCGCCGCATTGCGGAACACGTAGTTCTCGGGCTCCTTGTCGAACTGGTGCGTGATGATCGAGCCGGTCGCGACGTTGTTCAGCACCGGGATCTTGGCTTCCTGGAAGAAGCGCTGCGACGCCAGGGCCACGCCGGTGTTGATGTAGCCGACCACGGCCACGACCTTTTCCTTGTTGATGAACTCCTGAGCGATCTGCACGCCGCGCTCGTTCTTGGCCTCGTCGTCGCGTTCGACCAGCTGGATCTGACGGCCCAGGACGCCGCCGCTCTTGTTGATTTCCTCGGTGGCCAGGCGCACGCCGTCGCGCATGCTGACGCCCATCGAAGACGAACCGCCGGTGAACGGACCGTCGACGCCGATCTTGATCGGGTCGGCCGCGAACGCGCCAGCGCTGAAGGCCACGGCGCCCGCCACGGCAAGAAGCTTGAATCGAAACAGCATCAGGAATGTCTCCAATAGGGGTCGAGAAAAAGTAGTCCTGAGAACATACCGTTACACGCGTCTTTCAGAGAGAGTGACAACCCTAAAAACGCTATAGGAAATATCCATCCCCAGACCTCCCGGACGGCAGCTCAACGCGGCTCGCCGGCCAGTTGCTTGCGGCGGTTCTCGCCCTGCCGCGCGAACATCCAGCCGGGGTATTCGGCCGGCAGCCGGCTGACCTGGTCGAGCTGCGCCAGCTCGGACGCGCTCAGCGCCACCTGGGTCGCCGCCAGGTTGTCGGCCAGCTGTTCGGCACGGCGGGCGCCGACGATCACGCTGGTGACCTGGGGCTGGTGCAGCAGCCAGGCCAGCGCCACCTGTGCCACCGAGACGCCATGCGCCGCGGCGATCGGGCGCATCGCATCGACGCAGTCCCAGGCCCGGTCTTTGTCGACCGGCGGAAAGTCGAAGCTCACGCGCCGGCTGCCCTGCTCGGCCTGCTGCTCGCGCCCGTACTTGCCGCTCAGCAGGCCGCCGGCCAGCGGGCTCCAGACCATCAGTCCGACGCCTTCGCTCTGCAGCATCGGCACCAGTTCGCGCTCGAGGTCGCGGCCGGCCACGGTGTAGTAGGCCTGCAGCGATTCGAAGCGCGCCAGCCCCCAGCGCTCGGCGATGCCGAGCGCCTTGACGATCTGCCAGGCGGCCCAGTTGGAGACGCCCACGTAGCGCACATGGCCCTGGCGCACCAGCTGGTCGAGGGCCCGAACGGTCTCCTCGATCGGCGTGGCGGGGTCGAAACCGTGGATCTGGTAGAGGTCGACGTGGTCGAGCTGAAGCCGCTTCAGGCTGGCCTTGAGGCCATCCATGATGTGGCTGCGCGAGGCGCCTCGGGCGTTCGGCCCGGGGCCGGTCTCGCCGAAGACCTTGGTGGCGACCACGACGCTGTCGCGCGGTACCTGGAGGTTCTTGAGGGCCTGGCCGGTGATCTGCTCGGACAGCCCGCCCGAATAGACGTCGGCGGTGTCGATGAAGTTGATGCCGGCGTCGAGCGCCTGGCCGACCAGGCGCTCGGCGTCGGCCTGCTGGAGGTCGCCGATCTGGCTCCAGATGCCCTCGCTGCCGCCGAAGGTCATGGTGCCGAGGCAGAGTTCGGAGACGAAAAGGCCGGTGCGGCCCAGGGGATGGTTGCGCATCGAAAACACTCCTTGTGTCGAAGCGGCAGAGCATAGGCGGGTCCGGCCGATCGTGCAGGCGGCCGCGCACCGCATCCTTCGGGCCGCCCGAAACGTCTTTGCCTGGTGAACAATGAGACCGGCCTCGCCGGAGAAAGGCTCCATCATGAAACGCATGGTCCGCTACAAGCTCAAGGCCGATCGGGTCGACGAGAACGAGCGCCTGGTCCGGGCGGTGTACCAGGAACTCGCCGAGCGCAGGCCGACCGGCCTGCGCTACGCCACCTTCAAGCTCGAGGACGGCGTGAGCTTCGTCCACATCGCCTCGCACGAGGCGCCGGACGGCAGCAACCTGCTGACCGCCCTGCCCGCCTTCAAGGCCTTCGTGGCGGGCGTGCGCGAGCGCTGCGAAGAGCCGCCCGTCACGGTCGGGATCAGCGAAATCGGCGCCTATGGCTTCTTCGGGTCCTGAGGCGCCCGAGGCGCTGATCGCCACCCTCGAAGAGGCGCGGCGCCAGTTCCTCGCGCTGGTCGACGACATCCGGCCCGACCTGCACCGCTACGCCACACGCATGACCGGATCGGTCGCCGATGGCGAGGACGTGGTGCAGGACACGCTGGCCCGGGCCTGCTTCGAGCTCGCCCAGCACAAGGCGATGCCGCCGCTGCGGCCCTGGCTGTTCCGCATCGCCCACAACCGCGCGATCGACCACTGGCGGCGCGAGGCCCATCGGCGGGCCGAGCCGCTCGAAGCGGCGCTCGAGCTCGCCGACGATGCGGCACTCGAGCCCGACAATGCGCTGGCGCGCGAGCAGGCCGTGCGGGCCGCGCTGCGCAGCTTCCTGCAGCTGGCGCCGGCGCAGCGCGGCTGCGTCATCCTGAAGGACGTGCTCGACCATTCGCTCGAGGAGATCGCCGCCGAACTCGAGCTCAGCGTGCCGGCCGTGAAGGCGGCGCTGCATCGCGGACGCGGCCTGCTGCGGCAGTTGCCGGCCACCACGCCGGACACGGCGCCGGCGCGCGCCCCGACCCCCGAGCTGCTGCGCTACGCCCGCCTGTTCAACGCCCGCGACTGGGACGGCGTGCGCGCCCTGCTGGCCGACGACGTGCGGCTGGACCTGGTGTCGCGCCGCAAGGCCGCGGGGCGACGCGAGGTCGGCGTGTACTTCTCGAACTACGAGCGCCTCGACGACTGGCGGCTGGTGCCCGCATGGCTGGACGGCCACGCGGTGCTGGCCGTGCTGCCGGGGCGCGGCGACGGTCCGCCCGGCTACTTCATCGAGCTGCAGTGGCGCGACGGGCGGCTGCGCCTGATCCGCGACTTCCGCCACGTGCCCTATATCGCCCGCGACGCCGATCTCGTGCTCGCGCCCTGAGCAGAACGGTGCTCAGGCCGGATCGTCCGCCGGATCCGGCTGCGCGTCTTCGCGCCGGCCAGAACCCTTCTTGCGTCCCCGGGCCGCCTTCTTCGCGGCGCGCTCGGCATCGAGCAGCTGTCCGGCCGCCAGCCACTCGGCGAACTCCCCGGGCGTCTCCAGCGTGATGCGGCCGATGTTGCCGCTGCGGAATTCGTTCATCACGATCTCGGCCGCCTTCTGCAGGTTGACCCGGCCCTTGCCGAGCAGCGCGCCGCGCTTGCGGCCGATCGCCTCGAGCACCTCTTCGTCGCTCAGCGCGCCGATCGGATCGATCTTGAAACGGGCCTCGACCAAGCCCGCGTAGTGGCCCTTGAGATAGTCGAGCAGTTCGAGCGCCACCTCTTCCTCGTCGAAGGCGTTGCGCCCGATGGCGCCGCTGGCCGCCAGGTTGTAGCCGCTCTTGGCGACGATGATTCGCGGCCACAGCATGCCCGGCGTATCCCACAGGTAGAAGTCGTCGGCCAGCGTGATGCGCTGCTCCAGCTTGGTGATGCCGGCCTCGTCGCCGGTCTTGGCCTTGCGGCTGCCGGTGAGGGTGTTGATCAGTGTCGACTTGCCGACATTGGGAATGCCGCAGATCAGCACCCGCATCGGCTTGGCCATGCCGCCGCGGGCCGGCGAGAGCGCATGGCAGGCATCGATCAGCTGGCGCGCCGGCGTGGTCTGGCTGGCGTCGAGGCCGATCGCGCGGGTCTCGGGCAGCGCGTTGTAGTGGGCCAGCCAGAGCGCGGTGCAGGCCGGGTCGGCCAGGTCCTGCTTGTTGAGCACCTTGAGTCCCGGCTTGTGGCCGGTGAGCTCGGCCAGCATCGGGTTGGCGCTCGATCCGGGCAGGCGGGCGTCGAGCAGCTCGATGACGACGTCGATGTCCTTGATCCGTTCGGCAATGGCCTTCTGGGTCAGGTGCATGTGACCGGGGAACCACTGGATGGCCATCGGGGAAATTCTTTCTCTGTCTGCGGGATGCGGGCCCGCCATTGTCGCCGCGCCGCGCAGGTGGTCGTTCCGACCTCGACCACGTTGCCGAAATGCTTACGTCTTGCACGCGCCGATCAGGGCACAGTAGGGTTTTGCGAGGAAAGGACCGCTCACCATGCAGATCCAGATCAACACCGGCAACGGCATCGAGAACAAGGAAGCCCTGGAGCGCTGGGCCGACACCGAGATGCGCCAGACCCTGGCCCGCTTCGCGGCCGAGGTCACGCGCGTCGAGATCCACCTGAGCGACGAGAACCACACCGCCAGCGGCGGTGCGGACAAGCGCTGCGCGATGGAGGCCCGCATCGCGGGCCATCAGCCGCTCGCCGTGAGCCACCACGCGGCCGGCCTCGACGAGGCCTTCCGCGGCGCCGCCGAAAAGCTCAAGCGCGCCCTCGACAGCACCCTGGGCCGGCTCTATGGCCGCCGCGACCGCGACTCGATCCGCAAGGACGGCGACGCGGTGGTCGAATAAGGAGGGCCCGCGCGTGCCCGGGCCGCAACATCAGTGCCGGCCGGCGTTCGCCATCGCCTTGCCGACCTCGTTGCTGCCCTGCGCGGCGCCGCTCTGCGGGACGATCTCGCCGCTGCGGTCGGTCACTTCGGCCAGCCGGTCGGCGAGCCGCTCCGGTGCATCGCCGCCGAGGCCGATCCAGGCGCCGTTCGTCAAGGTGATGTGGGCCGCCTCGAAACTGCCCGCGCCGGCGCACAGGATGGTGCGGTTCGGCGCCTCCTGGCCGGCCAGCACCAGCATCGCCGGCACCACGGCCTCGGGCTTCAAGGCCTCGAGCACGGCTTCGGGCATCAGGTCCTCGGTCATCCGGGTGGCGGCGGTCGGCGCCAGGCAGTTGACGCGGATGTCGTTCTTCGCGCCCTCGATCGACAGGGTCTGCATCAGGCCCACCAGCGCCAGCTTGGCGGCGCCGTAGTTGCTCTGGCCGAAGTTGCCGTACAGGCCCGAGGACGAGGTGGTCATCACGATGCGGCCGTATTTCTGCTCGTTCATGAGCGCCCAGACCGCCTTGGTGCAATGCACGGCGCCCATCAGGTGGACGTCCATCACCAGCCGGAAGTCAGCCAGTTCCATCTTGGCGAAGCTCTTGTCGCGCAGGATGCCTGCATTGTTGACCAGGATGTCGACCCGGCCCCAGGTGGCCACCGCCTGCGCGACCATCGCCTGCACGGCCTCGAAATCGGTCACCGAGGCACCATTGGCGATCGCCTCGCCGCCGGCCGCCCGGATCTCGTCGACCACCGCCTGGGCGGCGCTGACCGAACCGCCGGAGCCGTCGCGGGCACCGCCGAGGTCGTTGACCACCACCTTGGCGCCGCGCGCCGCCAATGCCAGCGCGTGCTGGCGGCCCAGCCCGCCGCCGGCGCCGGTCACGATGGCCACGCGGCCCTTGAAATCGATGCTGCTCATGCTTTCAGTGCTTTCGTAGGAGTCGTTGACGCGACGCGTTTTACCCCAGAAAGCAGGCCGCCCGGCGGGCGCAGCGGGCGGATCAGTCGTTTCGGCGACTCAGGCGCTCGCAGTAGTCGAGCAGCAGGTCGATTTCCCCCGACTTGTCGAAGAAGGCGTCGGCACCGAGCGCCTTGGAGCGGGCACGGACGTCGGGAGTGGCGTAGTTGCTGACCACCAGCACCTTCTGGTGAGCGGCCCGCTGGCGGCAGGCGTCGACCACGCCGAGCCCGTTGCCCTGGTCGAGGAAGAGATCGACGATGGCCACGTCCCAGCCCTCGCCATGCTGGCGCAGCCAGGCCACGGCCTCGTCTTCGCCGCTGGCGTGCGCGACCACGGTGGCATCGACGATCTCTTCGAGAAAGCCGACCAGATTCTCGCGGATGACGGGGTTGTCTTCGACCAGGTAGGTCTTGAAAGTCATGGTGGGATGTCAACAGAGTGCGGTTTATGTCTCTGTTGCCATCATCCCCGGCGCCGCGCGCAGGCGGGTGGGTCACGGCGGTCAATGCGGGTAGGCAGCGACCTACCCGCCCGTGCCGCTCACAGCGCGGCGCGCTGGCTCACCGGTTCGGCCGGCGTCTCGGCCCAGTGGTTCTTGAAGCCGAGCCGCGCCGGCGACACGTACTGCTCGCGGTAGATCTCGAACGGCATGCTGTCGCTGGCCTCGATCCGCTTCTGGGCCTCGATCGAGGTCTGGGTCATGCGCTCGAAGAGGGTCCGCTGCGCCTCCGCGAACGGCAGCGCGAGCAGCGCCTCGCGGGTGGCCTCGGAGCGGGCACGCACGAAGCCGACGAAGGAATCGCCGTGGGCCTTCATGGCCTCGAGCACGCGGGCCGAGGGCAGCACGGCCGGGTCGCCGAGCGCCACGCCGGCCGCGCGCACCGCATCGGCATGCTGCGTGCCGCCGTGCGCCGCGTCGAGCGCGGCGGCGATCGGGCCGAACTGCTCCAGCAGCTCGGCGCCCCACTCGGTCAGACCGGCCTCGCGGCCGCCGCGCCGCAGCCGCAGGCCGGGCTCGCGCCCGCGGGCGGCGGTCAGGTGCTGGTTGTGCGCCAGGTCGGCGATCTCCTCGCGCGTGTCCGGCGGACTGTCGGACAGCAGGCAGTGCAGCAGGAAGACATCGAGAAAGCGCATGGTCTGGGCATTGATGCCGACCGGCTCGAAGGGGTCGAGGTCCATCAGGCGGACCTCGACGTACTCGACGCCGCGCTCGCGCAGTGCGTGCAGCGGGCGCTCGCCCGGGTAGATCACGCGCTTCGGGCGGATCGTGCCGTAGAACTCGTTCTCGATCTGCAGCAGGCTGGTGGCGAGCTGGTTGTAGTCGCCGCCCAGGTTGCGGATGCCGATCGCCTCGTAGGCCGGCCAGGGCCGGGTCAGCGCATCTTGCAGCGAGGCGCCGTAGCCGTCGAGGCTGTTGTAGCTCACCGCCAGCGAGGCCTGCGCGTCGCTCTGGTAGCCCAGGCGGCCCATCCGCAGCGAGGTGCCGTGCGGCATGTGCATGCTGCCCTCGCCCAGCGGCTGCAACTCGTGCGGCCGGCCGTCGACGAAGCTCGAACACAGCGCCGGCGAGGCGCCGAACAGATACAGCAGCAGGAAGGCGTGGCGGCGAAAGTTGCGGATCAGCGCGAAGTACTGCTCGCTCGACACGTCCGGCAGCGACCAGTTGTAGTGGATGCCCGAGATGGTCTGCATGCGCCGCCCGTAGCGGTGGCTCAGGCCCATGCGGTAGACGCTCTTGGCGCGGCCCACGTTGGACGATCCGTAGCGCCCGATCGGGATGGTCTCGTCGGTCGGCAGGCCGCAGGGCATGCTCGACACCCACAGGCGCTCGTCGCCGGCCTCATCGAGCACGCGGTAGGTGAACTGGTGCACGCGCACGAGTTCGTCCAATGCCGTGTCGACGTCCGCATGGGCGCCGGTGATCAGCTCCAGCTGGGATTCGCTGAAATCGGTCGTGATGTGGGGGTGCGTGAGCGCCGAGCCCAGCGCCGCGGGATGCGGTGTCAGGGCCAGCTTGCCATCGGGTTGCGCCCGCAGGCTTTCCTTCTCGATCCCGCGCCGCACCCCCCGGAGCCGCGCGGGCGAGAGCGCGTCCAGGCGCTCCTTGAAGTTACTCATTTAGTTATCACCCATCGTTCTTTCGTGGGGACGGAAGGTAGCATGACCGGAAAAGGCGCGCAGGCGGACTGAAAATCCGCCGCCGGCGCCCCCTTTTCAGCCTAGCACCCGGACCAGGAAACGGTTCAGGTCGGCGATTTCCTCCATGCAGACCGAGTGCTCCATGGGGTACTCGTGCCACTCGAGGTCGTAGCCCAGCGCCTTCAGGGTGTCGCGGCCCTGGATCGCCCTGGCAATCACCACCACGCCGTCGCGCTGGCCGTGGGCCTGGAAGATCGGCGTCTGCTGGTTGGCCGGGTCGCGCTCGGCCGCCGTCAGGTCGGCCAGCGGCAGGTAGCCGGACAGGCCGACGATGCCGGCCAGCCGCTCCGGATGGCGCAGGCCGGTCATGAAGGCCATCGCGCAACCCTGGGAGAAACCGGCGATCACGATCCGGGAGGCCGGGATGCCGCGGGCCTTCTCGTTGGCGATCAGCGCCTCGAGGGTCTGCTGCGAGCCGCGCAGGCCGGCCTCGTCCTCGCGCTTGGCGAGGTCGGCGCCCAGGATGTCGTACCAGGCCGGCATGCGATAGCCGCCATTGATGGTGACCGGGATCACCGGCGCGTTCGGGAACACGAAACGCACCGGACCGACCGACGACAGGTCCAGTTCGTTGGCGATCGGCACGAAGTCGTTGCCGTCGGCGCCGAGGCCGTGCATGAGGAGGACGGTGGCCGTGGGGTTCGGGCCGGTTTCGATTTCGATGGGCGGATGTGACATGGCACCGAAGTTACCGCAGAAATCGGCCCGGGTTCGGGCAAGCCGGCAAGAATGGCGGCCGAACCAACCAAGGAGACATCCCATGCTGACACTCATCGGCTTCGCCGCCAGCAACTACTACAACAAGGTCAAGCTGGCGCTGCTCGAGAAGAACGTTCGCTTCGACGAAGAGCTGGCCTGGATCGGCGAAACCGACCTGACGGCCTCGCCGCTCGGCAAGGTGCCTTACCTGCGGACCGACCAGGGCATGCTGTGCGAGTCGGCCGCGATCAACGAGTACATCGAGGCCGCCTACCCCGACATTCCGCTGCTGCCGGCCGACCCCTATGCCGCCGCGAAGGTGCGCGAGTTGAATCTCTACCTCGAACTGCACCTCGAACTGGTGGCCCGCAACCTCTACCCCGAGGCCTTCTTCGGCGGCAAGGTCAGCGACGGCCTCAAGCAGAAGATCGGCCAGCAGCTCGAAAAGAACATCCCGGCCTTCGGCAAGCTGGCGCGCTTCGACACGCCCTTCATCGCCGGTGACCGGTTCACCCTGGCCGACTGCGCCGCGATCACGCACCTGCCGCTGGTCGCCAATGCGACTCGGCTGATCTACGGGCGCGACCTGCTGGCCGAGCTGCTGCCGGCCTCGCGCGACTACCTCAAGCGCATGGGCCAGCGGCCGCACGTGGCCACGGTCAACGCCGACCGCAAGACCAACACCGAGGCCATGCTGGCGCGCTACGCCTGAGAACCTGCTTGCGCCTTCGCAGCCAGCTGCACGCACTCGACGAAGTGCTGGGCGGCCGGGGCACGATGTTTGCCTGCCGGCCTGTTACCTTCTCGCCATGACATTGGTGTCGCTGCTGGGCCTTCTGTGGCTCAAGGACTTCACCGGCAAGGACATCGACGCGGCGGGCGCCCATCAGCCCGCTTGAACCCGAATGACATCCCAAGGACCCACGATGCACACTTCCGCAGCCACCCGCCATTTTTCAGGCACCTACGCCGAGGCCCGGCGCAAGTTCCTCGACGCCGCCGCCGGAAGCGGCGCCACGGTCGAATCCTTCGTGCTCGAGGCCCATCGCGGCGCACTCGGCGAGACGCTGGCCACCGACGTCGCGCTGATCGGCGCGCCCGGCGCCGCCAAGCTGCTGATCGTGAGCTCCGGCACCCATGGCCCCGAGGGGTTCAGCGGCTCCGGCTGCCAGGTGGCGACGCTGCACGATGCCGACCTGCTGGCCCGGCTGGCGCAGGCGGGCGTCGCGCTGTTGCTGGTGCATGCGGTGAACCCGCACGGCTTCTCGCACCTGCATCGGACCAACGAGGACAACATCGACCTCAACCGCAACCACATCTCCTTCGATGCGCCGCCGCCGGTCAACGCGGCCTACGCCGAGGTCGAGCCTTTCGTGCTGCCGGCCAGCTGGCCGCCTGGCGCCGACGACGAGGCCGCGATGGCCGCCTACATCGCGCAGCACGGCCTGCGCGCCTACCGCACCGCGGTGACCGCGGGCCAGTACGCCTCGCCCGACGGCGTGTTCTACGGCGGCACCGGGCCATCGTGGAGCAACCGCACGGTGCGTGCGATCCTGCGCAAGTACGCGGCGAACGCCACCGACATCGCCTGGATCGACATCCACACCGGCCTCGGTCCCTACGGCCACGGCGAGAAGATCTACCCGGGCCGCAACGCGGTGGCCGATCTGGCCCGCGCGCGCGCCTGGTGGGGCGCCGACGTGTTCGCGCCCTTCGAGGGCAATTCGGCCTCGGCCGACGTCTCGGGTCCCGTGGTGTCGACGGTGTACGACGAGTGCCCGCAGGCCCGGGCCTCGCTGATGGGCCTGGAGTTCGGCACCCTGCCCGACCTGGAGGTGCTCAACCGGCTGCGCGCCGACACCTGGCTGCGCCGCCATCCGGAAGCGCCGGCAACCCAGCAACGCGCGATCCGCCAGGACCTGCGCGATGCCTTCTATTGCGACAACGACGAATGGAAGGGCATGGTGCTGGGGCAGACCCGCGTGGTGCTGCTGCAGACGCTGCAAGGTCTGAAGTCGGCCTGAAGACATGGCCCCCACGCTCCCCCACTTCGTGTGGGTCGCTGCCCCCCGAGGGGGCCGCAGGCCGCCTTGGGGCGGCCCGGCGCCGGCCTGAAACGATTCAGCCGAACTTCGGCGCCCGCCGCTCGCGCAGCGAGGCCACGCCTTCGCGCACGTCGGGCCCGGCGAAGCCCATGAACTCGAGCGCCAGCGAGGCGTCGAAAGTCGGCCCGGCCTGGCGCAGCCAGTTGTTGAGCGCGTACTTGGTGAAGCGGATCGCACTCTGGCTGCCGGCCGCCAGCCGGTCGGCCAGTTCGTAGGCGCGCGGCAGCAGCTCGGGCTCGTCGACCGCCAGCGAGACCAGGCCGATGCGTTCGGCCTCCTCCCCGCTCACCGGCTCGCACAGCAGCAAGTGGTACTTGGCCTTGGCCATGCCGCACAGCAGCGGCCAGACGATCGCCGCATGGTCGCCCGCCGCGACGCCCAGGCGGGTGTGGCCGTCGACGATCTTCGCGGTCTTGCTGGCGATCGAGATGTCGGCCAGCAGCCCGGCCACCAGCCCGGCGCCGACCGCCGGCCCATGCATCGCGCTGACGATCGGCTTGTCGCAATTGATCAGGTTGTAGACCAGGTCTCGCGCCTCTTTCCAGACCCGGGTCCGGACCGCGTCGTCGACCGACATCTGCTCGACCATGGCCAGGTCGCCGCCGCCCGAGAAGCCCATGCCTTCGCCGCGCAGCACGGCGCAGCGCACGCTGTCGTCGGCCGCTACGTCGCGCCAGATCTCGGCCAGCTCGCGGTGGCCGTCAGGCCCGGCCGTGGGCAGTTTGCCGTTGGCGGCGCGCATCTGGATGTCGAGCACGGCGCCGGCGTCGCCGCGGCGGGTGATCGACAGGGTGCGGTAGTGGCCGTAGTCCATGGTGCAGTCCCTCGGGTCGTCAGAGCTTGGCCGCGAGCTCGCGGCACTTCTGCAGGTTGCTGTTGAACCTGGCTGCCATGCCGGGCTCGCAGGCCGAATTGGTGGTCATGATGCGGCACATGCCGACCACCAGGAAATCCGACACGGCATCGGTGCACATCGGGAAGCGCGCCAGCGCCGGGTTGTCGCGCGTCTTGAAGCCCCAGCTGTCGGAGAAGTCGAGCATCCGGCCCATCGCGTCCTCGAAATAGTCGCGGTCGCGCGCAGTGATGGCGGCTTCCATGGCCGGCAGCTCGCCGCCCAGGAAGCTCATCGCGGCGGCGGGAAAGCGGTCGGCGTCCTGCTGCGCGGGCGCGCCCGAGGCGGCGAAGGCGAGCAGCAGCGGCGCAACGATGCGCCCGAGGGAAACGGAAAGTCGGGTACGAGAATGGTCCATGGGTTCCGGTCTGGCGATGGCTTCGGATCACCGCCCGGCGGGGGCGGCTGCTGGAAGCGTATTTGAACCCAATCCAGGCCCGCCGCACGCCCGTCTACCAGCGCAGCCGCATGCCGATCGAGCCCTGCAGCGTCGACTGGACCTTGGCGGCGCCGCCGGCGCTGTAGATCTGCCCGACTTCGCCGTAGAGCGTGGTGGCGGAGGTCAGCGCCAGCGTCATGCCGGCGGCCACCTCGGTCGAGGTATAGCCGACCGGGCTGGCGATCGGGGTGCTCGCCGCCGGACCGATGAAGGTCGCGACGTCGGTCCCCGAGCCGGCGCGGTAGACGTTGAGGCGGCCATAGGGCTGGAGCCGTCCGGCCGCGGTCATGACGTCGCCCTTGACGCGCACGCCCAGACGGCCGATCCAGCCGCCGCCGGCATCCTGCGTCACCAGCGCGCCGCCGATCAGCACGTTGTCGAAGCGCATGCTCTGGTGGATCAGCTGGGCCTGCGGCTCGATCGTCCAGCCCTCGCCCAGGGCGAAGGCCTTGCCGGCCTCGATCGAGGCCGTGAGGCTGCTCGCCTTGCCGTCGATGTTCAGGTTGCCGTAGGGCTGCACGGTGTAGCTGTGGCGCCCGCCCTGCAGCACGGCGTCGGCGTAGAGGCCGTCGCCGTCCATCCAGGTCGCATAGCCGCCAAGAAAGCGCGACTTCAGGTCGTTGCTCCCGACCGAGGCGATCAGCCCGCGCGCATTGCCGACCACGCCGGCATTGCCGTCGAGCGTGCCGACGTAGAGGCCGGCACGCCAGGCGCCGCTGGCCAGCAGGTCGGTGCCGGCCTGGATGCCGCTCACGTGGCCCTGGCTCTGGGCCGATGCCGGGCCTTCCTGCCGGATGTCGAGGTCGCTGTAGACCGCGCGCGCCCAGGCCTGGCGGCCGCCGGACGGGTCGCCGGCCGCCGCGCCGGCCGCCGGCGCCAGTTCATCGCCCACGCGCCGATGCAGGTTGCCCAGCATCGCCAGGTCGGACTGGCGCAGCTGGGCCGGCAGCGCGGCGAACAACGGCACTTCGGCGCGGTAGGTCGGCACGACGATGGCCGGCGACTCGGTCTTGCCCGTGTTGGTGTTCTCGAGCACCGGCGGGATCGTCGGCGGCGTCGGCGACACCGTCGTCGTCGAGCGCAAATACCAGTTCTCCCCTGCCCCCGAGGCGTCGGCCGCATAGAGGCGGTATTCGAAGGCACCCGCGTCGACATGGCCATTGGCCAGGGCGAAGGCGTCGCGCGTGGTCTGCGCCGTGGTGGTGGCGCCACCGACGGCGCTCACCACCTCGATGCCGTTGCCGGCGGTCAGGCCGCCGAGGCCGCCGAGGTTGGTGATGCGCACCGTGGTCTTGCCGCTGGCGCTGGCGCCGGCGCCATCGAGCACCAGGCGGTCGCTGAGGCTGCCGCTGCCGCCCAGCACGGTGCCGAGGCTCAGCACGCCGCCGCTGCCGATGTAGGCGCCGTTCACCGTCAGGCTGCTGCCCACGGCGGCGCCGAGCAGGCTGACCGTGCCGGCGTTGCGAAGCGACGCCACGCGCTGGTCGAAGCCGCCGGTGTCGAGCGTCGCGCCCGCCGCCACCGTGTGAGCCGACGCGGCGCTCAAGGCACCGGCCGCACCGGCCTTCAGCGTGCCGGCGGCGACCGTGGTCGCGCCGCTGTAGTTGTTGGCGCCCGACAGCACCGAGGTGCCGCCGCCAATCTGCAGCAAGTCGCCGCTGCCGCTGATCGCGCCCGCCAGCTGCAGCGTGTTCGAGCGGTTCAGGACCAGCATCGAGTCGTTCCGGATGTTGCCCGCCACGCTGCCGGTCGTGCCGCCGTCGCCGAGGTGCAGCGCGCCGGCGACGATGGTCGTGCCGCCGGTGTAGCTGTTGTCGGCGGTGAAGGTCGTGCTGCCGGTGCCGAGCTGCGTGACGCGGCCGCTGCCGCTGATCGGGCCGGCCAGGGTCAGGGCATTCGAACGGTTGATGACCAGGGCCGCGTCGTTGACGATCGCGCCGACCACGCCGCCGGTGAAGCCGCCGTTGCCGAGCTGCAGCGTGCCGGCCGCGATGGTGGTGCCGCCCAGGTAGCTGTTGTCGGCCGTGAAGGTGGTGACGCCGCTGCCGAGCTGGGTCACGCTGCCGCTGCCGCTGATCGGCGCGCCGAAGGTGACGGCGTCCGACCGGTGGATCACCAGGGCGCCGTTGTCGACGATCGGCCCGTCGACCTTACCGCCCGTGACACCCGTGCCCAGCCTCAAGGTGCCGGCGCTGATCGTGGTCGTGCCGGTGATGGCCTGGTCGCGGGTCAGTGTCAGGGTGCCGGCGCCGGTCTTCTCGATGCCGCCCGATCCGCTCAACAGGCCGGTGTAGCTGGCGTCGGCCGGCTGTGCAAAACGCACCAGGCCGTTGTCGGTGATCGCCAGGGGCGCGAAGGCGGCGGGGGTCTCGAGCGTGCCGGCGGCTTCGACCGTCATGCTGCCCGCATAGGTGCTGGCGTCGGAGCCGAGCACCAGCGTGCCGCCCGCCACCCGGGTGCTGGTGATGCCCGAACCGGGCAGCAGGTTCTTGTAGGTCCAGGTCCCGCTGTCCTCCTTGACCAGGGTCTGGAAGTTGGAGAACGCCTTGTCGAAGGTGTCGACCCCGGTGCCGCCGAGGGCCAGCGTGTTGCTGCCGCCGCCGCCGTTGATGCTGCCGGTGATCTTCGAGCCGTCGTGGATGGTCAGCCGGTCGTCGCCGTCGGCGAAGGTCAGCGAGCCCAGCACCTGGCCCTTGTTGGTGAAATCTATCGCCATCGTGCCGGACACGCCCATGATGTTGTCCGAGCCGCCAGTGAACGCGATGATGCCGGTGGCACCGTTGACGACGGTGTTGTGGCCCGAGTTCGCCTCGAACCAGAAGGCGCCGCCGCCCGCGCTCGAGCGGATCTCGCCGTTGTTGACGATCACGTTGCCGCTGCCGATCGGATTGATCGCCTCGGCCGTGCTCGACGAACCGCTCGACAGCACCTTGGCTCCCTGAGCGATGGTCAGCGTGTTGTTCGAGCCCATCTCTATCGTGTTGGCGCCCGTACCGTAGGGGCCGGTGGAACCGTTCAGCGCCAGGTTCTCGACCGTGGCGTTGTCGTGGATCACGATGCTGGAGTGGTCGCCGATGCTGATCGCGGTGTGGTCGCCGGTGCTCACCTGGGCGTCGGCGTTGACGATCACCGAGATGTTCTGCGGCATGCCGGGCCCCGTGCCCACCGTCGTGGCCTGCGTGCTGCTGGTGTCGCAGGTGATCACGTCGACGCTGGTCGTGCAGGCGGCTGTCGCGGCCCCGCCGAAGCCCAGCAGCGCGGCGGCGATCCCGCCCACCACAACGCTGCGCGTCGTCGTCTTGCCGGCACGCGGCGCCAGTTCGGACGCCACGGCCCAGACCTGAAGGGAGGAATTCCAGACGACACTGAAAACGCGGTTCATGCGGTTGCTCTTCCGAAAACGAGGGGCCCGGAGGCCAAAACTAATACTTACGACTGTAGTAGTTAGGTACTCTTTTTCGTTGGAACAAGTTCACGGATTGCGCACAAATGGTGCACTTTCAATTAACAACGCTATGGTTCAGATAGCAGTGATCCCAGCAGCCACCGTGTCGAACGGCGACCTGGCACTGAATCGGGGCTGCGCCGGCGCTGGACCGACCGCTGTCACACTGCCGTGACAGCCAGCCGGCGCCCTACACTCGCACGATGGCTTCCAGACGACCCTCCCGCAACCCGCGCATGATCGAGCGCGGCGTGCTGTGCATCCTCATCGGCGCCGCGGTGCTGATCGCCCCCAACTTCCTGAGTTCGCCAGGCTGGCGCGAGACGGTCGGCGGGGCCTCCGTGGTGGGATGGTTCGCGCTGGTGCTGGGCGTCGCGCTGGTGGTCGTGGCCCTGGTGCAGCGGGCCCGGGGCCGGGACCGCTGAAAGAACGCCCGCGGCCGGCCTGGCTCAGCGGGTCCGGCGCACCCGCTTCACAAGTTCGACCCCGGCCAGCACCAGGCTGCCGGCGACGATCCCGACCGCGGCATTGGCGCCCATCGAGGCCAGGCCGCCCAGCAGGCCGCCGACGTTCCCCGCCCAGGCCGCTACCGCATGGCCCAGCGCCGGCACACCGTGCACCAGGATGCCGCCGCCGACCAGGAACATCGCCGCGGTGCCGGCGATCGAAAGCCCCTTCATGAGCCAGGGGGCCGCGACCAGGATGGCGCGGCCGATGGCGCGCGAGCCCGCGCCCTGGCGCTGGCTCAGGTACAGGCCGGCATCGTCGAGCTTGACGATGCCGGCAACCAGCCCGTAGACCCCGACGGTCATGATCAGCGCGATGCCGACCAGCACCGTGAGCTGGGTCAGGAAGGGCTGGCCCTGCACCGTGCCCAGCGTGATGGCGATGATCTCGGCCGAGAGAATGAAATCGGTGCGCACCGCGCCCTTGACCTTCTGCTTCTCGACCGCCGCGATGTCGACGTGCTCGTCGGCCACGGCGTGCTCGTGCCGGGCCGTGTCCTGCGCGTGCTCTTCCTTGTGCAGGAACTTGTGGGCGAGCTTCTCGCAACCCTCGAAGCACAGGAAGGCGCCGCCGACCATCAGCAGCGGCGTCACCAGCCACGGCAACCAAGTGCCGATGGCCAGCGCCGCCGGCACCAGGATCGCCTTGTTGACGAAGGATCCCTTGCAGACCGCCCAGACCACGGGCAGTTCCCGGTTGGCCTTGACGCCCGACACCTGCTGCGCATTGAGCGCCAGGTCGTCGCCGAGCACGCCGGCCGTCTTCTTGGCCGCGACCTTGGTCAGGACCGAGACATCGTCGAGTACCGTCGCGATGTCGTCGAGCAGCAGCAGCAGGCTGGAGGCCATCGCGTGGTTCGGCTAGACGTTGCGCTTGAGGCGGATCTCCTCGATCTTCACGCTCCCGATGGCCGTGGTCTTGGCGGTCTTCATCTCGCGCTTGAAGCCGGCCAGTTCGTGAAAGCGCATGGCGCGATCGTTGCGCAGCGGCACCCAGACCGTGACCACGGTGCAGCCCTCTTCCTCGAGGCCGTCGCGCGCGGCGTCCCAGAGGGCGACGCCGACGCCCTTGTCCCAGTGCTCGGGCAGGACGTAGATGGCCCAGATCTCGCCGGTGGTCGACGGCGTCTTGGCATCGCGCGAGCGGTCGAAGCCGACGAAGCCGACCACTTCGCCGTCGAGCACCGCGACCTGCACCTGCGGCTCGCTGAATTCGATGGCATCGCGCCACTTGGCTTCGCGGGTGGCAGGCGCCAGCGCGCGCAATTCGTCCTCGGGCAGGATGCCTTCATAGGCGGCCCGGGCAGCGGCGGCGTGGACTTCGGCGATGGCTTTGGCATCGCGCAGGGTGGCGGGGCGAACTTCGTAGTCGGACATGAATGAATGCGGGAAACGGAACGGTGAAGCAGCCTATTGTCGCCGCCCCGCTAAACTGACCGACGCAATTCGCATCTATTCCGGAGAGAAAACCATGGCAAAGAGTCAGCAGCGCAGCACCAAGGAAGCCAAGAAACCGAAGAAGGACACTTCGCCGCCGAAGCCGCCGGGCGCCGCCATCGAGCCGGTGCGCACCATCACCACGGCCGTGATTCCGCGCGGCAAGCTCAAGAACAAGTGAGCCAGGCGCCCGCTCCGGGCGCGGCCGCGCCGAAGCAGCCGCGCAATCCCCTGCACGGGCTCACGCTGGAAGCCATCGTGACCGCGCTGGCGGCGCACTACGGCTGGGCCGGCTTGGGCGAGCGCATTCCGCTGCGCTGCTTCACCAGCGACCCGAGCGTGGCCTCGAGCCTGAAGTTCCTGCGCAAGACGCCGTGGGCGCGCGAGAAGGTCGAGAGCCTGTACCTCTTCATGCTGCGCGACCAGCGCCGCCAGCAGTCGGCGGCGCAGCGGCCCGAATGAAGGCCGAGATCCAGCCTGGCGGCTTCAGCTTCGACTGCGACGCCGGCCAGACCCTGTTGCAGGCCGCCGATGCCGCCGGCATCGAATTACCGAGTTCGTGCCGCAACGGCACCTGCCGCACCTGCCTGTGCAGGCTCGTGAGCGGCGAGATCCGCTATCGCATCGAGTGGCCCGGCGTCAGCGTCGACGAGAAGGCCGAGGGCTGGATCCTGCCGTGCGTGGCTGAGCCGGTGGGGAATGTCGTGCTCGACGTGCCGTACGCGTTCTCCGTCTTCTAGGCTTCACGCCGCCCCCGACTGACGGACGATCCGGTCGCGCTGCGCCAGCGACGGAAAGAGCCTGAACCAGGCCAGCGCCACCAGCACGGTGCCGACGCCGCCCGCCACCACCGAGCCCACGGGCCCCAGCAAGGCCGCCGTGGCGCCCGATTCGAACTCGCCGAGCTGGTTGCTGGCGCCGATGAAGATCGAGTTGACCGCGCTGACGCGGCCACGCATGGCGTCGGGCGTCTCGAGCTGCACCAGGGTTTGCCGGATCACGACATTGACCATGTCGGCGCCGCCGGAGACCGCCAGCGCGACCAGCGACACGGTGAAGCTGCGCGAGATGCCGAACACCACCATGCAGACGCCGAACAGCCCCACCGCCAGCAGCAGCGTGCGGCCCACGTGCCGCTCGACCGGCCGCCGCGTCAGCAGGATCGACATGGCCAGCGCACCCACCGCCGGCGCACCACGCAGCAGTCCGAGGCCCCACGGCCCGGTGTGAAGGATGTCCTTGGCATAGATCGGCAGCAGCGCCACCGCGCCGCCGAGCAGCACCGCGAACAGGTCGAGCGAGACCGCGCCGAGCACCGGCTTGCGCTTCCAGATGAAGTCGACGCCGGCCAGCACGGTGCGCAGGGTGACGGGCTCGCGCGCCGGCGGCAGGTGCGCATAACGAAGCCGCAGCACCAGTGCGGCCGCCACCACGAAGAAGGCCACCGCGACCCCGTAGACGACGCCCATGCCGGCCACGAACAGCAGCCCGCCCAGCGCCGGCCCGCCGATGATGGCGCCCTGCATGCCGGCCGAGCTGAAGGCCATCGCGCGCGGCAGCATCATGGGCGACACCAGCAGCGGCGTCAGCGCCTGCTGCGCCGGCATCTGGAAGGCACGCACGGCGCCAAGCACGAGCGACAGGGCGAGCAGCAGGCCGCGCGTGTCGTGCCGGGCCTGCACCGCGAGCAGCAACACCAGCGCCACCGCGCCCTGGACCCCGAAGCAGGCCGCCACGATGCGGCCGCGATGGTGCCGGTCGACCACATGGCCGGCGAGCAATGCCAGCAGCAGCGCCGGCACGAACTGGTAGAGACCGACCAGTCCGAGATCCCAGGCACTGCCGGTGAGGTCGTACATGTGCCACCCGATCGCCACCAGCAGCATCTGGCTGGCGGCCGTGCCGAACAGCCGCGCCGACCACAGCCGCATGAAGGGCCGCTCGCTCGTCAGGTCGGAAAAACTCGGGGCGCGGACGGGTTCGGAGGCGGCGGACATCGGCGTCGAGGATATCCGAGCCTAGGGCCTGTTCGCAGGCCCTAGACTCGGTCTCCCGATGACCGAGCTGCAGCCGATCCACGAAGACCCGCACCTGCTGGTGCTCGACAAGCCCGCCGGACTGCTGTGCGTGCCCGGCCGCGGCGAGGACAAGCAGGACTGCCTCAGTGCCCGGGCCCAGCGCCAATGGCCCGACGCGCGGGTGGTTCACCGGCTCGACATGGCGACCAGCGGCCTGGTGCTGATGGCGCGCAGTGCGCAGATGCAGCGCCTGCTCGGCGATGCGTTCGCGGACCGGCAGGTGCACAAGGGCTATGAAGCGATCGTCGACGGCCTGCTGCCGGCGTCGCCTGAATGGTCGCTGATCGACGCGCCGCTGGCGGCCGACTGGCCGCGACGGCCGCTGCAGAAAATCGATCCGTCGGGCAAGCCGAGCCAGACGCGCTGGCGCGTGAAGCGGCTGCTTCCCGAACGCCAGGCCAGCCACCTGTGGCTGGAGCCCCTGACCGGGCGCAGCCACCAGTTGCGTGTACATCTGCTGTCGATCGGGCACCCGATCCTGGGCGACGCGCTCTACGGCAGCGAGGATATCCGGCAACGCGCGCCCCGCCTGCTGCTGCACGCGGCCACGCTCGCCCTGCACCACCCGGCCGATGGCCGGGCGCTCCGATTCGAAAGTCCGTTGCCGTTCGCCTGAGGGCCTTCAGTGGAGGTCGCCGCGAACCACCAGCACGGGGCACTTGGCGTCTTGCAGCACGCGCTGCGTGACGCTGCCCAGCAAGAGCTTCTCGATGCCCGTGCGCCCATGCGACCCCATGACGATCAGGTCGGCACCGATCGCGATCGCGGTGTCGACGATGCCTTCGTGCACCACATGGCCGTCGATCACGCGCTGGTCGCTGTGCAGGCCTTCGGCGGCCAGCGCCGCGACGCCGCGTGCCAGCGCCGCGTTGGCGCTGCTGGTGGCGGCCGCGAGGTATTCGTTCTGGCCCAGCGCATAGTCCGCGCCGACGCCGATGAAGGGGTAGTTGTCCACCACATGGATGAGCGTGATGCGACTGCCGAACGCCAGCGCCAGCCCGCTGGCCTTGCTGACCGCGAGCATGGAGGTGTCGGACCCGTCGATCGGGACCAGGATGTGATTGAACATGGCGGACCTCTTTGGTTCTCTACAGGGCTCGTTCGCGCGAACCGGGCCTCGAATTTACATCCAAGGCACGGCCATCGGTTGTAGGACGACTGCGGAGCGGGAACGCTGGCGTCAATCGCCCTGGAAACCGCCGCTGCGACAGGTGACGACCAGCGTGTCGCGCCAGCCGGCCTCGCCCTCGATCAAGGGCTGGATCGGCGTCGACTCGTGGATCACCCGGGCATCGTCGAGCAGCAGCAGCGTCCACGGCTCGGTCAGCGTGAAGCGTTCGCCGCGCCGCCCGCTGGCCTCGAACACGCGGGTCTCGCCGCCCTTGATGTTGTGGCGCCCGACCAGCGCCACCGCCACCAGGTCGACGCCGTCGCGGTGGGCGCCCTCGGGCGTCGGGCGGCCGATGCCGTCGGCGGTATCGATGCGAAACTGGTGCGCCTCGACATACCAGCGCTGCGTGCCGCGCACGCCGCTGGCCACCTCGCCGAGGCTGCGCATCAGCTGCTGCCAGGCCGGCTGCGCCACGGTCGCGGCCTCCATCGGCGCGAACCAGCGCTGCATGCCGCCGTGCAAGGCGTTGTATTCGACTGGTTGCCAGTGGGCGCGGTGGGGCGCCTGCTCGAGCGTCGCGCCGTCGACCGTGAAGCAGGCATGGCGGCGCGTGCGATAGCGGCCGCCGTCCTTCAGGTAGTCGTCAGGCGGCAGATGGGACCAGTCGTCGTGCAGGGCTTCGAGCTGTGCCAGCGGCGTACCCAGCCAGTCGGCGACGCCCTGCGGGCTCAGCACCGCATAGCCGTCCTGGCGCAGGGTGGGAACGAGTCGGTCGGGCGGTGTGAAGGGGGGACTGAACGCAAGGCTCACTCCGTCACCTTCACGTCCTTCCAGAAGGCGACGCGGTTCTTGACCATTTCGGCCTCGGGCTTGGGATCTGCGTAGTACCAGGCCGCATCGGCATGCAGCTCGCCGTTGACCAGCAGCGAGAAATAGCTCGCCGTGCCCTTCCAGGCGCAGGTGGTCTTGTGATTGCTGAAGGTCACATGGTCGCGGTTGAGCGAATCCATGGGGAAGTAGTGATTGCCTTCGACCAGCACCGTGTCGTCGCTCTGCGCCACGGTGACGCCGTTCCAAACTGCTTTCATCAAGTTTCTCCGGTGCCCGCCACAACGGGGGCAGCGCCCTATTGTGCCGCGGGCGCCTGCAACCAGTGGACGCTGAACAGCCGCTCGGGATCGGTCCACACCGCCGCCGGCCGGAAGCCCGCCTTGACGGCCAGCGCGCGCAGGCCCTCGACGGTGAACTTGTGCGAGTTCTCGGTGTGCAGCGTCTGGCCCTCGTCGAACTGGAATCGCTGGCCGTCGAGCATCACCGCCTGCGCCCGGCGGCTCACCAGGTGCATCTCGACGCGCCGCAGCGGCGAGTTGTAGAAGGCCGCATGCGTGAAGCCGTCGAGATCGAAGTCGCAGCCGAGCTCGGTGTTGGCGCGCCGCAGCAGGTTGAGGTTGAAGGCCGCCGTGACGCCCTGGGCGTCGTTGTAGGCGGCGTGCAGCAGCGCCGGATCCTTGACCAGGTCGACCCCCAGCAGCAGGCCGCCGCCGCGCAGCAGCCGGTGCGCGAGCTGCAGGAAGGCCAGCGCCTCGTCGGGCGAGAAATTGCCCAGCGTCGAGCCCGGGAAGAAACCGACGCGCTGGCCGGCGCCATTGCCGCGCCCCGGCGGCAGCACCAGCGGCATGGTGTAGTCGGCCACCACCGGCTGCACCGCCAGCCGCGGATAGTCGGTGCGCAGCCGCTCGGCCGCGGCCTCGAGATGGGCACCTGAGATGTCGATCGGCACATAGCGCCGCGGCGACTCGAGCGCGTCGAGCAGCAGCCGCACCTTGGTCAGCGACCCGGCGCCGAACTCGATGATCTCGGCATCGGGACCGATCTGGGCGGCGATCTCCGAGGCGCATTCGGTGAGGATGCGCAGCTCGGTGCGCGTCGGGTAGTACTCGGGCAGTTCGCAGATGCGATCGAACAGGGCCGAGCCCGCGACGTCGTAGAAGAACTTCGGCGAGATGCTGCGAGCGTCGAGGCTCAGGCCGGCGAACAGCTCGCGCGCGAAGTCGGACAGGGGCGCTGCGCGTTGCGCGGCGCGGAACGCATGGAGGTTGAATGCCGGATTGCCCATCAGAGGTCTTTCGCGAGCCGCAGCCCTGAGAACTGCCAGCGTGCGGCCGGCGGGAAGAAGTTGCGGTAGCTGGGCCGCGTGTGCCCCGGGGGTGTCGCGACGCTGCCGCCGCGAAGCACCAGCTGGCCAACCATGAACTTGCCGTTGTATTCGGCCGCGACGCCTGCCAGCGGCCGGAAGCCCGGGTAGGGATCGTACGAAGACCGGGTCCACTGCCAGACCTGCCCGCTCATCTGCGCGATGCCGGGCGCGTCATGCGCGGCCTCCCATTCGAATTCGGTCGGCAGCCGCGCACCGGCCCATTCGGCGTAGGCCGCGGCCTCGAAGAAGCTCAGTTGCGCCACCGGCGCCTCGGGTTCCAGCGGCCGCACCCCGTGCAGGCCGAACACCTGCCAGCCGCCCGGCACACCTTCGTGCGCCAGCCGCGGGTCGTCGGCCGCCAGCCAGTAGGCCGGTGCGCGCCAGCCTTGTGCCTGCACCGCCGCCCAGCCGTCGGACAGCCAGAGCTCGGGCCGCTGGTAGCCGCCGTCGGCGACGAACTGGGCGAACTCGCCGCAGTTCACCAGCCGGTCGGCGATCGCATGGGGGCGCAGCAGGACCTGGTGGCGCGGCATCTCGTTGTCGAAGGCAAAGCCGCCCTGGACGTGGCCGACCTCGGCGACGCCGCCGGGGCGCTCCAGCCAGTTCAGCGGCGGCGGGGACGATGCGAGACGCAGCCCCGGTCCGCCCGGCGCGCGGTAGGCCGGCAGCAGCGGGTTGCACCACAGCGCATGCAGGATGTCGGTGAGGATCAGTTCCTGGTGCTGCTGCTCGTGGTGCAGGCCGAGCGTGAGGATCGGCTCGATGGTCGCCCAGTCGGCTTCCCCGGCGTGCGCGATCAGCTCCAGCACCGCGCGGTCGACGTGGCGCCGGTACGCGTGCACCTCGTCGAGCGAGGGCCGCGTCAGGAGGCCGCGCTGGGGCCGGGGGTGGCGCGGTCCCAGCGCCTCGTAGTAGGAATTGAACAGATAGTGGAAACGCGGGTCGAACGCTTGGTAGCCGCTCGCGTGCGGCTGCAGCAGCACGGTCTCGAAGAACCAGGTGGTGTGTGCCAGGTGCCACTTGGTCGGGCTGGCGTCGGGCATCGACTGGATGCACTGGTCCTCGGCCGACAGGGGGGCGGCCAGTTCGAGGCTGTGCGCGCGCACGGCCTCGAAAAGTTCGCGCAACGCCTCTGCCGCCGGCAGCTTGGGCCGGATCAGGTTCATGGGGTCTCCAGTTTGACTTGGGTGTTTCTAGCCGATGCAGGCGGGGAGACGCCGTAGGACGAGGTCGCGCCTGCGCGCTGACCGGAACGCGCCACTTTGGCACAACTCGCTTCCGCCTGCCAGCCCGGCGCCGACCCGGTCCCTGCGTATCATCCGGCGGATGAGCATCCCCCCGCCGACGGCCCCGGCTTCCGGCCGCCCCCATGTCCTCATCGTCGGTTGCGGCTTCGGCGGCCTGGAGGCGGCGCGCAAGCTGCAGAAAGCCGACGTCGACATCACGATCGTCGACAAGACCAACCACCATCTGTTCCAGCCGCTGCTCTACCAGGTGGCCACCGCGGGCCTGGCCGCGCCGTCCATCGCGGCGCCGATCCGGGTGCTGTTCCGCGGCCATTCCAACGTGACGACGCTGCTCGGCGAAGTGACGCAGATCGATCCCGCGGCCCGCACGGTGCAACTGGCCGACGGCAGCCAGCTGGGCTGGGACCACCTGATCGTCGCCGCCGGCTCCACCCACAGCTACTTCGGCAACGACGCCTGGGAACCGATGGCACCCGGCCTCAAGACCCTGGCCGACGCCTTCGAGATCCGCCGCCGCGTGCTGGTGAGCTTCGAGGCGGCCGAGGTCGAGACCGATCCGGTGCGGCGGCGCGCGCTGCTGACCTTCGCGGTCATCGGCGCCGGCCCGACCGGGGTCGAGATGGCCGGCACGCTGGCCGAAATCGCCCGCCATACCCTCGAAGGCGAGTTCCGCCACATCGACCCGAGCAGCGCCGAGGTGCTGCTGATCGAGGGTGGTCCCCGCGTGCTTCAGGCGATGCCCGAGTCGCTGAGCCAGCGGGCGCTGGAACAGTTGCAGAAGCTCGGCGTCCAGGTCCGGCTCAACGCCCGCGTCACCGCGATCGACGCAACCGGGCTGCAGATCGCCTCCCCGTTCAGCGATGGCGGCGCCGGCCTCGGCAGCCACCGCATCGACTGCGGCTGCGTGATCTGGGCCGCCGGCGTCGCCGCCTCGCCGCTCGGCCGGATGCTGGCCGCGGCCACCGGCGCCGAGACCGACCGCGCCGGCCGGGTCAAGGTCCTGCCCGACCTGAGCCTGCCGGGCCGGCCCGACATCAGCGTGGTCGGCGACCTGGCGGCCGCGATGAGCCACCAGCCCGGCAAAGAGCCGACGCCGGTGCCCGGCGTCTCGCCCGGTGCCAAGCAGATGGGACGCGCCGCGGCCTCGAACATCCTGCGCCGGATCGCGGGCCAGCCGACCGAGCCCTTCCGCTACAGCGACTACGGCAACCTCGCCACCATCGGCCGCAACTCGGCCGTGGTCGACCTCGGCAGCCCGTTCGGGCCGCTGCGCTTTTCGGGCAAGCTGGCGTGGCTGTTCTGGCTGTTCGCGCACATCTACTTCCTGATCGGTTTCCGCAACCGCTTCGTGGTGCTGATGGACTGGGCCAGCGCCTACTGGAGCTTCCAGCGCTATGCGCGGGTCGTGGCGGACGTCCGCGCCAAGGGGAAAGACTGATGGCACGCATCGAGCAGAAACTGCAGATCCTCGGCCTGTCGCTGCCGCCGCCCGCCAAGCTGCCGCCCGGTGTGGTGCTGCCCTTTCCGTGGGTCCGGCTGGTCGGCCGGCGGGCGTTCATATCGGGCCACGGCCCGACCGCCAGCGACGGCGGACTCGCCCTGCCGCTGGGCAAGGTCGGGCGCGAACTCAGCGTCGAGCAGGGCTATGAAGCGGCACGCCTGGCAGCGCTCGGCATCCTCGGCAGCCTGCAGCGCGCCCTCGGCGACCTCGACCGCGTCAGCGCCTGGGTGCGGGTGTTCGGCATGGTCAACGCCGCGGCCGGCTTCAACCGCATGCCGGCCGTGATCAACGGCTTCTCGGACCTGATCCTCGAACTCTACGGCCCCGAGGTCGGGGCCCACGCGCGCAGCGCGGTCGGCCTGGCCGAACTGCCCTTCGACATCCCGGTCGAGATCGAGGCCGAGGTCGAGTTCGACGGCGGCAGCTGATCGGCGTCGGTCAGCGTCTTCAGGAACGCGACCACGTCGCGGATCTCCGCTTCGCTCAAGGCCGGCCGGTCGCCGCGATGCTGGCCGAAGGGCGGCTCGGTGTTGACGTTCCCGTGGTACTGCGCGGGCAGGTCGTCGAACGGCACCGTCCGGCCCCTGGCGTCGCGCCCGTACCAGCGCCCCGGCGCGCTGTCGCGCTGCGCATAGAAGCGCACGGCCTCCTCCAGCGAATGGAACACGCCGTTGTGGAAGAAGGCCTGGCGCAGCGCGACGTTGCGCAGGCTCGGCGTGCGGAACAGGCCGCAATATTCGGGGTGGTCCCGCAGGTCGGTGCGGATCGGCCCGCACAGGCCGAGGTCGTGGAAGTCCGGATCCGCGTTGGCCGCCAAGCCGCGATGGCGCGGCACGCCGATGGCGATCATGCCGAAGTCGGTGAACAGCGGAAAAGCGCCGTCCGGCGTGCGTTCGCTGATGTGGCAGGCGGCGCAGTTGCCCTTGTCCGGCGCGTTGAAGAGCTTCAGCCCGCGGGCCTCGGCGGCGTCCAGTTTCAGCTGGCCGCGCAGCACGCCGTCGAACTTGCTCGTGAACGGATAGAAGTCGGCGGGCGACTGCTGGAACACCTCCAGCGCCAGACTGGCGGCCCGGAACGCCGCCGCGTCGTCCTGGAACAGGTCGTCGCCGAAGGCCGCCCGCAGCTCGTCCGCATACGCGGCCCGCGCGAGCTTGTGCGCCACCTCTTCGATCGAGGCGTTCGCCATCTCGGCCGCCGACAGCAGGGGCAGCGCGGCCTGCGCGTGGGCAGAATCGGCACGGCCGTCCCACATGTGGCCGCCGGTCGGTCCGGCATCGATGCTGTCATCGCCGTCGTTGTCGTGATGGTGCTCGCTGAAGGCGGCGAGCGTCTGCAGGTAACGCAGCGACGGTGAAGCACGCGGCCCCGGCGTGCGGCCGTCGGCGCCGCCGAGTTGCACCGACAGCGCGTTCGGCGGGCCGTAGGCATGGCGCGGGTCATGGCAGCTGGCGCACGATTGCGTGCCGGATGCCGACAAAGAGGCGTCGAAGAAGATCCGTCGGCCCAGGGCGGTCAATTGCGCGGCACCGGGTTGCGGCCGGCCGGGGACCGGTGCATAGGTCGCTCCCACGTAGGCAGGGACCGGCGCCGTGGCGGGCGTGGCGGCCGCTGCCTGCGGCGCCGGTCGTTCGCAGCCGACCAGCGCCATGGCGAGCAGGACGGTGAGACCGTGCGGGACGAAGCGGGAGAACGACGGAAACAAGAGCGGCATCGAGGGGCGCCGCCTTCAGGGAACGGAGGCGGTGCGGGGAGCCCAGCCTATCCGGGACCCGTGTCAGCGCCATGACAGCCGCGCTGAAATCTCCTTGTCACGAAGCCGGCAGAGCATCGCGGACGCTGGCCATTCGGCCAGCTCATCGACATCCAAGAACACCTCACATGATGAACCGCACTTCCAACAGCGAACGCGCTCCCCTGCGCGCCAAGTTCCTGCGCCTCGCGCCCTGGCCCGCCTCGATCATCGCCGTCGCGGTGGTCGCCGCCTGCGGCGGAGGCAGCAGCGGATCGAACTTCGGTTTCCTGCCGACCAGCGCCGCCACGCCGACCACCTCGGGCGTGGTCACCGGCAGCTACTACCGCAATGCCAAGGTCTGCATCGACGCCAACAACAACGGCCGCTGCGACAGCGGCGAGGCCAGCGCCGTCACCGACGCCAACGGCGCGTTCAAGGTCAACGGCCAGGGCGCGCTGGTGGCCGAGATCGGCACCGCGAGCAAGCGCTTCGACCCGGCCACCGGCGTCGAGAGCGCCGTCACCGATGCGCTGGTGTTCCGCGCGCCGGCCGGCGCCAACGGCGTGGTGAGCGCCATCAGCACCGAGCTCGCCGCGCTGATGGATGCCAACGGCGGCGACCTGGCCGCCGCCCGCACCGCGCTGGCCGCGCGCATCGGCGTCAGCGAGGCCCAGCTGCTGGCCGACCACAACAAGATCACCGACGTCGCCGTCCGGACCGCGCTGCAGGTGGAGATCGACCAGTCGATCGAGCGCATCGCCGAGGCCGTGGCCGAGGCCGGCGCGGGCGGCAACATCGCGCAGGCGCTGCGCAACCGCTTCGCGCTCGAGCAGATCCAGAACGTGGTCGTCATCTACGCCGAGAACCGCGGCTTCGACAACCTCTACGGGCTCTATCCCGGCGCCAACGGCATCCCGGGCGTCAACCCTTCGTCGACCGGCAGCGTCGAGGCGCAGAAGGACTTCGACGGCTCGGTGCTGCCGGCACTTCCGCCGGTCTGGGGCGGCGTCACCGCCAGCGGGCAGACCACCGTGATCACGCAGGCGCAGACGGTAGGCATGCCCAACAAGATGTTCCGCATCGACGATCCCGCGGGCTTCTTCAACACCGGCACCGCGATCGACGGCACCACCATCACGCGCGACCTGGTCCATCGCTTCTACAACAACCAGATGCAGATCAACGGCGGCAAGAACGACAAGTTCGCAGCCTACTCCGACGCCGGTGCGCTGAGCATGGGCTACTTCGACGGCAGCCAGATGAAGCTGTGGAAGCTGGCGCAGGAGAACACCCTGGCCGACAACTTCTACATGGGCGCCTTCGGCGGCTCGTTCCTCAACCACCAGTACCTGGTGTGCGCCTGCGCGCCGGTCTATCCCAATGCCGACGCTGACAGCTCGCCGGCCAAGGCCTCGATCTCGGCCATCGACGTCGATGCCAGCGGCAACTTCGTCCGCCTCACGCCGGCCGCCACCTCGCCGGCCTCGGTCCTGGCCGGCGCCGCGGTCTACAAGAACGACAACACGCTGACGCCCAAGGACGCCAGCGGCAATTTCTATGCAGTGAACACGATGCAGCCGCCCTACCAGCCGAGCAGCAATGCGCCGGCGGCCGGCGACAGCACCAAGCTCTATGCCGACCCGACCAAGGCCAACACGCTGCCGCCGCAGACCCAGACCACCATCGGCGACCTGCTCGACAAGAAGGGGCTCAGCTGGGCCTGGTATGGCGGCGCCTGGAACAGCACCACCGCCATCGCCGAGGGCGACCGCAAGTTCCCGGCCGCCGTGCCGCCGGCGGCGCAGTCGCCGAACTTCCAGTTCCACCACCAGCCCTTCAACTACTACGCGAGCTTCGACCCGGTGGCGCACGCCGACGCCCGCGCCGCGCACCTGAAGGATTTCGACAGCGACTTCCTGAAGGACGCCGCCGCCGGCAAGCTGCCCGCCGTGAGCTTCTACAAGCCGCAGGGCAACCTGAACCAGCACAACGGCTACGCCAACATCAAGGACGGCGACGAGCACATCGCCGACCTGGTCGCGAAACTCAAGGCCAGCCCGCAATGGGGCCACATGCTGGTCGTCATCACCTACGACGAGAACGGCGGCTTCTACGACCACGCCGCGGTGCCCAAGGGCGACCGCTGGGGCCCGGGGACGCGCATCCCGGCGCTGATCGTCTCGCCCTTCTCGAAGAAGGGCTACGTCGACAAGACCCCGTACGACACCGCCTCGACCCTGCGCTTCATCACGCACCGCTGGTCGCTGCCGCCGCTGCAGGGCCTGCTCGAGCGCGATGCGGCGCTGGTGAAGAACGGCGCCCATCCGATGGGCGACCTCACGGCCGCGCTGGACTTCGGCGGCAAGTCCTGATGCGCATGGGGCCGGGGGCGTTGCGCGCCCCGGCCTGCGGCGGCAGGCGGCGACTGGCTCAGGCGCTGCCGCTCTCGGCCTCCTGCAGCAGCCGCCACATCACCTTGCCGCTGCCGCTCTTGGGCAGCGCGTCGACGAACTGCACCGCGCGCGGGATCTTGTAGACCGCCATGTTCTCGCGGCACCAGTCGATGATCTCCTGCTCGGTCGTGTCCTTGTGCGTGGGGCGCAGCACCACCACCGCCTTGACCGACTCGCCGCGGTAGGCGTCCTTGGTGCCGATCACGCAGGCCTCCTGGATCGCGGGATGGCGGAACATCAGCAGCTCGACCTCCGCCGGCCAGACCTTGAAGCCGCTGGCGTTGATCATCCGCTTGAGGCGGTCGGTGATGAAGAAGTAGCCGTCCTCGTCCATGCGCCCCATGTCGCCCGAGCGGAAGAAGCGCTGGCCCTCGAACTCGATGAAGGCCGCGGCCGTGGCGTCGGGCCGCTTCCAGTAGCCCTCGAAAACGCCCGGGCCGCGCATGATGATCTCGCCCGATTCGCCGACCGGCATCTCGACCAGGGTGTCGGGGTCGACCACCCGCGCGTCGGTGCTCATGTAGGGGATGCCCAGGCACTGCTGCTTCGGGTTTTCGAACGGGTTGGCGTGCGAGGGCGCGGCGGTCTCGGTGAGGCCGTAGCCTTCCTGGTACTTGAGGCCGAACTGCTCGAACAGGCGCTGGGCCACGGCCTGCGGCATCGCGGCACCGCCGCCGCCGATGTAGCTCAGGCTGCTGAGGTCGTAGCTGGCGAAATTCGGGCTGGCCATCAGGTCGATGACCATGGTCGGGATGTTGGTCCAGCTGGTGACCTTGCGGCGCGAGATCAGGCGCCCGGCGACGTCGCGGTCCCAGCGCGGCATGATGACCAGCGTGCCGCCGATCAGCACCGTGGTGTGCATCATGCTGACCACGCCGGTGATGTGGAACATCGGCACCACGGCCAGCACCACCACCTCGGCCGAGCCCAGGCCCCAGAGCTGGCCGGCGCAGGCATTGTGCATCAGGCTCGAATGATGGTGGATGCAGCCCTTGGGCAGGCCGGTGGTGCCGCTGGTGTAGGGCAGCAGCGCCATGTCGTCGGCACCCACCACGTGCTCGGGCGGCGGATGGCCAGCGGCGAGCGCCTCGGTCCAGCGCATCACGGCGCCGCCCTCCAGGGCCGGCAGCGGATGCTGCGTCAGCAGCCAGTCGCGCCATGCCGGCGCCGGGGCCTCGTCGCCGGTCACTTCGGGGTCGAAGGTGTCGGTGAACTGGGTGACGATCATGTGCGCCAGCCGGTCCTTGGGATCGAGCGCATTGCTGGCCTTGGCCAGCTCGGGTGCCAGGTCGCCGGTGGTGATCGCGAACTTGGCATCCGGGTCGGTGATGTAGTGCTTGAGCTCCTCGGCCCGGTTCATCGGGTTGACCGGCACCACGACCGCATTGGCCCGCAGGATCGCGAAATGCGCGATCACCAGCTGGGGGCAGTTCTGCATGTCCAGAATGACGCGGTCGCCGCGCTGCACGCCCAGCGCGTGCAAGGTGCCGGCCAGCCGCTCGGCCTGGGCCGCGAACTCGGCATAGCTGATCTCGCTGCCGAAGAAGACCAGCGCGGGCTTGCGCGGATAGCGCGCGGCATTGACCGCCAGGTTGTGCCAGAGCGAGGTCGCGGGCACGGTGATCGAATGGGGCAGGCGCTGGGGCCAGAACTTGTAGTGCGGTCGATCCATACAGTCTCCAGAGAGCGTGAGAGCCTACGATGCCCGGCCGCGCCGACGCATCGGGGAAGCCCCGACAGACGTCACCTGGGCGACTCCCTCTTGCCGCCAGGAAAAAGCCGGCTACCGCCATCGACCGACAGACGCGGCGCCCGATCTGCCGTAAAAGAGCAGCCTCTCAACCCATTTCGACGAGGAGCTTCCATGGCTGCAGACAAGCACGCGAGCGTTCACTGGGAAGGCGCCGGCAAGACCGGCAAGGGCCTGATCAGCACCGAGACCGGGGCGATCAAGGACTACCCCTACGGCTTCGCCAGCCGCTTCGAGGACGACAAGCGCGGCACCAACCCCGAAGAGATCCTGGGCGCGGCGCACGCCGGCTGCCTGACGATGGCCTTCGCCTTCGCACTCGAAGGCGCGGGCCTGACCGCCACCTCGATCGACACCAAGGCCGCCGTGCGGCTGGCCAAGGACGGTCCGGGCTTCAAGATCGATCGCATCCAGCTCGAACTCGAAGCCGTGGTGCCGGGCCTCGACGAGGCGAAGTTCCAGGAACTCGCGGCCGGCGCCAAGGCCGGCTGCCCGCTGTCGAAGGCGCTGGCGAGCGTGCCGGAGATCACGCTGAAAGCCACGCTCAAGTCCTGACGCCCGAGGCCGCCGGGCCGCTGTTTATGATCGCCCTCACAACGAGGAGACACGCATGAACATGGCCCGCAAAGGCATCGCCGCACTGCTGTGGCTGGCGGTTTCGACGGCCGCCCTGGCCGCCTTTCCCGACAAGCCGATCAAGATCGTCATCGGCTTCCCGGCCGGCGGCCCGCTCGACCAGCATGCGCGGCTGCTCATCGACCGGCTGCAGGCGGTGCTGGGCCAGCCCCTGATCGTCGACTACAAGCCCGGCGCCGGCGGCTCGGTCGGCGCCGAGGCGGTCGCCAAGAGCGCACCCGACGGCTACACCCTGATGCTGGCGAACACCGGCGTCGCGGTGATCAACGGCGCGCTCTACGCCAAGCTGCCCTACGACACGCTGCGCGACTTCACGCCGATCGCCCGCACCGCGATGCAGCCGCTCGCGCTGCTGGTCACGCCCAAGCTGCCGGTCCAGAACCTGCGGCAGTTCGTCGACTACGCCCGCGCCCGGCCCGGCCAGCTCAACTACGGCTCGGCCGGCAACGGCGGCATCAGCCACCTGGTGCCCGAGATGTTCAAGAGCGCGACCGGCATCTTCATGGTCCATATCCCCTACCGGGGCAGCGCGCCGGCCTTCACCGACCTGATGGGCGGCCAGGTGCAGTTCATGGCCGAGTCGATCCCGCAGGCGGCCAATTACCACAAGCAGGGCAAGGTGCGGGCACTGGCCGTGACCAGCGCCGCCCGCAATCCGGCGCTGCCCGAGGTGCCGACCGTGATCGAGGCCGGCATCAAGGGCTTCGAAGTGGTCGGCTTCTATGGCTTCCTGGCGCCGGCGGGCACGCCCAAGGACGTCGTCGCCAAGCTCAGCGACGCCTTCAGGCAGGTGCTGACCAGCCCCGAGGTGCGCGAGCGCATGGTGAGCCAGGGCGCCGATCCGGCCTTCCTGGGCAGCGAAGACTTCGCGAAGTTCCTGGCCGCCGAAACCCCGCGCTGGGACAAGGCGGTGAAGGCGTCGGGCGCGAAGATGGACTGAGGGCCGGGCAAAGCTCGCCCTACAACTTTCGGACGGCTTCAAACGCGCAATCCGTGTAGTCACAATGTCTTACATGGATCATCTTTATTTTTCTCGCCGCCCCGACCCCGCACCCGACGGCCTGTTCGGCGGCCGGCGGCCCAGGCTGGCGCCGGAGCAATTGGAGCGGCGGCCCGCCCCGGACAGTCCGCCGAAGCCGCTGACCCCCGCCGAACTGGCCCAGGTGGCCCGGGCATGGCGGCGGCGGGCCGATGGTTCGTCGATGCTGGTCGCCGAGGCGCTGGAGACCGTGGCCGCCCGGCGCGCTCCACCGCCCATTGAAACGCTCTTCTCGACGCCGCCGCCGAAATCCGTCGTCCGGAGGATTTCGGAGTTCATGGGCTTGTAGAGTGTCGATCCTGCAGATCACGGTCTAGACACGCCGACCGAGTATCTGTTCGAATATCGGGGTGACTGCCCCTGGATCCTTTAGCACGCGCCCCGCAATTGCAGACGATGTGGAGCAGATGTTCGAGTGCTATGCCAGGACGATGCGATGTCACGTTGAGCCAGTGTGGGGCTGGGATCCGGAGTTCCAGCGGCAAGGGTTCGCGCGTGGCCTGTCCCTCGGATCAACGAAGGTTGTCGAGGTGAACGGCGAGTTTGGCGGATTCGTTTGGCTGCAGAAGTCGCCGGAAAGCACAATGCTGCGCCTGATTTGCTTGGACCCTCGCTATCAACGATCGGGAATCGGTTCACGATTGCTCATGGCACTGGTTGCGCGAGTACGTCGATTGCGCCTCAAGGTGTTCAAGACGAACCCTGCCGTCGCGTTATACGGTCGCCTTGGGTTTGTTCCAGTCGCTGAGGATGACCACATGGTCGAGATGGTTCACGTTGGAGCCGCGGCCGGCACGGCCGGCCGACCCAAGCCACACCACGCTCCCACGTGGGAAGATTGAGTTTCGCAGCGCCGACCAACGAGAAACCTGTAACAGTCCGCGACTGTCGAATTTTTCACACCCAAACGCGCCGGAGAGCGCGAAAATCGGGGTGTTAATCATTGCTGCAAGTGCAATCAAGGTTAGGCCCGCCTCGTGCGGGCCTTTTTTTCGCCAGCACGTACGCGGACGCATGCATGCACCAGCTTCTTGCATACAAGCAGGCATGAAAGCTGCTGATGTGCAGGCATGTCCATCAGCGCTCCCGAAATCAGTGCACGCATCGTCGAAGCGGTGATGGCGCAGAAGCTCGCGCCCGGCGCCCGCCTGGGCGAGCAGCAGCTCGCGATGCTGTTCGACTGCAGCCGCACCATCGTGCGCGAGGCGCTGACACGGCTCGCGGCCCGCGGCATCGTCACCGTGAGCGCGCGCCGCGGCTGGTTCGTGATCGAACCCTCGCAGGACGAGGCGCGCGAAGCCTTCGAAGCCCGCCGCGTGATCGAGTCCGGCCTGATCCGCAGCGCCGGCGCCATCGGCCGCGACGCGCTGCGAGCCCTCAAGGCACACCTCAAGCGCGAGAAGGCCGCACTGAAGGACAGCGACATCGGCAACCGCAGCTACCTGCTGGGCGACTTCCACGTCTGCCTGGCCGAATGCCTCGGCAACTCGCTGCTGGCCGACACGCTGCGCGACTTCACCGCGCGCACGACGCTGATCGCGATGCTCTACCAGTCTTCGCACGACGCCGCGCAGTCCTGCGAGGACCATGTGCGCATCGTCGCGGCACTCGAGCGCGGCGACACCGCGGCCGCCGAGGCCCTGATGAGCGAACACATCGGCACCGTGCAGTCGGCGCTGCGCGTGCCGTCACCGACCGACCCGCTGGCCCGGCTGCGCGATGCGCTGGCGCCGATGCAGGGCGCGGCCGACCCCACCCGGAGCGAGGCACAGCTCTTGCGTACCACCCCCGCCAGGAGGGGACGCAAGGCGGCCGGACCCGAAGCTTCACCCGACGATTCATCGACCTACCTAGGAGCCCTGTTATGAAGTCATCCAAGCGCAGTTTCGCGCTCGCACTCGCCGCCGTCACGCTGTTCGCCACCGGCTTCGCGCATGCCCAGAGCGCGCTCGACAACGTCATGAAGGCCAAACTCATCAAGATCGCGGTGCCGACCGACTACCCGCCCTACGGCTCCGTCGACAAGACCATGACGCCGCAGGGCCTGGACGTCGAGATGGCGCAGTTGATCGCGAGCAAGCTGGGCGTCAAGGTCGAGCTGGTGCCCGTGACCAGCGCCAACCGCATCCCCTACCTGCAGACCCGCAAGGCCGACCTGGTGATCTCCACCCTGGGCAAGAATGCCGAGCGCGAAAAGGTGATCGACTTCTCGGCCGCCTACGCGCCCTTCTTCCAGGCGGTCTACGCGGGCAAGAACCTCAACATCAAGAGCTTCGCCGACATGGGCGGCAAGACCGTCGCCGTGACCCGCGGCGCGATGGAAGACCAGGAGCTCGCCAAGGTCGCGCCGGCCAGCCTCGAGTACAAGCGATTCGAGGACAACAACGCCACCATCGCCGCCTTCGTGGCCGGCCAGACCCAGACCCTGGCCACCAGCGCCGCGGTCGCCGGCGACATGATGCAGAAGAACCCGCAGCTCGGCGCCGAGTACAAGCTGCTGCTCAAGGACAGCCCCTGCTTCATCGGCATCGCCAAGGGCGAGGACCCGCTGAAGGCCAAGGTCAACGAGATCATCGCCAACGCCAAGAAGGACGGCACGCTCGACGCGATGGCGAAGAAGTGGCTCGGCCGTCCGGCCGGCGACCTTCCGGTCTGATCGCGACGGCCTGCCATGGGCATCGAATTCGACTTCGGCGCGGTCCTCGGCCAATGGCCCCTGCTGGTGCGGGGCGTGCTCTGGACGCTGGGGCTGACGGCCATCGCGACAGTCATCGGCATGGTGGTGGGCGTCGCCTGCGCCTGGTCGCGCGCCAGCGGCCCGGCCTGGCTGCGCTGGCTGGTGGGCAGCTATGTCGAGCTGATCCGCAACACGCCCTTCATCGTGCAGCTGTTCTTCATCTTCTTCGGCCTGCCCGCGGCCGGCTTCAAGCTGTCGCCCGAAGTGGCGTCGGTGATCGCGATGGTGATGAACCTCGGCGCCTACGCGACGGAGATCATCCGCGCCGGCATCGAGGCCACGCCGCGCGGCCAGATCGAGGCCGCCGTGAGCCTGGCGCTCAACAAGGTGCAGGTGTTCCTGCGCGTGGTGCTGCCGCCGGCGATGAAGAAGGTCTGGCCGGCGATGGTGAGCCAGATCATCATCGTGATGCTGGGTTCGGCGGTCTGCAGCCAGATCTCGACCGAGGAGCTGAGCTACGCGGCCAACCTGATCCAGAGCCGCAACTTCCGCGCCTTCGAGGCCTTCATCATCGCCACCGTGATCTACCTCGCGTTGTCGGTCGGTGCCCGCCGCCTGCTCAACTGGGCCGGCCCCAAGTACTTCTTCGGAAGGTAGCAAGCCCATGACCGATTTCTCGCTGTGGGACATCCTTCGCAACCTGCTGCTGGCGCTGCGCTGGACCGTGGTGCTGTCGTTGATCGCCTTCGTCGGCGGCGGCGTGGTCGGCGGCCTGCTGCTGTTCGCGCGGCTGTCGGGAGGTCCGGTCGCCGACCGGCTCATCGGCCTCTACGTGCAGGTCTTCCAGGGCACGCCGCTGCTGATGCAGCTGTTCCTGGCCTACTTCGGCATCGCCCTGTTCGGCGTCGACGTCTCGGCCTGGACCGCGGCCTCGGTCGCGCTCACGCTCTATACCAGCGCCTTCCTGACCGAGATCTGGCGCGGCTGCGTAGCCTCCATTCCGAAAGGCCAGTGGGAGGCCTCGGGCAGCCTGGCGCTCCGCTTCGGCGAACAGATGCGCCACGTGATCCTGCCGCAGGCCACGCGCATCGCCGTGGCGCCCACGGTCGGCTTCCTGGTGCAGGTGATCAAGGGCACGGCACTGGCCTCGGTGATCGGCTTCATCGAGCTCACCAAGGCCGGCAGCATGATCTCGAACGCCACCTTCAAGCCCTTCGTGGTGTTCAGTTGCGTCGCCCTGCTTTATTTCGTGCTGTGCTTTCCCGTGAGCCTGTACGCCAAGAACCTCGAGAGGAAGATCAATGTCGCTCGTCGCTGAAGCCCCCGCATCCGAAGCCGCTGCCGCCGCCCGGGTCTCCGCCGCGCCGATCGTGCGCATCACGGCGCTGCGCAAGTCCTATGGCAGCAACGAAGTGCTCAAGGGCATCGACCTGGAGGTCAGGCGCGGCGAGGTGATCGCGATCATCGGCAAGAGCGGCTCCGGCAAGAGCACCCTCCTGCGCTGCATCAACGGCCTCGAGGTGTTTCAGGAAGGCTCGCTCACGGTCGACGGCAAGCCGCTGCTGCACGAGAGCGCGATGGCGATGCGCGAGCTGCGCCAGCGCGTCGGCATGATCTTCCAGAGCTTCAACCTGTTCCCGCACCTGACGGTCGGCAGGAACGTGATGCTGGCGCCGACCCTGGTCAAGAAGCGCAGCGCCATCGAGGCGGCTTCGCAGGCCCGCAAGCTGCTCACGCGGGTCGGCCTGGCCGAAAAGTTCGACGCCATGCCCGATCAGCTCTCGGGTGGCCAGCAGCAGCGCGTGGCGATCGCCCGCGCCCTGGCGATGGAGCCGGCGGTGCTGCTTTGCGACGAGATCACCTCGGCGCTCGACCCCGAACTGGTGGGCGAGGTGCTGCGCGTGGTGGAGTCGCTGGCGGTCGAGGGCATGACCCTGCTGATGGTGACGCACGAAATGAGCTTCGCACGCAAAGTCAGCGACCGCGTGATCTTCATGCACCAGGGCCGCGTGCACGAGATGGGGCCGCCGGCGGAGTTGTTCGGCAGCCCGAAGACGCCGGAGCTGCAACAGTTTCTTTCATCGTTGCACGACTGATCGAGGGGCGCGGCCGGGAACCCCCGGCCTGTGGCAAGCTCGGAAGGGTATGCCACACCATTCCCGTCGACAGCTGCTGCGCGCCCTGTGGGGCGCCACCGCCATGGCGCCGCTGGCCGCCCTGGCCGGCTTCAACTTCTTCACCAGCGAATACACCGCCACCCGCGAGGAACTCCAGGCGCAGGTCGCCAAGCGCTTCCCGGTGCAGCAGCGCTACGCCGAGATCTTCACGGTCGGCCTGCGCGATCCCCAGCTCAGTCTCGACGCCCGCAACAACCGGGCGGCGATCACCGCGGTGCTCTCGATCGCCAGCCCGCTGCTGCGGCCCTCGCAAGTCGAAGGCATCGTCACGGTGAGCAGCGCGCTCAAGTACGACGCCGCGGCGCGTGCGGTCCGGCTCGACCGGCCGCAGGCCGACCGGATCGAGCTGCAGGGCCTGGGCGGCCGCGACGCCGAGCGGCTGCAGCAGATCGGCGGCGCGGTCGCGCAGGAACTGCTGCGCGACCAGCCCCTGCGCACCTTCAAGCCGGAAGAACTCACGGTCGGCCGCAAGACCTACGAAATCGGGGACATCACCGTTCAGGACGACGGCATCACCGTCGCGCTGAAATGAGCCGCCCGGCCCTTTGGCTCGCGTCGGCGCTGCTGCTGGCCGGCTGCGCCGCACCGGCGCCGACACAGCAGCGCGCCGTCGACCTGCAAGCCCATCGCGGCGGGCGTGCCCTGGCGCCCGAGAACACGCTCAGCGCCTTCACCCATGCGATCGCCATCGGCGTCACCACGCTCGAACTCGACATCGGCCTGACCGCCGACGACGTGGTCGTGATCTCGCACGACACGGTGCTCAATCCGGACCACACGCGCGACACCCGGGGCAACTTCCTGCCAGCCAAGGGCCCTCCGATCCGCTCGCTGTCGCTGGCGCAATTGCAGACCTACGATGTCGGCCGGATCAATCCCGAGAGCAGCTACGGCAAGCCCTTTCCCAAGCAGTTGTGGCGCGACGGCGAGCGCATTCCGACCCTCGCCGCGCTGTTCGCGCGGGCCAACGAACTCGGCGCGACCGACGTCCGCTTCAACATCGAGACCAAGCTCGACCCCGGGCGGCCGGAAGAAACGGCGTCGCCCGAGCAGATGGTGCGCGCGCTGCTGGCCGAGATCGACAAGGCCGGCATGGCCCCGCGCGTGACGGTGCAGAGCTTCGACTGGCGCACGCTGGCGCTGGTCGGCCAATCGGCGCCGCTGATGCCGCGCGCCTACCTCACGAGCAGCCGGACGCTGCAGGACAGCCGCTGGACCGCGGGCCTGAAGATCGCGGACTTCGGCAGCGCGCCGCGGCTCGTGAAGGCCGCCGCGGGCGACGGCAAAGGGCCGGTGACGTGGTCGCCGGCCTACAACGATCTGAGCCCTGCCCTGGTGCAAGAGGCGCACGCGCTCGGCTTGGCCGTGCTGCCCTGGACCGTCAACCAGCGCGCCGACATGGCGCGCCTGCTGGACTGGGGCGTGGACGGCATCATCACGGACGACCCGGCGATCCTGCGCGACCTGCTCGGCGAGCGGGGCGCACCCCTGCCGCCGAAGCGCGGTCGCTGAGGGCGCTCGATGACGCTGACCTGCTACTGCGCGAAGACTTCCTGCAAGGTTGTCAGAACCGATTTCAATCGGCTGCCCGACACGGCGCCGAGCCGGCGGATCAATCTGGCCTTGCCGACGGCGCGAATCTGATCGAGCAAGATCAGGCCCTTGGTTCCGGCGTGCGTCACCGGCACGCGAAATGGGGCCTCGAAGCCCTTGGAAGCCATCGGCGCGATGATGACCGTGCGCAGATGATCATGCAGTTCCGATGGCGACACCACCACGCAGGGACGGCTCTTCTTGATCTCGCTCCCGATCGTCGGGTCAAGGTTGATCAGCCATATCTCGCCGCGCTTCACCATGCCGACTCATCGTCTTCGGCGTTGGGGAAATCGCCGATCGTCAACACGTCCTCACCGCGCTCGGCCACTTGCCGCGCAGCCTCGGCCCAGCCGCTGCGCACTGCCGCGGCCGGCTTGCGCAGGACGATGGCGTCCCGCTCGACGGTGAGATCGACGACAGCTTCCAGGCCGACCTGCGCGAGCAGTGGCTTGGGAATGACGATCCCGCGAGAATTTCCGATCGCCCGGATAGGAACTTGCAGCGCTTTCATGGTGGCAACAATGTTATCACCGGCCGATTCCGTTGAACAGGTCGAACAGCAACCATAATCGCCCGATGTCTGATCAGTCTGCTCCCGATCGCCCCCATGCCGGCGCCATCACCGATGTCGCCGGCATCGAAGTCGGCCACTACAGCGACCCCCGCCGCCCCACCGGCTGCACCGTGATCATCGCGCGCGAAGGCGCCGTGGCCGGCGTCGACGTGCGCGGCGCCGCGCCCGGCACCCGCGAGACCGATCTGCTGGCGCCCGGCAACCTGGTGCAGCAGGTCCACGCCGTGATGCTCGCCGGCGGCAGCGCCTGGGGCCTGGCCGCCGCCGACGGCGCGATGCGCTGGCTCGAGGAGCGCGGCGTGGGCTTCGACGTCCGATTCGGCACCCTGCCGATCATTCCGGCGGCCGTCCTGTTCGACCTGCCGGTCGGCGACGCCCGCATCCGGCCCGATGCCGATGCCGGCTACGCGGCCTGCGCGGCGGCCTCCAGTGCGGCGCCGGCCGAGGGCAACGTGGGTGCCGGCAGCGGCGCGCTGGTGGGCAAGCTGTTCGGCGTCGAACGAGCCATGAAGGGCGGCATCGGCACGGCGTCGATCACGGTCAATGGCGTCACGGTCGGTGCGCTGATCGCCTGCAACGCGCTCGGCGACGTGATCGATCCCGATACGGGTCACGTCGTGGCGGGCGCGCGCACCGAAGACGGCCGCGCCCTGCTCGACACCCGCCGCGCGCTGCTGCGCGGCGAGCTGCCGAAGCCGCTGCTGGCCGGCACCAACACCACGCTGGGCGTGGTCGCCACCGACGCCGTGCTGACCAAGGTGCAGGCCAACCGCCTGGCCAGCGTGGCCCACGACGGACTGGCGCGGGCGATCAACCCGGTGCACACGATGAGCGACGGCGACACCCTCTTCGCGCTCGCCACCGGCCGCGTGCCGCTCGAAGGCGACGCGCCCGGCATGACGGTGCTCGGCACCATGGCCGCCGAGGTCGTGGCGCTGGCGACCGTGCGCGCGGTGCGTGCGGCGCGCTCCGTGCGCATCGGCAGCAGCCACTTCCCGGCCGCCGGCGACCTGGGCTGAGCGCCTCGGGCGCGGGCACCCGACATGCGCTTTGTAACCAGCCGGGGGCGGAAAGCACAGAAAATGCCGCTGCCGCGACCGCGGTGTCCCCGAGCCTCGTTCCAACATTCCGCATGCCCCAAGCCATCCGCCTGTTCCTGCTGTCGATCCGCGACCTGATCGCTTCCGCCGGGCCCGTCATCTTCCTCGTCATCGCCCTGCTGGCCGCCGCCTACTGGTGGCTGCAGCCTCAGCCGCCCCGGCGCGTGACCCTGGCCACCGGGCCGGCCGGCAGCGCCTATGCCGAGTTCGGCAAGCGCTACGCCGCGGCTCTCAAGGCCAACGGCATCGAAGTCGAACTCAAGCCCACCGACGGCTCGCTCGACAACCTGCAGCTGCTGCGCAGCGGCGGCGCCGACGTGGCCTTCGTGCGCGGCGGCAGCGCCGATCCGGTCAAGGACGAGGCCGCCGGCCTGACCTCGCTGGGCAGCCTGTTCTTCGAGCCGCTGTGGTTCTTCTACCGGACCGATGCGGCGAAGCGGGTCGACCGCAAGACCGGCACCCTGACCTCGCTGACCCAGCTCAAGGACCTGCGCATCAACGTCGACAAGCCGGGCAGCGGCGTGCCCGACATCATGGAGCGGATGTTCCACGCCAACCACATGGACCCGGCCGCGCTGAACCTGTCGAACCTCGAGCAGACGCCCGCGACCGAAGCGCTGCAGGCCGGCCTGCTCGACGTGATCGTGCTGGCCTCGGCACCGCAATCCCCGCTGGTGCAGCGGCTGCTGCGCGCGCCCGACATCCAGTTGATGGACTTCCAGCAGAGCGACGCCTATTCGCGGCGATTCGCCTTCCTGCAGCCGGTGGACCTGCCGCGCGGCGTGGTCGACCTGGCGGCCGACCTGCCGTCGCACGACGTGTCGCTGCTGGCCGCCACCACCTCGCTGCTGTCGCGCGAGGAAACCCACCCCGCGCTGCGACAGCTGTTCGCACAGACCGCGCAGAGCCTGCATGGCGGCGCCGGCTGGTTCAACCGCGCGCGCGACTTTCCCAACACCCGGACCAGCGAGCTGCCGGTCAGCCCCGAAGGCGATCGCGCCATCAACGGCACGCCGCCGTTCTGGCAGCGCTACCTGCCGTTCTGGGCCAGCAACCTGGTCGAGCGGATGTGGCTGGTGCTGGGCGGCCTGCTGGTGCTGATGCTGCCGCTGAGCCGGATCGTGCCGCCGCTCTACCAGTTCCGGGTCCGCCGCCGCGTGTTCCGCTGGTATGCACGGCTGCGCGAGGTCGAGCACAAGCTGGAGGCGCATACCGGCGACCCCGACGCGCTGCTGAAGGAACTCGGCGAGCTCGACCGCGTGGTCAACAAGGTCGCGGTGCCGCTGTCCTATGCCGACGAGCTCTATGCGCTGCGCAACAACATCGAGGCGGTGCGCAGGCGCGTGCTCGCGGACGCACCGCGTGCGGCGGGCGCCGCGCAAGAACTTTCAACCGGACCCGCTTGACTTGGAGCGCGCTCGAACTTCCAGAATCCCCGACATGGAAACGAGCCCGAGCCCACTGCTGACCATCGCCCAGGTGGCGCGCCGCACCGGCCTCACGGCCCATACGCTGCGCTATTACGAGCGCATCGGCCTGATCGCCGCCGTGCCGCGCGCACCGGGCGGCCAGCGCCGCTATGCGGACAGTGACATGGACTGGCTCGCTTTCCTGCTGCGCCTGCGCACGACCGGCATGTCCATCCAGGGCATGCAGGCCTTTGCCAGGCTTCGAAGTCAGGGGGACGCCAGCGTAGGCGAGCGCCGCGAGATGCTCGAAGCACACCTCGCCGGACTGCGGCTGCAGATGCAGTCGCTCGCGCAATCGGTCGATGCGCTCACGCAGAAGATCGCGCACTACGCCGGCATCGAGCGTTCCCTTTCACAGGGCCCAGGCCCGGAAAAGGAAAACCATGGAAACCACCCGCTACCAGCGCGGACTCGCCAAGCTGCAGGAGATCGACGGTGAAGGCGGCGTGCGCGTCGTCGAGAGCCTCCAGGACATCGCGCCCGACTTCGCCCGGCTGCTGATCGAATTCCCGTTCGGCGACATCTATTCGCGGCCCGGCCTGGACCTGCGGTCGCGCGAGATCGCCGTGGTCGCCGCGCTCACGGCGATGGGCAATGCGGCCCCGCAGCTCAAGGTGCACATCCAGGGCGCGCTGAACGTGGGCGTGAGCCGCACCGAGATCGTCGAGACCATCATGCAGATGGCGGTGTATGCGGGTTTTCCGGCAGCGCTGAACGGGCTCGGGGCGGCCCGCGAAGTGTTCGCCGCCGCGGCCGAGGCTGCGCACTGACGCGACAGCCTCGGCCGGTCGTCGGCCGGCGCCTTTCAGTTCACTGACGCTCCACCCGCAGCAGCTTGCCATTGCTGCTGTCGGTCAACAGGTACAGCCAGCCGTCGGGCCCCTGCCGGACGTCGCGGATGCGTTCACCGCGCTCGGCCAGCAATCGCTCGCGGCCGACCACCGCGTTGCCGTCGAGCCTGAGCCTCCAGAGCGCGGTGCCGGCGAGCGCGCCGACGAAGAGATTGCCCTTCCATTCGGCCAGCGCATCGCCGGTATAGAAAGCCATGCCGCTCGGCGCGATCGACGATTTCTGGGTGCCTGGCGTCCAGGCCGAGCCGTCGATCTTTTCCCAGTAGGTCAGCGGCTGCTCGAGGCCCGGCTTGGCGGTGCCCTCGCCCACCTGCGTGAGCGTGCCGTATTCCTGCCCGTAGCTGATGACGGGCCAGCCGTAGTTGCGCCCCGGCAGGGTCAGGTTGACCTCGTCGCCGCCCTGCGGACCATGCTCGTGGGTCCAGAGATCGCCGGTCGCGGGATGCAGCGCCGCCCCCTGCGGATTGCGGTGGCCGTAGCTCCAGATGTGCGGCTGTGCGCCGGCGGTGGCGGCGAAGGGGTTGCCAGGCGCCGGAGCGCCGTCGGTGGTGATCCGGACCACCTTGCCGTTACCGCGCGACAGGTCTTGCGCGAAGCCCCGCTGGGTGTAGAGCAGGCGCTCGCCCAGGGTCACGAACAGATAGCCGCTGCGGTCGAACACCAGCCGCGAACCGAAGTGCGCCGTGCTGTCGACCTTGGGCGACTGGCGGTAGATCACCGTCAGGTTGCCGAGCGTGCGGTTGGCCGCATCGAGTTCGGCCCGGGCCACCGCCGTGCCGTTGAGGCTCGGATCGGCGCCGTCGCGCTCCGCGAAGCTGAGATAGATGCGTCGATTGCTCGCAAAGGCCGGGTCCACCGCGACGTCGAGCAGCCCGCCCTGGCCCACCGCCGCGACCGCGGGCACGCCGGCGACCAGATCGGCACCGCCATTGACGGCCGACCCATCGGCATTGCGCAGCCGCAACTGACCGCCGCGCTGGGTGATCAGCATGCGGCCGTCGGGCAGGAAGGCCAAAGCCCAGGGGGTGTCGAGGCCGGTCGCCAGTTCGGTGACCTTGAACGACGGCGAGGCCGGCGCGGCGCCAGCAGGTGGTGCGGCGGCGCTGCTGCCGGCCGGGGCCGGCGCGCCCTGCGTCGACATGCCGTTGACGCCGAAGGCGGAGATGGCGACGCTGCTGCCGCCACCGCCACCGCCGCAACCGACCACGGCGGCCAGGGCCGTCGCCAGAAGATACCGAGTCGCTGCTGCCATGGCATGCTCCTTCGGAAAGGGCGCCGCGATGCGCCCGGGTCTATTCGCCCTGCTGTCGTTACTTCAGGGCCTTGAAGCGCATCCGGTGCGGCTTGGCACCTTCTTCGCCCAGGCGCTTCTTCTTGTCGGCTTCGTACTCCTGGTAGTTGCCGTTGAAGAAGGTCCACTGGCTGTCGCCTTCGGCCGCCAGGATGTGGGTCGCGATCCGGTCGAGGAACCAGCGGTCATGGCTGATGACCAGCACCGACCCGGCAAACTCCAGCAGCGCGTCTTCGAGGGCCCGCAGCGTCTCGACGTCGAGGTCGTTCGACGGCTCGTCGAGCATCAGCACGTTGCCGCCCGCGATCAGCGTCTTCGCCAGGTGCAGCCGGCCGCGCTCGCCGCCCGACAAGGTGCCGACCTTCTTCTGCTGGTCGGCGCCATTGAAGTTGAAGCGCCCGGCGTAGGCCCGGCTGGCCATCTGGAACTTGCCGACGTTGATGATGTCGAGGCCGTTCGAGATGTCTTCCCACACGGTCTTCTCGTTGCCGAGCGCGTCGCGATTCTGGTCGACGAAGGCCATCTTGACCGTCTGGCCGATCACCACCTCGCCGGAGTCCGGCGTTTCCTTGCCGGCGATCAGCTTGAACAGGGTCGACTTGCCGGCGCCGTTCGGACCGATGATGCCGACGATCGCGCCGGCCGGGATCTCGAAGCTCAGGTTGTCGATCAGCACCCGGTCGCCGAAGGACTTGGTGACGTTCTTGAACTCGATCACCTGGTTGCCCAGGCGCTCGGCGACGGGAATGAAGATTTCCTGCGTCTCGTTGCGCTTCTGGTATTCGAAATCGCTCAGCTCCTCGAAGCGGGCCAGGCGCGACTTGCTCTTGGCCTGGCGCGCCTTCGGGTTCTGGCGCGACCATTCGAGTTCCTTCTTCAGGGCCTTGGCATGGGCTTCTTCGCTCTTCTGCTCCTGCGCCAGGCGTTCGCCCTTCTGCTCGAGCCAGGTGCTGTAGTTGCCCTTCCAGGGAATGCCGCGGCCGCGGTCGAGTTCGAGAATCCACTCGGCCGCGTTGTCGAGGAAGTAGCGATCGTGGGTGATCGCCACGACGGTGCCGGGAAAGCGCTGCAGGAAGACTTCGAGCCACTCGACCGATTCGGCGTCCAGGTGGTTGGTCGGCTCGTCGAGCAGCAGCATGTCGGGCTTGCTCAGCAACAGCCGGCACAGCGCGACTCGCCGCTTCTCGCCGCCCGACAGCACGCCGATGTTGGCGTCCCACGGCGGCAGGCGCAGCGCGTCGGCGGCGATCTCGAGCTGGTGTTCGGAATCGGTGCCGGCGGTGGCGATGATGGCTTCGAGCTCGGCTTGCTCGGCCGCGAGTGCGTCGAAGTCGGCGTCTTCGGCGCCGTAGGCGACGTAGACCTCCTCGAGCCGCGCCTTGGCCGCGTAGACCGCGCCCATGGCTTCCTCGACCGATTCGCGCACCGTGTGGGCGGCGTTCAGCTTGGGCTCCTGCTCGAGGTAGCCGATCGTGAGACCGGGCATCGGCAGCGCCTCGCCCTCGATCTCCTTGTCGATGCCGGCCATGATCTTCAACAGCGAGGACTTGCCCGAGCCGTTCAGGCCGAGCACGCCGATCTTGGCGCCGGGGAAAAACGAGAGCGAAATGTCCTTCAAGATCTGCCGTTTGGGCGGCACGGTCTTGCTGACCTTGTTCATGGTGTAGACGTACTGGGCCATGTCTATCTCTGTTCGGTGATGGGGACTGTTCGGGGTGGCCGGGCAACCCGACAACGATCTTGTGCGAGGATCGATGGCGAATCTGCCTTGCGTGGCAGGCGCTTGCTGCTGCAGCGCGTTTTCCGACCGGGGTTTGGGGCCAAGTCTAACCCAGCCCCTCGATTCCCTGAAGAAGCGCGCGCGGCGCTGCTATTCTCCGGCTCCATCCGAGCTCTCCGGACGCCGCCCGCAGCGGCCGCCGTCCCTGCCGCCATGCGCCCCTCCCCCACCCCCGATGCCTTCGCCCAGGCCCGACAGTTCTTCCTCGACGGGCTGAAGGCCCTCGAGACGGGCCGCTTCGAGGCCGCGGAGCAGCTTTTCCTGTCGTCGCTCGCGCTGCTGCCGGGCCGCGTCTCGACCCTGGTCAATCTCGCCGCGACGCAGTTGAAGCTGTCGCGCCCGCAGGCGGCCCTGGCGGCCGCCGAGCAGGCCCTGGAGGCCGAAGCCGAGGACCCGGATGCCTGGTTCCACAAGGCCAGCGCCCTCGGGCAACTGAACCGGCACCCGGAAGCCCTGTCGGCCTTCGAGAAGGTGCTATCGCTGGACGCGCTTCCCGCCGGCGAGTTGTGGCTTCGCCATGGCCAGACCCTGCAGGCGCTGGGCCGGCCCGCGGAGGCGCTCGCCTCCTACGACCACGCGCTGGCCGCCGACCCCGGCATCGCCCAGGCCTGGAGCAATCGAGGCAGCATCCTGCGGGAACTGAACCGCCACCCCGAAGCCGCCCATGCCTTCGAGCAGGCGCTGGCGCACGGCGGCGATCCGGCGCTGCACCGGTACTACCTCGCCGCGGTCTCCGACGGCCCTGCGCCGGCGACCGCGCCGGGCCACTATGTCGAGACCCTGTTCGACGACTACGCCGACGAGTTCGATGCGCACCTGGTGGGCCTGCTCGGCTACCAGGCGCACAGCACCCTGGCCATGCACCTCGCCGCGCTGGGCCGGGGCCGCTTCCGCTCGGCCCTCGATCTCGGCTGCGGAACCGGCCTGTGCGCTGCGCTGCTCAGGCCAATGGCGGGGCGGCTCACCGGCGTCGACCTGTCGAGCCAGATGCTGGACAAGGCCCGGGCCCTCGGGCTCTACGACCAGCTTGCGCACGCCGACATCGGGGCCTACCTGCGAGGCACGGACGCCCGCTACGACCTGGTCACCGCCGCCGACGTCTTCATCTACGTAGGCGACCTGGAGCCGGTCTTCGCCGCGCTGGAGCAGCGGCTGGAGCCGGGCGGACTCTTCTGTTTCTCGGCCGAGAGCGGCGGCGACGAAAGCGTCGATTTCGAGTTGCTGCCGAGCCTGCGCTACGCCCATTCGGAGCGCTACCTGCGCGGGCTGGCCGCGCGCCACGGCTTCGACCTGGTCCAATTGATCCGGGCACCGATCCGCGAAGACCAGCGCGAGGCGATCCAGGGCATGTTCGTCTATCTGGAGCGGGCGGGCGGCGGGCGCTCTACTCGTGCTTCGGCGAAATGAGCTTGAGCTTGGGGAAATAGGTCTTGTAGCGCGCGCTGTCGCGCGACACGAGGGTGCAACCCGTCAGTTGAGCGTGGGCGCCGATATAGAAGTCCGGCAAGCCAGCTTGTCACGGTTCAGGCATTCACCGATGGCCGAAGCCGACCAGTCCATCCATCCCGGATCTTCGTGGATGACGTCGATCAGGACACTGCTGTCGATCAGGAAGGTTTCCGGCGCCTCAGCGTTCGCCGCGCGTCATCTCCAGCCACTCGTCCGCCGACAAGCCGATATTCGAGTTCGCGCTGCCGCGCAGCAGGGCGATCGCCTCCTTGGCCGGCGATGTCGTGCGCCTCACGGGCTTCACGGGCTTCATGATGATCTGCTTGTTGCGGTACTCGAACTCCACCTCGTCGTAGGGCTTGAGGCCCGCGAGCTCGCGAATGTTCTGGGGAATGGTCACCTGACCCTTGGAGGTGAGTCGCACGGGCGGCTCCTGGTAATGCTGACGAAGTAAGAGCTTAGCGCCGCAGTTCCAGACCGCATGCTTCCACGACCGGCCGCGTCATTTCACCCTTCATCCCGGTTCATGAGACAATAGCGCCTGTTGCCGGGTCCAGTTGCCCGCGACGCCGGCTCTCCGCCGGGGACGAAGACGGCCTTATGCAGGCTTTCGGGCTCCCACCTCTGACCTTCATCTGCCCTTACTGGCTCGACGTCCACATGACGCCCGAGCGGGTGGATACCACTGCGCCGTGTAGGGCGCTTGTTGAACTCAATGAACTTTGATGAACTGAAGCTGGCCCCGGCCATCTTGAAGGCCGTGCATGAGCAGGGCTACGAAACGCCGACGCCGATCCAGGCCCAGGCCATTCCGGCCGTGCTCGACGGCCACGACCTCCTGGGCGGCGCCCAGACCGGCACCGGCAAGACCGCTGCCTTCACCCTGCCCCTGCTGCACAAGCTCACGATGAGCCGCAGCGCCACCAACAAGTTCGGCGGCACCGGCATCCGTGCCCTGGTGCTGACCCCCACGCGCGAACTCGCGGCCCAGGTCGAAGAGTCCGTTCGCATCTACGGCAAGTACCTCCAGCTGACCTCGACCGTGATCTTCGGCGGCGTCGGCATGAACCCGCAGATCAGCAAGCTCAAGAGCGGCGTCGACATCCTGGTCGCCACCCCCGGCCGCCTGCTCGACCTGCAGCAGCAAGGCATGCTCGACCTGTCGCAGGTGCAGATCCTGGTGCTCGACGAAGCCGACCGCATGCTCGACATGGGCTTCATCCACGACGTCAAGAAGATCCTCGCGCTGGTGCCCCGGGAAAAGCAGAGCCTGCTGTTCTCGGCCACCTTCAGCGACGAGATCCGCGATCTCGCCGCCACGCTGCTCAAGAACCCGCAGAGCATCCAGGTCACGCCGCGCAACACCACGGTGCAGCGCATCACGCAGGTGATCCACCCGGTCGGCCGCGGCAAGAAGAAGGCGCTGCTCGCCCACATCATCAACGAGCACAAGTGGAGCCAGGTGCTGGTCTTCACCCGCACCAAGTTCGGCGCCAACAGCGTGGCCGAGTTCCTGACCAAGAACGGCATCGAGGCGATGGCGCTGCACGGCAACAAGAGCCAGAGCGCCCGTACGCAGGCGCTGGCCGGCTTCAAGAGCGGCGACATCCGTGCCCTGGTGGCGACCGACATCGCGGCCCGCGGCATCGACATCGACGAGCTGCCGCACGTCGTCAACTACGAGATCCCGAACGTCAGCGAAGACTACGTGCACCGCATCGGCCGCACCGGCCGTGCCGGTTCGAGCGGCGAGGCCGTGAGCTTCGTGTGCCTCGACGAAGAAGGCTTCATGCAGGAGATCGAGCGCTTCACCAAGCAGACGATTCCGGTGCAGGTCATCGACGGCTTCGGCCCCGAGGACGGCGAACGCGCCGAGCCGATCGCCATGGGTCGCCAGACGATCTGGGGCGGCGCCGGCCGTCCGCCGAGCCGCGAAGTGATGCAGGCCGCGGCCAAGGCGGCTCGCACCGAGATGATGCAGCGCATCCGCGAGAACAAGGCGGGCCAGGGCGAGCGCAGTGGTGGTGGCGGCGGCGGTGGCAATGGCGGTGGCCAGCGTCGCGGCGGCGGCCAGGGCCAGGGCGCACCGGCCGGCCGCAGCGCCAACGGCGGCGGCGGCCAGGGCCCGCGTGGCCAGGGCGGCCGCGGCCAGGGCCCGGCACGCGGACCGCAAGGACCGGCGCGCGCGCCGCACCATGCGCCGACGCACCATCAGAACCACCTGCCGCATGAAGAGCGCCAGCCGCGCCATCACGGCAACAGCCACAGCCCGACGCAAGCCGATGCGGTGGCGCATCTGCGCGCCGAAGCGGTCGCCGGCGGCGACGGCCAGCCGGATCCGTTGCGCACCAGCGTCGACAGCCTCGGCGGCCGCGGCCGTCGTGGCGGCGGCGGCGGCTACGGCGGCAACCGTTCCGGCGGCGGTGGCCGTTCGGGTGGCGGCGGCCGCTCGGGTGGCGGCTATGGCGGCGGCGGTGGCTACGGCGGTGGCGGCGGTGGCCGCTCCTTCGGTCGCTGAGAGCTCGACCACACATCCACAAAAGGGCGCTTCGGCGCCCTTTTTCGTTGCTTCATTGCGCCGCGATCCGGCACGCCCGAAGCAGCCGATTCCGGTGCGCCCATGAAGCATTTCCTCTAGACGGCCCGGCGCGTGCATTCATAGACTGCCTCCTCCATGAAACTCGACCGTTCGATCTCCGCTGTCTTCCTCGCAACAGCTTTCGCCGTGCTCGCCGGGTGCGCGAGCCTGCCCTCACCCGAGGTCATGAAAAGCGAAACTGCTTCCTTCCAACTCCCCAAGCTGCCGGAGTCCGGAAAAGCGATCGTCTACGTCGTGCGCCCTTCCGGCATGGGCGGCCTGGTCCGGTTCAACGTCTTCGTCGACGATCAGGAAGCTGCGTCCGAGATGGGCTACACCCGATCGAGCCAGTACATCTATTTCAACGTCAAGCCCGGAACGCACAAGATCTATTCCAAGGCCGAGAACTGGGCCGACACCGAGATCAGCGCCAAGGACGGCGACATCATCTACATCCAGCAGGAGCCCTCGATGGGCGTCATCATGGCGCGCAACAGCGTGAGCAAGATCGACGAAGTCCAAGGCAAGTACCAAGTCAAGCAACTGCAGCTCGGAACGGTCCTCAAGGCAGAAAAGTAGGCGCGCGGCGGCGCGCCCCCTGCGAAGCCGTATCAGCCCAGCCGCTTGGCGGTCTGGCGATCGAACAGGTGCACGCTCTCGCTGCCGATCACCAGCCCGACCATCTGGTCCGGCTGGGCATCGACCCGGCCGTGCACCGCGAGCGTCAGCTGGGCGCCCCCGACATCGACCAGCAATTCGGTCTCGGCACCGGTCGGCTCGACCACGATCACCCTCGCCGGCACGCCTTGCGACGGCTCGGACAGTGTGATGTCGCCGGGCCGCACGCCATAGTGCACGGCCTGCCCGTCGACCGCCCCTGTCGCGGCCGGCGCCGGCCACGAGGCGCCCTGCGCCTCGACACTGCACTGGCCGTTGGCGCGCCGCACCGTGCCCTCCAGCACGTTCATCGAGGGCGAGCCGATGAACTGGGCGACGAACAGGTTGTCGGGGCGGTCGTAGAGCTCGAGCGGCGTGCCGATCTGCTCGACCGCGCCGTCGTGCATGACGACGATCCGGTCGGCCATCGTCATGGCCTCTATCTGGTCGTGGGTAACGTAGACGGTGGTGGTCTTGAGCCGCTGGTGCAGCGCCTTGATCTCGGCCCGCATCGCGACGCGCAGCTTGGCGTCCAGGTTGGACAGCGGCTCGTCGAACAGGAAGACCTTCGGGTCGCGCACGATCGCGCGCCCCATCGCGACCCGCTGCCGCTGTCCGCCCGACAGCTCGCGCGGATAGCGCCCGAGCAGGTGGTCGAGGTTCAGGATCTTGGCGGCATCGGCCACCCGCTTGTCGGTCAGGCCCTTCTCGGCCTTGCGCAGGCGCAGGCTGAAGCCCATGTTCTCGCCGACCGTCATGTGCGGGTAGAGCGCGTAGCTCTGGAACACCATCGCGATGTCCCGATCTTTCGATTCGAGCTCGTTGACGACCCGCCCGTCGATCATGATCTGGCCGCCGCTGATGTCCTCCAGGCCGGCCAGCATGCGCAGCAGCGTCGACTTGCCGCAGCCCGAAGGCCCGACCAGCACGACGAACTCGCCGTCCTCGATCTCGAAGCCCAGGCGCTCGATGATCCGGGTCTTGCCGTAGGACTTCTGGACGTCCCGAAAAGTGACTGAAGCCATTGTTTTCGTCTCTTTCTCTCTGTTGGCCCGGCGTAGCCCGGGCCTGTTCGGGGGACACCGCGGAACCGGCTTTGCCGGGCCGCCGGTGTCGCCCCGTGAAAGGGGGTGGGCGCCCGGACACGAAGTGCCGGGCAACCTGGGGGTCAGCTCTTTACAGCGCCGGCGGTGATGCCGCCGACCATGTAGCGCTTGAACGTGTAGTAGATGGCCGCCGGCGGCAGCGCGTAGATGAGGCCGGTCGCCATCAGCAGTTCCCAGGGCGAATCGTCGGCCGCGAGGAAGTTGCCGAGCGCCACGGCCAGGGTCACGCTGCGGTCGTTCGACAGCAGCAGGAAGGCGTACAGGTACTCGTTCCAGGCCAGCAGCAGCGCGTAGGTACCCACCGCCACCAGCGAGGGCACCATCAGCGGCAGGTACACCAGGCGGAACAGCTGCAGCGGGGAAGCGCCGTCCATGCGCGCCGCTTCGTCGAGCTCGTAGGGCAGCTTGTCGGAGGCCTGCTTGAGCACCCAGATGCAATAGGGCGATGCGATGGTGACCATCGCGAGGATCAGCGCCCACTGGCTGTTGAGCAGGCCGTAGTTGCCCATGGTCTTGTACATCGGCACGGCGAGGAACGCGGCGGGGATGAAGTAGGTGAAGAGCGCCATGTTCATGACCGTGCGGCCGCCCCGCACCCGCAGCCGGCTGATCGCGAAGGCCGCGGTGGTGGCGACGAACAGCGTGATCGCCCCGACCGCCACCGCGATGAACAGCGAGTTGCCGAGCTGCACCCAGAAATGATCGAGATAGAAGTGCTTCTGATGGAAGACCGTCGAGAAGTTGTCGAAGGTCGGTGAGGTCGGCCACAGGCGGCCGCTGGTCGCGGTGCCGCGCGGCGAGATCGCGAACAGCACCATGTGGTAGATTGGGATCAGCGTCCACAGCAGCACCGGGATGCCGATCAGCAGCAGCTTGGCCTCGTTGCCGACGGCCTTGACGGTCCAGCGCTTGCGGCTCATTTGGACAACCTCTTCATCATGAAATAGACCAGCGGCAGCACCAGCGGCATGGCGACGACGATGGAGGCCATCGACAGATCGACCTGGTCGAGTCGCAGGTAGCGGATGCCGAGCGTCGCCAGCACGTGCGTGAGGTCGGCCGGACCGCCCCCGGTCAGCAGGTAGACGCTGTTGAAGTCGCCCAGCGTCCAGATCATCGACAGGATCAGCGAGGTCACGTAGAGCGTGCGCAGTGCCGGCCAGCTGATGAAGCGGAACTTCTGCCAAGAACTCGCACCGTCGACCGAAGCTGCCTCGTACTGTTCGCCCGGAATCGCGAGCCGCCCGGCGACCAGGATCAGGGTCCAGAAAGGCAGCGACTTCCAGATGTGCATCAGCATCGCGAAGCTGAGCGCCAGCGTCGGGTCGTTGAGCCAGTTGGGCCCGTCGAGCCCGGTCAGGCGGAAGATGGTGGTGTTGATCACGCCCCATTCGGGGTTGAGCATGAAGCGCACCGAAAGGATGGTCGGGATCGACGGCACCGCCCAGGGCAGGATGAAGATCCCGGCGAGGATCTTGATCCACCAGCGCGACTGCACGAAGAAGCCCGACAGCACCAGCGCCACGAGCATCTTGACGTTGATCGCGACGACCAGAAAGATGATCGTGTTGATCACCGAGCGGAAGAAGATCGGGTCTTCGACCAGGTGCACGTAGCTCTGCGGATGGCGCGCCAGCCAGAGGCCGTAGCACACCGGGTAGAGCACGAAGATGGCGAACACCAGCAGGTAGGGGATGACCATCATCCGCCCCCAGAACTGCCAGCGTCCGAGCTTGATGGGTGTCGCGGCGGTGCCGGCCGCGGTCACGGCGCTTGCTGTGGAACTCATGGTCGGCCGCCGTTTCAGCTCAGCGAGCGACCGTCTTGATGCGCTCGATCATCTCGTCGACCGCCTTGTCCACCGGCACCTTGTCGCTCACGATGCGATTCATCGCCTTGGCCCACACGTTCTCGTTGTTGAGCACCGTGAACTTGTAGTTCTTCGTGAATTCGAAGGTCACCGTGCCGGCGGCGTACTGGTTGTAGACCGACTTGCGGTGCGAGTCGGCCTGCCAGAACGGGCTTGCCTGGCCGGCCTTGGTCACCGGGAACCAGCGCCCCAGCGAGCCTTCGACGTACGGCGTGAGGTTTTCTTCCTGCAACAGGAAGGCCACGAACTCCTTGGCGCGCGCCTTGTTCTTGGCTTCCTTGAAGACCACGCCGGTCTTCACCGCGGTCCGGTAGACCATCTTGCTGCCATCGGGCTTGTTCGGGAAGCCGGCCGTGCGGATGCGCTCGGTGTAGTTCTTCTTCGCTTCCTCGCGCTGCTCGGGCGTGAGCGAGGCATTGTTCGAGTCATCGAGCCACTTGGCCGGCAGCGAGATGGTCGCGTTGTGCGTCATCACGGTGGTCTTGTTGTGGAAGGCGACGTTGTTGTCCGGGTCTTTCCAGCTGGTCGAGGACGGCGGCGTGCAGCCCGTCAGGTAGGGCTTGGTGTAGTCGGTCATGGCCGAGATCAGGCCGGCGCGCACGGCCGGGTCGTCGACCAGCAGCTTGCCGCTGTCGCTGACGAGCTTCACGTTGTAGGCATCGGCGAAGGTCAGGAACGAATAGAAGGCATCGCTCGAATCGACACCCATCGGCATGCCGATGCCGAAGTTGCGCTTGCCGGTCTTCTGCCGGCTCGCGGGCTGCACCTTCTCGCACCAGAACGACCAGTAGTCCTTCCAGTTCGTCGGGATGTCCGACTCCTTGAAGCCGGCCTCGTTGAGCATGTCGATCCAGTACTCGATGTGCATCGTCTGCTGCTTGATCGGGAAGGCGTAGTAGGCCTTCGCCTTCGTCTTGTCGTCGTAGAGGAAGGTGGTCTCGATCGTGTTGGGCGCGAAGCGGGAGGCGATCGGCGCCAGCACGCTGCTGATGTCCTCGAGCTTGTCGTCATAGGCCCACTTGCCCGTGACCTGGAAGTCGTAGACGTCGGCATAGGCGACGTCGGGCGGGCTGCCGGAGTCGAGCGCCGAGACGGTCTTGGGGATCATGTCCTGCACCGGGTACTGCGACAGTTCGACCTTGACGCCCTTGTGCTTGTCCTCGAACTTCTTGATGGCCGCGAACAAGGCATCGTCCTCGGCCTTGTAGAAGCCCTTGACCCACCAGACGGTGAGCTTCTCCTGCGCCGAGGCCTGGCCGGCGACGGCGAGGCCCAGGGCCATCATCGTCGGGACCACGAGTGCTTTGAATTTCATGTTGCCTGTCTCCTTTTTCTTGCAGCTGAACAGCTCGATGCGCGAGCCGGGGGTGGGAAGTAACTATGGTGCTCCGCGTCAGACGGCGGCCCGCAGGCGCGGCGGCGGACGCGACAGCCGGGGCAGTCGTCGGCGCGAACCCAGCACCTCGTCGATGTCGGCGCGCGCGCCGTCGATCAACAGGATGATGGCTTGCTCGGCCCGCGCCGGATCGCGCGCGATCACGGCGTCGAGCACGGCACGGTGCATCGGCAGGGACTGCGCCGGGCCGTCTTTCTTGATGGTCGAGATCTCGAAGCTGGTGCGCAGCAGCGCGTGCAGCGCCTTGCTCATCTGTGCCAGCATCCGGTTGCGGGCGCTGCGCAGCAGGCCGTTGTGGAAACGCAGGTCGAAGCTGACGTAATCGCCGCCGAATTCCACGGCGTGCTTCATGCCGGCATAGGCGGCCTCGATCTCTTCGATGTCCTCGGCCGTTGCGCGCTCGGCCGCCAGCCGCACCGCGGCCGGCTCGACCGCGCGCCGCAGGTCCTGCAGGTCGCGCAGGAACTCGGGCGTGAGGCCGGCCCGCGCCTGCCAGGTGATCACGTCGGGATCGAACCAGTTCCAGTCCTCGTCGGGCAGCACCCGGGTACCGACCTTGGGGCCGGTGATGATCAGGCCCTTGGCCACCAGCGACTTCACGGCCTCGCGCACCACCGTGCGGCTGACGCCGAAAGCTTCGCACAGCTGGGGCTCGGCCGGCATCGGCGTGCCGACTGCGTAGCGGCGCGAGACGATCGCCTCGCCGAGCAGGTCCAGCGTGCGGCCATGGGTGTTCTTGGCCATCGCGATCGGCTCAGGCGTCGACCGGGGTCAACAGCGGCCGGCCCGTGAAATGGGCGTGCAGGTTGTCGAAGGTGAGCTGGCCCATCGCCTCGCGCGTCTGCTTCGTTCCGCTGCCGATGTGCGGCGTCAGCACCACGTTGGGCAGCGTGCGCAGGGCTTCCGGCACGTTCGGCTCGTTGGCGAAGACATCGAGCCCGGCACCGGCGATGGTGCCGTGGCGCAGCGCATCGATCAGTGCGGCTTCGTCGACCACGCTGCCGCGCGCGACGTTCACGAGGTAGCCGTCGGGGCCGAGCGCCTGCAGCACGCGGGCATCGATCAGGCCCTTGGTGGCGGCGCCGCCGGGCGTGATCACGACCAGGAAGTCGACCGCCGCGGCCAGCGAGACCGGGTCGGGGTGGTAGGCATAAGGGACACCGGCACGCGGCGAGCGCGAGGTGTAGGCCACCTCCATCTTGAAGGCCAGCGCGCGCTCGGCGATCGCCTGGCCGATGCGGCCCATGCCGACCAGGCCGAGCCGGCCGCCCGTGACCTTGCGGCTCAACGCGATCGGGCCGTGGGTCCATTCGTTGGCGCGCACGAAGCGGTCGGCCTGCGGGATGCGGCGCGCGGCCGCGATCAGCAGGCCGATGGCGAGGTCGGCCACATCGTCGTTGAGGACCGCCGGCGTGTTGGTGACCGGCACGCCGCGCGCGTGCGCGGCCGGGACGTCGATGCCGTCGTAGCCGACGCCGAAGACCGAGATCACTTCCAGCGCCGGCATTTGCGCGATCAGTTCGCGCGGCACCTTGGCCTCGCCATTGGCGACCACGCCACGGATTCGCGGCGCCACGGCGGCGAAGGCAGCCGGGTCGCTGACGTGGATGCGGTCGTGCAGGGTGTAGTGCTGGCGCAGCTGGTCGAGCAGGAAGGGCATCAGAGGCGCGACGAGCAGCAGCTCGGGCCGGTCGGTGGCGCTGCTCATTGGAAAACCTCCGTGCTTCGCACTGCGGTGCGAGCCCCCTTCGGAACGGCCGGGCGGGGGCTCATACCTTGATCCCCAGCTTCTGCACCAGCTGCTTGAAATAGTCGTGGTCGCGCTGCATCGCCTGGCCGAAGGCCTCGGCGTCGAGGTACGCGAAGCCGAGGTTGAGCTTGTCGAGCTGCTCGCGCAGCAGCGGCTCGTCGGCGCCCTTGCGGGCCATGGTGCGCAGCACCGTCGAGATCTCGGCAGGCGTGGCCTTGTGCACCGCCAGCCCGCGCCAGGTGCCGATCGAGAGGTCGATCTTGCGCTCCTTGAGCGTAGGCACCTTGTCGAAGGCCTTCAGGCGCTGGTCGGCCATCACCGCAAGCATCTTGAGCTTGCCGGCCTGCACGTGGACCGCGACTTCGCCGGGACTCACGGCCACCGCGTCGATGTGGCCGCCGAGCAGCGCCACCACGCCGGGTGCCGCGCCCTGGTAGGGCACATGGTTGAACTTGACGCCGGTCTTGTCCTCGAGGCCCGCGGCGGCCAGGTGCCAGATCGATCCGTTGCCGGAATTGCCGACCTTCATCTCGCCGGGCTTGGCCTTGGCGGCGGCGAGGAATTCCTCGATCGTGTTCCAGGGCGCGTCGGACTGCACCGTGATCGCGGCCGGGTCGGCGTTGAGGCGCGCGATCGGCTGGAAGTCGGCGTAGGTGAACTTCGAAAGGCCGAGGTGCGGCAGGATCACGAGTTCGGCGATGACGACGCTGACCTTGTAGCCGTCGGGCTTGCCGTTGAGCACGTCGCTCATGCCGACGACGCCGCTTGCGCCGGGCCGGTCGTTGACGACCAGCGGCTGCGGGAAGTGCTTTTTCGCGGCTTCCGCGAAGGCGCGCGCCAGCGCGTCGGTCCCGCCGCCGGCGGAGGCCGGCACCACGAGTTCGACCGGCTTGGTCGGGTAGTCTTCGGCCTGCACGGGCAGCACCCAGGGCAGCAAGGCTGCGGCACCGAGGCCCTGCAGCAACTGCCGGCGCCCCGCGTTCGATGAATGGGCCATGAATCGTCTCCTGCGGAGCCCGCCGCGGAGCCCTCGATTCAAATCATATGATGATTGACTTCGACGGCCGGCAGGAGAAACCCTGATCGGCCGCGATCAGCCGGCGGCCATTGCCCGCCGCACGAAACGCCCCGCGCGCGCACCGGTGGCGCGCCCCTCGGCCGTGTAGCTCAACACGCCGTTGACCCAGACCCGCTCGATGCCTTCGCTGAACTGGCGCGGCTGCTCGAAGGTCGCGCCGTCCTTCACGCGCAGCGGATCGAAGACCACCACGTCGGCCATGTGGCCGGCTTTCAGCAGGCCGCGGCCGTCGATGCGAAAGCGCGCCGCCGACAGGCCCGTCATCTTGTGGACCGCCTCTTCGAGCCGCAGCAGGCCCTTCTCGCGCCAGTAGCTGGCCAGCACGCGCGGGAACGCACCCCACAGGCGCGGATGCGGCCGTTCGTCGTTCGGCAGGCCGTCGGAGCCGATCATCGAGAGCGGATGCGCCATCACGCGCTGCACGTCGTCCTCCCGCATCTGGAAGTAGCAGGCATTGCCGGGCTTCAGGCGCCGGGCCGCCTCCTGCTGCGTGACGCCCCACTCCGCCGCGATGTTGGCCAGATAGCGGCCGCCGACCTCGGGGTGCGGCTGGCTGCCGGTGATCAGGATGTCGATGATGCCGTCGACCAGGTCCTCGCGCAGCACGGTCGAGCCGGCCGTGTAGGGATAGACGTCCATGCCGATCTCCTGGCCTTGCGCCAGCGCTTCGATGAGCGGCAGCGTCTCGCGGGTGCGGCCCCAGTTGGCGGGTCCGGCGCATTTGTGGTGCGAGATCACGAGCGGCAGTCCCGACTGCCGCGCAGTCAGCGCGGCCTCCTGCAGCGCCGGCAGGATGCCGGCCAGTTCGTCGCGGATGTGGGTGGCGTAGACACCGCCGTTGCGCGCCGCCACGCTGGCGACCGCGACCAGTTCGTCGACGTCGGCGGCGAACGCCTCTTCGTAGAACACGCCCGACGACAGGCCCAGTGCGCCGGCGTCCATCGCCTCCTGCATGTCGGCCGCCATGGCCGCGCGCTCGGCCGCGTTGGCGGCCCGGTCGAGCACCGGCATGTGGCGCATCCGCAGCGCGGTATGGCCCAGCAGCGCAGCCACGTTGACCGCCGGCCGCGCCGCGTTCACCGCTTCGGCATAGGCGCGCATCGTGGCGTGGCGGAACTGGCCCCGGCCCAGCAGCGACAACGGTGCCGGCGGCGTGTCGGTCACCATCGGCGCGAGCGAGATGCCGCAGTTGCCGACGATCACGGTGGTCACGCCCTGCGAGATCTTCGGCAGCATGTCGGCCTTCTCGATCGCGGCCGAGTCGTCGTGCGTATGGACGTCGATGAAGCCGGGCGCGACCACCAGGCCGGTGCAATCGATCTCGTCGATGGGGCCCAGCGCGCGCAGGCTGGCGAGCAGATCGGTGGATGTCCGGCCAGGCGCCGCCACCGACACGATGCGCTCGCCGGCGAGCAGCACGTCGCCCTGCCATCCCGGGCTGTCGCTGCCATCGACGACCGTGCCGCCCCTGAGCAGCGTCGCGTGGCCGGGTCCCGTGGCGCCAGTGTCCGGGATGGTCATCGTTCGTCCTCGAATGTCTCCGACGCGCCCGAATACTCGGCGCTGTCGAAGCCGTGCTTGTGCAGCAGCTGCTTGAATTGCTGAAGGCCGCGCGTCGCGACCGGTCCGAGCTTCTGCGCCAGCCGCACCATCAGGATCTCGATCACCACCAGGTGCGCCAGATAGGCTTCGGTGCCGACCCGCATCACCGCGTCCTGCGGCACCGAGACCGCGAGCACCAGGTCCGCGATCTCGGCCAGCTGGGTGCCCGGCTGGGTCAGGGCCACCACGGTGGCGCCTTGCGAGCGCGCAAAACGCGCGGCCTCGAGCGTGTAGGGCATGCGGCCGACGTGCGAGATCACGAAGGCCACGCCATCGGGCCCCAGCGTGCTGGCCGAGACCAGCTGCTGGTGGGCATCGAAGATCGCGTTGGCGGTGCAGCCCAGCCTGAACAGCCGGCTCTGCAGCTCGTTCGCCATGAAGGTCGACGCCGCGCCCACCGAGTAGCAGTCGATGCGCCGGGCCTCGGCCAGGCGGCTCGCGACCTTGTCCAGCACCTCGACGTCGATGCGGCGGCCCAGCTCGGTCAGCGAGGACACGGCGGCGTGGACGATCTTGCTCGCCACGTCGCCCGCGCTGTCCTCGGCCAGCACGCTGCGGTGCAGGTAGGAGCCCGTGACGGCCAGGTCCTGGGCCAGCGCCAGCATGAACTCGCGCACCGACTCGAAGCCGAAGCTGCGGCAGGTCCGGACGATGGTCGGCATCGACACGCCGGCCTGCTGCGCGAGCTGCTCGACCGTGGCGGCCACCGCCGCGCGCGGGTCCTCCAGCACGCACTGCACCACGCTGCGCTGCGCTGCCGGCAGCAGCGCCATGCGCTCGCGCAGGCGCTGCAGGAGATGAACGGAAGGGTTGTGCATGTCGACCCTCAGAAGCGCGTGCTGATGGCGCCGCTGACCGCCAGGTCGTCGTCGACCAGCGCGAGCCAGCGCCACTTGTCGAAGGTGGTGCATGGGTGCGAGATGCCCAGCGCGACGCGATCGCCGACCTGCGGCACCGTGCCCGCGGCATCGAAGCGCAGGTAGGCATGCTGGTCGTTGAGCGCGCTGATCGTCCAGCCGGGCGGCGCATCGGCCGCCACGCGGGCGCCGCGCGGCGCATGCCGCACCGGCACCGGCAGCTCCAGGTCGTAGGAGATGTCGCGGCGGCCGCAGGTCAGCAGCGCCAGCCCGGGCTCGGGCACCGACTGCACCATCGCCCAGACCTCCAGCGCCGCGCGCAGCGAGGCGTCCAGCCCTTCGCGCTGCTCCACCTGCCTCAGGAAGCGGGCGTAGTTGCCGTTGTCGTGCGTGACATAGCAGCCCGAGCGCAGCACGCCGAGCACCGGGCGCGACAGCCCCTGTGCTCGCAGCAGCGGCACGACCAGGTCGAACACCGCGGAGCCGCCGGCCGTGAGCATCACGCTGTCGTCGCCGAACAGGTTCTGCGCATCGCAGCAGCGCGCGACTTCGAGCACGCGCTGCACCAGCGCCGTGACTTCACGCGCGTCGTGCTCGCTGTCGCAACGGGCGAGGCCGCCTTCGTAGCATTCGATGCCGCCGAGGTGCACGGCCGGCGAGCGCGAGATCGCGGCAGCCAGTGCGAGCGCTTCTTCGAGCGTGCGGCAGCCGGTGCGCTGGCCGGGAATGCCGATCTCCAGCAGCACGTCGAAGCGCCGCGGGCTTTGCCGGCGCCGTGCCCAGTCCTCGATCACCGCCAGCTGCGCCAGCGAATCGACCAGGAACCAGACCCGCAGGTCGCCGTGCCCGGCCAGCAGCACGTCGAGGCCGTCGAGATCGGCATCGGCGAGCACCTGGTTGGCGATGATGGCCCGCCGCGCGCCCGCTTCGACGCCCACGGCGAGCTGGAAGATGGTCGCGAAGGTGAGGCCCCAGGCGCCGCCGGCCAGCTGCTGCGCGAACAGCTCGGGCGACATGGTGGTCTTGCCGTGCGGCGCCAGGGTCACGCCCTTGCGGCGGGCGTAGTCCTGCATCCAGGCGATGTTGTGCGCCAGCGCCGAGCGGCGGATGACGGCCAGCGGATAGGCCAGGTCATCGGCCAGCACGTTCCAGCCCTTCTGGCCGATGTCGGCGGCCCGGCATGGCGCGGCGCCCAGCGGATAGCTCTTGCTTCGGTGGTCGAGGATCAGCTCTTCAGTCATGTTCGTTCCGTTTGGTGCTTCGTGTGCCGCCAGCGTACTCAAAGATCGTTGCGCCAGCAGGCGTGCCAGTGGCCAGTCTGCACTTCGCGCAGCTGCGTGTCGGCGCTGGCGCAGCGCTCCTCGGCCAGCGGGCAGCGGGTGCGGAACACGCAGCCCGAGGGCGGATTCGCCGGGCTCGGCAGGTCGCCCTGCAGCAGCGGGACCACGCGCCGCTGGGCCGGGTCGGGGATCGGCGCCGCCGCCAGCAGCGCGCGCGTGTAGGGATGTTGCGGGCTGGCATAGAGCGCTTGCGTCGGCGCGATCTCCATCACCCGGCCGAGATACAGCACCACCACGCGATCGCACAGGTACTCGACCACGTCCAGGTCGTGCGAGATGAAGAGCAGCGTGAGGCCGAGCTGCTCCTTCAGTTCGCCCAGCAGGTTCACCACCTGGGCCTGGATCGAGACGTCGAGTGCCGACAGCGGCTCGTCGGCGACGATGAACTGCGGCTCGACCGCGAGCGCGCGGGCGATGCCGATGCGCTGGCGCTGCCCGCCGGAGAACTCGTGCGGGAATCGCTCGGCGTGTTCGGGGCGCAGGCCCACCTGCTGGAGCAGCTGCTCGATGCGCGGCTTGCGCGCCGCCCCCTTGGCCAGCCCGTGCGTGTCGAGCGCCTCGGCCAGCACCTCGCGGATGCGCATGCGCGGGTTGAGGCTCGCGTAGGGATCCTGGAAGATGATCTGCACCTTGGAGCGCAGGGGGCGGAACTGCGACTGCGACAGCTGCGCCAGGTCTTGCGGCGGCGCATCCGAGCCCTGCGCCTGGTAGGACATCGCACCGCCGGTCGGATCGACCAGCCGCGTCAGCAGGCGCCCGATGGTGCTCTTGCCCGAACCCGATTCGCCGACCAGCCCGAGCGTCTCGCCCTTGCGGATGTCGAAGCTCACGTCGTCGACCGCGCGCACCGGATGGCTGCCCTTGCCGAAGTACTTCTTCAGGTTGCGGATCTCGAGCAGGTTCTCGCTCGCCAATGTTGCGCTCGTCATGCGGCCAACTCCTCGGTGAATCCGATGCAGCGCACCCGGCGATCGCCGCCGCTGGCATCGAGCATCGGCATGCGGGCGTCGCAGGCTTCGCGGCGGTGCGTGCAGCGCGGCGCGAAGGCGCAGCCGGGCGGCGGCGCGAAGGGGCTCGACACCTGGCCGGGGATGGCGACCAGCTGGGGGCGCCGGCCGGGCAGCACCGGCGAGGCGCGCCGCCGCGCCACGCCCGGCAGGCAGGCCAGCAGGCCGCGCGTATAGGGATGCGCGGGCCGGGCGAACAGGTCGTGCACCGGCGCCGACTCGACGATCCGGCCCGCATACATCACGGCCACCGCGTCGGCGTACTGCGCGACCACGCCGAGGTTGTGGGTGACGAACAGCATGCTCATGCCGGTCTCCTTCTGCAGCCGGCCCATCAGCGCCAGGATCTGCGCCTGGATCGTGACGTCGAGCGCGGTGGTCGGCTCGTCGGCGATCAGCAGGGTCGGGTTGCAGGCCATCGCGAGCGCGATCATCACGCGCTGGCGCATGCCGCCCGAAAGCTGGTGCGGGTACTCGTTGACCCGCTGCGCCGCGGCCGGGATCTCGACCAGTTCGAGCATGCGCTGCGCATGGGCGTGCGCAGCCTTGCGGTCGAGCTTCAGGTGCAGCCGGACCGATTCGGCGATCTGCTCGCCGATGGTCAGCACCGGGTTCAGGCTGGTCATCGGCTCCTGGAAGATCATTCCGAGCTCGTTGCCGCGCAGCGCGCGCTTTTCGGACTCGGGCAGGTCGAGCAGGTTGACGCGCCGGCCGTCGCGCCGCACGAACCAGGCCTGGCCCTCGACCTGCGCATGCGAGGTCTTGGCATGCAAGCCCATCAGCGTGAGGCTGGTGACGGATTTGCCGGAACCCGATTCGCCGACCAGCGCCAGCGTCTCGCCTGGACGGATCGCGAACGAGACATCGGCCACGCTCTGGATGCGGCCGGCCTCGGTGGCGAAGGAGGTCGACAGGCCCTGCACTTCGAGGCGGGGCGTTGCGGATGCGATCGCGTTCATGCGGCCTTCCTCAGCTTCGGGTCGAGCAGGTCGCGCACGCCGTCGCCCAGCATCTGCAGCGACAGCGCCGTCAGCACGATGGCCAGGCCGGGACAGAAGATGGTCCAGAAGGCGCGGTCGGCATAGTCGAGGCTGCCCGCGATCATCGTGCCCCAGGTCGGGATGTCGGGCGGCACGCCGACGCCGAGGAACGACAGTCCTGCCTCGGCCAGGATCGCGTAGGCGAAGATGAAAGTCACCTGCACCAGGATCGGCGACATCAGGTTCGGCAGGATGTGCTTGCAGAGGATCTTCGGGGTGCGCACGCCGAGCGCGCGCGCCGCGTCGACGAACAGCAGCTCGCGCAGCACCAGCGTGGTGGCGCGCACCACGCGGGCGACGCGCGGCGTGTAGACGATCACCAGCGCCAACATCACGTTCCAAAGCGAGACGCCGAGGATCGACACCAGCGCGATGCCCAGCAGGATGTCGGGGAAGGACATCATGGCGTCGACCACGCGCATCAGCGGCGCGTCGAGCCGGCGGAAGAAGCCCGCGAGCATGCCCATCAAGGTGCCGAACAACACCGCGCCGGCGGCCGTCACGACGCCGATCAGCAGCGAGTAGCGCGCGCCGTGCACGATGCGCAGCATCACGTCGCGGCCCAGCTCGTCGGTGCCGGCCCAGTGTTCGAGCGAAGGCGCATGCAGGCGCTGGCCGATCTCGATGGCGCCGGGGTCGGCGTCCGACAGCAGCGGGTAGAGCACCGCGACACCGGTCACCAGCAGCAGCACCAGGGCCGCCGCCAGCACGATCTTGCGCCCGAACAGGCGCCGCGCCACCGGCATCGCGCTGTTCCAGCGGGAAACGATCGCGGCTCTCATTTTCCCTCCAGCCGGATGCGCGGATCGACCAGCGTGTAGATGAAGTCGACGCCGAGGTTGATGAACACGTAGATGGCGGCAATGACCAGCAGCGTGCCCTGGATCACCGGATAGTCGCGCCGCAGCACCGCGCGCACCACCAGGTTGCCGACGCCGGGCAGGTTGAAGACCGTCTCGGTCACGACCGTGCCGCCGATCATCAGCGCCAGCGTGAGGCCGAGCACCGTGACGATCGGCACCAGCGCGTTGCGCAGCACGTGCTTGACCATGATCACCCGCTCGGGCAGCCCCTTGGCCCGGGCCGTGCGCACATAGTCCTCGCCGAGGATGTCGAGCATCGAGGCGCGCGTGAAGCGGATGATCAAGGCCGAATTCAGCAGGCCCAGCACCAGCGCCGGCAGCAGCAGGTGCTGCAGGCGCTCGCCGAATGACGCGCTCGGGTCGCCGTAGCCCGAGGCCGGGAACCAGCCGAGCCTGACGGCGAAGAACTGGATCAGGATCAGGCCGAGCCAGAAGCTCGGGATGCTGGCGCCGAGCATCGCGACGCTGCTCACGGCCTGGTCGGCCGCGCTGCCGCGCCAGATCGCCGCCGACATGCCGGCCGGGATGCCGATCAGCGCCGCGATGCCGACCGCGAACAGGGCCAGGAACAAGGTCGGCTCGGCGCGCTCGAGCAGCGCCTGCGAGACCGGCCGCTGCAGGAACAGCGACTGCCCGAGGTTGCCCTGCAGCAGCTCGCCGACCCACAGCACGAACTGCGTCGGCAGCGGCTTGTCGAGGCCGTACTGGATGCGGGCCTGGGCGATGTCGGCCGTCGTGGCCTGGTCGCCGAGCAGCAGGGCGACCGGATCGCCGGAAGCCAGCCGGGTCAGCGCGAAGACGAGCACCGCGACGATGGCGAGCACCACCACGGCCCCCGCCAGGCGGGTCAGCAGAAAGCGCAGCATGGGGCGTTCCGTTCCGGCCTACTTGGCGAGGCCGGTGTTCCAGAAGAACGGCCAGATGGCGGGCGTGTAGCCCTCGAGCTTGGCCGAGCGCGCCGACAGTCCGTTGAACTTGCCGACCTCGATGAATGGCACTTCGTCATACACCGTCTGCTGCACCGTGCCCCACAAGGCGCCGCGCTTGGCACTGTCGGTCTCCTGGTTGAAGGCCTTGAGGCTGGACTTCTTCGCCGCCGAATCCCACCAGCCCGGCGCGTCGTCGCCGAGCTGCGGCGGCGACAGCATCGGTTCCGGGAACAGGCCCGAATGGGTGAAGTAGACGTCCCACAGCTTCGGGTCGTTGCGCCGCTGCACCAGGGTCGCCCAGTCGACCACCTGCAGGTCGGTCTTGAAGCCGGCCTTCTTGAGCTGCTCGGACATCACCAGCGCCATGTTGTAGTGGAACTCGTACTGCCGGCTGGCCATGATGCGGATCGGCTGGCCGTTGTAGCCGGCCTTGGCCGCGGCCTCCTTGGCGGCCTGCGGATTGCGCGTGTTGTAGACGTTGCTGCCGGTCGCCGCGTAGTACGGCGTGCCCTTCGGGAAGAAGTTCGGCTCGACCACGAAGAAGCGGTTGTCCCCGAAGCCGGCCGCCATCAGCTCGCCCTGCCCGACCGCGGTCTGCACGGCGCGTCGCAGCGGCTGCGAGGTCAGCACGCCCTCCTTGGTGTTGAACACGATGTAGGGGAAGCCGAAGTTCTTCGTGACGATCGGCACCACCGCCGGCGCGCCCTTCTCGATCCGGCCGATGGCCTCGACCGGCAGCAGGTCGGCGTACTGGAACTGGCCCGACAGCGAGCCTTCGACGCGGGTGTTGGCATTCGGCACCGGCACGAAGCGCAGTTCGTCGAGCACGGCTTCGCGGCGCCCGGCATAGCCGCTCGGTGCTTCCTTGCGCGCGCTGTAGCCGTCGAAGCGGGTCAGCACCGTGAACTGGTCGGGCCGGCGCTCCTTGAACTTGTAGGGGCCGGTGCCGATGAAGTCCTTGAGCTGCGGCGCGATGCTCTCCTTGGCCATGATGGCCGCCATGCCGCTCGGCAGCGCGAGCTGGGCCAGCAGCGGCGCATACGGGTTCTTGAGCTTCAGCTCGACGCCGAGCGGGCCCTTGGCGCTCAGCGACTCGACTTCCTTGGCGACCGACTTGCCGCGCGGCGAGAGTTCCATCCAGCGCTGCAGCGAGGCCACCACGTCGTCGGCGTTGAGGTCGCGCCCGTTGTGCAGCTTGACGCCCTTGCGGATCGTGAAGCTGTAGCTGAGGCCGTCCTTCGAGACCACCGGCATGCCTTCGGCCAGCATCGGCGCCACGTTCCAGTTGGCGTCGAAGGTGTAGAGCGGCTCGTAGACGTGCTGCATGATCGTGCCGACCAGGTCGGCGGTGCTGACCATCGGGTCCAGGCCCTGCGGCTCGCCGACCATGGCGAGATTGGCGGCCCCGCCCTTGGGCAGTTCGGCCTGGGCCGCACCGGCCCACAGGCCGAGCGCGACGCAGGCGGCGAACGCCCCCGCGAGCGGACGCCATGGCGATCCACGCGTTGGCTTCAACCGGAGAAAACCAGATGTGGCTACAGTGTTGGCGGAAGATTGCATCGCGGCTCCGTGAGTAATAACATTACATCGGCGATCGTATTTCTCTGCGAATTGCGCGTCAAACGGGGGTTTACCCTTAACTTTTCTGTAATTTCATTACACATCTAACCGCTATGTCCAAAGTTGAAATGCTCGGCCAGTCGCCGATCGCCTCCGATCGCCAGGCCCGTCCGCTGTCGCCCGCCACCCGCGCCGGCGACTTCGTCTTCGTCTCGGGCCAGGTGCCCACCGACGACCAGGGCCAGGTCGTCGTCGGCGGCATCGAGGTGCAGACGCGCCAGGTCTTCAAGCGCATCGAGCAGGCCCTGGCGCTGGCCGACTGCACCCTGGCCGACATTGCCAAGGTCAGCGTCTGGCTCGACGACGCGCGCGACTTCGGCAGCTTCAACCGCGTCTACATGGAATGCCTGGGCGAGCACCGGCCCGCGCGCTCGACCGTCGAGGCGCGGCTGATGATCGACGCCAAGGTCGAGATCGACGTCACGGCCTACAAGCCGCGCGGCTGAGACGGAGACCGCGCCGATGTCTTCCCATCACCTGGTGGCGGTCGACTGGGGCACCAGTTCGCTGCGCGGCGCGCTGCTCGACGCCGACGGCAGCGTGCGCGAGGAGCAAAGCCATCCGCGCGGCATCCTGAGCGTCAAGCCCGGCGGCTTCACCGAGGTCTTCGAGACCCTGTTCGGCGACTGGATGCGCCCGCTGGGCACCCGCTGCCTGATCTCGGGCATGGCCGGCAGCAAGCAGGGCTGGGTCGAGGCCCCCTACTGCCCCTGCCCCGCCGGCCTGTCCGAGGTGCGCGCCAAGGTGCTCGAGATCGAGCCCGGGCGGATCTCGATCGTGCCGGGTCTCAACGACAGCCATGACGGCGTGCCCGACGTGATGCGCGGCGAGGAGGTCCAGATCTTCGGCGCCATGGCGCTGACCGGGCTGCGCGACGGCCTGTTCGTGCTGCCCGGCACGCACAACAAGTGGGCCCGCGTCAAGAACGGCATGGTGACGGGCTTTCGCACCTTCATGACCGGCGAGCTCTATGCGCTGCTGAGCCAGCATTCGATCCTGGCGCGCACGCTCGACACCTCGGCGCCGCTCGACGAAGCCGCCTTCCTGCAGGGCGTGACGCAGTCCGACAACGGCCAGGGGCTGCTGCACAACGCCTTCGGCGCGCGCACCCTGGCGCTGTTCGACCGCATGCCGACGCGCGAACTCGCCAGCTACCTGTCGGGCATCCTGATCGGCGAAGAACTGCGCACCCAGTCGGTCCATGCCGCGGTCGACGTGGTGCTGATCGGCAGCCCCGCACTCACGCAGCGCTACCAGCTGGCGCTGCAGGCCTCGGGCACCCAGGCCCGCACGCTCGGCGCCGAGGCCACCTGGGCCGGCTTGCACGCCCTTCACTCCACCAGCCACCGAAAGACATGACCATTCCGCTCGCCAAATTCTCCGCCGCCATGCAGGCACTGCCGCTGGTGGCGATCCTGCGCGGGCTCACGCCGGCCGAAGCGCCCGCGGTGGGCGACGCCATCATCGACGCCGGATTCCGCCTGCTCGAGGTGCCGCTCAATTCGCCGCAGCCGCTCGAGAGCATCGCCCTGCTGCGCCAGCGCTTCCCGCAGGCGCTGGTCGGCGCCGGCACGGTGCTCGACCCGCAGCAGGTGCGGGCGGTGCAGGGTGCGGGCGGCGAACTGATCGTGGCGCCGAACTTCAACGCCGAGGTGATCGCCGAGGCCGTGCGCCTGGGCCTGGTGAGCCTGCCCGGCGTGATGACGCCGACCGAGGCTTTCGGCGCCCTGGCCGCGGGCGCCACCGGGCTCAAGCTGTTCCCGGCCGAGCTGGCTTCGCCGGCAGTGGTCAAGGCCCTGCTCGCGGTGCTGCCCAAGGACACGCCGCTGATGCCGGTCGGCGGCATCACGCCCGACAACATGGACGCCTGGCGTGCCGCAGGATCGGCCGGCTTCGGCATCGGTTCGGCGCTCTACAAGCCGGGCAAGAGTGCCGCCGCGGTGCACGAGGACGCACTGCGCTTCGTTGCCGCGTTCAACCGCACGCAGCGCGCCTGACCGGCGATCACGCGCGCGCCCGCGACCGGGGCCAGAAGAGATCCAACGGCCGGCTGAGCATGCGCAGCACCACGCTCCTGTAGATGGATTTCAGCTGCGCAAAGCGCAGGTCGCGCGAGCGCAGGGCCATGTGGAAGGCGAGCGCGAAGCTCACCGCCACATTGAGGATCGCCATGCTGCCCACGCCCGCGAGCGCCCACCAGAAGGCGCCGGACCGCAGGACGTCCCAGCCGAGCACGCCGACCGCCACGCCGACCGAACCAGTGCTCAAGGTCACGTGGCGCACGTCGAAGCTGAACGCGAAGCCGGAAAGAATCGCGGGCACCAGCCCCAGCATCAGGCCCAGCGAGATGTTGCCGGCCACGCCCGCGATGTTCGAACGCCAGAACGCAGCCAGCTTCGCCGCGCCCGTCGCGCCGAGCGTCAGCCGGAGCCGGCGGTTGTATTCCAGCGCATCGCCGACGCGGTGCAGCACGAACCAGTTGTCGACCCAGCCGGCCAGCAGGCTGGATGACCACAGCAGCACGCCCGTGAGCGCGGCGTAGAACGGCGTCGGCCCGAGCAGCGAGAACGATTCCAGCGTCGACTGCGCCTTCACCGGCGAAATGATGCCGGTGCCGAACAGCGCCTGAAACAGGAGTTGCAGGCCCAGGCACGCCGGAAAGACCATCAGCACGTTGCCAAGCACCGCGGCCGCCTGCGTGCGAATCAGTGCGAAGACGGAGGACATGAATCCGTCCAGCCCCTCCGGCGTCGAGGCGCCGTCGACTTCCCGCGCGAGGGTCGGCGCGGTCATCGCCGGCTGCTTGGTCGCGAGGGAAAAGTGCAGGAAGTGGATGAGCAGGAAGCTCGCCGCATAGTTGATGCCGGCCAGCAGCCCTTCGAGCATCGAGGGCAGGTACGCTCCGGTGATCGCGAACTTGACGCACACGGTCGCCACTGTCACCAGCCCGCCGCCCGCGGCCATCCGCAGCATCGTCAGGTACTCCTGGCGGTCGCGGGCGATGTAGTGCTCGCCGGTGTCGGCGTTGTACTCGACGACTTTTCGCGTGAGCAGCGAAATGTTGCTGCTCAGAAGATGCGAAACACTTCGGCTTTCCTGGTTGGCCTTGACCAGTTCGGCCGTGAGGCGCGAGACGGATCGCATGTCGTCCGAAGCCAGCCACGCATCCAGGAGGTGTTCCGTGCGCGCGATGCGCATCCGCATGCGCTCCATCTGGAACACGATGTCGACGCTGACGCCATTGCGGTAGAGGTTCCTGAACACGTCATCGATCGCGGCATGGCACTGGTCGAGCACCAGCCGCAGGTAGTTGACCTCGCGCAGGAGCTGCGCCGGCTCCGCGCCCTCCTCCACCGCCCGGTGCGCCGCCTCGACCGCGAGCATGGCGCGCGTGAGCCGGTAGAACGGCTGCGACTCGGTGGCCACCCGCGCATCCGCATCGCCGAGCCGGCTGCGGACCAGTTGCGACATGCCGGTCGAGCTGATCTGGCAGGTGAGGTTGTGCAGCGCGGCCAGGAAATCGAGCGAGAACGCACCGATGCGCCGTGCATCGTCGGCCTCCTCGTGCCGGAACAGCGCGCGGATGCGGTCGAGCAGATCGATGGGCAGCGCATCGGTCCACTCGGCATCGTGGCTGGCGCTGAACATCAGCGTGAACAGCGCGCTCAGCTCGCGGCGGTTCGGCGCCGGCGGAATCATCAGCGACTGCACACGCTCGACCAGCGCGCCGACGAAGCCCGAATGCACCGGCATGCCGGCATCGCACAGCAGCGAGATGCCATCGCTCTCGCGCAGCATCGCGCGCAGGATGCCGGCGACGTTCGCTTTCCATGCCGGATTGCGGTCGAGCACGTTCAGCACATGGCGCACCCGCGTGTGTTCGGCGAAGTGGCGCGCGCCGCCCGATGTCCTGTCGTCGCTGCTTTCGGCCTGCAGCTTCCCGGCCCGGCGGATCCAGTGGACGAGTTCGATCAGCCACTCGCTTCGCTCGGTGTACGACGCGCCTGCATCGGCCATGGCCAGCAGCACGTCGAGCTGATGGCCGGCACTGCGCGCTGCGCGCCAGTTCCTGATGAAGGCTGTGAGCGAACGAAACATGCAATTCCCGGAGAGATCCTCGCAGCCGGGTCCCCGCGGAAAACATGCGTGAAGAAACCAACCGGTTCAGACACGCCGGATCGCTGCGGCATCCCTGCGAGGGACGCCGATGATAGCCGCGGCCCGGCGACGCTCCCGGATCAACCCGCCCTTTCGGAGAATCCGGCTTGGGGAATCAGGAAGAGGAAGGGTGGATGCGGCGCAGCAGCCCCGCCGTGGTGCGCGGCCACCCCACGCGGCCGAACCATGCGCCGCCGGCGATGGCCGAGGCGATGACGACGCCATAGACCACCAGCGCAGCGCCCTGGACCGCGAAGACATGCAGCAGGTCGCCGCCCCAGCGCAGCGCGAGCCAGCCACCGAGGCCGGCCACCAGCAGCCGCGCCAGGTTGCCGATCACCGGCCACAGCAGGCGCCCCGCCCCTTGCGACGCGAAGTACAGCACCAGCCCGACGCCGAAGAAGCCATAGAACGGACCGACCGCGCGCAGGTACTGGGCGCCGGCCTCGAGCATCGCCGGGTCGTGTCCGAACAGCAGCAGCCAGGGGCGCGGGAACAGGGCCGCCGCGAGGCCGATGGCGCCGGAGAGCACGAAGGCGATGGCCGCGCCGGCCCAGGTGGCGCGCAAGGCGCGCTCGCGCTGGCCGGCGCCGATGCAGGTGCCGACCATCGCGACCAGCGGCGCGCCGAGGCCGAACACCAGCGGCACCAGCAGGTACTCGAGCCGCGAGGCCGTGCCGTAGCCGGCGATCGCGCCGGGTCCGAAATGGCCGGTCAGCGCGGTCGCGATGCCGATCGACAGGTTGGTCGCCACGGTCGACACGGCGGCGACCAGTCCGATGCGCAGGATGTCGCGAAACAGCGGCCAGCGGAAGCGCATGCCGGCCCATGAAGGCCGCAGCAGGCTGCGCCCGGAGCGCAGGTAGGCCCACAGCGCCAGCGTACCGCCCAGGTAGTAAAGCAGCAGCGCCACCGCCCCGCCGGCGATGCCCAGACCGGGGACCGGGCCCCAGCCGAAGATCAGCAGCGGCGACAGCGGAATGAGCAGCACGACGCCGACCACCGTCACGTTGGCCGGCACCGCCATGTTGCCGGTGCCGCGCACCACCGCCGCCAGCGAGTTGAACAGCCACACCAGCACCGCGCCCGAGAACGCCACGTGGGAATAGACCAGGGCCGCCTCGAGCGAGGCGCCGTCGCCGCCCATCAGCGTGAACAGCCAGCGGCCGCCGAGCAGCATCGCGGCCATGAACAGCACGCCGAAGCCGACCGCGATCGCGATCGCATGCAGCACCAGCGCATCGGCATCGTCGCGCCGCCGGGCGCCGAGTGCGCGCGCGATCGACGAGGCGATGCCGCCGCCCATCGCGCCGGCCGAGGTCATCTGCATCAGCATCACGATCGGGAACACCAGCGCCATGCCGGCCAGCGCATCGGTGCCGAGCTTGCCGACGAAGAAAGTCTCGATCAGCCCGACCGAGGCCTGCGCGACCATCACCACCACGTTGGGCGCGGCCAGCCGCAGCAGCGTCGGCACGATCGGCGCTTCGAGCAGGCGCCGGGTGCGGGGGTCGAGCGCCGTCATGCCGCCGCCGTCTTCGCCACCAGCACCGGCCGCGCCTCGCGGATCGGCAGGTTGACCAGCGCCGCGCCGGCCGCCAGCGCGATGTCGATGTACCACACGATGTCGTAGCTGCCGGTGGCCTGGAACACATAGCCGCCGAGGAAGGCGCCGAGGAAACCGCCGACCTGGTGCGCCAGCATCACGATGCCAAACAGCATCGCCATGTTGGCCGGGCCGAACATCTTGGCGACCAGGCCGGCAGTGGGCGGCACGGTCGACAGGAAGGTGATGCCCATCACGGCCGCGAAGACCAGCATCACGGCGGGCGTCTTGGGCGCCAGCAGGAACGCCAGCACCGCCAGGCCGCGGACCGCATAGAGCAGTGCCAGCAGCGACTTCATGCGCCAACGGCCGACCGCCCAGCCCATCGCCAGGCTGCCGACGATGTTGAACAGGCCGATCATGCCGAGCGCCCAGCCGCCGATCTCGGGCGGCAGGCCGCAGGCCGCGACCACGCCGGGCAGGTGGGTGGCCAGGAAGGCGACGTGGAAGCCGCAGACCAGGAAGCCCAGGCTCAGGTAGCGGTAGCTCGGTGTCGCCAGCGCCTGCCCGATGGCCTGGCGCGCGGTCAACGGCCTGGTGCCGCTGGCGGCGGCCGACTGCGCCGCCAGCTGCTTCGAGTTGCCCTTCAGCACCCACACCGCCGGCAGCGCCAGCAGGATCAGGATCGCCAGCCACTGCATCGCGCTGGCCCAGCCGACGGTCGCCATCAGGCCGATCGCGATCGGCGCCATCGCGAACTGGCCGAAGGAGCCGCCCGCGTTCACCACACCGGTGGCCAGGCCGCGCTTGTGGGCCGGCACCAGCCGCGTGGTCGCGGCCATCAGCACCGAGGGGCCGGCCATGCCCGCGCCGCCCGCGGCCAGCACGCCGATCGCGAAGATCAGGCCGCCGGTGGTGGTCATCAGCGGCGTGAGGAAGGTGCCCAGCGCCACCAGCAGCACGCCGATGAAGATCACGCGGCCGGTGCCGATGCGGTCGGCCACCGCGCCCGCGAATGGCTGCGTCAGGCCCCACCAGAGCTGGCCGAAGGCGAAGGCGAGGCTGATGCTGCCGATGCCCAGGCCGGTGGCGGTGTTCAGCGACGACAGGAAGAGCCCCATCGTCTGGCGCACCCCCATGGTCAGGGCAAAAGTGCCGGCCGCGGCCAGCAGCACCAGCCAGACGGCGTAGCGGGCGACGGGCGCCGGGCCCACGGTGGTCTTGTCATTCATCGCGCTCTCCCTCGGTCGTTTCGTCCAGGCCGCTCAGCAACGCGATGCTTTCGTCGACCAGGGCATGCAGCGCCAGCACCCGGTCGATGCCGAGCAGCGCGTTGAGCTTTTCCTGCGCGGTGCGCCAGTGGCGCTGCGCCTCGGCGCGCTTGACGCGGCCGGCCTCGGTGACCTCGACCAGGCGGCTGCGCGCATCGGACCCCTCGCCCTGCGTGAGCCAGCCGGCCGCCACCATCGGCTTGAGGTTGCGCGTCAGCGTCGAGGCGTCGACGCCCATCGCCTTCGCGAGCTCGCCCGGGCGGATCGGCCCGAGGTGCATCACGTGCGACAGCAGCGAGTACTGCGAAGTCTTGAGGCCGCTGTGGGCGACCTCGGCGTCGTAGTGGCGCGAGACCTGGCGCGCCAGGTGCCTGAGCCGGAAATTGGTGCAGCCCTGGGGCTTGACGATGGCATTCATGTCGATCATTGTAGCTACAATCATTGCATATGCAACTTTGACGAGGAAACACGAATGACAGCCACCGATCGACTGGCAGCCTGGATCGCCGAGGAAGACGCCATTTCGGAACGCCTGAACGCCGGGCCTGGCCCCGGCGTGGCGCGTCCCGAGCAGCTTGCCGGCAAGACCGGCCTCGAAATGATGGAGGCCATGCTGCGGGCCGAAATCCCCTATGCGGCGATCGCCAAGACGCTGTCGTTCCAGATCATCGAGGTCGGGCCCGGGCGAGCGGTGTTCCAGGGCCGGCCGCTGGCCGAGCACCTGAATCCGCTCGGCACCATCCACGGCGGCTGGTTCGCCACCCTGCTCGACTCGGCGCTGGGCTGCGCGGTCCACACCATGATGCCGGCCGGCCGCGGCTACACCACCGCCGAACTCGGCGTGAACCTGGTCAAGGCGCTGTCGCCCAAGGTGCAGCGCGTGCGCGCCGAGGGCAAGGTGCTGCATTGCGGCCGCCAGCTGGCCACCGCCGAAGCCCGCCTGATCGGCGCCGACGGCACGCTCTACGCCCACGCCACCACCACCTGCCTGGTGTTCGAGATGCCGAACCGCTGACCGGGCTCCCGCATCCGGGTGCGAAATGATCTTCTTGCAAGGCATGGTGGGCATCGCTACGATCCAAGTCCGCGTCTCTGCCAGTTGAGCGGTACGGCCCGAGCTGCCGTGGAATACGAAAGGAAGCCACGATGAAGCCCCGATGCCTTCGCTGGCGAACGATCAGCGCCTGCGCGACGATCGCAGGGGGCTGCGCCAGCCTCCCCGTGCTCGCCCAGTCAGAGGCGATTCCTTCGTTTCGGGAAGTCGACTCCATGGAGGCCCGCGTCCAGGGCTGCGTGACCTGCCACGGCCAGAGCGGCCAAGGCACGAGCAACGGCTACTTCCCCCGCATTGCCGGCAAGCCCGCGGGCTATCTGTACAACCAGCTGGTGGCCTTTCGCGACGGCACGCGGCACTACGCGCCGATGAACTACCTCGTCGCCTATCTGCCGGATGCCTACCTGAAGGAGATTGCCCAGCACTTCGCGAGCCAGCGGCCCCCGTTCGCGCCGGCGGACCCGATGAAGGCGGACCTGGAAACCATGCGCAGGGGCGGCGCGCTGGTGGCGGGCGGAGATGCCGGCAAGGGCATTCCCGCGTGCGTCGCCTGCCACGGCGTCGCGCTGACGGGGATGGAACCAGGCATCCCCGGCCTCGTCGGCCTGCGGCCGACCTATGTGGTGGCCCAGCTCACGCGCTGGCGCGTCGGCGAGCGCCACGCGGCCGAACCCGACTGCATGAAGCGCGTGGCCACGCGCCTGTCCGATGCGGACATGAACGCCGTCGCGGCCTTTCTGTCGCAGCAGGCCGCGCCCACGGACCCGTCGCCGGAACCGGCCAATGTCGTTCGCATGCCCCTGGCATGCGGCAGCCAGAAGTGACGGTCATGAAACTGGCATTCAAGATCCTCCTCGCGCTCGTGGTGCTGGCGGTGGCGGGCGCCGCCGTCTTGTGGTGGTTGCGGCCTTCCGCATTGCCCGAGCCCGGCCGCGCCAGCACGGCCCCGAAGGATGCGACCACCGAGGTCATCAACCGCGGCGAGTACCTCGCGCGTGCCGGCGACTGCGTGGCCTGCCACACGGAGCCCACGGGCAAGCCATTCGCGGGCGGCCGCGCGATGCCCACGCCTTTCGGCGCACTCTTCGTGCCCAACATCACGCCGGACGACGAGACCGGGATCGGCCGATGGACCCCCGATGACTTCTACCGGATGATGCACACCGGCGTTTCCAAGGACGGCACGCTGCTGTATCCGGCCATGCCGTTCGCCTCCTACACCAAGGTCACGCGGGCGGACAGCGACGCCATCTTCGCCTACCTGATGTCGGTCACGCCGGTGCGCCAGCAGAACCGGCCGCACGAGCTCAAGTTCCCTTTCAACAACCGGGAGCTCCTGATCGGGTGGCGAACGCTCTACTTCAAGGAAGGCGAGTTCATCCCCGACCCGAAGCAGAACGCCGAATGGAACCGCGGCGCATACCTTGTCCAGGGGCTCGGCCACTGCGCGATGTGCCACACGGCCATCAATGCGCTGGGCGGATCGAGCGAATCGAAGGCCTTCGAAGGCGGCATGATCCCGAACCAGAACTGGTACGCCCCATCGCTCACTTCCAACCGCGAGGCGGGGCTCGGCAACTGGGAGATCCAGGAAATCGCCGACCTGCTGCAAGTCGGCGTCTCGCACCGGGGGACCACCTACGGCCCGATGGCGGAGGTGGTCTACAACAGCCTGCAGTACCTCAGCGACGAGGACGTCAAGGCGATGGCCGTCTACCTCAGGGCCTTGCCCCAGCGCGACTCCGAGCCGCCGCCGACCAGCCAGGCCCGGCTCGTGAGCCCCAGCGTCATGGAAACGGGGCGCAAGATCTACAGCACGCAATGCGCCATGTGCCATGGCGAAGAGGGCAAGGGGCATCCACCGTCGTTCCCGCCGCTGGCGGGCAACCAGTCCATCACGATGGCATCGCCGGTCAACTCGATCCGCATGGTGCTCAACGGCGGCTACGCGCCCGGCACCCGCAAGAACCCGCGCCCGCATGGCATGCCGCCATTCAGCCACATCCTCGACGATGAAGAAGCGGCCGCCGTCGTCACCTACATCCGCGTGGCATGGGACAACAGCGGCACCCCGGTCGACGCATCCCAGATCAGCGAACTGCGCAAGTTGCTGCCCGAGTGAGGAAGCCATTCATGTCCAGCATCAGCGAACAAGAAGAAGACCGCCGCGTCGACGACATCGTGCGCCGAGGGCCCACGGGCGCGTTCGCGGTGGCGGGCATCGCGACGGCCATCGTCGTGGCGATCTACTTCATCTTCTATTTCGCGGTGTACCTGCCGCGCGGTGCCGTGCAATGAGTGCGACCCTGCCCTCGCATGAGTCCGAAGCGATTGCCGTCGCGGCCGAGCGACGCTGGACCTGGATCGTCGGCGCGATCATCGCGGTGCTGATCCTGATGATGGTCGTCACCGGCGTGCACTGGGCCTCCATGCCGCCGTCGCGCGTGGAAACGATCGACGTGAAGACGCTGCATCTGCGGGGCGAGTTCATCGAGAGCAATCTCGGCACGGCCATCGAGTCGGACGGCCGGGTGGTCGTGCGTCTGATCGCGCAGCAGTATTCGTTCGAGCCGCAATGCATCGCGGTCCCGGCCGACACGCCCGTGACCTTTCGCGCAACGGCGACGGACGCCATCCACGGATTCATCATCGGCCGGACCAATGCCAACACGATGGTCGTGCCGGGCTTCGTGGCGACCTTCACGACGTCGTTCAGCCGGACCGGCGAACAGTTGATGCCGTGCCACGAGTACTGCGGCACGGGCCACGAGGCGATGTGGGGGCGCGTGCAGGTGCTGCCGCGCGACGAATTCATGGCCAAGGCCCGGCCGGGTGAAAGGCTCAGTTGTGTTGCACGCTAGAAAGCTCGTTCTGGCCCACTTCTGGGTGGCCTTCATCGCCTTTCTGGGCGCGCTGGTGCTGGGTGCGTGGCAGATGTACATCCGCAGCCCGCTTTCGACCTGGATCAACAATCCCGAGCACTACTACCGCTCGGTCACCGCGCACGGAACGGTCATGGCCTACGTCCTGCCCACGCTGGTGGCGATGGGCTTCGGCTATGCCATCTCCGAGCTTGCGCTCAAGAAGCCGCTGATCGGCGTGCGCTGGGCGTGGGCCGGCTTCTGGCTCGTGGTGGTCGGCACGGCGGTGGCGGCCGTGACGATGGCATCGGGCAAGGCGTCGGTGCTCTACACCTTCTACCCGCCCATGCTCGCAAGCCCGTTCTACTACCTGGGCGTGGTGCTGGTGGTCGTGGGTTCGTGGATCTGGGTCGCGCTCATGGCCATCAACCTGCGCGCATGGAAGAAGCAGAACCCCGGCGAGCCCGTCCCGCTGGCGATGTTCGGCAACGTGGCCGGTGCGTACCTGTGGGCCTGGACCTCGCTCGGCGCGGCGATCGAAGTGCTGGTGCTGATCCTGCCGGCCTCGCTGGGGCTCACCGACACGATCAACGCCGGGCTCGCGCGCGTCTTCTTCTCGTGGACCTTGCATGCCATCGTGTACTTCTGGCTGATGCCCTCGTACATCGCGTTCTACACGATCGTGCCGCGCGCCATCGGTGGCAGGCTCTACAGCGACACGATGGGGCGCGTGGCCTTCGTGCTCTTCCTCGTGTTCTCGATGCCGATCGGCATCCATCACCTCTTCGCGGACCCGCAGGTGGGCGCGGGCTTCAAGTTCGTGCATGCCGTGATGACGGCGATGGTGTCGGTGCCGACATTGCTCACCGTGTTCACCATCGTGGCGTCGGTCGAGATCGCCGGCAGGCTGCGCGGCGGCCAGGGGATGTTCGGCTGGCTCAGGACGCTGCCGTGGGACAACCCGATGATGCTGGCGGTGACGTTCTCCTTCATCATGCTCGGCTTCGGCGGCGCGGGCGGCATCATCAACATGAGCTACCAGCTCAACGAGACCATCCACAACACGCAGTGGGTGACGGGGCACTTCCACCTGATCTTCGCCGGTGCGATCGTGCTGATGTACTTCATGATCGCCTACGAGCTGTGGCCGCAGCTCACGGGATGCGCGCCGCTGTCGGCCGCGCTCGTCAAGTGGCAGATCTGGCTGTGGTTCGTCGGGATGATGATCCTGTCGATGCCGTGGCACCTGGTCGGCCTGCTCGGCATGCCGCGGCGCATGGCCTACTACGACTTCACGCATCCCGAGTTGCAGCCGCAGGCCTGGACCGTGACCGTGTCGGCGATCGGCGGCTTCATCCTCCTCGCGTCCGGCATCCTGCTGGTGTATACGCTCGCCACTGCCCGCAAGAAGGAAGGCACGGTCGTGGCGCCCTTCACCTTCAGCCGCACGGCGCATCCGTCGGCGCATACGCCGGTCGCGCTGAACGGCTTCGGCCTCTGGGTCGCGATGATGATCGGGCTCACGATCGTCAACTACGGCTACCCCATCGTGCAGCTGGCTTCGCTGAAGGAAGCCTATGTGCCGGTGATACCGATCGGGAGCCGGTGATGAAGGCGCACGACACGACGGGCTGGCGCAACCCCTGGTTCCGCAAGAGCATCTTGTGGCTGATCGTCCTGACCGTGGGCGCTTTCCTGGCGGGCTTCGTGCTGCTGCCTTCGGTGCACAGCGACTTCAGCGCCAAGGGGGTGTGGGCGAGCATCTGCAGGGCGGCCGGGGTGCCGGCCGACTGGTCCTTCGGCGCGGCGCCCCGGCAGGCCGCGACCGCCACGGATGTCGTGCTCGATCGATCGATGGGCAAGGAGGGCTCGCGCCAGGCAGTCGGACGCGGCGCCACGCTGGCGCTCAACTGCACGATGTGCCATGGCGCCCAGGGCATGAGCACGTCCGATGCGCCGAACCTCTCCGGCCAATACCCGGAAGTGATCATCAAGCAACTGATGGACTACCGCGGCGGCAAGCGGGGCAGCCCCATCATGGTGGCGCTGTCCAGGAACCTGTCGGACGCGGACATCGCCGACCTGGCGGCCTACTACGCCCAACTGCCGAAGGCGCGAACCGCGCCGACGACCTACGACGAGGAACTCCCGGCGCTGGTGCGGGTCGGCGCGCCGTTGCGCAATATCGCACCCTGCGTCTCGTGCCATGGCGGCATCGACCAGAAGTTCGGCGCCCCGTGGCTGGAAGGCATGCCCAAGGGCTATCTCGCGCTGCAGCTCAAGGCATTCCGCTCGGGTGAGCGCGGCAACGATTCCGAGGCGCAGATGCGCAACGTGGCCCGCACGATGACGGACGCGGAAATCGAGGACGTCTCGGCGTTCTATGCACGCAAGGCCGGTCCTCGGACCGAATGACCGGTCGCTCCTGGCGGGTCCTGCGCCGGCGTCGCGGAGAACACTTCGAAATTGTGGGTGAATCGGCCCAACACCCCCAAAGACGGCAGTGATAATTATTCGCATTGGCGCGCACCCACCGCCCGCCGGTGCCCCTCGTCACTGCCCCCTGGAGAAGCCACATGACCGCACGCCCTCGCGCGCCTGCCCGCGCGACCCTCGCGCTGGGCGCGACCGCCCTCACCCTGCTGGCCGCCGCCCTGCCGGCGCACGCTGCCGGCGAAGTCACGCTCTACACCACGCGGGAGCCCGGCCTGGTGCAGCCGCTGCTGGCGGCCTTCAGTGCCCAGAACGACATCAAGGTCAACACCGTCTTCGTGAAAGACGGCCTGCTCGAAAGAGTCAAGGCCGAAGGCGCGCGCTCGCCGGCCGACGTGCTGATGACGGTCGACATCGGCAACCTGGTCGACCTGGTCGATGGCGGGGTCACCCAGCCGGTGCAATCGGCTGCGCTCCAGACGGCGATTCCATCGAACCTGCGCAGCAGCGACGGCCAGTGGTTCGCGCTGTCTTTGCGGGCCCGCGTGTTGTATGCCGACAAGAGCCTGCCGCTCACGGCCTTCCGCTACGAGGACCTCGCCAACCCCAGGTACAAGGGCAAGGTCTGCATCCGCTCGGGCCAGCATCCCTACAACGTGGCGCTGGTGTCGGCCATGATCGCCCACGACGGCGAAGCCAAGGCCGAGCAGTGGCTGCGCGGCGTCAAGGCCAACCTGGGACGCAAGGCCACCGGCGGCGACCGCGACGTGGCGCGCGACATCCTCGGCGGCATCTGCGACGTCGGCCTGGCCAACTCCTACTACGTCGGTCAGCTCAAGGGTGCCAAGGAAGGCTCGGACGCCCGCAAGTGGGGCGATGCGATCAAGGTGGTCAAGCCCACCTTCGCCCAGGGCGGCGGCACCCACGTCAACATCAGCGGCGCCGCGGTCGCGAAGCATGCGCCGCAGCGCGCCAATGCGGTCAAGCTGCTCGAGTTCCTGGTGTCGCCGCCGGCACAGGTGCTCTACGCCGAAGCCAACTACGAATTCCCGGTCCGCCAGGGCGTCGCGCTCGATCCGATCATCGCCAGCAGCATCGGCGAGCTCAAGGTCGACCCGCTGCCGGTCGCCGAGATCGCCAAGTACCGAAAGCAGGCCAGCGCGCTGGTCGACAAGGTCGCGTTCGACCAGTGACCCGGCTGCGGCCGGTCGGCCCGGTCTGGCGGACCGCTTCGATGACGATCGCGCTCGGCGTGCTGGCGCCGGTGCTGAGCCTGTTGTGGCTGGCCTTCGGTTCGGGCCTCGGCCACTGGGCCCGGCTGGTGCGCGACGTGCTGCCGCAGGCGGCGCTCGACACCGCCGTGCTGCTGGCCGGCGTCGGCCTGCTGGTGCTGCTGATCGGCACCGGCTGTGCCTGGCTGGTCAGCACCTGCGACTTCCCCGGCCGCGGCGTGCTGCACTGGGCCTTGCTGCTGCCGCTCGCGATGCCGACCTACATCGTGGCCTTCGCCTATCTCGACCTGCTGCATCCGCTCGGCCCGGTGCAGGGCGCGCTGCGCTGGCTGCTGGGTTTCGACAGCCCGCGCCAGTTTCGCCTGCCCGACCTGCGTTCGATGCCGGGCGCCATCTTCGTGCTCGGCTTCGTGCTCTACCCCTACGTCTACATGACCGCTCGCGCCATGTTCATGACCCAGCCGGCCCACCTGATGGAGGCGGCCCGCTCGCTCGGCGAGAGCCGCGCCGGTGCCTTCTTCCGGGTCGCGCTGCCGCTGGCACGGCCGGCGCTGGCCGTCGGCCTCAGCCTGGCGCTGCTGGAGACGCTCAACGACATCGGCGCCTCCGAATTCCTCGGCATCCGGACCCTCACGGTCGCGGTCTACACCACCTGGATCACGCGCTCCGACCTCGCCGGCGCGGCGCAGATCGCGTCGGCGATGCTGCTGGTCGTGATCGCGCTGGTGCTGCTGGAGCGCCACGGACGGCGCCGCCAGCGCTTCGGCTCGGCCCAGCGCATGCGCGCCATCCAGCCGCGGCGCCTGCACGGCACGGCCGCCTGGCTGGCCAGCGCCGCCGCGGCGCTGCCGGTGCTGGTCGGCTTCGCGGCGCCGGCGCTCCATCTGGTGTGGGAGACCGTGAAGCGGCTGCGCCAGGGCAACGGCATTTCCGGCGCGTTGATCGACAGCCTGCTCAACACGCTCGGCGTCGCGGCCGGCGTCACCGTGGTCGCGGTGGCTGCCGGACTGGTGGTCGCCTGGGCGATCCGGGCCCAAGGTTCGACGCACGATGGCGCGCGCTGGCAAGGCCGGGCCGCCACGCTGGGCTATGCGGTGCCGGGCACGGTGCTGGCGATCGGCCTGCTGACCCCGGCGCTGGCCGCCGATGCCGCCCTGGCCACGCTGATCGGCCACCCGGGCCTGCCGCTGATGGGCGCTGGCGTGGTGCTGGTGGTGGCCTGCGCGATCCGCTTCCTGGCGATGCCGGTGGGCGGCATCGAGGCCGGTCTCGCGCGCATCCCGCCGGCACTCGAGCAGGCCGCCCGCCTGCTCGGCGAAAACACCGGCGGCACCTTGCGCCGGGTCCACCTTCCGCTGCTGCGGCCGGCGATCGCCGCCAGCGCGCTGCTGGTGTTCGTCGACGCGATGAAGGAGCTGCCGGCCACCCTGCTGCTGCGCCCGGCCAACTTCGACACGCTGGCCACCCGGCTCTACGCCGAGGCGGCGCGCGGCACCTACGAGGAAGGCGCGATCGCGGCGCTGGCGATCGTGGTGGCCGGGCTGCTGCCGGTGGTGCTGCTGGCGCGCCATGGTCTGTCGGAGGCCACCGCATGAGCCCCCGCCCGGCCGTTCCGAAGGGGGCTCGCACCGCAGTGCGAAGCACGGAGGTCATCCAATGAGCGCCGCGCTGTCCCTCGAGGGGCTGCGCCTCGGCTACGAAGGCCCAGGCGGGCTGCACACGGTGGTCGAGGACTTCTCGCTGGCGCTCGACGCCGGCGACATCGGCTGCCTGCTCGGCCCTTCGGGCTGCGGCAAGTCCACGGTGCTGCGTGCGATCGCCGGCTTCGAGCCGGTGCGCGCCGGCCGCATCCGGCTGGGCGGCGTCACCTTGTCCTCGCCCGAGGTCCACCTGCCGCCCGAGCGGCGCAGGGTCGGCATGATGTTCCAGGAGTACGCGCTGTTTCCGCACCTGGACGCGGCGCGCAACGTGGCCTTCGGGCTGCGCCGCCTGCCCCACGCCGAGCAGCATCGGCGCGTCGCGAAGATGCTGGCGCTGGTCGGACTGCCGGATGCCGGCGAGCGCCATCCCCACCAGCTCTCGGGCGGCCAGCAGCAGCGCATCGCCTTGGCCCGTGCGCTGGCGCCCGAGCCGGCGCTGCTGCTGCTCGACGAGCCTTTCTCGAACCTCGACGGCGCCACCCGCGAACGGCTGACCGCCGAGGTGCGCGAGATCCTCAAGGCCGCCGGCCAGACCGCGGTGCTGGTGACCCACAACGAGGCCGAGGCTCGCGCCATGGCCGACTGCGTCGGCGAGATGGACGAGGGGCGGCTGCGTTCCTGGGACACCCCCTCGCAAGACTAGAAGCGGACAGTGGCGCGACAATGTCGCAGCAACAACCAGACGACCACGATATGCGACTCCTCCACACCATGCTGCGCGTCGGCAACCTCCAGCGCTCGATCGATTTCTACACCCAGGTGCTGGGCATGCAGCTGCTGCGCACCTCGGAGAACCCCGAATACAAGTACAGCTTGGCTTTCGTCGGCTACGAAGGCAACCCGGCCCAGGCCGAGATCGAGCTGACCTACAACTGGGGCACCGAAAGCTACGAGATGGGCACCGCCTACGGCCACATCGCGCTCGGCGTGCCCGACGCCTACGCGGCCTGCGAGAAGATCAAGGCGGCCGGCGGCAATGTCACGCGAGAGGCCGGGCCGGTCAAGGGCGGCAGCACCGTGATCGCGTTCGTTACGGATCCGGATGGCTACAAGATCGAATTGATCCAAAGGGAATCAACCGCGGACAGCCGCCCGTCAGACGCCAAGAGCGACCCGCTGCGCGCCTGATCGAGCCCCGATACCCGCATCAGGGACTGAAGATCAGGACCACGTAGACGAGGAACACGACCAGATGCACGGCGCCTTCGAGGACCGTCGTGCGCGGCCCTGAGAACGTGACCGTGCTCAGGATCAGCGTGAGGGCGAGCAAGGTCATGCCGGTCGGATCCAGGCCCAGGATCACGGTCTTGCCCGTCACGAGGCCGATGATGAGGATCGCCGGTACGGTGAGCCCGATGGTCGAGGCCGCGGCGCCGAGGCACAGGTTGATCGAGCGCTGCAGTTGGTTCGCCCGCGCCGCGGCCAGCGCGCTGATTCCCTCCGGCGCGAAGACGATGACGGCAATGAGCACGCCGCCCAGGGCCGAAGGCGCCGCCAGCGCTGCGGTGCCGTGGTCGATCAGCGTGGCGAGGCGCCCGGACAGCAGCACGATCGGCAGCAAGGTGACAAGCAGCAGACCCGTGTGGCGGACCATCGCGGCAGCGGATGGACCGCGCCTTGCATGCATGCCTGCGCCGGCCCCGGCGGACGTGCCGCTCTGCGCGTCGACAAAGAAGTCCTGGTGACGGCGCGTCTGGATCAGCAGGAAAATCGCATACAGCAGGATCGTGAAGAGAGAGAAGAAGGCCGCCTGGATGACCGTCAGGCTGCCGGCCGGAACCGCTTGCGTGAAATTGGGCAGGATGAGCGCCACCGATGACAGCGGGATGATCACCGCGAGATACGCGACGGCACCCTGCAGGTTGTAGGCCTGTTCGCGATGGTGCAGCCCGCCCATCAGCAGGGCCAGTCCGACGCCGCCGTTCAGCGCGATCATCAGCACGCCGAACATCGTGTCGCGGCCCAGCGTCGGCGTGGCGTCGCTGCCGATCGCCACCGCGGCGATCAGCACGACCTCGATGATCACGATCGACAGCGTGAGCACCAGCGAGCCCAGCGGGTCGCCGAGCATGTCGGCGAGATGGTCGGCCTGTTCGACGACGCCAAAGGCGCACCACAGGATGATGATGAACAGCCAGAGAAAGAACAGCGCGGCGCGCAGGCCCGAAGCGAGATCGGCAAGCCACGCGTCTCCGAACAGGAAAAACAGCGCCACCGTAGTCCACGCAACAGCAAGACGTCCGAAGAGGATCATGACGGGCTCCGGGCTGGACCGGGGCCTTTTTACCGGGACGGCGCGTGCTTGTAAACCTGAACGATTCTGCGATCCGACTGCGTCGGATGCGATCAGCAGCCCAGCAAATCCGCCAGCGCCCCGATGTCCCGCGCATGCAGCGTGTTGTCGGGCTGCGGCGAGACATCCTTCGGCCGGCCGGGGCCGAACTCCAGGGGCCGCTCGATGTAGCCGGTACGCAGTCCGCAGCCGCGCGCCGCGGCCAGATCGTCGTGGTGCGCCGCGGCCAGCATCACCTGCCCCGGCGTCACATCGAACACCGCCGCCACGCCCAGGTAGGTGCGCGGATCGGGCTTGTAGGCCTTGAACACCTCGGCCGACAGCACGCAGTCCCATGGCAGGCCGGCGCGCTTGGCCATTTCGGTGAGCAGGCCGATGTTGCCGTTGGACAGCGTGCAGATCGTGTACCTGCGCTTGAGCCGGGCCAGGCCCTCGACCGCATCGGGCCAGGCCGGCAGCCGGTGCCAGGCGCGGTTGAGCTCGCGCTTGGTGTCCGAATCGAGGTCGGCCACGCCGAAGTCCTGCAGCACCTGGCCGAGGATGCCCATGTGCAGTTCGTCGAGCAGGGTGAAGCCGCCCTCGCCTGCCGCCAGGCGCTCCATCACGCCCTTCATCGCCGGCTGGTAGCCGGCGCGCCAGGCCAGCGCGAAGGCGCCGCCATCGACACCGGGCAGCAGGCGCTCGGCCTCCGCGGCAATGCCGGAATACCAGTCGACCACGGTGCCGAAGACATCGAAGGCGATGACCTTCAGCTCGCTGCCGTCCACGACCTCCCCCATGGCCCCGTCCTTCAACGTGCCAGTTGGCAGGCTTCGCGCGCCAGCGACTCGATGCGGCCCCAGTCGCCCGCGGCGATGGCGTCGGTCGGCACGATCCACGAACCGCCCACGCAGGCCACGTTGGAGAGCGCGAGGAACTCGTGCGCATTGCCGGCGTGAATGCCGCCCGTGGGACAGAACTTGACGTCGCCGAAGGGGCCTTGCCAAGCCTTCAGCATCGCCAGGCCGCCGGCCTGCACGGCCGGGAAGAACTTGAGCTCGGTCAGGCCGTCTTCCTGGGCCATCATGATCTCGCTGCCGGTCGCGACGCCGGGCAAGAGCGGCAGGCCGAGGTCGTGGCAGGCCTTGCCGACCGCCCGCGTATAGCCCGGACTGACCCCGAAACGGGCCCCGGCCAGCGCCGAGGCCTGGGCGTCGGCGGCGCTGCGGATGGTGCCGGCGCCGGCCACGGCCTCGGGCACCTCCTTCGAGATGAGCTCGATGCATTCGAGCGCCTCGCGGGTGCGCAAGGTCACTTCGAGCATCCGGATGCCGCCGGCCACCAGCGCCCGCGCCAGCGGCACCGCGTCCTTGACGTCGTGCAGCACGATGACCGGAATGACCGGGGCGTCGCGCATCACGTCGAGCGCGGAAATCTTGTCGTTCACAGCCATGAGCAGGCTCCTTCTTCAGCAGTCAATGCATTGCGCCGCATGCCGGCGAACAGGTCGCGTCCCAGCCCGCGGCCGTTGGCGGCGCGTGCTTCGTCGGGCATCTTCGAGATTTCTCGTGCCGCCCATTCGTCCTCGGGCAGCAGCACGGTGAGCGTGCCGGCCACGCCGTCGAGCCGGATCAGGTCGCCGTCGCGCACCTTGGCCAGCGGGCCGCCGGCCGCGGCCTCGGGCGAGACGTGGATGGCCGCCGGCACCTTGCCCGAGGCGCCGCTCATGCGGCCATCGGTCACGAGTGCCACCCGGAAGCCCTTGCCCTGCAGCACCGACAGCGGCGGCGTGAGCTTGTGGAGCTCGGGCATGCCATTGGCCTGCGGGCCCTGCCAGCGCACCACGCAGACCACGTCGCGCTCGAGCTCGCCGGCCGTGAAGGCCTGCTGCAGCGCGGCTTGCGAGTCGAAGACCCGGGCCGGCGCCTCGATCACGTGGCGGTCGCCGGGCACCGACGAGATTTTGATCACGCTGCGCCCCAGGTTGCCCTGCAGCAGCTTGAGCCCGCCGGTGGCGCTGAACGGCGCCGAGACCGGACGGGCGATGGTGTCGTCCTTCGACGGCGCGGCCGACTTCCAGGTGAGCGGCCGCTGGTCCGAGGGCGTGCCGGCCAGCACCGGGATGCCGGCGAACTCGCGGATGCCGCCGGCGCGCACGCTGAGCACGTCGGCATGCATCAGGCCGGCATCGAGCAGTTCACCGATGACGAAGCCCGGGCCGCCCGCCTCCTGGAAGCCGTTGACGTCGGCGGTGCCGTTCGGATAGACCCGCGTCAACAGCGGCACCACCTCCGACAGTTCGGCGAAGTCGTTCCAGTCGATCAGGATGCCGGCGGCACGCGCCACCGCCACCCAGTGGATCAGGTGATTGGTCGAGCCGCCGGTGGCCAGCAGCGCCGCCATCGCGTTGACGATCACGCGCTCGTCGACCAGTTCGCCGATCGGCGGCACCGCGAAGGCGCTGTCGTCGGAGGCCCGGCCGAGCACGGTGCGCACCGCCTCGCGCGTGAGCGCCTCGCGCATCGCGTCGCCGGGCTGGATGAAGGCCGAACCCGGCACATGCAGGCCCATGGCCTCGAGCAGCATCTGGTTGCTGTTGGCGGTGCCGTAGAAGGTGCAGGTGCCCTGCGCGTGGTAGGCCTGCATCTCGGCGTCGAGCAGGCCCTGGCGGCCCACCAGGCCCTGCGCCGCCTGTTCGCGGACCTTGGACTTGGCCGTGTTCGACAGGCCCGAGGGCATCGGCCCGGCCGGCACGAAGACCGTCGGCAGATGGCCGAAATGCAGCGCGCCGATCAGCAGGCCCGGCACGATCTTGTCGCAGACGCCGAGCATCAGCGCCGCATCGAACATGTCGTGCGTGAGCGCCACCGCGGTGCCCATGGCGATCACGTCGCGGCTGAACAGGCTCAGCTCCATGCCGGGCGTGCCCTGGGTCACGCCATCGCACATCGCCGGCACGCCGCCGGCCACCTGGGCGGTGGCGCCGAGCCGGCGGGCCTCGTGCTTGACGATGTCGGGGTAGCCCTGGTACGGCGCATGGGCCGAAAGCATGTCGTTGTAGGCGGTGACGATGCCGATGTTGGGTGCGCGTTCGCTCACCACTCTGAACTTGTCGTTGGCCGGGATGCCGGCGACGGCATGCGCCACGTTGGCGCAGCCCATCCGGTCGGAGCCCCGGTCGCGGCCGCGGGTTTCGGCCAGGTCCTGAAGATAGGCACTGCGCAGGCTCAGGCTTCGCGCACGAATGCGCTCGGTGACAGCGCGGACGGTGGGATGGGTGTTCATGGGCTGTGTCGCTCTGCCGATGAGCCAGCGTGGGGCGGCTCGGAAGTGCATGGTAACAAGCCCTCATGAAAAAGCCCGGACAGGCCCGGCTTTTTCTGAGAGGCGCGCTGCGACTTCAGTCCAGCAGCTTGACTTCGACCCGGCGCGCCTCGGCATTGTTGCCGCTGCCGGCCGTGACGGCCGGCTTCTGCAGGTCGACCTTGTCGGCCGGCACGCCCAGGCCGGTCAGCACGTCGCGCACCATCTCGGCGCGCTTCTTCGCCAGGGCCTCGTTGATGGCGGCGTCGCCGGTGGTGTCGTGGAAGCCGGAAATGACCGCTTTGTGCCCGCTTTCGATCCCCTTGATCACGACGGCCAGGGCCTCTGCCGCGCCCGGCGCCAGGTCGGCGCTGGCCGTGGCGAAATAGAAGTTCACGACACCGCCGACGATGCGGATGCTGGCGCCGTCGGGAATCACGACCGTCACCGTCTCGGTGACCACCGCCAGCGTGGTCGCCGGCGCGGCAGCGGCCACCGGTGCGGCCGTCGGGCCCGCCGCATGGCCCCGGGTGTAGAGCACGATGCCGATCACGAACAGGATCACCAGGGCGATCAGGCCCAGCACGAAGGCCAGGATGAAGTTCTGCTGGCTCTCGTCGTCACTGTGGGCGGACATGGGCGGGGCTCCGTAGTTGAGGGGTCGGTAAATAATGGTGCGGTGAACCATGACCGCCAAATTGTAGGCGTCGCTGCCCGGCCCCCCGGCGGCGACCCCGGGCCGCCCGGCCTGGACCCCATGCCCAAGCCCCTGCGCGACCCCAAGCCGATGCTCGATCGCGTGATCGACGAATGGGGCGGGCACGAGGACCTGTGGCTGTTCGGCTACGGCTCGCTGATCTGGCGGCCCGACTTCGGCTTCGTCGAAAGACATCCGGCCCGGGTCCATGGCTGGCACCGCGCGCTCAAGATGTGGAGCCGGATCAACCGCGGCACGGTCGAGAACCCGGGGCTGGTGTTCGGGCTGCTCTCGGGCGGCAGCTGCCGCGGCATGGTGTTCAGGGTGCCGGCCGCCGAAGGGCTGGAGACCCTCGGCCGGCTCTGGCTGCGCGAAATGCCCACCGGGGTCTACGACCCGCGCTGGCTCGACTGCACGACGCCGCATTCGAAGGTCCGGGCGCTGGCCTTCACGCTGTCGCGGCGCAGTCCCAATTTCACCGGCGAGCTCAGCGACGAGCGCTATGCCCACATCTTCGCCAACGCTGTGGGCCGCTACGGCAGCTCGCTCGACTATGCCGAGCAGACCCTGCTCGAACTGCGGCGCCATGCCATCCACGATGCCGCGCTGGCGCGCCTGGTGAAGCTGGCCCAGACGCGGCTGTCGGCCCCGGCCGACAGCGCCGAGCCGGAGCCTTCGGTATACCCTCTGGGGTCAGCATCCACCCAAAAATTCAAGGAGTAGTCCGACCATGCGCCCTCGCCTCATCGCCCCTGCCATCGCCGTGGCCGCGGCCAGCCTGCTCGCGGCCTGCGGCACGCTGGGGCCGCAAGCCGGCGCGACCGCCGAACTGGCGCCGACCGGCGCCATCACGCCGAACCCGACCCTGGGCAAGGTGAGCTTCACCGCGCTCGAGCACGGTGTGCGCGTGAAGGGCGAAGTGCGCGGCTTCGCGCCAGGCACGGAGCATGGTTTCCACATCCACGAGAAAGGCGACTGCGGCGACAACGGCAATGCCTCGGGCGGCCATTTCAACCCGGCTGGCGGCACCCACGGCAAGTTCGCCGCACCGGGAAGCCACGCAGGCGAACTGCCCAGCCTGGTGGCCGACGCCAACGGAGTGGCCCGCTTCAGCGTCGACGTCCACACCATCTCGATGACCGAGGGTGCGGCCAACAACATCATCGGCCGTGCGCTGGTCGTGCACCGCGACCGCGACGACTTCACGACGCAGCCGGCGGGCAATTCAGGCCCGCGGATCGCCTGCGGGATCATCGCCCGGAATTAGGGTGAACAGGCCCTAACCCAGCCGCGCCTTCATCAAGGCCTCGGCGCGCGCGAGTTCCTCGGGCGTGTCGATGTCGGTCACGATGCCGATGTCGTCGACCTCGATGTCGGCCACCTGCCGCGCCTCCCGGAGCGCGCGCAGCACCGGGGCGGCGCCCTGGTTTCCCGACAGCAGCGAAAGCGCATCGAAGCAGCCGGCGGCGAAGCCCACCGGATGGCCGCGCTGGCCCCGGTAGTGCGGCTGCGCCGCCTGCACCGACCCGGCCAGCGCCGACGCCACGGCCTGCAAGGTTGCGGGCTGCACCAGCGGCAGGTCGGCCGGCAGGATCAGCCAGCCCGCGGCACCGGGCGTGGCCCGCACGGCGGCGGCGATCGAGTCGCCCATGCCCGGGTGGCCGACATCCTCGAGATGCCAGGGCAGCCCGCTGGCGCGCACCGCGGCCAGCGTGTGGTCGAGCACCGTGGCGCCGGCCAGCGCGGCCTGCAGCTTGTGGCCGCTGCCGCCGGCGGCACGAAAGCGCTCGCCGCGGCCCGAGGCGAGCACGATGACGGTCGGCGGGGGCGGTTCAGCGGCGGGAGTCATGCGACGGAGTATCCACGCTTGGCTTGCGCAACAATGGCGTCATGCCTTCACCCAACGAATCACTGGCCGCCCTGCGCAAGAGCTACGAGCGCGCCGAGCTCGACGAAACCAGCAGTGCCGCCGATCCGCTCGACCAGTTCGAGCGCTGGCTGGCCGAGGCCATCGACGCCCAGGTGCCCGAACCCAACGCGATGACCTTGGCCACGGTCGGCGGCGACCTGCGCCCCTCGACACGGATCGTGCTGGTCAAGGGCTACGACGCCCGCGGCATCGTCTGGTACACCAACTACCAGAGCCGCAAGGGCCAGGAGCTGGCCGGCAACCCCTATGCGGCGCTGCAGTTCCACTGGGTCGAACTCGAGCGAGTGGTGCGCATCGAGGGCCGGGTCTTCAGGGTCGACGACGCCGAGAGCGACGCCTACTTCGCCAGTCGCCCGCTCGACTCCCGCATCGGCGCCTGGGCCAGCCCGCAGAGCGAGGTCATCAGCGGCCGCGATGTGCTGGTGAAGAACGCCGCGGTGCAGGCCGCAAGGCACCTGCTGTCGCCGCCGCGGCCGCCCCACTGGGGCGGCTTCCGGCTGGTGCCCGACCGCTGGGAGTTCTGGCAGGGCCGCAAGAGCCGCCTGCACGACCGGCTGCGCTATCGCGCCGAGGGCGGCGCCTGGGTGCGCGAGCGGCTGGCGCCCTGAGCCGGCTTCAAAGGCGCCCGGCGAGCGCCATCACGATCGACAGCGAGACCAGCGCCATCACGGTCGAGACCACGACGCTGGCGGTGATCAACCCTTCCGAAGTCCGGTAGCGCTGCGCGAACAGGAACACGTTGGCGCCGATCGGCAGCGATGCCGCCACCACCATCACGGTCAGCGGCAGGCCGCGCAGGCCGAAGGCAAGTCCGAACGCCGCGACCAGCGCCGGGTGCACCAGGTTCTTGATCGAGGCATGGAGGAGCGCGGTGCGCCAGTGCTGGCCGACCGGCGTCAACGCCAGCGTGATGCCCACCAGCATCAGCGCCACCGGGCTGAAGGCCTGGCCGAGCAAGGCGATCGGCTTGTCGATCGCGGCCGGAATCTCGAGCCCGGTCTGTGCGAACAGCAATCCCAGCAGGATCGGCGCCTGCACCGGATGGACGATCGCGTTGCGCAGGGCGCGCAGCACGGTCCGCGCCATCGCGCGCCGCCCGGCCCCGCCGGGCTCGATGCGTTGCGCATCCTCCTGCGCCAGCGCGAGCTCGAGGAAAACGGTGGCGCTGGTCAGCAGCACCAGCGAGTGCAGCGAGATCAGCGTCAGCAGCACCACCATGCCCTGCGGGCCGTAGGCCAGGCCCACGAGCGCGATGCCGATCATCACGGTGTTGCTGTAGGTGTTGGCCAGCGCCAGCACGACGCCCGTGCGATTGAAGCCGCGCCAGACCAGCGTGGCCGCGAAGATCAGGCCGGCGGCGACGAAATAGGCCGCCACCGGCTTCAGGCTCAGCTGCTCGATCCGCACCGTGCTCATCGAACGAAACAGCAAGGGCGGCGCCAGCAGCAGGAACACCAGGTTGGACAGGTCCTTGACCGAGTCGCCCCGGATCCAGCGCATCCTCCCTGCCAGCCAGCCGACCGCGATGAGGATGACCACGGGCAGCAGCGAGGAAACGACGAGACCATTCATGGAGCTTTCGAGAATAGCCGACGTGGTCTTTTGGACCATCCGCTCACCGTCGGTGCGGGCCCGGCAAGCGGTGCGGGCCGGGCTTGGGGGTGTTCAAAGCGCAGTGACGTTTCCAACGCCGATGCAACCCCGACGTACCAGCGGTGGCGGGCGGTATGCCCCGGGCCGGCCGTTGAGGCACCGCCGAGCAGCGCAGCGGCAGGCGGATCAGGGCCGCGCGTGTTTGAGTGAAGCGCAGCGGAGCGAGTTTGCGCGGACCCCGCCTGTCGCGAGCAGCGCAGGGAAGCCGCGAAGCGGCCGGTGACGTCGGCCGGCCCGGGGCATACCGCCCACCGCCGCCACCCCGCCACCCGACGCCCCGACATGACCCCTAGAACGTAGCCCTCAACCCCACCTTCAAGCTGCGCCCCGGCAGCGGCGCAGCCGGATACACCGTCGTCGTCAGGATCGAAGTCGCGCTGTAGGCCAGCGTGTTCCCGATGTTGTCTACCCGCGCGTACCACGTGAGGTTGGCGCTCTGGACCCGCTGCCTGTAGCTGAGCGACGCGGTCCACAGCGTGTAGGCCTCGGTCGCGCGGTCGCCCATCGGTGGCACGCGGTTCTGTGCCGCGTTGTAGTCGAAGCCCAGGCGCGCGGTCCACGGGCCGCGGCCGTAGGCCAGCGTGCTGCCGACGCGCCACGGCGCGATCCGCGGCAGCGGCTCCCCGGTGTCGGTGTTGGTGGCCCGCACCAGGTCGCCGCGCCATTCGAGGTCGAGCGTGCCGCCGTCCTCAGCCCGCGAGAAGCCATCGGCGCCGATCAATTGCAGGTTGCCGCCGGCCTCGAGGCCGGTGAAGCGCGCCCGCACCCCGTGGTAGACGTAGTCCGCGAACACCTCGGGGAACAGCAGCCCCTCGGCCGTCTCGACCGGCGGCGGATTCAGCTCGCCGTCCGCGCTGCGCACATTGCCAGTGGCACTGAGTCCGATGTAGTTGCTGAAGCGGGTCAGGTAGGCGTTGAGCCTCGCCGTGTTGGCGCCCGACTTCCATTGGGCGCCAAGGTCCAGCCCGGTCGACTTCTCGACCTTCAGGTTCGGATCGCCGGTCTCCCAGGCCGCGGTCGCCACGTGCGGGCCGTTGGCGAACAGTTCGTAGTCTTTCGGCGCCCGCTCGGTGTAGGCCAGGTTCGAGGTCAGCTGCCACTGCGGCGACAGGTTGACCAGCCCGCCGAAAGCGGCGCTGCTCGGACTGAAATCGCGCTCGCCAACGAAGAAGCGCGTGATCTCCGGGTCGGACGGATCACCCAGCGAGCGCACCTTGACCTCCTCCGTGCGGGCACCGAAGCTCAGCCGACCCCAAGAGGTGCCGAACTCCTCGTGCAGGAACAAGGCATTCGATGTCGTGCGGCTGTTCGGGGCAAAAGCCTCCTCGCCGTTGGCCGAGAAACGCCCGCTCTCGCTCGTGAAGCCGACCATGCCTTCGAAGCCGCCGATCGGGCGGTGCCTCGCCTCGATCCGCAGGTCGTTGCTGTCGTTGGTGAAAGTGGTGCCGGGCGCCGGGCCTTCGTACTCCGTATGGCGGTACTCGGTGCGGCTCAGCTTGGCATGCACGCTGCTGAAAAATCCACCCGGCCGCCATTCCCCCTCGAGCGCGTAGCGGTCGGACCGCATGCCGATCGTGACGTCGTCTTCGGCCACGGTGCCGTAGTTGCTGCGGTAGGTGCTGGCCGAGGCACCGATCCAGCCCTGGTCGAAGAACAGCGTGCCGCCGAAGGCGCCGCCGTCGGCCTCGTTGGCCGAGTTGCACATCTTGCGTGCGAAACCCGGACGCTTCGGGTTCGCGCAGGGCAGCTCGATCGGCACCGAGACGTCGCTCGAATCGCGCCGGAAGGCATCGACGTGCAGCGCATAGCGATCGGTGCCACCCTCGAGCAGCACGCCGCCGGACTGCTCGCGGTTGCCGGTGGCGTAGCCCAGGTCGGCGCGGCCGCCGAAGCCCTCGATCGGCTCGGTCGGGATGCGGTTGTCGATCACGTTGACCACGCCGCCGACCGCGCTGCCACCGTATTGCAGCGCGGCCGGCCCGCGCAGCACCTCGAGCCGCTCGGTGACCAGCGCATCGACCGGCACCGCATGGTCATAGCTCAGCGCCGAGGCGTCGGGCGCGCTGCCGCCGTTCTGCAGGATGCGGATGCGGTCGCCGTCCTGGCCGCGGATCGTCGGCCGGCTGGCATTGGGGCCGAAATAGGTGCTTCCGACGCCCGGCAGGCCGTTGAGCGTCTCGCCGAGGGTGGACTGCGAGCGCAGCAGCAGCGCCTCGTTCGACAGCGAGGTGGTCGGCGCGATCAGGTCGGTGGCGCCCAACGGGTTTCCGGTGACGGTGATCTCGCCGAGCGAGGCGGCAGGCGCCTCAGGCGCCTCAGGCGCAGGCTGCGCCCAGGCACCCGGGGACGCGCAGGACAGGACGGACAGCACCGCGACGCCGACGCGGTGGCGTGGAAAAACAATAGACATGAAGGAACACTCGTTGAATCGATGGACAGCCGGCCGCGCCCCGCCAGGCGGGGTCGGCAACCGGGAAACGCGGGGATTCAGCGAGTGGAAGGCGGACCGCGCGCGTCGAACAGCGCGATCCAGCGGGCGAAGACCTCGCCCTCGAGCCAGACGAAGCTGGCGGCCGGCAGCAGCACCGGCAGGAGAACCGGCGGCACGCAAGGCGCGGCCGCTCCGTGGGACAACTGGTCGTAGAGCCGGCACTCGGCCTCGGTGTGGACGCCGAACAGCGCCGACAAGCCGCGCGAGGCGGCCGCCTTGCCGGCAACCGCGGCGGTGGCGGCATCGGCATGGGGATGTGCATGTGCCGCCGCGCCGTGCAGCGTGCCGTGCAGGAGGCCCAGCGTGGTCGCGGCCCAGAGCGCGAACGCGAGCACGCACAAGAGGGTGCGGGTGCTTGGGGAGCGCTGGGGGGAAGGCATTTAATCAGTTGAGGACAGAGCAAAAACTGCTGACGCAGTTTCTTGGTCTGTCCCGCAAGGTATCAGGATGGTCGAGGACAGAGCAAAAACTGCTGACGCAGTTTCTTGGTCTGTCCCGCAAGGTATCAGGATGGTTGAGGACAGAGCAAAAACTGCTGACGCAGTTTCTTGGTCTGTCCCGAAAGGTATCAGGATGGTCGAGGACAGAGCAAAACTGCTACGCAGTTTCTTGGTCTGTCCCGCAAGGTCTCAGGATTTGACCCGAGCCGCGAAAGTCTTCTGGAACTTCTCGACCTTGGGACCGACCACGAAGGCGCAGTAGCCCTGGTTCGGGTTGTTCAGGAAGTAGTCCTGGTGGTAGGCCTCGGCGGTCGAGTAGTTGGCCAGCGGCTCGACCTCGGTCACGATCGGCGAGCGATAGGTCTTGCTCTCGCCGATCTCCCTGATCACGTCCTCGGCGACCTGCCTCTGCGCCGCATCGAGGTAGTAGATGCCGCTGCGGTACTGGGTGCCGACATCGTTGCCCTGGCGATTGAGCGTCGTCGGATCGTGCACGACGAAGAAGATCTCGAGGATCTCGTGCAGCGAGATCTCGGCGGGGTCGAATGTCACCTTGACCACCTCGGCGTGCCCGGTGCGGCCGGTGCAGACCTGTTCGTAGCTCGGATTCACGGTCTGGCCGTTGCTGTAGCCCGATTCGACGTCCAGCACCCCCTGGACGCGGTCGAACACGGCTTCCGTGCACCAGAAGCAGCCACCGCCGAGGACGATGGTTTCGGTGGGCGAGGATGGGGATGACATGGCAACTCCGGCGAAGTTTCGAGACGAACTGCACATTGTGCCGGCTTGACGCAGTGCAACACCCTCACTACATTACTAACCCGCCAGTCATTAATACCATGCCCGCCTCCCGATTCCTCAAGGACAAGCTGTGTCCCGTCAGCGCCAAGCGCGAGCGGCGCAAGGAAGCCCGTCCGGGCGAACTGCTGGAGGCGGCGCTGGACCTGTTCGTCGAGAAAGGCTTCGCCGCCACCCGGTCGGAAGAAGTCGCGGCCCGTGCCGGCGTCTCTAAGGGCACCCTCTTCCTGTATTTCCAGAGCAAGGAAGAGCTGTTCAAGGCGGTGGTGATCGAGAACCTGGCCGGCCGCTTCACCGAGTGGAACCGCGAGTTCGACGAATACGAAGGCAGCACCGCCGACATGCTGCGCTATTGCATGCGGGTCTGGTGGGAGCGGGTCGGCGCGACCAAGGCCTCCGGCCTGACCAAGCTGATGATGAGCGAAGGGCGCAACTTTCCCGAGTTGGCCGAGTTCTATCGCCGCGAAGTCGTGAAGCCGGGGCATGAACTGCTGCGGCGCATCGTCCAGCGCGGCATCGACCGCGGCGAGTTCGCGCCGGTCGAGGTCGACCTGGCGATCTACACCGTCATCGCGCCGATGATCTTTCTGATGCTCACCAAGCATTCGCCTGCGATCTGCTTCGATCACACCTCCACGATCGACCCCGAGAAATACCTGGCGCTCCAGGCCGAGACCGTGCTGCACGGCCTCTGCCGCACGCCGAAGGCTGCCGAATGAAAAGAACGATGAAATGGGCCATCGCGGCCCTGGTCCTGGTGCTGATCGCGGGCGGCGCACTGCGTGCCATCGGCGCGCGCAAGGCGCAGCAGGCCAAGCTGGCGGCGGGCAACGGCTCGGCGGCGACCGAAACGGTGGTGGAGCTGTCGGCCACCGACGTGGTGCGCGTCGCCCGCCGCGAGCTGGCCGAGACGCTGCCGGTCTCGGGCACCTTGCGGGCGGTCGATTCGGCGCAGGTCAAGGCCCGCGTGGCCGGTGAGCTGATCGGCCTCACGGTGCGCGAAGGCGACACGGTCGCGGCCGGTCAGGTCATCGCGCGCATCGATCCGATCGAATACCAGTCGCGCCTGCGGCAGGCGCAAGAGCAGGCCGACTCGGCCCGGGCCCAGGCCGAGGTGGCGCAGCGCACCTTCGACAACAACAAGGCCCTGGTCGACCAGGGTTTCATCTCGCGCACCGCGCTCGAGACCTCGCAATCGAATCTGAATTCGGCGCTGTCGACGCACCGCGCGGCGCTGGCGGCGGTCGAGATGACCCGCAAGTCGCTCGACGACACCGTGCTCAAGAGCCCGATCGCCGGCCAGGTGGCGCAGCGCCTCGCCCAGTCCGGCGAGCGCGTCGCCATCGACGCGAAGATCATCGAAGTGGTCGACCTGAGCCGCATCGAAGTCGAGGCCACGCTGGCCGCGGCCGATTCGGTGGCGGTCCGCGTGGGCCAGCGTGCCACCCTGCAGATCGAGGGCGGCGGCGTCGCCGACCCGAAGAGCGGCGAGCGCACGGTCGGCGCCAGCGTAGTGCGCGTCAATCCGAGCGCCCAGGCCGGCAGCCGCAGCGTGCTGGTCTACCTGCGGCTCGACCGCAGCACCGGCTTCCGCCAGGGCCTGTTCGCACAGGGCACGATCGACGTCGGCCGCACCGAGACGCTAGCCCTGCCGCTGACCGCGGTGCGCACCGACAAGCCGGCGCCCTACGTGCAGGTGGTGATCGACGGGCGCATCGCGCATCGGCCGGTCGAGACCGGCCTGCGCGGCCAGCTCGACGGCCAGACGATGGTCGCGGTGCGCGGCATCGAAGAAGGCGCGGTGGTGGTGGCCGGCAGCCTCGGCCCGCTGCGCCAGGGCACGGCCGTGCGCCTGTCGCCGGTGTCGGCCAGTGCCGCGCCGGCCCCCGCCGCTTCGGCACGCAGCGCACCCTGAGGCGGGCACGGCATGTGGTTCACCCGCGTCAGTCTCAAGAATCCGGTCTTCGCGACCATGCTCATGCTCGCCCTGGTGGTGCTGGGCGCCTTCTCCTACCAGCGCCTGCAGGTCGACCAGTTCCCGAACATCGACTTCCCGGTGGTGGTGGTGATCACCGAGTACCCGGGCGCCTCGCCCGAGATCGTCGAGAGCGAAGTCACCAAGAAGATCGAGGAAGGCGTCAACTCGATCGCCGGCATCAACGCCCTGACCTCGCGCAGCTATGAGGGCCAGTCGGTCGTCATCATCGAGTTCCAGCTCTATGTCGATGGCCGCAAGGCCGCCGACGACGTGCGCGAGAAGGTGGCCGGCGTGCGGCCCCTGTTCCGCGACGAAGTGAAGGACCCGCGCGTGCTGCGCTTCGACCCGGCCTCGCGCGCGGTCTGGTCGGTGGCGGTGCTGCCCGAGGGCGACAAGGACAAGCAGCCCAGCGCAGTCGAATTGACCAACTGGGCCGACCAGGTTCTCAAGAAACGGCTGGAGAACGTGCGCGGCGTCGGCTCCGTGACGCTGGTCGGCGGCACCAAGCGCGAGATCAACATCTACCTCAATCCGCAGGCGATGGAAGGCTTCGGCGTCAGCGCCAGCCAGGTGGTCGATGCGGTGCGCAGCGAGAACCAGGCGCTGCCGGTCGGCTCGGTGCGCTCACTCGAACAAGACCGCGTGGTCCAGATCGACGCCCGCATGGAGCGGCCCGAGGATTTCGGCCGCATCATCGTGGCCCGCAAGGGCGGCGCGCCGATCCGGGTCGACCAGGTCGCGACGGTGCGCGACGGCGCCCAGGAGATCGACAGCCTGGCGCTCTACAACGGCCAGCGCACCTTGTTGCTGTCGGTGCAGAAGGCACAGGACGAGAACACCATCCAGGTGGTCGACGGGCTGGTCAAGGCGATCGCCGAGATCAAGCCGCAGCTGCCGCCGGGCGTGCGGCTGGAGCCGATCGCGGATGCCTCGCGACCGATCCGGGTGGCGGTCGACAACGTGCGCCAGACGCTGATCGAGGGCGCCCTGCTCACGGTGCTCATCGTCTTCCTGTTCCTGAACTCCTGGCGCTCGACCGTGATCACCGGCCTGACCCTGCCGATCGCGCTGATCGGCACCTTCTGGTTCATGGCGATGTTCGGCTTCACCATCAACATGATCACGCTGATGGCGCTGTCGCTGTGCGTGGGCCTCTTGATCGACGACGCGATTGTGGTGCGCGAGAACATCGTGCGCCATGTGCAGATGGGCAAGAAGCCCTACCAGGCCTCGCTCGACGGCACCCAGGAGATCGGCCTGGCGGTGCTGGCGACCACGCTGTCGATCGTCGCGGTGTTCCTGCCGATCGGCTTCATGGAAGGCATCATCGGCAAGTTCTTCCACGAGTTCGGCATCACGATCGTGGCGGCCGTGATGATCTCGATGTTCGTGAGCTTCACGCTCGACCCGATGCTGTCGAGCATCTGGCACGACCCGGCGATCGACCAGCACGGCAAGAACGAAGCCCCCGTCACCTTCTACGACAAGACCATCGGCCGCGTCACCGGCTGGTTCGACCGCGCCACCGAGCGGCTGGCCGAGGGCTACCAGGGCATTCTGCGCTGGGCGCTGGTGCACAAGCTCGCCACCGTGTTCGCGGCCATCGGCATCTTCGTCGGCAGCATCTTCATGGTGCCGCTGCTGGGCACCGAGTTCGTGCCCAAGGCCGACTTCTCCGAGACCTCGATCAGCTTCTACACCCCGGTGGGCTCTTCGCTCGAAGTGACCGAGGCCAAGGCGCGGCAGGTCGAGGCGGTGCTGCGCGAGATGCCCGAGGTGCGCTACACGCTCAGCACCATCAACAGCGGCGACGCCCAGGGCAAGATCTACGCGAGCATCTACGTGCGGCTGGTCGACCGGCGCGCGCGCAGCCGCAGCGTCGACCAGATGTCGACCGTGCTGCGCGAGCGGCTGCGCGCCATTCCGGGCATCACGGTCACGCACGTCGGCCTGCGCGATTCGGTCGGCGGCAACAAGCCGATCGAGTTCTCGCTGCAAGGGCCCGACCTGAAGGAGCTCGAGCGACTGACCGTTCGCGTGATGGACAAGATCCGCCCGATCCCCGGCCTGGTCGATCTCGACTCCAGCCTGAAGCCCGACAAGCCGACAGTCAGCGTGGTGATCCGGCGCGACGCCGCCTCCGACCTCGGCCTCGGCGTGGCACCGATCGCGGCCGCGCTGCGCACGCTGGTGGCCGGCACCACGGTGGGCAACTGGCGCGCGCCCGACGACCAGACCTACGACGTCAATGTGCGCCTGGCGCCCGAGGTGCGCAACTCGCCGGCCGACCTGGCCCGCCTGCCCTTCCTGAGCACCGCGGTCGGCGCCAATGCCGACGGCTCGAGCCGCATCGTGCGGCTGGCGCAAGTGGCCGAGGTGCGCGAATCGACCGGACCGAACCAGATCAACCGCCGGGCCCTGGCACGCGAGGTGAGCATCAACGCCAACGTCGACGGCCGCTCCGCCGGCGAGGTCTCGGCCGACGTCCGCGCGGCCCTGGCCGGCATCGCCTTCCCGCCGGGCTACGGCTGGCAGTTCAGCGGCTCGACCAAGAACATGCAGGAGTCCTTCGGCTACGCGGTCTCGGCGCTGGCGCTGGCGGTGATCTTCATCTACATGATCCTGGCCAGCCAGTTCAAGAGCTTCCTGCAGCCGCTGGCGCTGATGACGGCGCTGCCGCTGACCCTGATCGGCGTCGTGCTGGCGCTGCTGATCTTCCGCTCGACGCTGTCGATGTTCTCGATCATCGGCGTGGTCATGCTGATGGGCCTGGTGACCAAGAACGCGATCCTGCTGGTCGACTTCGCGATCCGCTCGCGCGAGCCTGGCGTCGCCGAGGACGGCACGCCGGTACCGGGCCTGCCGCGCGCCGAGGCCCTGCTGCTGGCGGCCCGCGTGCGGCTGCGCCCGATCCTGATGACCACGCTGGCGATGATCTTCGGCATGGTGCCGCTGGCCTTCGCGATCAGCGAAGGCTCGGAGCAGCGCGCGCCGATGGGCCAGGCCGTGATCGGCGGGGTCATCACCTCGTCGCTGCTGACGCTGGTGGTGGTGCCGGTGGTCTATTGCTACATGGACGACCTGGCCAACTGGGCCCGCCGCCGCTGGACCGGCCAGCCGAAGCCGGCCGCCGAAGCCACGCCCGTGGCGGCGCCTAAAATCGAAAGTTTGTCCTGAGTCCGCGAGGAGAAACCCCATGAACCCCACCCCCACGCTCGAGCGCCTGCGCTTCAACATGATCGAACAGCAGATCCGTCCCTGGGACGTGCTCGATCTCGACATCCTCGACCTGCTGGCCCAGATCCGGCGCGAGGACTACGTGCCCGAGGCGCACCGCGCGCTGGCCTTCTTCGACATGGAGATCCCGCTCGAGGACGCCAGCACCGCCAAGGAACCCGGCCAGTGCATGCTCTCGCCCAAGGTCGAGGCCCGCATGCTGCAGGACCTTCACGTCCAGAAGCACGAGACCGTGCTCGAGATCGGCGCCGGCTCCGGCTTCATGGCCGCCCTGCTGGCCCATCGCGCGGCCCAGGTGCTGAGCCTGGAGATCGACCCCGGCCTGGCCGCCTTCGCCGCCGCCAACCTGCGCCGCAACGGCGTCATGAACGTCGAGGTGCGCCATGCCGATGGCGCCACGCCGCTGGCCAGCGGCCCGACCTTCGACGTCATCGTGCTGAGCGGCTCGGTGGCGCGCATCCCGCAGGGCCTGCTGGGCTCACTGAACATCGGCGGCCGGCTGGCGGCCGTGGTCGGCGACGAGCCGATGATGCGCGCCCATTTCGTGACCCGCACCGGCGAAGGCAAGTGGGACGTGCTGCAGCCCTGGGACACCGTGGCGCCGCGGCTCCTGAACTTCCCCGCGCCCTCGCGCTTCAACTTCTGATCCCCGCCCTTTCATGATCGATCAAATCCGCCCGACCGAGCTTGCCGACTGGTTCGCCAGGAACCCGAACGCGAGGCCGGTGGTGCTCGACGTGCGCGAACCCTGGGAGCTGCAGACCGCGAGCGTGGCGCCGATGGGCTTCACGCTGGCGACGATCCCGATGAACGAGATCCCGGCCCGCGTCAGCGAACTCGATCCGGGCCAGCGCATCGCCTGCCTCTGCCACCACGGCGCACGCAGCCAGCGGGTGGCCGCCTTCCTGGCCCAGAACGGCTTCGACGAGGTGGCGAACATCGCCGGCGGCATCGATGCCTGGTCGGCCCAGCACGACCCTTCCGTGCCGCGCTACTGAGCGGCCCGCGCCGCCGCCCCGCCCCGATTTTCGTATCCCCAAGGACGCTTCATGCCCGTGCCCAGGCCTCTTCCTCTTTCGGCAGCGCTCGCGACCGTGTTCGCAGCGGCGATCGCGCTGCCGGCCCATGGCCAGAGCCTGATCGAACTCTACGAAGCCGCGCGCGGCTTCGACGCCACCTACCAGGGTGCACGGGCGCAGTACGACGCCAATCTGGCGCGGGCCGCGCAGGCCAAGGCCGGAATCTTGCCGGCGGTCGGGCTGTCGGGCAACGCCACCTCCACCCACCAGGAGCTCTCGACCGACAACGCGTCGCTGACCCGCGGCATCCCGACGCAGGCCGCCGGCATCAACGCCACGCAGCCCCTCTACCGGCCCGCCAACTGGGCGGTCTGGGAGCAGAGCAAGCGGCAGCTCGGCATCGCCGAGGACACCCTCAAGATCGCCGAACAGGATCTCGTGGTGCGCGTGAGCCAGGCGTATTTCGACGTGCTCTCCAGCCAGGACAGCCTGGCGCTGGTGCGGGCGCAGAAGATCGGCGTGGCCGAGCAGCTGGCCTCGGCCAAGCGCAATTTCGAGGTCGGCACCTCGACCATCACCGACACGCGCGAGGCGCAGGCCCGCTACGACCTGGTGCTAGCGCAGGAAATCGCGGCCGAGAACGACCTGCAGGTGAAGAAGATCGTGCTCGACCAGCTGGTCGGCCGCACCGGCACCCAGCCGATCCCGCTGGCCGCGCCGGTGGCGCTGCCGGCGGTCCAGCCAGCCGACATCAACGCCTGGGTCACGCAGGCCGACGACATCCATCCCGCGATCGACCAGGCGCGGCTGGGCCTGGAAGTCGCGAAGCTCGAGGTCGAAAAGGCCCAGGCCGGCCACAAGCCCACGCTCGACGCGCAGCTGGGCTACAACGTCACGAACAACCCCAACGGCAGCACCACCAGCACCACCACCGGCAAGGTGCGCGTCAATGCCGCGAGCATCGCGCTGGTCTTCAACATGCCGCTGTTCGCGGGCTTCGCGACCGAGAACCGGGTCAAGGAGACGCTGGCGCTCGAGGAGAACTCGCGCCAGACGCTGGAGGCGACCCGCCGCAACGTTTCGCAGGCCACGCGCTCGGCCTACCTCGGACTGATCTCGGGCGCCGGCCAGGTGAAGGCGCTCGAAGCGGCCGAAGCCTCCAGCCAGAGCGCCCTGGACGCCAACCGCCTCGGCTACCAGGTGGGTGTGCGCATCAACATCGACGTGCTGAACTCGCAGGCGCAGCTGTTCCAGACCAAGCGCGACCTCGCGGTGGCGCGCTACAACGTGCTGGTGGGCAACCTGAAGCTGCGCCAGGCCAACGGCACGCTGAGCGCCGACGACCTGCAGCCCATCAACGACACGCTGGCGATCGGCGGCCGCGCGAGCGTCCAGAGCGAAGCCTCGCCGACCCAGCCCTCGGCCGCCACCCAAAGCCCGGTGCCGGTGCCGCCGGCCTCGCTGCCGCGCCCGGGCACCTCGGCCGTCCCGGTGGTGCCGCCGGTGATCACGCCGCCCTTCAATCCGCAGCCGCCGGCGATGCCGGTGCCGCCCCCGCCGCCGGTGATCGAGCAGCTGCCGACCCGCTGAGGGTCCGGCGCCGGCCTACTTGAGTTCGCTCAGGTTGACCGGCTTGATCTTGCCGCCTTCGACCGTGGCGACCAGCGGATCGACGATGGTGCCGCCGACCGCGTCGACGCCCTTGAATTCGCCGGCGTTGGTCTCCTTCGGCAGCTTGGTCAGCGCCTCGCCGATCTTGGCCCGGATCGCGGCCGCGTCGGTGGTGGTGCCGGCGAGCTTCATCGCGCCGGCCAGTGCATGCGTCAGCGTGTAGTTGTAGGAAGACTCGGTGGTCGGGTCCTTGTCGGCGCCGTAGGCCTTGCGGTAGGCGGCGGCGAAGGTCTTGGGCCCGACTCTTTCGTCGTACGACACCGGCAGCACGCCGATCGATCCTTCGAGTGGTGCCAGGCCGCCTGTGACCTTGGCCATCTCGTCCAGCTTGGCCTGGTCCATGATCAGGAAGCCGCCCTTGAAGCCCAGTTCACGTGCCTGCTTGACCACCAGCGCGGTCGGCTCCGACGGGCCGCCGACGAACAGCACATCGGGCTTCTCGGCCAGCACCCGGCTCACGCCGCTGTAGAAGTCGGCCGAGCGGTTGTAGGACATCGGATTGTTCGAGGCGATCGTGCCGCCCGCCTTCTCCCAGGCCGGGCCGAAGAGCTGGGTCCAGTTCTTCGCGTACTCGTGGTCGCCCGGCAGCATGCCGACCTTCTTGCCGAACTTCTTCATCTCGTAGCTGGTGAAGGGCTCGATGTAGGAGTTGAAGGTCGGCGGAACGCGGATGGTGAGCTTGTTGCCGGTCTCGGTGATCTTGGGCGTGCTCGAGTACGCCATCACGATGAACTTCTCCTGCTCGTTGAAGGCCTGCATCGCGTAGATACCGCCCGAGTGCGGCACGAACACCGCCGGGCTCTGGTACTGCTGCACCAGGCGGCGCGCATTGATCGCCGCCTCGGCCGGCGCGTACTTGTCGTCGAGCGCCACCAGTTCGAGCTTGACCTTCTTGCCGGCGACCTCGAGGCCCGCGGCATTGATCTCCTTGATGGCCATCTCCATGCCGTTGACCACGTTCTTGCCGTAGAGCGCGGCACCGCCGCTCAAGGGGCCGGTGAAGCCGATCTTGACCGTTTCCTGCGCGAAGGCGGCGCCGGCGCCGAAGGCCGCGGCGAGGGCAGCGACGAGAGGCAAGGCTTTTGTTCTGATGCTCATGGGGGTGTCTCCAGGTGGTTGAACGTTTCTCTAATCGGTTGAGGACAGAGCAAAAACTGCTGCGCAGTTTCTTGGTCTGTCCCGCAAAGTCTCAAGCTCCGATGTAGGCGGCGCGCACCGCCTCGTTGTGCAGCAGCGAATCGCGATCGCCCTCGAGCGCGATGCGGCCGCGCTCGATCACGTACGCGCGGTCGGCGATCGCCAGGGCCGAATAGGCGTTCTGCTCGGCCAGCAGCACCGTGGTGCCGGCTTGGTTGATGCGCTGGATGACCTCGAACACCTGCTTGACGATCAGCGGCGCGAGGCCGAGCGAGGGCTCGTCGAGCAGCAGCAGCCTGGGCCGGCCGAGCAAGGCGCGGCCGATCGCCACCATCTGCTGCTGGCCGCCCGACAGCGAACCCGCCGGATGGTCCTGTTTCTGCGCCAGCACTGGAAACAGCGCGAACACCTCGTCGAGCGAGCGCTGGATGCCGGCCGCATCGCGCCGGTGCACGTAGGCGCCCAGCGTGAGGTTCTTCTTGACCGACATCATCGGAAACAGCTTGCGTCCCTCGGGGCAGTGCACCAGGCCCGACGCGACGATCTGGGCCGGCCGCTGGCCCACCAGTTCGCGCTCGCCGAAGCGGATGCTGCCGGCGCTCGGCTTGTGGATGCCGCTGGCGGCCATGAAGATCGATGTCTTGCCGGCGCCGTTGGCGCCGAGCAGCACCACCAGTTCGCCCGCCGCCGCATGCAGCGTCACGCCCGAGAGCGCGCGAAAGCTGCCGTAGTGCAGGTCGACGCCGTCAAACCGCAACATGGTCGGCTCCCAGGTAGGCTTCGATCACCTGCGGGTCGCGGCGGATCTGCTCCGGCGTGCCCTCGGCGATCTTGGCGCCGTTGTTCAGGACGACGATCTTGTCGGCCAGTCGCATGATCATGTCCATCTTGTGCTCGATCAGGCAGACGGTCTTGCCATGGTCCACCAGCTTGCGGATCAGGGCCGCGAGGCCCACGGTCTCTTCGGGGTTCACGCCGCCGGCCGGCTCGTCGAGCAGCAGCAGCTCGGGGTCGGTCGCCAGCGCCAGCGCGAAGGCGACGCGCTTGCGCTCCTCCTGCGTGATGTCGGCGGCAATGCGGTGGGCCACATGCGACAGGCCGACGAAGTCGAGCGCCTCGCGCGCCTTCTCGCGGCACAGCCGCTCTTCTTCCTGCAGCCGGCGGGTGTTGGCGAGCACGTCCCACAGGCCCGACCTGGTGCGCAGGCGGTGGCCGACGATCAGGTTGTCGAGCACGGTGGCGTTGTCGAACAGGTGCGTGGTCTGGAAGGTGCGCGCGATGCCGAGCTTGGCCACGTGGTCGGGCCTGAGGCCGGTGACATCCTGCCCGTTGAAGCGGATGCGCCCCGAACTCGGCTTGTGCGTGCCGGCCACGAGGTTGAAGAAGGTGGTCTTGCCGGCGCCGTTGGGCCCGATGATCGCGCTCACCTGCCCGCGCTCGAAGCGGGTCGAGATGTCGTCGACCGCGGTGAGGCCGAAGAACTGCTTGGTCAGCGATTCGATTTCAAGCATTGTTTTGCGCCTCCTGCGCCGCGGCGCCCGGGGTGGCCGCCTTCGCGGCCTGCGCCGCATCCGCGCGCTGGGCCCGTCGCTTGAGCCAGGTGCCGACGATGCCGTCCGGCAGGAAGATGATCAATGCGATCAGGACCGGGCCGAACACCACCATGCGATAGTCCTGCAGGAACTGCAGGCTCTGCGTCAGCCAGGTCACGATGAAGGTGCCGAGCAGCGGGCCCAGCAAGGTGCCGATGCCGCCGACCAGCACGAACATCACGAGGTCGAAGGTCACGGCCTCGCTCGCCAGGTCGGGGCCGAGAAAGCGCACCTGTCCCGCATAGAGCGCGCCCGCGAAGCCGGCGTACACCACCGACAGCACGAAGGACAGCGTCTTGGTGCGCATCAGGTCGATGCCGAGCGCCTCGGCCAGGTCGTCGCTGTTGCGCACCGCCATGAAGCTGCGGCCCAGCAGCGAACGCACGATGCGCGCCATGATCCACAGGCCGAGCACCAGGAAGGCCAGCACCAGGTAGTACTGCGACAGCGGCGTGCCGAACTGCAGCGGACCGATGCCGGTCGGCGCCGGGATGCCCATGATGCCGACCGGTCCGTGGGTCAGGCTTTCCCACTTCTCGATCAGCAGGAACATGATGTAGCTCACGCACAGCGTGAAGATCGAGAAGTAGTGGCCGCGCAGGCGCAGCGACAGCAGGCCGATGAAGTAGCCCAGCACCGCGGTCACCACGCCGGCCGCCAGGAAGGCGATCCAGAACGGCACTTGGTGGTCGACCGTGAGGATGCCGACCGTATAGGCCCCCACCGCCATGAAGGCGCCGTGCGCGAGGTTGAACTGCCCGGTGTAGCCGGTGATCAGGTTCATGCCGAGCGCGGCGATGGCCATGATGAAGGCCTGTGTCGCCACCGAGATCAGGTAGTTGTTCTGGGCGAACAGCGGGAACACGAGCGCCGCCGCGGCCAGCAGCGCCCAGCCGGTCTTGCCTTGCAGCCAGTTCATCAGCGCGCTCCCTTGGCGGTGAACAGGCCCTGCGGGCGGAACGACAGGATCACCACCAGCAGCACGAAGGCGATGATGTCCTTGTAGTCGGTCGAGAAGTAGAAGCCACCGAAGCTCTCGGCCATGCCGATGATCAGCCCGCCCACGATCGCCCCCGGGAAACTGCCCATGCCGCCCAGGATGATGATCACGAAGGCCTTGGTGATGACCAGGTTGCCCATCGCCGGGTACACCAGGTTGATGGGCGCGTAGAGCACCGCCGCGACCGCCGCCAGCGCGCCGGAGATCGCGAACACCAGCAGGGTCACGCGGGTGGCGTCGATGCCCGCCAGGGCGGCGCCGTCGCGGTTCTGGGCCATCGCGATGATGGTCGAGCCGATCACCGTGTGGTTCAGGAACAGGTGCAGCAGCACCATCAGGCCGAAGGCGCCGGCGATGATCAGGAGCCGCTGCAGCGGCGCCGTCAGCCCGAAGACCTCGACCACCTGGCCGTAAGGCGTCGGCATGCGATGGAAATCGGCGCCGAACAGCGCCTGGGCGCCGGCCTCGAGAAACAGCAGCACGCCGATGGCGGCGATCATGTCGTGCAGCTCGGGCGCGTTGCGCAGCGGGTGGAACACCAGCCGCTGCGTCAGCATCGAGATCGCCGCCACGATCGCGGCGGCGCCGGCCATCGCGAGCCAGTAGTTGAGGCCCATCTTGGCCATCAGGTAGTAGCCCGCAAAGGCACCCGCCATGTAGAACGCGCCATGGGCGAAGTTCGGCACGTGCAGGATGCCGTAGACCAGTGTCAGGCCCAGCGCCACCAGGCTGTAGACACCCCCGACGGTCAGGCCGTTCAGGAGTTGCTGAAAGAACATTTCCACATGATTCCTCGGTGTGACCCAGGCGATGCAGCCGCGGCTGCATCGAACGCGCCGAGCCATTGTGGAAGCAGGCGCGGCGGCGCCGACTAAGGTTTGTCCGGAGGCGGCGTCGCCTTGGAGACTCGCGCTCCTACCGGGCGGTAGGGTGCAGAATGCGGCTCCTGGAGGTCCCCCATGACACGCACCGTTGCCCAGAAATGCGCCGACTTCCGCGCGCTCCACGCCGCGGGCTCCTTCGTGCTCCCGAATCCCTGGGACATCGGCAGCGCGCGCTACCTCGAAGGCCTCGGCTTCAAGGCCCTGGCCACCACCAGCTCGGGCTGCGCCTGGTCGCTCGGGCGGCCTGACGGCGCGCTGTCGCGCGAGACCGTGCTGGCCCACTTGCGCGCCATCGTGGCGGCCACCGACCTGCCCGTGAATGCCGACTTCGAGAGCGGCTTCGCCTCCGATCCCACAGGCGTTGCGCAGAGCGTCCGGCTGGCGATCGACACCGGCGTGGCCGGTCTGTCGATCGAGGATTCGACCGGCGATCCCGCGCATCCGTTGTTTGACATCGATGTTGCGGTGGCGCGCCTGCGCGCCGCCCGCGCCGCCATCGACGAAGCCGGCGGCGACGTGCTGCTGGTCGGGCGGGCCGAGAACTTCTTCGCCGGCCGGCCCGACCTGGACGACGCCATCGCACGCCTGAAGGCCTATTCGGAGGCCGGCGCCGACTGCCTCTATGCGCCGGGCATCCGCACGCGCGAGCAGATCGCGGCCGTGGTCGCCGCGGTGGCGCCGAAGCCGGTCAACCTGCTGGTCGGTTCGACCAGCGAACTGACGATGAAGGACATCGAGGCGCTGGGCGTGCGGCGGGTCAGCGTCGGCGGCGCGCTCGCGCGCGCGGCGTGGGGCGGGTTCATCCGGGCCGCACGCGGCCTCGCCGACGAGGGGCGCTTCGACGGCTTCGCGGAGGCTGCTTCAGGAAACGAGTTGAACGCGTTCTTCAATGGCGGCGGCGCTTGAGGCCGATGCGGCGGGGCAGCCCTTCACATTCAAGGCGCGCTGCCGATAAGGTTTCTCATGAACACCTATCCCACCTCCAGCCAGGCGACCGGTGTCGCCCGCACGCTCAGCAAGCGCATCCCCTGCACGATCGTGGTCTACCAGACCTCGGAGCGGGAGTTCGTCACGGCCCGCTCGAACGACCGGGTCAGCGGACTGATCCAGGGCGTGTACCGCGACGGTTATTTGCTGCCGTCACTGGTGAAACGGTCGGTGTGAGCGCCTGAAAGGTTGGCCGAAAAGTCTTCAGACTTCGGGTCCCATGGCATCTACCTTGGCAGCGACCCGTGCGCAGGCATGCCCCGAGCGCTTCAGCCCGGCGAACTCCTTCGCATCCGGAGGCTCTGCCTTCAATGGCTTGCCCGGCCCACTGAGATTGTCAAACGGCGAACTCACCCTCGCCTCCGATGATCCAGATCTTGGGTTGCTCGAGCACCCGGCTCAAGAACCAATCTTGCGCCGCGAGGCGGGCGTCGAATTCCTTGCTCGCCAAGATCGTTGGGTTCACGGTCCGGCCAAGCATGCCACTCGCCGCTTCCAAGGCAAGGAAAACGTCCCCATAGCTCAGCGTGTCGCTGAGCAGCATCAGGTCGATGTCGCTGCTCGCTGTGTCGGTCTTCTTCGCGACCGAGCCGTAGACGAAGGCGGCGCGAATCTGATCGGCCAAAGGCGCAAGCGCTTCGCGCAAGGGATCGGCCAACCCGATCGTCTTTTGCGCGATGCCGCGCAACTCTTCGAAGATGGGCGAGTCGGCATTGGCTTGGTAGTGCTTCTGGTTGCCGACCGCCTTCACGGTGACGAGCCCGCTGTGTGTCAGGCTCGCCAATTCACGCTGCACGGCACCGGATCCGCTCCCGACAAGACCGATGATCTCGTTCGCGTAAAAGCTGCGCGCCGGCTGACCGAACAGAAGCCCCAACACCCCTGCCTTGTGCTGGAAAAAAGCGCGTCCGCCAAACTGGCGCGCGGCAGCGCTTGGGGGAGTTTTGTACCCATATTGGGCATTAATATGCCCAATTTGGGCATGTCAACGATCCCGTCATGCCTCATGCCGTGATCTCCACCCGGTTGCCATCCGGATCGAGCACCACGCTCTCGTAGTAGCCGTCGCCCGTCCGCCGCGGCCCGTCGAGCACCGGATAGCCGTCGGCCTTCAGGCGCTGCGTCAATTCGTCGACCGCTTCCTCGGAACCCAGCGACACCGCGAAATGCGTCAGGCCCATGCGCTGGGCGCCGGGCTCGACGGCGACCGGATCCAGCATGCTGGTCGTCATCGCCTCGATCCGCGCACCGTCGCCGAAACTCAGGAAGCAGGACGCAAAGCCCTTTGCGGGATTGACGTAGCCGCTGCCCGCCGCGGCACCGAAGTAGTCGACATAGAAGCGCTTGAAGCGCTCCAGGTCCCGGGTCCAGAGGGCGATGTGTTCGATGCGCATGGGTCGCTCCGATTGAGATCGGCCTCATTTTGCATCGGCGCCCCATGGCGGACTCCGGGCGTCAAGCCAATGGCGGATCGTTCTCGCGGCCGAAATGCCGAGGCTTGCCCATGGCACCGATGAAATCTGCGATCGCTTCATCGGCGGCGGTCGCGTCGGCCAGGATCAGGCCCGGGTCGGCAGAGCCATCCGGCATCGTCATCGGTATCTGCGCTTCGGCGAGCAGTGCTTGCGAGGCGCCGAAAGCCAGGATGGTCTTGCAGTGCCAGTATTGCGCGCGCACGAACTCGAGCGTGTGGGCGTCCGCATCGAGCGCGGCGACCGCATCTGCACCGTCCGGCAGCACCAAGGCGTCGAACAGGAAGCCAGGCGAGTTCTCCAGGGTCGCGTCGGCCGCGAATTTCTCGCCGCCCATCCCCACACAGGTGCCGAGACGGGCTGCCACCAACCGGGGCACGGCGCCCGCCGCCACCAGCGCTGTCACCAGCTTGCCCAGCGATGCGCCTTCGACGCCGTTGGCAACCAGCACCGCGATCTTGCGCGTCCGGATGCCACCGTCGCCGGGCCTGGCCAGGAGCGACAACGCCGGCGAGCTTTCGACTTCGGGGGACGCCGGATTCTCCAGCGCCTTCGGCATCGGGGCGGGCAGGTCCATGCCGAGGTCCTGCGCCAGCCGCGCCGCCAGGTCGGGCGCCGCGTTGAGCAGGCTGGCCACCACGCGCTCGCGAATCGCGGGCACGGTGACCTTCGACAACTCGAAGCGGAAGGCATTGCCGATGTGTGCCTTCTCGACGTCGGACTGGCTTTCGAAGAAGAGGCGGGCCTGGGTGTAGTGGTCGGCGAACTTCTCCGGCTTGATGCGGACCTTGTCGGCACTCTCCTTGGCGTCCAGGCGCCGAGCGACGCTGGTAAAGCCCTGGGCGGCACCGGCCTGGAAGGGGCAGCCGCCGGCGAGCGAATTCGGCTCGTAGGCGACCCGGCCGCGATGGATCGCCTGCCGGTGCATGCCGTCGCGTTGGTTGTTGTGGACCTGGGCAACCGGCGCGTTGATCGGCAACTCGTGGAAGTTGGGACCGCCGAGCCGGCTGATCTGCGTGTCGGCGTAGGAGTGGATGCGTCCTGCGAGCAGAGGATCATTCGTGAAATCGAGTCCCGGCACGATGTGGGCCGTGCAGAACGCCACCTGCTCGGTCTCGGCAAAGAAGTTGTCCGGATTGCGGTTCAGCACCATGCGTCCGACCACCTGCACCGGCACCAGCTCTTCCGGAACGAGCTTGGTCGCGTCGAGGATGTCGAAGCTGAACTGTTCGGCCTGCTCCTCGGTGAAGATCTGCAGGCCGAGATCCCATTCCGGGTACTCGCCGGCCTCGATCGCCTCCCACAGGTCGCGCCGATGGAAGTCCGGATCAGCGCCCGAGATCTTCACCGCCTCTTCCCAGACCTGGGAATGGGTGCCGAGCTTGGGCTGCCAATGGAACTTGACGAAGACGGACTCCCCCGCCTCGTTGACCATCCTGAAGGTGTGGACGCCGAAGCCTTGCATCATCCGGTAGCTGCGCGGAATCGCGCGGTCCGACATCAGCCACATCAGCATGTGCGTTGACTCCGGCATCAGCGAGACGAAATCCCAGAACGTGTCGTGGGCGCTGGCCGCCTGCGGCATCTGGTGATGCGGCTCGGGCTTGACCGCATGCACCAGGTCGGGAAACTTGATCGCGTCCTGGATGAAGAAGACCGGCATGTTGTTGCCGACCAGGTCCCAGTTGCCTTCGTCGGTGTAGAACTTGACCGCGAAGCCGCGCACATCGCGCGCCGTGTCCTTGGAGCCCCTTTCGCCCGCCACGGTGGAGAACCGCACGAACACCGGCGTGACCTTGCCCGCTTCCTTGAAGGGCGCAGCCTTGGTGTATCGCGTGAGCGGCTCGTAGCATTCGAAGAAGCCGTGTGCGCCGGAGCCTCGCGCATGAACGATGCGCTCGGGAATTCGCTCGTGGTCGAAGTGCGTGATCTTCTCTCGCAGGATGAAGTCCTCGAGCAAGGCCGGGCCGCGCGCGCCTGCCTTGAGCGAGTTCTGGTTGTCGGCGATCGGAACGCCCTGGTTGGTGGTCAGTTGCTGTCCACCGGCGTCCACGCGAACGCGATCGAGGGTGTCGATCGTGGCGTTGACGCCTTCCAACGCGACAGTGCCGGTCTTGCCGGAGAAGTTCCGTTCGGACAACGTGCTGCCGGTAGGCAATCTCGAAGGTGGGCTCACGCTGGCGCCGACGGGCGGCGTCGGTGCGTTTGCTTCACCATATTCCAGGGACTTGTTCGGATTGGCCGGCATGCCGTCGGCGAGAGCCTGGGTGTCGATCGCCCTCTGGGCTGGCGGATCGCCCTTGCCCGCAGCGGGCGGAGCGGGCGTGGCAGGACCGCTGTCGGTGTTTCGTGCCGCGGCGCGCGCGGCGTCGAGTTCGGCTGAGGGGGAGGGAAGTTTTTTGGCCATGGCGGTCTCGTTCAATGAGAGCGCGAGCCTAGGCGCCGTCAAATCGCGTTCCCGTAGGAGAGCGCCGCATCACCGGGTCCTGCGGGGCGGCGGGACACGTATTCCGGGATCGGTCACCACAGCGCGCGCCGACCGGGCAACCCTTTCAAGAAAGCGGCCGGCCGCTTGCGGCAAGGCCCTTGCCGCAAACGGCCTGTCCCTACTCCAGCCGCGGCTCCGCCCGCTCCTCGCCCACCGGCGAGGCCGCCTCCGCGATCGCCAGCAGTGCCGTGGCGGTGCGTTCGGCCGCCCCGCGGTTGGCGTTGGCGAAGGCCAGCGCGGCCTGCGACATCGCCTCGCGGCGCTCGGGGTTCTCGGTCAGCTTGAGCGCCGCCGTCACGGCGTGCTCCATGTCCGGCACCCGCTGCGAGGCACCGGCCGCCAGCGACAGCTCGGCCGCCTCCGCGAAGTTGAAGGTCGACGGACCCATGATCACGGGGCAGCCGCAGGCCGCGGCCTCGATCAGGTTCTGGCCGCCCAGCGCCTCGAAGCTGCCGCCAAGCAACGCGACATCGGCCAGGCCGTAGTAGAGCGCCATCTCGCCAAGCGAATCGCCGAGCCAGATCTCGGACTCGGCCGGGGCGCCGGCGGCGCTGCGCCGCGCCACCGCGAAGCCATGCGACTCGACCAGCGCCGCGACCTCGTCGAAGCGCTGCGGGTGCCGCGGCACGATCATCCACTGCACGTCGTGCACGCGGCGGGCGATCGAACGGACGGCCTCCTGCTCGGGCGGCACCGGCGCCAGCGCGCCGAAGCGCTTGAGCACCTCGAGCAGCTGCCGCTCCTCGCCATCGCGCGAGCTTGCGAAGACCACGATCGGTTTGGGCAGCTGCCCGCGAAGCTTGGCCGCTGCGGCGAGCTGCCGCATGTCCGGCGTGGCGTCGAACTTGAGGTTGCCGTAGACGCCCGCGACCTTGGCGCCCAGCGACACCAGCCGATGCGAATCGGCCTCGGTCTGGGCCCACACGGCGGCCAGCGCCGAGTAAGCGGGCCGCGCCAGCCAGGCGAGCCGCTCGGCCCCGGCCAGCGATTTCTCGTTGAGCCGCGCATTGGCCAGCACCAGCGGAATGCCGCGTTCGGTGCAGGCGGCGGTCATCTCGGGCCAGACCTCGGTTTCCATCAGCACGCCGATGCGCGGCCGGAAGCGATCGAGAAAGCGGGCCACGGCGCCCGGCGAATCCCAGGGCTGCCAGACCTGCAGGTCGCCGGGCTGCAGCAGCTTGGCGCCCTCCTCGCGACCGGTGGCGGTGCCGTTGGTGAGCAGGATCGGAATGCCCGGGTACTGCCGGCGCAGTTCCTCGATCAGGATGCCGGCGGCCCGCGCCTCGCCCAGCGACACCGCATGGATCCAGCACCAGCCGGTGCCGACGGCCTCGGCGTCGTAGTGGCCGAAGCGCTCCTCGACGGCGTGCGCGTAGCCGGGCTCGGCCGCGGCGCGGCGCCGCAGCTTGCGCCGCACCAGCGGCTGGGCCAGGGTGGTGAAGGCGCCGTAGAGGCGCAGCAGCAGCGAACGCACGCTCGGGCCGGCCTCAGTGCGCGGCCTCGGCCAGCTTCGCGTCGGGCTTGACGCTGCGCAGCAGCGCCAGCATCTCGCCCTCGATGCGGTGCAGCGCGGACTCGGTCTGGCCCTCGAAACGCAGCACCAGCACCGGCGTCGTGTTCGATGCCCGGACCAGGCCGAAGCCGTCGGGCCAGTCGACCCGCACGCCGTCGATGGTCGAGACCTGCGCCGGCGGCGCGAACTTCGCGCTCTCGACCAGCTTGGCGACCACCGCATGCGGCTCGCCCTCGGCGCAGGCAACGTTGAGCTCGGGCGTCGAGAAGCTGGTCGGCAGCGCGTTGAGCACGTCGCTCGCGTTCGGGCTCTTGCTCAGGATCTCGAGCAGCCGGCAGCCGGCATAGGTGCCGTCGTCGAAGCCGAACCAGCGCTCCTTGAAGAAGATGTGGCCGCTCATCTCGCCGCCCAGCGGCGAATCGATCTCCTTCATCTTGGCCTTGATCAGCGAATGGCCGGTCTTGTAGATCAGCGGCTGGCCGCCCGCGGCGGCGATCGCCGGGCCCAGGCGCTGCGAGCACTTGACGTCGTAGACGATGGTGCCGCCCGGCACCCGCGACAGCACGTCCTGCGCGAACAGCATCATCTGGCGGTCGGGGTAGATGTTGCTGCCGTCCTTGGTGACGATGCCCAGGCGGTCGCCGTCGCCGTCGAAGGCCAGGCCGAGTTCGGCGTCACCGGCCTTCAGCGCGGCGATCAGGTCCCTGAGGTTCTCGGGCTTGCTCGGGTCGGGATGGTGGTTGGGGAAATTGCCGTCGACTTCGCTGAACAGCTCGGTGACCTCGCAGCCGATGGCACGCAGGATCGCCGGTGCCGACGCGCCGGCGATGCCGTTGCCCGAATCGACCACGATCTTCAGCGGCCGCGCGAGCTTGATGTCGCCCACGATGCGCCGGGTGTAGGCCTCGGTGACGTCGACCTTGCGCACCCTGCCGCCATCGGCCAATGCCGCGCTGCCCGCCTCCATGACCTGGCGCAGGCCCTGGATCTCGTCGCCGTAGATGGCGCGGCCGGCCAGGACCATCTTGAAGCCGTTGTAGTCCTTCGGGTTGTGGCTGCCGGTCACCTGGATGCCGCTGCGGCACAGCGTATGGGCCGCGAAATAGAGCATCGGCGTGGTCACCGCACCGACATCGATGACTTCGATGCCCGTGGCGACCAGGCCGCGGATCAGTGCCTGGGCCAGCGCCGGGCCCGACAGGCGTCCGTCCCGGCCCACCGCCACCGTCGTCTCGCCGGCCGCGCGCGCCGCACTGCCGAAGGCCCTGCCGAGGGCCTCGGCGACTTCCGCGTCGAGCGTGGCGGGCACGACGCCGCGGATGTCATAGGCCTTGAAGATCGACGCACTGAGCTGCATGAAGGATATCCCCTGAAAGTTCCTAAAACGTCGAACATTGTAGGCATGGCCCCAGCGAGCCAGATGTCCGGAAACGGCTACTCTTGCTCAAAGCGCAGCCCTATCATCTCCGCATGCCAGCCGCCCCCGCCCCTTCCGCCGGACTCGAAAGCGATGCCTGCTACCTGGCCATGAAGGCGCACGATGCACGCTTCGACGGGTCTTTCTTCACCGGCGTGACCTCGACCGGCATCTATTGCCGGCCGGTCTGCCGGGTCAAGCTGCCGCGGCGCGAGAACTGCTGTTTCTTCAGGCATGCCGCGCAGGCCGAGGCGGCCGGCTTCAGGCCCTGCCTGCGCTGCCGTCCCGAGCTGGCGCCGCGGGCCGCGAGCTGGTCGACCGAGGACGCCTCGCGCATCCTGGCGCTGCAGGCCGCGCGCCTGATCGACGAGCCCGACGCCTGGAGCGACGACGGACCGGGCGCCGCGCGCATCGCGGCCCGGCTCGGCGTCAGCGATCGCCACCTGCGCCGCATCTTCGAGACCCAGTTCGGCGTCTCGCCGCTGCAATACCTGCAGACCCGCCGCCTGCTGGCCGCCAAGCAGCTGATCGCCGACACCCGCCTGCCGATGACGCAGGTGGCGATGTCCAGCGGCTTTGCCAGCGTGCGCCGCTTCAACGCCGCCTTCGTCGCCCACTATGGCCTGAACCCGAGCGCCCTGCGCCGCGCCGGCGCCGCCAGCGCCGGGCGCGAAGGCGATTCGGTCAGCGTGCGGCTCGGCTACCGGCCGCCCTGCGACAGCGAGGCGATGCTCGGCTTTTTCGGCCGCCGGGCGTTGCGCGGCGTCGAGCAGATGACCGAGCGCGCCGGCCAGTCCCAGTTCGCGCGGACCCTGCGCGTCGCCCAGGCCGGCCGCAGCCACGCGGGCTGGCTTCAGCTGCGCTTCGACCCCGCGCGCGAGCAGGTCCTGCTGCAGGTCGGCGAGTCGCTCGCCGCGGTGCTGCCGACAGTCATCAGCCGGGTCCGAGCGCTGTTCGACCTCGATGCCGAGCCGATGGTGATCAACAGCGTGCTGCACGCCAGCTTTCCCGACGGCGACGGACTGCGCGTCCCCGGCACGGTCGATGGCTTCGAACTCGCGGTGCGCGCGGTGCTGGGCCAGCAGATCACCGTGGCTGCCGCGCGCACGCTGGGCTCGCGCCTGGTCGAGGCCTTCGGCGAGCCGATCGCGACGCCGATCGACGGCCTCGACCGCCTGTTCCCCACGGCGGCGGCCATCGCCGGCGCCAGCGGCGACGCACTCGGCCGGCTCGGCATCGTGCGCCAGCGGCAGGCCGCGCTGCTCGCGCTGGCGCAAGAGATGCTCGCCGGCCGGCTCACGCTCCACGCCGGTGCCGACGTGCCGACCACGCTGGCGGCGCTGCAGGCGCTGCCGGGCATCGGCGACTGGACCGCGCAATACATCGCGATGCGGGCGCTGCGCTGGCCCGATGCCTTCCCGGCCGGCGACGTGGCGCTGCAGAAAGCCCTCGGCGTCGGCTCGGCGCGCGCCGCGGCCGACGCCTCGCAGGCCTGGCGGCCGTGGCGCGGCTATGCCGTGCTGCGCGCCTGGCACCGCCCCACGTCCGCCCCGAAAGCCGCTGCGCCCGCCGAAGAACCCCGAACCCGCACCGGCGCCATCGCCTGACTGCCATGAAGTTCAAGACCTCGACCCTCTTCACTACCCACATCGACAGCCCGCTCGGCGGCATCACGCTGGCGGCCACCGACCAGGGCCTGGCCGGCGCCTGGTTCGATCACCAGCGCCACTGGCCCGACACCCGCGGCTGGGTGACCGACGATGCCCACCCGGTGCTGCGCCAGGCCGCGGCCCAGCTCGACGACTATTTCGCCGGCCGCCGCGACAGTTTCGAGTTGCCGCTGGACTTGTCGCACGGCACCGCCTTCCAGCAGTCGGTATGGCAGGCGCTGCGCGCGATCCCGGCCGGCCAGACCACCAGCTATGGCGCGCTGAGCGCCGGCGTCGGCAAGCCGGCCGCGGTGCGCGCGGTCGGCGCGGCGGTCGGGCGCAACCCGATCAGCGTCATCGTGCCCTGTCACCGGGTGCTCGGCGCCGACGGTTCGCTCACCGGCTATGCTGGCGGGCTCGAGCGCAAGACCGCGCTGCTGGAACTGGAAGGGGCTCTGTGAGCGAAGGCGAATGCACGGCAGGCGGAACGACCGCGGCGACTCCCACGATCACCCAGACCACCAGCCCCCCGACCGCGAGCCGTGCCTGGCTGGTCGACCTGCTGCTGCTCGGCGCGCTGTGGGGCGCATCGTTCCTGTTCATGCGCATCGGCGCGGCCGAGTTCGGCGCCCTGCCGACCGCCGCGGTGCGGGTCGGGATCGCGATGCTGTGCCTGCTGCCGCTGATGTTCCTGCGCGGCCAATGGCCGGCCTTCAAGCAGCACTGGAAGCCCGCGCTCGGCATCGGCGTCCTCAATTCCGGCCTGCCCTTCGCCTTCTTCGCCTTCGGGCTGCTGACCCTCAACAGCGGGCTGGCGGCGGTCATCAACGCCACGGTGCCGATGTTCGGCGCGCTGGTCGCCTGGGGCTGGTTCAAGGACCGGCCCGACGGCTCGCGCATCCTCGGCCTGGTGATCGGCTTCGCCGGGGTGGCGATGCTGGCCGGCCGCACCGCCGGCTTCCATTCCGGCGCCGACGAGGGCGCCGCGCGCTGGGCCATCGCGGCCTGCCTCGCGGCCTGCATCTGCTATGCCTTCTCGGCCAGCCTGACGCGCAAGTACCTGACCGGCGTGCCGGTGATGGCGACCGCTGCGGGCAGCCAAGTCGGCGCCACCCTGGCGCTGGTGCTGCCCGCAGTCTGGCTGTGGCCGGCGCAGATGCCGAGCCTCAAGGCCTGGCTGGCGCTGGTGGCGGTCGGCACCGCCTGCACCGGCCTGGCCTACGTCCTGTTCTTCCGCCTGATCGAGCGGGCCGGCCCGGCACGCGCCCTGACCGTGACCTTCCTGGTGCCGGTGTTCGCGCTGTTCTACGGCGCGGTGTTCCTGGGCGAGCGGATCACGCAGTGGATGCTGGTCTGCGCGCTGGTGATCGTCTGCGGCGTCGCGCTATCGACCGGACTGGTCAAGCTGGGCCGTCGCCGCGTGGCCGCCGGTTGACGCGGCGTCACCCCGCGCCGGCCTGCATCGACGAGGCCACGACGTTGATGGACAGCGCCAGCACCAGCATGTTGAAGCCGAACGACAGCACGCCGTGCACCAGCGTGATGCGGCGCATCTCGTGCGAGGTCACCTGCACGTCCGACACCTGCGAGGTCATGCCGACCACGAAGGAGTGATAGAGGAAGTCGAAATAGTCGGGGGGCAGCTTGCCCGGGAACTTGAGGCCCGGCCCCTGCGGCTTCGGCGCGAGTTCCGCCTGGTAGTAGCGGTGCGCGTAGTGAAAGGCGTAGATCGTATGGATCATCAGCCACGAGCCGGTCAGCGCCACCAGGCCGAGCGCGATATGTCCGATGCGCTGGGCGCCGCTCAGCTGCGGCACGCTCTGCAGCAGCATGGCGATCACCACCATGCTGACGCCGATCACGCTCACCATGATGGCCAGGATCAGGGCGCTGGGCTGGTCCTGCGCCTGGGCCCGCGCGCGGGTGCGATCGGGGTCGCAGGTCTCGGCCAGCCACCAGGCGGGCAGCAGGTAGGCCGCGGCCCCGACGCACCAGCCCAGCAGCCCCCGCGCGACGCCATCGATCGGCTTCGGCAGCAGGCCGAGCCCGAAGCCGACCGCCACGCCCACCGCGGCGCCGCACAGCAGCCGCAGCCACCCTGGCATCTGAAGGTATCGCCATTGCATGCACCGACTGTAGCGGCTCAACTGATCCGATCGATTGGCGTCGCACTGAGCCTGTTCTTTTGGGCGCCGATCGCCGACAGTCGGGGGCTGAGAATCAAAGCGCCACGCATGAAAATCCCCCGCCTCCTGCAAAGCCTGCTGCTTGCCGCCTGGAGCCTGGCGGCATCCGCCGCCACGCCCCCGATGCAGGTTCCCGACACCATCGCCCAGCGGGCCGCGGCCTGCATCGCCTGCCACGGCCGCGAGGGCGCCAGCGCCGACGGCTATTTCCCGCGCCTGTCGGGCAAGCCCGAGGTCTACCTGTTCAACCAGCTGCGCAGCTTTCGGGACGGCCGCCGTTTCAACACCGACATGACGCACATGGTGCAGCACCTGTCGGACGCCTACCTGCGCGAGCTCGCGGCCTACTTCGCCGGGCTCGACCTGCCCTACCCGCCGACGCCGGCCGCGACCGACGCCACCCCCGCGATGCTGGCGCGCGGGCTGGCGCTGGCCTACCAGGGCGACGCGACGCGCGGCATCCCGGCCTGCGCGCAATGCCACGGCCAGGCGCTGACCGGCGTCCTGCCGGGCATCCCCGGCCTGCTCGGCCTGCCGCGCCTCTATCTTTCGTCCCAGCTCGGCGCCTGGCTCACCAACGACCGCCACGCGCTGGCGCCCGATTGCATGGCCGAGGTCGGCAGGAAACTCACGACCGCCGACATCAATGCCGTGACCAGTTGGCTGGCGCTGCAGCCGGTGCCGGCCGACAGCCATCCGGCGGCCACCCTCCCGGGCCCCCTGCCGATCCCTTGCAGCGCCCTGGACCGATGAAGCCCGCCATGCGACGTCTCCTCATCCTGCTGGCCGTCCTGGCGAGCCTCGCCCTGCTGTGCGTGGTGGCCGTGGTGGCACTCAACACGCGCGGCGAGGACCCGCTGCCCGCCGATATGGCCGCCGCCCCGGTCACGCCCAGCGCGGCGCAGGTCGAGCGCGGCCGCTACCTGGCCCTGGCCGGCAACTGCGCCGGCTGCCACACGACCCGCGGCGGCGCCGCCTATGCCGGCGGCGTCGGCATCGAGACGCCGTTCGGCACGGTGTTCTCGAGCAATCTCACGCCCGACCCCCAGGCCGGCATCGGCAGCTGGAATGCCGCGCACTTCTGGCGCGCGATGCACAACGGCCGCTCCAAGGACGGGCGCCTGCTCTACCCCGCCTTCCCCTACCCGAACTTCACGCGGGTGACGCGGGAGGATTCCGACGCCCTCTTCGCCTACCTCCGAAGCGTCGCGCCCGCCCCGACGCCCAACCTGGCGCACCAGCTGCGATTCCCCTACGACACCCAGGCCGCGCTGGCGGTCTGGCGGGCGCTGTCCTTCACGCCGGGCGGCTTCGTCGCCGATCCGGCGCGGCCGGCCGAATGGAACCGCGGCGCCTACCTGGTCGAGGGCCTGGGCCATTGCATCGCCTGCCACGGCACGCGCAACGTGCTCGGCGCAACCGAAGAAAAGCTCGGCCTCTCGGGCGGGCTGATCCCGGTCGAGAACTGGTATGCGCCCTCGCTCACCTCGAAGCGCGAAGCCGGCGTCGCCGACTGGGACCCGCGCGACATCGTGGCGCTGCTCAAGACCGGGACCTCGGCGCGCGGCTCGGTCATGGGGCCGATGGCCGACGTGGTCTTCCGCAGCACCCAGTACCTCGACGAAGCGGATCTGCACGCGATGGCCGTCTACCTGAAGGCGCTGCCGGCGTCGGAGGCGGCAACGGCGGGCGGGGCGCCGATCCGCCGCGACGCCCGCGTGATGGAACGCGGCGGCAAGATCTACGACCAGCGCTGCGCCTACTGCCACGGCGACGTCGGCCAGGGTGCCCTGGGCGCCTATCCCCCGCTGGCCGGCAACCGGGCCGTGCTCATGGCATCGACCGCCAACCTGATCCAGGTGGTGCGCCACGGCGGCTTCCTGCCGGCCACCGCGGGCAACCCACGCCCCTACGGCATGCCGCCCTTCAACCAGGCGCTGGACGACGACGAGGTCGCCGCGGTGCTGACCTTCGTGCGCGGCTCGTGGGGCAACGACGCGCCGGCGGTCGGCGGGCGCGAAATGCTGCGCCGCTGAGCCCGCTCAGAACGAGCCGGGGGGCGGCAGCTCGCCTCTTTTCTCGGGCTTGCGCAGCTGCGTGAGCTTCCAGCGCGTGGCGCCGACCAGCCTGCCGATCGGCGCCTTGATCGCATCGACCCGCGGCGACTCTCCGGGATAGCTCGGCGACAGCCCACACTTGCGCAGCAGGCGGTTGACCTGGTGCAGGCGCGCCGTCCGGCGCGTGACCGAGGTATAGAAGTTGACGCCGACCGAAACCGCAACGCCCTCCCCGGCCTCGGCCCAGCCGGGATCGGTGCGCGTCATGTGTGGCGACGTGCTCGGGAAGTAGACGCCGTCGCCCGGCCGGGTCTCGAACTCGTGGCTGCGCTCGGTGAAGCCGTCCTTCAGGCGAACGTCCCGCGCCACGTGGGCGACGATGTAGTCCTCCACCGTCTTGGCCGGCACCACCACGCGGTCGGTGCGGTCCCAGACGTTCATCACCTTGCGTCCCCGCAGCATCAGCCAGAAATTGTTCTCGCGGTCGATGTGGAAGGGCACCACCGAAGGCGGCGCCGAGATGAAGATGAAGCCGGTCACCAGGAACATGCCGGGCTGCTCCCGGTCGATGACCGATTGCACATTGCCCAGGATGTTCTCGAGCAGGGCCTTGTAGCGCGGAATCACCTCGACGTTGTAGAGCGCGATCCAGGAGCCCGGCTCCTCGATGCGCCGGAAAACCTCGGCGATGCTGCGCCCCTCAGGATGCTCCGGCGCATGCGCGAAGGCCGAAGATTGCTTGATGCCCGGCCTGATGAAGCGGCACTGCTTCAGCGGCATCAGTTCCTCGGCCAGCGCCTCGAGTTCGGGCAGTTGGAACAGCGGATGGTGGTGGTAGGTGTGATGCAGCCTGCCCACCTTGCTGGTGGTGAAGCCGGCCGGATCGTCCACCCACAGGCGGCAATCGGTCGTCAGGTTGGCCATCTTGTCGATGTCGCTTGCGCCCATGGGGAAACCTCCGGATCGAGACGCAAGCAGGATACGTCCTGTAACTAAAACCTACTAGTTTCTGTTTGGACTACGCCAAAAGGCAGATATCCGCACGCCAGTCGCTTGACCCTCCCATCATGGTAAGGTTGACACTTCCTTTCATCCCGCGAAGGCGGCTTGTGAAGGACAGGATTTCCGAATGAACACCACCCTGGCGATGCCGGCCGCCGCGACCGGCCTGCAGGCATGGTCGCTGCCGATCGAGGGCATGAGCTGCGCATCCTGCGTGGCACGGGTCGAGAAGGCGCTGGGCGCCGTGACCGGCGTCACCGAGGCCAGCGTCAACCTGGCGACCGAGGAGGCGAGCGTGCACACCGACGGCTCGGTGGCGCTCGCCAGCCTGCGTGCCGCCATCGAGAAAGCCGGCTACGGCGTCGGACAGGCGCATCTCGAGGGCGAAGCGCCGACATCCGACGATGGCGGGGACGCGGCCGCGCCGCCGCGCCGCAGCAACGAAGGCTGGCGAGTCGCCACCGCGGCGATCCTGTCGACGCCGCTGGTGCTGCCGATGGCCGGGCTGCTCTTCGGCGGCGACTGGATGCTGCCCGCCTGGATGCAGCTGGTGCTCGCGACACCGGTCCAGTTCTGGCTCGGCGCCCGCTTCTACCGCGCCGGCTGGAAGGCGCTGAAGGCCGGCGCCGGCAACATGGACTTGCTGGTGGCCCTCGGCACCAGCGCCGCCTACGGGCTCAGCATGTACCTGCTCTTCGCCCATGCCGGCCATGGCATGCCGCCGCACCTGTACTTCGAGGCCTCGGCGGTGGTCGTCACCCTGGTCCTGCTCGGCAAGTGGCTCGAGACGCGGGCCAAGCACCAGACCACCGAGGCGATCCGCGCGCTGCACGCGCTGCGCCCCGAGCACGCCCGCGTGCGCCGCGGCGGCGTCGAGCAGGACGTCGCGCTGGCGCAAGTGCGCATCGACGACCTGGTCGTCATCCGGCCGGGCGAGCGCGTGCCGGTCGACGCCCGCGTGGTCGAAGGCCGGAGCGACGTCGACGAATCGCTGATCACCGGCGAAGGGCTGCCGGTCGCCAAGCAGGTGGACGACCGCGTGACCGGCGGCTCGGTCAACGGCGAAGGTCTGCTGCTGGTGCGAACCACCGCGATCGGCGCCGAGACGACGCTGTCGCGGATCGTCCGGCTGGTCGAGTCGGCGCAGGCGAAGAAGGCGCCGATCCAGCGCCTGGTTGACCGCGTGAGCAGCGTCTTCGTGCCGGTGGTGATCGGCATCGCGCTGCTGACCTTCCTGGCCTGGGGCCTCGGCACCGGCGCGTGGGAAAGCGCCATCCTCAACGCGGTGGCGGTGCTGGTCATCGCCTGTCCTTGCGCGCTCGGGCTGGCGACGCCGACCGCGATCATGGCCGGCACCGGCGTCGCCGCCCGCCATGGCGTGCTGATCAAGGACGCCGAGGCGCTGGAAGTGGCGCACGGGGTCGGCATCGTCGCCTTCGACAAGACCGGCACACTGACCGAGGGCCGGCCCGAGCTCGTGGCCTGCGAGGCGGTCGACGGCAATCGCGATGGCCTGCTGCGGGCCAGCGCGGCTCTGCAGTCGGGCAGCGAGCATCCGCTCGCCCGCGCGGTGCTGGCGGCAGCCCGCGAGGCCGGCATCGAACCAGGGCGCGCGAACGCGGTGCGCGCAGTGGCCGGGCGCGGTGTCTCGGCCGAGGTCGGCGGGCGCGAACTGCGGCTGGGCAGCGGCCGCTACATGCGCGAACTCTCGGTGCCACTGGGCAGGCTCGGCGAGCGGGCGCAGCAGTTGCAGACCGAAGGCCGGACCGTGTCCTGGCTGGCCGACCTGAGCGACCGCCCCACCCTGGTCGGCCTGCTGGCTTTCGGCGACCAGCCCAAGGCCAGCGCCGCGGCCGCCATCGCGCGGCTGCATGCGCAAGGCATCCGCACCGCGCTGGTGTCGGGCGACAACCGCGGCAGCGCCGAGGCGGTGGCCCGGCTGCTGAAGATCGACACGGTGCGCGCCGAGGTGCTGCCGGAGGACAAGGCCGCCATCATCGGACAGCTGAAGGCCGACGGCACGCGCGTCGCCATGGTGGGCGACGGCATCAACGACGCGCCGGCACTGGCCGCGGCCGACGTCGGCATCGCGATGTCGACCGGCACCGATGTCGCGATGCACGCCGCCGGCATCACGCTGATGCGCGGCGACCCGGCGCTGGTCGCCGATGCGATCGACATCTCGCGCCGCACCTACGCCAAGATCCGCCAGAACCTGTTCTGGGCCTTCGCCTACAACGTGGTCGGCATTCCGTTGGCGGCCTTCGGGCTGCTGAACCCGGTCATCGCCGGCGCCGCGATGGCCTTCAGCAGCGTCAGCGTGGTCGGCAATGCGCTGCTGCTGCGGCGCTGGAAAGGACAGGTCCGGTAGCCATGGGACCCTTCAACATCGGCGAGGCGGCGGCCCGCTCGGGGGTGTCGGCCAAGATGGTGCGGCACTACGAGTCGCTCGGCCTGCTGCCCGACGTGGCCCGCACCGACGCAGGCTACCGGCAGTACACCGACAGCAACGTGCACACGCTGCGCTTCATCCGGCGGGCGCGCGACCTGGGCTTCAGCATGGGCGAGATCGCCGAGCTGCTGAAGCTGTGGCAGAACAAGGGCCGCGCCAGCGCCGACGTCAAGCGCATCGCTCTCGACCATGCGGCCGACCTGCACCGGCGGATCGAGGAGATGACGGCGATGAAGCGGACGCTGGAGCGCCTTGCGGACTGCTGCCACGGCGACCATCGGCCCGACTGCCCGATCCTCGACGAACTGGGCGCTAGCGGTTCTCGTAGCGATTGAGGTCGAGCACGCCCGCCTGCAGCGGCTGGTCGCGCCGGTAGCGCTCGACCAGCCCATCGCTGACGGTCCAGAAGCCGGGGTTGGTGCGCCGCACCGCGAAGCGCTCGGCGAAGGCCGCATAGTCCGCCTCGGACTTCAGGCCGCGGATCGCCTCGGCCATGGCCGGCAGCTGCGCCGGGCTGGCGCGCAGGAACACGTTCGGATAGGCGCCGATCACGCCGGGCACCAGCGTCAATGCGTTCTCGTCGGGACGAAGCTCCTTGCGCTCGCCGAGCAGGTGCGACACGCTTGCATGCCCGGTGTCGCGCAGCAGGCTGAAGGTGGCCGGCGCGCCGCCGGGCGCCTCGACCACCAGTGCGGCGTCCTCCGGCAGCCATTGCAGCGACGCGCCGCGTACCGCGCCGAGTTCCTGCAGCGGCGCCCGCCAGTCCGGCGGCGCGCGGTCGAGCTCGAAGCCCCGGTCCAGCACCGGCGCCAGCCGCGCCTTGATCATGCCGAGCAGTTCGAGCCGGGCATCGGCGCTCTGGTAGCGGATGCCGGTGTCGAGCGCCAGCGTGGTCGACGGCCCGCCATAGACCTGCTCGCGCGTGGCCTCGCTGTCGGCGCGGTACCAGAGGTCGCGGGTCGCGATGCGCTGTGCCTGCGGCAGCAGGACCAGGAAATTGAACTCGCCCTCCATCCGCAGGAAATCCATGTAGAGACGCGAGTTGAGCTGGTGCCCGACGTTGCCGAAGACGTCGTAGTCGGCGACCAGCAGGTAGTGGATGCGTTCGAGCAGCGGATAGCCGATGACCCAGGCGGTCTTCGGCGCCTCGCCGACCAGCCCCTTGACCACGCTGGCGCTGTCGAAGTGCCGGAACACGGTGAGCGCGGCGTTGTCGTTGCGGCCATCGCCATCCCACAGCAGGCGCAGGTCGAGGTTCTGCGGGCTGCCCAGGCTGCGGGCCAGGAACGCCGACTTGGCGCGCAGGTACTCGTTCTCGAGCCGCGCATAGTGCAGCCACGGCGTGACCACCTCTTCGGTGCTGCGGCCGGTCGGCAGCCGCAGCAGGTTGGCGTCGCGCGCGAGCAGGTCCGCCTGTGCCTTGTCGTTGCCCTCCGAGGGCGCGAGGAAGGTCACCCAGAAGCGATCCTCGATCACATCGAGCGCCATCTGGCCGCGGCACACCGGACCCTTGATGAACCCCATGATCGTGAACTCCGCCTCGTCGAGCATGAAGCGGTAGCGCGCGGTCACCGGCAACGCGGCGAAGGTCGCAAAGGGATTGGCCGCGGTGTCGGCGCTGTAGCCCGGCAGCCGATCGACCGTGTAGGGCACGTCGAGGAACAGCGAGCGCCAGCGGGCCATGCGCGCCGCCCCGAGCGCGTAGGGCATGTGGGTCTTGGCGACGATGGTCTCGCGCTCGGGCACGAGGCGGTAGTAGACGCGCTCGACGCCCGGGTCGTCGACCGGGCGTCGGGTCGCGATCAGCTGCACCGGCGCGCCCGGCGGCGTCGCCGATCGCACCAGCTTGAAGTACTGCCGCTGCGGATCGTCGTCGAAGTACAGGTGGGCGAGAAACAGGTGCTCGTAGGCGTAGCGGCTGAACAGCCGCTCCTTCAGCGAATCGCCGTTCAGGAAGCGCTCCCACATCGCGATCCGCTGCCGAGCCGGCGGCGGCAGCGCCGGCGCGCCCTCGAAGGGTGCGCCGCGCTCGATCCAGCGGGTCAGCACGCCCAGCTCGGACGGGCTCAGCCCCGGCAGGCCGAAGGGCATGCCGCCGAGCGGCGTCTTGCGCTCGTAGTCGTCGATCTCGGCGCCCGCCGGGCACGTCGCGGCGCGGTCGATCGAGAAATCGAGCCCGCCACCCACCGTGCCGCGGGTCGGCAGCGGGTGTTTTTCCTTCAGCATCAGGAGGCGGTGCATCAGGCCCGCCGTGCGATTGACCTCGGGCGTGGGCGTGTGCTCGTTGAGCACCGGGAAAAAGCCCAGGTCGCGCCACTCGGAGGGCTGCTGCGCATCGACGAAGAGCCGCGTCGGCTGCGCCGCCAGCAGGCGCGAGGCGTCGTACACCGGGGTCTTGCTGGCACCGCGCGCCAGCCCCTCCCAAGCTGTCGCCTTGAGCTGGCAGGGGCCGTCGTAGCAGGCATGGCAGACCACGCAGCGGCGGTCGAGGATCGGCTGCACGGTCTGCGCATACGACTCGCCGGGCGGCGGGGCCATGGGGTGGTCGAAGCGTTTCGGGTCGGCCGGCCCGTAGAGTTCGTCGAAGCGCTGGAGGGCGACGGTCGTGCAGGCGGCGAGCAGGACGACCAGCAGGATCAGGGACGCGACACGACGCATGCGTTGGCCTTCGGCTTCGATGGTGGATCACGCAATGTACCCGCCGACCTGCCTGCGTGGGCCGCAATGGCTAGGGTTCGCGGGCCTCGATCCAGCGCCGCCACTGGGCCGCGGCGGCGCTGCGCGCGGCGGCGTCGGGGTCGTTCGGGTCGAAGGCGCCAAGCGAGCGCCAGAGCGGGCCCCATTCGTCGACGCCGGGCAGCATGGGGACCACCGCCTGCAGCACCGCGAAGGCGCGCTGGCGGGTCAGCGGCGCAGGCGCATCCAGCAGCGGGGCGATCACCGGCAGCGCATCGGCGCCGCGCGCCATCAGCACGTAGGTGGCGAGCGTGTGCGGGGCCCGCAGTTGGTCGGGATGGTCGTCGAAGGTCCGGGCGAGCGCGTCGAGCGAATCGGGCGTGCCGATCGCGGCCAGCGCCTGGGCGGCGCGACCGCGCACCAGCGGATCGCTGTCGGCGAGCGCAGCGCGCAGGGCGTCGGCGGCCCGCGGGTCGGCGATCTCGGCGAGGCCCTGCGCCGCCTTTTCGCGCACCCGGGCATCGCCGCTTCCAAGCGCGTCGAGCAGCACCGCCGTCGACGCCCGGCCGGCGACCACCAGCGTGGCGAGCGCACGCGCGCGATCGGTCGGGTCGGGCGCATCGAGCCCCCCGAGATCGCCTGCCGCCGCGCTCATGGCCTGTTCGACGGCGCGCGGGGCGCCGCACAGTGGTCCCATCCGTGTCTCATCGACTGGCCTCCTTCGAACGGCATCATCCGCCTGACGGCGCGCCGCAACAACGGTGCGCCGTCGAATTTTCCCGCGCATCGCCGGTGTCCGCGCCCGGAGGTAAATTGCGCTGTTCGCGCAAATCCTTGCGCACGCAACCTGAAAGGCAGACCCGGATGACCCGACCCCACCCGATCGCGGCCTGGACCGCCGGCGCCCTCCTTTCGCTGGCGGCGAGCCTGCATGCCGAACCCGCGCACTGGCGCGGCGACCTGGTCTACTTCGCGGATGCCGCCCTGTTCACCGATTGCGCCAGCGGCCAGCGCTGGCCGCTGGCGATGACGGCGGACGCGGCCGCCCTGCAGCGCAGCTATCTCGCATGGCGCAAGGAGCCCCCGGCCCCGCTGCTGGTCAATTTCGACGGCCGGCTCGAAGTGCGCGAAGCCATGGAAGGACCGGCGCGCGAGCAGATGGTGGTCGAGCGCTTCCGCTCGGTCGAGCCTGGCTACACCTGCGCCAAGCTGGCGGCGGCGCCGACCCAGTGAGCCGCCGCGCCACCCTGTCATTGTTTCTATCGAGCGAACACTGCTGTTCTCTTTGTGCCGTTTCAGCGCCGGTTGCCGGTCGCACAATCGATGCCTACAGAGGCAGCAATGAACACGACATGGAACTTCATCTTGGCCGGGGCAGTGACCCTGGCATCGGCGGCAGGCATCGTCAGCGGTGAGGCCGCCAAAGGCGAGCTTCGCCTGGTCGAGGCCGTGACCGCCGTGGCGGACGCCGCGGCACCCACCACGCCGACCGGCGGCACGACCTCGGTCGCCTCCGCGCAATAGGCAGCGGCCGACAGGGCGCCGATCGGCCCCTACTCGACCCTGCCGATCCGCTGGACGACCTTGGCCATCGACTGCGCGTCCCGGGTCACGAAGGGCTCGAATTCGGGCGCATCGAGGTACTGAAAGTAGGTCCCGGCGGCTTGCAGCGACTGCGCCGCACGCGCATCGCCGGCGGCGAACTTCGCCGCTTCCCGCAGCCTGGCCACCACGGCATCCGGCGTCGACGCGGGAACGAACACACCGGTCCATTGCGAGTAGCTCACCGGAACCCCCAGTTCCTTGAGGCTGGGCACGTCGGGCAGTGTCGGGATGCGCCCTTCGCCCCACTGCGCCAACGGACGGAGCTTGCCAGCCTGGATGTGGGCCGCCACCGTCGATGGCCCTGTCGCCACCGCATCCACCTGCCCGCCGAGCAGCGCCACCACCGCGGGACCGGCGCCGGTGTAGGGGATGTGCAGCATGGAGGTCTGGGTCGCGGCCTTCATCTGCTCGACCGGCACATGCATGGTGCCGTAGTTCCCGGACGAACCGAAGGTGTAGCGGCCCGGTTTCTGCCGCAGTGCCGCCGTGAATTGCTTGAAGTCCTTCCAGGGGCTGTCGGCCTGGACCACCAGCACCACCGGGTCCGCGGTGAAGCGCGCCACCGGCCGCAACTGCGACAGCTCGAACATCGGCCGCCGCTGGAGGATGGCGTCGGCCTCGGGCAGCACCACGATCGAGGACAGGGCCATCAGCACGGTGTAGCCGTCGGGCCTGGCCTTGGCGACCTGCGCCATGCCGATGCCGCCGCCCGCGCCGGCCTTGTTCTCGATCACGATCGGCTGCTTCAGGTAGCGCCCCATGGCTTCCGCCACCGGCCGCGCCGCGATGTCGGCGGCGCCACCAGGCGGAAAGGGCACGATCATCGTGATCGGTTTGGCGGGATAGGCTTCCTCGGCGCCGGCCGGCGCGGCCGCCAGCAGTGCTGCCGCCGCCAGGGCGAGCAGCCCCCAGGGCTTCTTGGAATCGGTCATCGGTTGTCTCCGTTGTTCTTGGAATCCGCCACTCAGAGGGTGCGCACGCGGTTGTTCAACTCACCCAGTCCGCTGACCGCCACCCGCACCAGGTCGCCGTCCTGCAGGAACTTGGGCGGCGTCTGGCCGATGCCCACCCCGACCGGCGTGCCGGTGGCGATGATGTCGCCCGGCAGCAGCGTCATCGCCCTCGACAAGGTCGCGATCAAGGTCGGGACGTCGAAGATCAGGTCGGTCAGCACGCCGGTCTGGCGCAGTTCGCCGTTCACCCAGGTGCGGACTTCGAGCGATTCGACCGGCGATTCGTCCGCGGTCGAGATCCATGGCCCCAGGGGGCAGAAGGTGTCGAGCGACTTGCCCAGGAACCATTGCGCATGGTTCTTCTGCAGGTCGCGCGCCGTCACGTCGTTGAGGGCGATCAAGCCGAAGACCTTGCCGAGCGCATCGGCCGGGGCGACGTTGCGGCACTCGGCGCCGATCACGACACCGATCTCGCCCTCGTAGTCGACCGACGCCGTGTGGGCCGGATCGAAGCGGATGTCGTCGGTCGGGCCGGCCAGCGAGGTGGTCGCCTTGGTGAAGATCTGCGGGAACGCCGGCACGGCGGCGGCGCCGCTGCTGGTGGCGTTGAAGCCGCTCTTGTCGAACTCCGCCGCATGCTCGGTGTAGTTCTTGCCGACCGCGAAGATGTTGCGCACCGGCACCGAGATCGGCGCCAGAAAGCCGACTTCCGAGAACGAGGCCTCGCCCTCCTTGAGCGCGTCGAGTTCGCTCGCCGTGATGCGGCGCTCGATCACGGCCTGGACCGGATTCGGGTGGTTCGACAAGCTGCCGCCGATGAACGCGACCCTGCTGCTCGCCTCGTCGACCACCACCATCCGCACCCGACCCTGATGGGAAACACGTCCGATTTTCATGACACTCCAATTGGTTGAGTGAGCCGACCCAATTCGGCTCGATTGGTTGATTCTAGAACCAAATTGGTCTTGGATTTTGCCGAACTTTATTGACAAGGCACTCGAATAATTGGGCTTAATTGGTATGATGCGCCGATTCAAGGGAACGACGATGGACCACGCGGCGGTATTGAGGGACGCAATCCTGGGCAAGCTCAAGTCCGGCGAATGGCGCCAGGGGCACCGGATCGACACCGAGCGCCAGCTCAGCGAATCATTCGGGATCGGCCGCTCGACCGTGCGCCGCGTGCTGGCGCAGCTCAAGGCGGCGGGGCTCATCACCCAGACTGTCGGCAGCGGCACCTACGTCAGCGAAGACTTCGCGCCGGACAGCCTGGGCCACGGTTCCCCCCTTGAAGCGGCCGCGGCGCTGGCGAACGGTTCGGGCTCGGTCAGCCCCGCGGAACTCATGGAGGCCCGGCTCGCCATCGAGCCGAGCATCGTCGAGATGATCATCCGCAACGCATCCCAGAGCGACTTCGCGAAGATGGCGCATTGCTGCGACATGGCGGAGGCCGCGGACAGCATGGAAGCGTTCGAGCTCTGGGACGGTCAACTGCACGAAACCATCGCGCTGGCCGCCCACAACTCGCTCGTCACCCACATCTTCCAGCTGATCAACCAGGCGCGCGCCCAGGACGACTGGGGTGCGCTCAAACGCCACAGCCTGACGCCGGAGCGGCGCCGCTCCTACCAGATCGAACACCGCCGGCTGGTCGGTGCGCTGACCGACCGCGACCTGGCGCGGGCCGTGGCCTGCACCCGGGATCACCTGCTGCACGTGCGCCGCAACCTGCTGGGTTCGTAGCGCCCGAGCGCAGGATCACAGCCGATTGCTACCACCGGCAGCCTGACCTTCCCAACAATGGCGTCTCCAGAATCCCTGATGGAGACAAACGATGACGCGCAAGATCCTCATGCTCTGCGGCGACTACGCCGAGGACTACGAGACCATGGTGCCGTTCCAGGCGCTGCAGGCGGTGGGCCACACGGTGCACGCCGTCGCTCCCGACAAGAAGGCCGGCGACTGGGTCCACACCGCGATCCACGACTTCGAGGGCGCCCAGACCTACAGCGAGAAGCCGGGCCACCGCTTCACGCTCAATGCGAATTTCTCGGACGTCCGGCCCGAGGCCTACGACGCCCTGGTGATCCCCGGCGGCCGCGCCCCCGAATACCTGCGCTTGAACGCCCGCGTGGTCGAGATCGCTCGGCACTTCCTGGCCGCCGACAAGCCAGTGGCTTCGGTCTGCCACGGCGCCCAGCTGCTGGCGGTCACCGGACTGCTGAAGGGCCGCAAGGTCTCGGCCTACCCGGCCTGCCAGCCCGAGGTCGAACTCGCCGGGGCGGAGTACATGAACATCCCGGTCGACCAGGCCGTGACCGATCGCAACCTGGTCAGCGCGCCCGCCTGGCCCGCGCATCCGGCCTGGATCGCCCAGTTCCTTCGGGTGCTCGGCACCCGCATCGAGGGCTGAGGGCACTACAGTCCCATCCGATACGCGTTCCCCACCACCAGGAGATGGCCATGTGCGAAGTGTTCATCAGCGCCGACCCGCAAAGCTACGACAGCCGCACCCGCTCGATCCGCCTGCATGGCGTGGTCACCAGCATCCGGCTCGAGAACCTGTTCTGGCAGGTGCTCGAGGAGATCGCCGGGCGCGACGGCATGGGGGTGGTGCAGCTGATCGAGAAGCTCTACGACGAGTTGGTCGCCGCGCGCGGCGAGGTCGGCAATTTCGCGTCCTTCCTGCGGGTCTGCGCGCTTCGCTACGAAGCGCTGCTGGCCCAGGGCCGGATCCCGGCCGACACCGGGGTGGCGATCGCCTCGCTGGATGCGCGGGCGGTGCTGCATGCGCTGCCGCGCGGCTGGGGCCGGCCGGCCCGGGTCGGGGCCGTGATCTGACCCGCGCCCGGCGTCCCCCTAGTTGACCACCACCGACAGCGTGGTTCCGGCCGGCACGCGCACCGTCTCGGTGTAGGTGCCCTTGACGTTGGGGCGCGCCACCGGAAAGCTGCCCGTCTTGCGCAGCCAGTCCGGCACCGCCTGCGGCAGGGCCCGCTTGTCGCGGCCGAGGCTCGACGGGTCGATCGCCGGCAGGCTGAAGCCGCCTTCGCTGCGCGCCGGCATGCTGTACTCGGCCAGGCCCGCGCCGAGCGGAATGACACCGGCCGCGGTGGCCGAGAACCGGCGCAGTTCCTGCCCCGTGCCGGAGGCCGGGCGCGTCGACTTGATGGCCGCCTCGAGGATGGCGGTCGAGTCCTCGATGCCCGTGCTGTTGAGCAGCGACTTGTAGAAGTCGAGGCCCAGCTGGCGATTCAGGAAACCGCCGAACGACCCGTTCAGCGCATAGCTCTCGCAGTTGGCGCCCATCGGCGTCCACTCGGACAGCATGCAGTTGTAGCTGCCGGCGCCGTTGTAAGCCAGGTAGTACGGAAAGCGCGAGTCGCGAATCGCGTTGTGGCTGGGGTCGATATTGAAGCTGGCCCAGTCCTCCATCATCAGCGCCGACATTTCTTCCAGCCAGGTGGCGAAGGCGTATTTCGAACCCATCTTCACGCTGCGGCGATAGAAGTTCTGCATGTGCATGCCCTCGTGTGCCATGGTCGTCGCGATCTGCTTCACGCCGGCTTCACCATCGAGATAGAGCGACTCGGTATCGAGGTAGAGGCTCAGCGATTCATTGCTCCAGGCCCGGTCGCCGGCGTCCTTCTTGAAGTTGTTCATGCCCCAGAAATAGCCGATCGTGCCGTAGGGCTTGCCGTTGCCGTCGAAGTTGACCAGGAAGATGTCCACCGGCTGGCCGCTGCCCGCGATCAGCTCGCCATAGGGATGCTCCCCCCACAGCGGACCACCGGTGCGCACCAGCAGGTCGTAGATGCCGCCCGGCGCGGCGAACTTGTCTTCCATGCGCTGGGCCAGCTCGGCCGTGATGCGCGACGGGCTCAGTTCGCTGACTTCGACCCAGAGGTTGACCATGGTGCCGTCGCTCGCGCTGCGCTGGGTCACCAGCTTCACGGTTCGCTGCGAATGGTCGTACAGGTAGATCTGGCGCTGGTCGGCGACGGCATAAGGCGGGGAAGCCGCCACCGACTTCGACAGCGCCATCGCGTCCTTCGACGGCGCACCGAGCAGTTTGTCGAAGCCGGTCCGATTGAACTCGCCGATCGCCATGTTCTGCGCTTCGGCGCCATCGTCAGCCTGCACGACCGCCTTGCTGGCCACGATGCTGCGCTCGCTGTTCGATCGCACCACAAGGCCGCCCATCGACTGGTCGGCCGCACTCTCGTTGGTCAGCACCAGCGTCACGGTCTGGCCGTCCAGGCCCGAAATCGACACCGGGACGTCCACCGAGACCTGCGACTTGTTGACGCCTTGCCAGATGCTGGTCCCCGAACCTGAAAAGGTGGCGACCTCCACTTGGCTGCAGGAACTGCAGGAGGTCGAAACCGGTGCGCCATCCGCGGGCTTCGCGGGCGGCGCGGCCGCGACCGGCAGCGCGATGCCGCCACCGCCCCCGCCTCCGCCACCACCACCGCAAGCGGACAGGGACATGGCGACCGCCAGCATGGCGGCCGCACTCCACGGCGATTCCGCCCGTGATCTGCAGCGCATCTTCTACTCCTCGTTGCACGGTTCTGCGAGGAGGAACGCTTCGACCCCGCACAGCCCGAGGACCGGACGCCACGTCGGCGCTCGATATCTCGGGTTGCAACTGGATATCGACCGTCGAACGGAAAACTACAGTGAGGCGAAATGCTTACTTTCGCCCGCGATGTCTCATTGCAGCGCGCCCCAACGCGCCACCGCGGGCTCTGCGGCCGCCCATTTCCAGCCATGGTCGCCGCGGCAGACGGTGGTGACGAAGCGCGGCGACGCCGCCCCGGCGGCCTGGGCAGCGGCGTCTTCGACGGAGAACACGGCCTCCTTGCAGTCCGCCAGCGGCGTGGCGAACGCGCGCACCACCTGCACCTCGCCCTGGCCGTCGCCGTAGGGCACGGCGTGACGAATTTCCCAGGGTGCGCGCTGCCCGACTGCCATGCCGCCGACCAGGTCCGCAATGCGCGCCTGCTCCTGCTGGCTCCAGCGGCGCAGCACGAGCTTGATGCTGGCATCGACGCCCGCCTGCACGCCGATGCCGACAGCCACGCCCACGGCCGGACTCGCGGATGCCGAGCCGGAAGCCACGCCGGCGACGGCACCCGTGATGCCGGCGACCGAACTGCAGGCCGAGAGGACGACTGCGCATCCGAGCGCAACGACCACGCAGGCGGCGGTCCCCAGGCAAGCGTGCCTCATTGCAACGAGCCCCACCGCTCGGTCGCGGGCTCGGCCTGGGCCCACGCCCATCGGCTCCCGTTGCGGCAGATCGAGGCCACGTAGAACTCGCTCGCAGGCGATGCTCCGGTGCCGCTTTGTTCCACCGAGACGACGATCTCCTTGCAGTCGAGTTCGCCGGTGCTGATGACGCGGCTGACCACGACGCGACCGGCCTCCTCGCTTTCGAGCGGCAGGGACAGCGTCGTCTTCCATGGCTTGACCTGTCCGACCTTGAGCGGCCCGGCAACCTGGGCGATCTGCGCTTGCGCCTCGCCGTGAATCTTGCGCTGGTAGTACTGCACCCCGGAGCGCACCGCCGCCTGCACGCCGATGCCGATGCCGGTCGCCACGCCGGGGTTGTCGGTGACTGCATTGGCCAGCGCGCCGCTGGCGATGCCGGCGCCGGCGGAGGCGCTTTCGGTCAGGAGGGATCCACAACCGCTGGTGGACAGCGCGGCGGCGGCCAGCAGACAGCCGACCGCCCTTCTCTTCATCGTCTTCATCATGGGCCGACGAGTCTAGGAAGACCCGGTGCCGATGTCTGCTGGAAGCGTCCGCGTTGAGGATGCGAATGAACTCGTTCTCGCCCTGACGGGCTGCCCCTTTCGGGTCAGATCTTCATGAACGCCGAGATCCGCTGGCCGACGATCTGGGCGCGGCTGCGCGTGGCGGCAACCCGCCGGTGGTGTGCCAACGATTCGAGCGCCTGGGCCACGGTGTCCGCCCGACCCTCGTCCTGGCCTGACCGGCTGCGCCAGTTCTTGGCGACCTCGCTCAACTCCTCGGCGCTCAAGGGCTCCGGCGGGTCTTCCACCGTTCGCGCGGGACGCGGCGCGGGCGTCCCCCGGGTGGCCCGAAGAATGCCCAGCAGTCCCTTGGAGGACCATTGCAGTTGGGAGGAGCGGGTGGAGTGCATGTAAGGCATTATGACTACTAACACTTTTGGTTACAAGCCCCCCTGCATGAAAACCATGCGCCTTCACCTCATTCCCCCTGGAAATGCGCCCTTTTTCCGCTGTCAGCGTGGCTTCGCAGCGTCCGCGGGAGCGGCCGCGCCCTTGCTCGGCAGCCGCCAGAGCCAGGCCGCGACCGCTGCGCAACACACCGCCGGCACCCAGCACCAGGCCGGCGGCAACTGGAAACCGGCCACCACGGAGCCGACGGCCATCATCACCGTGGCCAGTTGCTTGGCACGCAGCGGCACCGCGCGATTCGCGCGCCAGTCCTCGATCCACGGCCCGAAGCGCGGATGCCCGAGCAGCCAGCGCTCGCAGCGCGCACTGCCGCGCGAAAAGCAGAAGGCCGCGAGCAGCACGAAGGGAACGGTCGGCAGCAACGGCAGGAAGATGCCGACGAAACCGGCCCCCAGGCTCAGCCAGCCGGCGGCCAGCCACAAAAGCTTCAGCAGCCGTCCGGGCTCGCGCGGGGAGCGGCCCTGCGGCCTGTCCCCGCTGTCCAGCCTGCCCTCTTTCATCGGATCGCCTCCGGCCATTGATCGAAGCCCGAGGTTAACCCGAAGCCGACTCTGCTATAATCCGCCTTTCCCCGAAATGCCCTGGCCTCTTTCGGTTGCCTGCGCAGGCAAGCCGCATCTCACGCCGGCGCGTCGAAGCCACCACGACGAGAAAAACTACAGGTGACTTCCGCAAGTGAACATTTGCCGTAACGTGGGCCGCGTAAGTGCCCACGGCCACATTCCTGAAAGCCCGCCTCGAGCGGGCTTTTTTCATGGCGCGATCGGGTGAATAAGACTTGCTGATGAATCAAGGGCGAAAGATTGATTTTTCTTTCGCCCTTGCTTTGACTGTAATCAGGGCAATCCCACCCTATCGCAGAACAGAGCATGACCAAGAACATCGAGGCGCAAGTACTGATCGTCGGAGGCGGGCCGGTCGGCTTGACGCTGGCCACCGACCTGGCGCAGCGAGGCATTTCCGTCATCGTCGCCGAAACACGTCACCGCGGCGAGCCGCCGAGCGTCAAGTGCAACCACGTCTCGTCGCGCACCATGGAAATCTTCCGCCGGCTGGGCCTGTCGAAGGCCATGCGCGAATCGGGCCTGCCGGCCGATCATGCCAACGACGTGTCGTACCGCACGACGTTCACGGGCGAAGAACTCTCCCGCATCCACATCCCTTCGCGCGCAAGCCGCTACACCGACAAGAGCGGCCCGGACGGCTGGTGGCCCACCGCGGAACCACCGCACCGCATCAACCAGATCTACCTGGAGCCGGTGCTGTTCGCCCACGCCGAGGCCACCCAGGGCGTGACGATCCTCAGCCGCACGCGCATCGACGAGTTCACGCAGGACGAGCACGGCGTGAACGCCAAGGGCGTCGACCTCGAGTCCGGGCAAGAAGTGCGGGTCTTCAGCCAATACATGATCGGCTGCGACGGCGGCCGCTCCGCCGTCCGCAAGGCGATCGGCGCCAAGCTCTCCGGCACCGATGTCGTGGGCCGTGTGCAGTCGACCTACTTCCGCGCGCCCGATCTGCTGTCGCGCACCGGAAACACCCCGGCCTGGGCCACCTTCTCGCTCAATCCGCGCCGCAGCGGCAATGTCTACGCGATCGACGGCCGCGAGACCTTCCTGCTGCACAACTACCTGCGCTCCGACGAAGTGGAGTTCGACTCCGTCGACCGCGACTGGGCGATCCGCACCATCCTCGGTGTCGGCGACGACTTCAACTACGAGATCCTCTCCAAGGAAGACTGGATCGGCCGCCGCCTGGTCGCCGACAAGTTCCGCGATCGCCGCGTCTTCATCTGTGGGGACGCATCGCACCTGTGGGTGCCGATGGCGGGCTACGGCATGAATGCCGGCATCGCCGACGCGATGAACCTGTCGTGGCAATTGGCTGCGCGCCTGAACGGATGGGCCGCAGAAGGCGTGCTCGCCGCCTACGAAGCCGAGCGCCAGCCGATCACCGAGCAGGTCTCCAAGTTCGCGATGAATCACGCCATCGCACTCCAGAAGGAGCGTGAAGGCGTGCCGGCCGGCATAGAGGCACCCGGCCCCGCCGGCGAGGAAGCCCGCAGGGTCGCCGGACAGGCGCTGTACGACCTCAACGTCAAGCAGTATTGCTGCGCCGGCCTGAACTTCGGCTACTACTACGACGCGTCGCCGCTGATCGCCTACGACGGCGAGGCTGCACCCTCGTATGCGATGGACCGGTTCACGCCATCCACCGCGCCGGGATGCCGCACGCCGCACTTCTGGCTGGCCGACGGTCGATCGCTCTACGACGCCATGGGACCGGAATACACGCTGCTGCGCTTCGACCCGACGGCCGACGCCGGTCCGCTTCGAGAAGCCGCTGCCCGCAGGGGCCTGCCGCTGACCGTGCTCGATGCGCAGAGCGACGAGGTGCCCGACGCCTATCGCCACGCGCTCGTGCTTTCGCGGCCGGACCAGCATGTCGCATGGCGCGGCGACCGCAGCCCGGATGATGCCCTCGCCCTTGTCGATCGCGTGCGCGGCTGCTTTACCGATCCGAATCACCACGAATGATCACGATGCCATCAGAAGCCAAGATCCGCAGAGACCTCGCCGCCTGCTACCGGTTGTTCGACTGGCTCGGCTGGACGGAATTGATCTTCAACCACATCACGGTCCGGGTGCCCACGCCAGAGGCGGGGAAGCCCGAGTACCTCATCAATCCATTCGGCCTGCACTACGCCGAAGTCACGCCCGACAACCTCGTGCGCATCGATGTCGATGGTGCGCCCCGCGCCGGGAGCACCGGACAGGTGAACCGCGCGGGCTTCGTCATCCACAGCGCGATCCATTCCGCGCGCGACGATGCGCACTGCATCATGCATGTCCACACGACGGCGGGCTGCGCGGTAGCCTCCAAGGAATCGGGACTGCGCCACGACAACTTCTACAGCGCCATGCTGTACGACGACGTGGCCTATCACGACTACGAGGGCGTGACGACCAATCTCGACGAGCAGCCGCGCCTCGTGAAGTCGCTGGGCAAGCGCAACCACCTGATCCTGCGCAACCACGGTCTGCTGGTGGTCGGCCCCGACATCCCCACCACCTTCAACCGCCTGTGGGTCCTGCAGCGTGCCTGCGAGATCCAACTCGCGTCGGATGCCGCGAGTGGACCGAACCGGTCGATCCCCGAGTCCATCCTGCGCACCGTGCCCGAGACGCGCGTCGCCGGCAAGGGCGAAGTCCACCGCGTCATCTTCGACACGATGCTCAGGCGCGCCGGCATCTCGTTCTGACCGATCCCGACATCCGATCACCAAAAGGAATCGCGATTCGGGATATCGGTTTGGAGATTGCGCCGGTTGCCGACAGCATCTCGAAGGTCCAACTCATTGAAAGTCGTCATGCCCAACTCTGCTCGGCGCGCTCTGCTTGCCTGTGGTCTCTCCCTCGTCGCCTTGGCCGGCGTGTCGCATGCCCAGGCGCTTTCTCCGACGATCAAGCTCGTCGTTCCGTACCCGCCGGGCGGAAGCGCCGACACGCTGGCGCGTCTCATCGCGCAGCCGCTGCAGGAGCAACTGAAGGCCACGGTGGTCGTCGACAACAGGCCGGGCGCCGGCGGCCGGATCGCGGCGTCGCAGCTCAAGCGATCGCCCGCGGACGGCAGCGTGATCCTCATCGCACCCAATGCCCTGACCACCATCCAGTCGCTCGTGTACGAGGGGCAGCTCGACTACAAGGTGATGGAAGACTTCATCCCCTTGTCGCGCCTGTCGAGCTTTCCGATGGGCCTGGCGGTGCCTGCCACGAGCCCGTTCAAGACAGCACCCCAGCTCGTCGCGGCGATGAAGGGCTCGAAGGACGCGAACTACGGGACCTCGGGCGCCGGCGGTCTCGCGCACTTCGCCGGGCTGGAATTCGGCAAGACGACGGGCATCGAGTGGACGCACATTGCCTACAAGGGCGGCGCACCCCTGGTCACCGATCTGATCGGCGGCCATCTGCCGGTGGCGATCGACGCACTCGTCGACCAGATCGAGCAACAGCGCGGCGGCAAGATCCGCGTGCTCGGCATCTTCAGCGACAAGCGCTACTCGCTGGCACCGGATATTCCGACGCTTGCCGAGCAAGGCATCAAGATGGCCCCGGTCGAAGGCTGGTTCGGTGCCTTCCTGCCCGCGAAGACGCCCGCGCCGGTGGTCGCCCGGATCGACCAGGCGATGGCGAAGGCGATCGCCAACCCGGAGGTGAAGGAAAAGCTCAACGAGCTGGTGCTCCAGACCGCCTACCTCGACTCGGCGGACTTCACCCGGCTGCAGGCCGCCGAGCTTCAGCAGTGGGCGCCTGTGGTGAGGGATTCCGGCTTCAAGCCCGACTGACGCCGTCCCGTTCGAGGACCCCTGTCAGGCGAGCGTAGGAACGCAGCATCGCGACCAGCTGGGCCGCCTCCGGGCTGAGCCGGCGGGTCGCCTTCGACACGATGCCGATCTGGTAGACGAGCATCGACTGCTCGCGCACCGGGATCTCGATCAGACTGCCCGCAGTGAGCGGATGCCGCAGCAACTGCGCGGGCAGCCGCGCGACGCAGTCCGACTCGAGCAGCATCGAAATGGCACCGAACACGGAATCGGAAACGGCGGCAAATCGGGGCCGACCCAGACGATGCTGCAGGAAGAGTTCCTGGATGCTCTCGTCCTGATGCCCGGGGCGCGCAGGATCGCCAACCACGATCCAGTGCGAATCCACCAGTTCGCTCACGCTCGTGGCGTCCCGGAGGGGATGCCCGCGGCGCGCCATAATGGCTGCGGCGGTCGCGTAGAGCGGCTGTACCTGCAGGTCGTCCGAGACCACGTCCTGCGGGAGCCTCATCACCGCGAAATCCAGCCGGTTGTCGAGCACGGCCGCAACGAGCTCGCTCGAAGAGCGCTGCGTCAGGTGGATGGTCGTCTTCGGAAATGCATTGCGGAAGTCCTTCAACACCGAAGGCACGAGCCTGAGCGAAGGCTCGACCGAAGCGCCGACCTTGACCTGCTTGGGCACCGGCCGCCTGTCGCGGTTGAGCCACGCCTCCGCCCGGTCCGCCTCCTGGAGGACGGCACGCGCGTAGGAGACGAACTCCTCGCCCGCGGCGCTCAGCGCGACGCCTTGCGAGGTGCGCTCGATCAGGACGATGTCGTGCTCCTCTTCCAGTTTCGCGACGCTCTTCGTGAGGCCGGCCTGCGAGACGTCCAGGGCACGCGCTGCGGCCCGGTAGCCGCCGTGGGACACCACGGCCAGAAGATCGCGAAGTTGCTGCAGTCGCATGGCATTAGGGTAGGTCGTGGATCCTGATCGCCAAAGGCGATCGCGAAGCGCGAGGTGCGCTAGCCAATGTATATCGATCTGAAAGACCATTGGACGATGAACTCACCGATTTCCTATCCGGCGCACGTCGCCGCGCTCAAGCCCTACGTTCCAGGTCTTCCGATTTCCGCGGTAGCAGCTCGCTCGGGCATTGCCGAGGACCGCATCGTCAAGCTCGCGTCGAACGAGAACCCCCTGGGCGCCAGTCCGAAGGCGCTGGCCGCGCTGTCGCGCGCCGCGATCGATCTTTCCCGCTATCCGGACAGCGACTGTGCGGCGCTTTCCGACGCGATCGCTGCGTTCCATGATGTTCCCCGTGACTGGATCGTGATGGGCGCCGGCTCCGAGAGCGTGCTCGGCAACCTGGCCTCGACCTTGCTGCAGCCCGGGCGCTCGACGGCGTACTCGCAGTATTCGTTCCAGGCCTATGTGAACGCCGCACAAAAACTGGGGGCGACGTCGACCGTGGTGCCATCGCCCGATTTCCGCGTCGACCTCGAGGGCCTCGCCGACGCGATCCACCCATCGACGGCCCTTGTCTACATCGCCAATCCCGGCAATCCGACCGGCACCGTGGTCGATCCCGACGCGCTCGGGGCATTCCTGGACCGCGTACCCGCACACGTCGTCGTGCTGCTGGACGAGGCGTACTTCGAGTTCATGCCTGCCGATCTTCGTGGCGATTCGGTGGCGTGGGTGCGCCGGCATCCCAATCTCGTGGTCACCCGGACGTTCTCCAAGGCCTACGGCCTCGCGGGATTGCGCATCGGCTATGGAATCGCTCAATCGGGCCTCTCGGAGGTGATGCGCAGGGTCCGCTCGCCATTCACGATTTCCGACGCCGCGCAGGTGGCCGCAATAGCGGCGCTCGACGATGTCGAGTTCATCGAACAGACCGTAGCGATGACCGACCAGGGCCGCAGCGCGCTCATCAGCGGCCTGGGCGCGAAGGGGTATCGATGCATCGGGTCCCACACCAACTTCATCCTGGCCGACGTCGGCGGCGGGGCCCAGTTCGCCAGCAGGCTGGAGAAGCACGGCCTGATCGTGCGCCCGGTCACGGCCTACGGCCTGGCCGATTGGGTTCGCATCAGCATCGGCACGCCGGCCGAGATCGACAGGATGCTCGCGGTGCTATAGAACGTGAACACGCCCTAGTCCATCGTGGCGCCGGACGCCTTCACGACCGCACCCCAACGCGTGGTCTCGGACTTCAGGTACGCGGCGAGTTGCTGCGGCGGCAGCGTTGCCGCCTCGACGCCCTCGGCGGCAAGGCGCTCCTGGACCTGCGGCTGCTTCATGACTTTTTCGAGGGCGACCGCGAACCTTGCGATCAGCTCCGGCGGCGTTCCCGCGGGCGCCACGAGGCTTTGCCAGGCGACTGCCTGGAAGTCCTTGGTGCCGGCAGCGCCAGACTCCGCGATCGTGGGCACCTCGGGCATCGCGATCTGCCGCTTGGGCGAGGTGACGCCCAACGCCCGCAGACGTTCCCCGCGTACATGCGCAAGCGCCGGCGGGATGTCGCTGAACATCAACTGGATCTGCCCGCCGAGCAGGTCGGTCATCGCGGGCGCGCTGCCGCGATAGGGAACGTGGGTGAGATCGGCGCCGGTGGCGGACTTGAACATCTCGACGGCGAGGTGCTGAGGACTGCCGCTTCCGGCCGACCCATAGCTCAACTTGCCCGCCTGCGCTTTCGACAGGGCGATCAGTTCCGCGATCGATCCAACCGGCACCGACGCATTCACCACCGCGACCAGCGGTACGGAGCCGATCATGCCGATGGGTGCGAAATCCTTGATCGGGTCATAGCCGAGACACTTGTAGAGCCACGGATTGATCGCCAGCGTGGTGCTTGTCGCCACGAGCAGGGTGCGGCCATCGGCCGGGGCGCGTGCGGCATAGGTCGCCCCCAGGCCACTGCCTGCGCCCGGCTTGTTCTCGACGACGATGGTGGTGCCCAGGAGGGGAGCCATCTCCTTGGCCAGGATGCGCCCGAGCAAGTCGGTCGTGCCGCCCGGGGCATAGGGCACCACGAGCGTGATCGGCTTGTCTCCCTGCGCCCATACGTTGGCCGCCGCCGTGGCTGCGGCGACGGAGCCTGCCAGTCGGATGATCGCGTTGCGTCTGTTCATGAAAATGTCTCTTTAGCAGGCCGACGGTCGATGCCGGGAACTGCCGGTTGTTGGTCAGCAAGGGCCATCAATTAGAGGCCAACGGCCTTTCGTTGGAAAATGAATCCTTCTATGGCGATTCATAAGCAACCCTTATCTTCCTTTCCTTCCGTGCGGCAGCTGCGTGCCTTCGTGGCCGTGTATCACACCGGCAGCGTCTCTGCCGCGGCGCAGGAGCTTTCCCTCACGCAGCCCGCAGTCACCATGCTGCTGCGCGAACTGGAGACGAAGCTCGGCGTGAGCCTGTTCGATCGCCACACCCGGGCGGTACATCGGACCGATGCCGCGAGCCACGCGATCGGCTATGCCCAGCGGGCGCTGGCGGAAATGGAAGGTCTGTCGACCTCGATGAGCGAACTGGCCGGCCTGCATGCAGGCCGCGTTCGCGTGGTGGCCACGGCCGCCGTCGCCCAGGCCTTGCTGCCTCCGGCGATGCGCAAGTTTCTGGACCAGCACCCGGGCGTGAGCCTGGAGATCGACGAAGTCGGGCCGGCGGACTTTGCCAGCGCCATCGAAGTCAATCATGTGGACTTTGGTGTTGGAACGCTCGAGGGATCCGGATCCAGCCTGCGTGAGGAGGTGCTGATCCGCGAGACCCTGGTCGCGGCCGCCCTCCCCTCGGCCTCGTTCCCCGGCGGCATCCCGATGACATGGAAGCAGCTGAGCGCGCTTCCCTTGGTGACGGTCCGCTCGGGCTACGGCATCAGGGGCCGTATCGAAGCCGCCGCGCAGGAAGCCGGGGTCGAACTCAAGATTGCGCATGAGGTCTCCCTGCTCGCAACGGCCGTGGCGTTGGCGGCGAACGGCCTCGGCGTGGTCGTGGTGCCTCCATCCATCGTGGCGCGCGAATCGAAGCTGGTGATGCAGCGGCTCATCCGACCCACCATCGAGCGGGTGATCGGCGTTCATTTCCGGCGGGAGCGATCACTGTCGCCGGCGGCCGACGCATTCCTGCAGGTGCTCAAGCTTGTCGCCGTCGGCGGCTAGAAGGCGACGTCATCCGCCGTGCGTTGCCGGTTTCCCGACCATCATTTTTCATTTAGTTTGCATTCAAATGATTTTGATAGAATGCTTTCCATGAAGAACGAAAGCCCCCTCGACCCGCACCAGCGCATCGGTATCCGCCTGGTGGGCCTGGCGCGGCGCTGGCGACAGGCGCTCGATTCCCGGCTGTCGGCGGTCGGTTTGACCGATGCCACCTGGGCGCCGCTGATGCATCTGCACGAACTGGGCAGCGGCATCTCGCAAAGCGATCTCGCCGCCGCGGTCGGCCTCGACGGCTCCAGCCTGGTGCGCCTGCTGGATATCCTGGTCGAACGGGCGCTGATCGAGCGCCGTCCGCACGCGGTCGACCGCCGCGTGAAGGTGGTCCACCTGACCCCCGCCGGTCGACGCACCGTGGCATCGATCCGCAAGCGGCTGCATGCCATCGAATCCGAGTTGCTGGCCGACGTCGACGCGCAGGATGCGCAGGTCGTGCTGCGCGTGTTCGAGCGGATCGAGGTCCGCATCGCCGCCATGAACTGAGACACCCCATGCACGCACCTCACGACTTCGTCCGCACGCGCCGCGCATCGCTGGGCCGCCTGCTGGCACCGGCGCGCCTGCGCGAGAGCTTCGCGGTCGCGAGGCCGCCCTCGTTGCGCAACGCCGCGGTGGCCGGCATGCAGACCTCCCTGGCGGTGCTGTTCGCCGTGGCGGCCACCCACCTGTCGCCATGGGCGCACATGGAAGGCTTTCCCGCGCTGGGTGCCCTGGCGGCGCTCTTCGGGCGCTTCGCACCCGCCGGCCGACGGATGTCCGTCGTGCTGCTCTCGGGCCTGCTCCTTGCCGCGTCGGTCGGCGCGCTGTCGTTGGCCTCGATCGCCGGCGCCACGCCGGCGACGATGCTGATCTGCCTGGCGCTGCTCGCCGGGGTGCTGACCTGGTTGACGAACCACTGGCGGCTCGGCGCCCCCGGCGCAGTGATCTTCGTGTTCGCGGCCTGCGCCGCCGTCGGGCCCATGGATGCGTGGCGAACCGTCGTCGAGCGCGTGCTTTTCACAGCGGCGGGCGCCGCCGTCGCCTGGTGCATCTGCCGTGCGACCGACCGGCTGCGTTCCGACGCGCCAATGGCCGCGGCCCCGGGCAGCGAGCGGCCGCTGCTGCATCAATGGAACGCAGCCGGGCGCATCGCGCTCTGCGCGGCCAGCGCCGCGCTGCTGGCCCTGGCCGCCGGCTGGCCGCATCCCGCGTGGGCGGCGATCGGCGCCACGGCAGTGCTGCAAGGCAGCCACCTGCACATCACGATGCATCGCGCGGTGCAGCGCACCGTCGGCACCGTGATCGGCGCCGCCCTGGCGTCGGGGATCCTTGCGAGCCAGCCAACGTTCTGGCCATTGCTGGCGGCCGTGATCGTGCTGCAGTTCATCACCGAACTGGTGATCGGCTTCAACTATGTCTTCGGCCTGATCTGCGTCACGCCGATGGCCCTGCTCATGACCTCGCTCGCGGCGCCTTCCGTCAGCGGCGGCATGCCGATGGCGCGCGTCCTCGACACCGTGCTCGGCGCCTTGGTGGGCATCGCCTTCGCACTCGTCTTCTCGACGCTCGACGACCGGTCCCACCTGGCCGCGCACCACGAGAACGCACGGGCCGGCTGATCCGAGGATCAGGGCGTGATCGCCACCTTGCTGACCTTGCCGCTCTCGAGAAGACCCGTCAGAGGGCAATCACCACCGGCGCGAGCACCGTGGCCGCCTGCTTGAGGAGTTCGAACTCCTCGTCGGCGAGCGGCAGGCTGCGCATGTCGAAATGGGACAACGTTCCCCACAGGTGGCCGGACACGGGGTCGAGCATGGGCACGCTGTGATAGGAGACCACGATGCCTCTCAGCGCATGGCCGAACAGGCGGGGGTCGGCAAGCGAGTTGTCGGTGCGGAAGGCGGCTTCCCTGACCACATACTGGCAGTAGCTGCGGCTGAACGGAACGACGGCCAGGAACTCAGGCCGGATCCGACCCGCCTTGTCGTGCAGCAGGACGTTGTGGAGCAGCGGCCCGGCAAACCGGTAGACGGCGCTGAAGCGATGCGGCACGCCATCGTTGAGGTACGCGAGCGCCGCACCGGGACCCCGGTCCAACGCCTCCGTCACGGCATCGATAGTGCGCACGCACGTCATCCGCTCATTGTGCTTCAACCACGAGACAGTTGCACCCTCCGCGTCTCCCCAGGCCTAGGGATGCGCGCTGCGCGCTTTGCCTACACACGACGTCATGATTCCCCGCCAAAATTGCTGCATTGCAGCAAAGGAGGCCTCAATGCCGAGCAGGAAGAAGACGCCGGCGGAACGCATCTCGGTCACCGACCAGGTCGGGAAGCGGCACGTCGTCGTGAAATATGTCGATCTCGTCGACCCGGGCGCTGCGAGCGTCGAGCGCGAGCGGGTGGAACAGGCCGAAACCGAATACCGGCTGACGACGGGCGCCAGCGTCAACAGGACCGGCGCCGATACCTTCGAGACGGCGGATGGACGCTTGCGGCTGAAGGCGCTGTGAGCGCGCGCGGCGCCAGAAAGAGGAAAGCCCCTGCAAGTCATTGACTCACAAGGGCTTTTATCTGGCGGAGTGGACGGGACTCGAACCCGCGACCCCCGGCGTGACAGGCCGGTATTCTAACCAACTGAACTACCACTCCTGGTAGACAACGTTCACTCCATCAAGGAGCCAAGTGCTGCGACTTGTGCCTGCTTCACCTTGCAGTGAAACTGGCGACCCTACGGGGATTCGAACCCCGGTAGCCACCGTGAAAGGGTGGTGTCCTAGGCCTCTAGACGATAGGGTCAAAACCTTAGGAACCGCGCTGCGATCAGCGCTTGTTACTTCAAAATCTCCAACTCGACACCATGTTGGTGGAGGTAAGCGGGATCGAACCGCTGACCTCTTGCATGCCATGCAAGCGCTCTCCCAGCTGAGCTATACCCCCCTGGGTGTCGAGCCTCAAATTATAGCCTGAAAATCAGGCCTCCTTCAATCTCTTCAAAATAGTTTCGCGAGAAAAAAGCGCGAGTACCGAATCGAGAGAAGGCGTCTGCGGCGTGCCCATCACGAGCACTCGCACCGGCATGGCTAATGCCGGCATCTTGAGACCTTGCGCAACCAGCACTTCCTTGATGGCTGATGCGATCGCTGCCTTGTCCCAAGCGACGCCCGATAGTTTATCCGCAAGTTCGGCGATTGCCGGGCGCACCGCAGCAGAAATATGCTGTTCGCGATCGGCATCGCTCGGATGCACGTCGGCATAGAACGCAGCAGCCCATCCGGCCAGCGCAACGGTCGTGTCGCACCGGTCCTTGAAGAGGCCGCAGATCGCAGGCAGGCGCTCGTCGGCCGTGATGCCGCGCTTGTGCAACTGGGCAGCCACCAGCGGTGCCAGCGCATCGTCGGCCATCGCCTTCAGGTGCTGTGCGTTGACCCAGCGCAGCTTGGTCTCGTCGAACTGCGCCGCACTGCGGCCCAGGTGGTCGAGGTTGAACCACTCGACGAACTGCGCGCGCGAAAAGATCTCGTCGTCGCCATGGCTCCAGCCCAGGCGCGCGAGATAGTTCACCATCGCCTCGGGCAGGAAACCCTCGTCGCGGAACTGCGTCACGGGCTTGGCGCCATTGCGCTTGCTCATCTTCTCGCCCTGCTCGTTGAGCACGGTGGGCAGATGCGCATACACCGGCGGCTCCTTGCCGAGCGCGCGGAAGATGTTGATCTGGCGCGGCGTGTTGTTGACGTGGTCGTCGCCGCGGATCACGTGCGTGATCGCCATGTCGATGTCGTCGACGACGACGCAGAAGTTGTAGGTGGGCGTGCCGTCGGGGCGCGCGATCACGAGGTCGTCGAGTTCGTCGTTGCCGATCTCGATGCGGCCCTTGACCTTGTCGTCCCACGCCACCACGCCGCCCTGCGGATTGCGGAAGCGCAGCACCGGCTGCACGCCCTCGGGCACCGGCGGCAAGGTCTTGCCGGGCTCGGGCCGCCAGGTGCCGTCGTAGCGCGGCTTCTCCTTCGCGGCCATCTGCTTCTCGCGCAGCGCGTCGAGTTCGGCCATGCCCATGTAGCAGGGGTAGACCAGGTTCGCGGCCTGCATCTCGGCCAGCACCGCCTTGTAGCGGTCCATGCGCTGCATCTGATAGAACGGGCCCTCGTCGTGATCGAGGCCCAGCCACTGCATGCCTTCGAGGATCACGTCGACGGCGGCCTGCGTCGAACGCTCGACGTCGGTGTCCTCGATGCGCAGGATGAAATCGCCTCCGGTCGAGCGCGCGAAGGCCCACGGGTAGAGGGCCGAGCGGATGTTGCCGAGGTGGATGAATCCGGTCGGGGACGGTGCGAAACGGGTGCGGGTCTTCTGTGTCATGCCAGGGTGCTCAGGCCGCGCAGGAGGTCGGCCTTGATGTCGTCGATATGGTCGAGGCCCACCGCGACGCGGATCAGGCCCTGGCCGATGCCGGCCGCCTGCCGCTGGGCTTCGGTGAGGCGCCCGTGCGAGGTGGTGGCCGGATGGGTGATGGTGGTCTTGGTGTCGCCGAGATTGGCCGTGATGCTGAGCACGCGCGTGCTGTCGATCACGTGGAAGGCGTTGGCACGCGCCGCTTCGGGGCCGTCGCCCTGAACGTCGAAGGACACGACCGCGCCGCCGAGCCCCGACTGCTGGCGCATCGCCAGTTCATGCTGCGGATGCGAGGTCAGGCCCGGGTAGTAGACGCGGGCGATGCCCGGCTGCGTCTCCAGCCATTGGGCCAGCGCCAGCGCACCGGCGCAATGCGCCTGCATGCGGATGCCCAGCGTCTCGAGGCCCTTGAGCACGACCCAGGCGTTGAACGGCGACAGCGCCATGCCGGCGGTGCGCACCACCGGCCCGAACACTTCGTTGATCAGCTTCGACGAACCGCAGATGGCACCGGCCAGCACCCGCCCCTGCCCTTCGAGGTACTTGGTCCCCGAATGGATCACGAGGTCGGCGCCGAGTTCGGTCGGCCGCTGCAGGGCCGGCGAGCAGAAGCAGTTGTCGACCGCCAGCAACGCGCCCGCGCCATGCGCCAGGTCGGCCAGCGCGCGGATGTCGCAGACGTCGGTCAGCGGATTGGTCGGCGTCTCGGCGAACAGCAGCTTGGTGGTCGGGCGGATCGCCGCCTTCCATTCGGCGACATCGGTCTGCGAGACGAAGGTGGTCTCGACGCCGAACTTGCCGAACTCGCGGCCGATCAGGTTCAAGGTGGAGCCGAACACCGAGCGCGAGCACACAACGTGATCGCCGGCACGCAGCAGGCCCATGCACATCATGAGGATCGCGCCCATGCCGCTCGAGGCGCCGATCGCGGCCTCGGTGCCTTCGAGTGCCGCCAGGCGCTGCTCGAAGCTGGCCACGGTCGGGTTCGAGGTGCGGGTGTAGGTGAAGCCTTCCTCGGTGCCGGCGAAGCGGCGCGCCGAGGTCTCGGCGTCGGGCTGCACGAAGCTGCTGGTGAGGAACAGCGCCTCGGAGTTCTCGCCGTACTGGCTGCGCTCGAGCGCGGTGCGCACCGCCAGCGTGTCGCGGTGCAGTCCGGGGGGCAGGGATCGATCGGTCGTCACGGGTTCACTCGGCGAGGTTGGGCAGCGCGAGGCGCGACGAGTCTTCGCCGGTCTCCTCGATGCGCGGCCGGTTGCCGTTCATGCGCGAGATGGCTTCGGTGTCGATATCGCCCGTGACATACACGCCGTCGAAACAGGAGGCATCGAAGCCGTCGAGCTTCGGATTCAGCGAGCCGATGGCGCGCTTCATGGCGTCGACGTCCTGGTAGATCAGCGCGTCGCAGCCGATCAGTTCGCGGATCTGCTCGACCGTGCGGTCGTGCGCGACCAGTTCGTCCTTGGTCGGCATGTCGATCCCGTAGACGTTGGGGTAGCGCACCGGCGGCGCCGCGCTCGCGAGGTAGACCTTGCGGGCACCGGCGTCGCGCGCCATCTGGACGATCTCGCGGCTGGTGGTGCCGCGCACGATCGAGTCGTCGACCAGCAGCACGTTGCGGCCCTTGAACTCGCTGGCGATCACGTTGAGCTTCTGGCGCACCGACTTCTTGCGCACGCCCTGCCCTGGCATGATGAAGGTGCGGCCGACATAGCGGTTCTTGACGAAGCCTTCGCGGTAAGGAACGCCCAGCAGATGCGCCAACTGCGTCGCGCTCGGCCGGCTCGATTCGGGGATCGGAATGATGACGTCGATCTCGCTCGGCGGCACGGTCGAGACCACGCGCTTGGCCAGCGTCTCGCCAAGGTTCAGGCGTGCCTGGTAGACCGAGATGCCGTCGAGCACCGAATCCGGGCGCGCCAGGTAGACGAACTCGAAGATGCAGGGATTGAGCGTCGGCGAGTCGGCGCATTGCTCGGAATGCACCTGGCCCTGCAGGTCGACGAAGACCGCCTCGCCCGGCGCGATGTTGCGCTCGAACACATGGCCCGAGCCCTCTAGCGCGACCGATTCGCTGGCCACCATGACCGTGCCGTCGGCGCCGCGGCCCATGGCCAGCGGCCGGATGCCGTAGGGGTCGCGGAAGGCCAGCAGGCCGTGGCCGGCGATCAGCGCCACCACCGCGTAGGAGCCGCGCAGGCGGCGCTGCGTGTTGCGCACCGCCTCGAACACGGTGGCCGAGTTGAGCAGGCCGCCACGGGTGGCGCGGTCGAGTTCGTGCGCCAGCACGTTGAGCAGCACTTCGGAGTCGCTCTCGGTGTTGGTGTGGCGGTGGTCGGTGGAGAACAGCTCGGTGCGCAGCGCGTGGGCGTTGGTCAGGTTGCCGTTGTGCACCAGCACGATGCCGAAGGGCGCGTTGACATAGAAGGGCTGGGCCTCTTCCTCGCTGTACGCATTGCCCGCGGTCGGGTAGCGCACCTGGCCCAGGCCGACGTCGCCCGGCAGGCCGCGCATGTTGCGGGTGCGGAAGACGTCGCGCACCATGCCCTTGGCCTTGTGCATGAAGAACTTGCGCTCGAGCAGCGTCACGATGCCGGCGGCATCCTGGCCGCGATGCTGCAGCAGCAGCAAGGCGTCGTAGAGCAGTTGATTGACGGGAGCGTTGCTGACAACGCCGACGATTCCACACATGAAGCGATCCTCTCAGGGCAGGTAGCTTGCCAACTTATCTGGCAAGGCGGGTTTCAGGCCCTGCAATGCCGCATCGAGAACAATGGCGCTGCGCGATCCGTGCCACCAGGCACTGTCGCTCAACGCCAGCAAATGAACAACCACCGCGACGGCGAGCATCGCCACCGCGCCGCGCGCCACGCCGAACACGCCGCCGAGGATCCGGTCCACCGGCCGCAAGCCGATCGCGGCGACCAGCTTGCGCGTGAGCGCCGCCAGCAAGCCGACGCTGAACGCCACGCCGACGAACACCAGCACGAAGCCGGCCGCATAGCGCCAGCTCGCGGCCGGATCGCCGAAGGGCAGCCAGCGCCCGACGTCCTCGGCCAGCCATTGCGCCGCCACGAAGGCCACGACCCAGCCGGCCAGCGAAATCACCTCGAACACCAATCCGCGCACCAAGCCCAGCAGCATCGACACCAGGAGCAGCGCGACGGCGATCCAGTCGAGCGTGGCCACGTCGCTGCGCGAGCCTACAAGCTGAGGACGGCGGCCGACAAAGACAAGCCCTTGACCTTGGCCGCGGCCCGGTCGGCCTCGGCGCGGCTGGCGAAGGGGCCGACACGCACACGCGTGCGTTCGCCATCGGCCGTCTTCGCGACGCTGGTGTAGGTCTTGAGGCCGGATTTTTCGAGCTTCTGGCGCACTTCACGGGCCTTGTCCGCATCGGCGAAGGCGCCGACCTGGACCACGAAGCGGCCGTTGTCGTCGGCGGGCTTGGTGGCCGCGGCGGCGGCCGCCGCCACGGTGGTCGGCTTGCCTTCGAGCAGCGCCCGGGCCCGGGCGGCGTCATCTGCGGCGGCGGCCGGCTTCGGCGCGGCGGGCTTGGACTCGGGTTTCGGCTCAGGCTTGGGCTCGGCTTTGGCTTCAGGCCTCTGCTTGGGTTCGGGCTTCGGGTCCGGCCGGGCCTCGGCCTTGGGGGCCGCCTTGGGCTCCGGCGCGGCTTCGGCGGCCGGCGTCGCGGCGGCCAGCTTGCCCGGCGAGATCTCGCTGCCGTCGGCCGCCTCGGTGATCATGCCGCCGGAGCCCGCAGTGGCGGGCGCGGCGGCGACCGGCTTGTCGGTGCCCGGTGCGGCGGTGGTCGCGGGCGTCGGCAGGGCCAGCGGCTTGACCTTGTTGCGATCGGGAATGTCGATCGGGATGTCGACCGAGATCGGGCGTGGCTGGGTGTCGAACAGCAGCGGGAAACCGACCACGCCGATCAGCACCAGGACGGCCGCGCCCAGCAGCCGGTGGCGTGCCCGGCGGCGCATCGCCTCGATGCTCTCAGCCGGCGCGGCGGCGACGGTGTTTCGCCCTTCGTTGCCTTGAGGACCGCGGGTGCGGAACTTGAAGAACGCCATGAAATTCGTTTTCCTGAGGGGTGCAGCGTGCGGTTGAAACGAGAAGAATCGGAAGCAGGAGGCGCCGGAAATCAGGCTGTTTCAGGAGCCGGGAGCCAGGTGCCTGGCGCCCAGACGGGGTGTTCCGTGCTCGAGCACACCACCCACGGTGAAGAACGATCCGAAGACCACGATTCTATCAGCGGGGTCCGCGCGATCGATGGCCGCCTGCAGCGCCTCCATGGGTGCGCCGTGGACGCTGGCCGAGACGTCGCTGCGCTTGTTCTGGGCCTGCCAGCGCACGATCAGGTCGTCGGCCTTGGCCGCCCGCGCGGTCGGCAGGTCGGTGAAGTACCAGCGGTCGATCATCGGCCCGATGCGCGCGAACATCGGCGCCAGGTCCTTGTCGGCCATGACGCCGAACACCGCGTGGGTGGTCGGATAGAAGCCCATCGCGTCGAGGTTCTCGGCCAGTGCCGCCACCGCATGCGGATTGTGGGCGACGTCGAGCACCAGCGCCGGCTCGCCCGGGACGATCTGGAAGCGGCCCGGCAGCTCGACCATCGCCAGCCCGTTGCGCACCGCCTGGGCGGTGATCGGCAGGCGCTGGCGCAGCGACTCGAGCGCCGCCAGCACCCCGGCCGCGTTGACCAGCTGGTTGGCGCCGCGCAGCGCCGGGTAGGCCAGCCCGCTGTAGCGCCGGCCGCGGCCGCTCCAGCCCCATTGCTGCTGGTCGCCCATCACGTTGAAGTCGCGGCCGACGCGCCAGAGGTCGGCGCCGATCGCCTCGGCATGGTCGACCACGCTCTGCGGCGGCACCGGATCGCTGACGATCGCCGGCCGGCCCGGGCGCATCACGCCGGCCTTCTCGAAGCCGATGGCTTCGCGGTCGTTGCCGAGGAATTCCATGTGGTCGAGGTCGATGCTGGTGATGACCGCGCAGTCGGCATCGACGATGTTGACCGCGTCGAGCCGCCCGCCGAGCCCCACCTCGAGGATCGCGACGTCGGGCTTGCTGGCAGCGATGCACAGCAGGATCGCCAGCGTGGTGAATTCGAAGTAGGTCAGCGCGACGTCGCCCCGGCCTTGCTCCACCTGCTCGAAGAACGGCGCCAGCACGCCGGCGGCGACCGCTTCGCCGACCAGCCGCAGCCGCTCTTCGAAGCGCACCAGGTGCGGCGAGGTGAACACCGCGGTGCGGTAGCCGGCATGGGTCAGGATCGACTCGAGCATGGCGCAGGTCGAGCCCTTGCCGTTGGTGCCGGCCACGGTGATGACCGGGCAGTCGAAGGCCAGGCCCAGGCGCTGCGCGACCGCGCGGACCCGGTCGAGGCCGAGCTCGATGTTCTTGGGATGCAGGCGCTCGGCGTGCGCCAACCAGTCTTCTAGGGTTTTCATGGAGCCCGGAATTGTCGCCGACCGGCGCCGCGGGCATCATCGCCGCATGACAACCCTCTACGGCATCCCGAATTGCGACACCGTCAAGCGCGCCCGCGCCTGGCTCGACGACCATGGCATCGCCTACGATTTCCACGACTTCAAGAAGGCCGGCGTGCCCGAGGCCGAGCTCGACCGCTGGCTGGCCGCGCCGGGCTGGGAGGCGCTGGTCAACCGCCGCGGCACCACCTGGCGGCGGCTGGACGACGCCACCCGCGCCGCGGTGGTCGATGCCGCGTCGGCCCGCGCGGTGCTGCTGGCCAACCCTAGCCTGATCAAGCGGCCGGTGGTCAACTGGGGATCGGGGCGAGACGTTACAACTGGATTCGACGCCGCCCAGTGGAAAAGCCACGCTTTGTAAAGGGTTGGAACCGTTGAGGCCCGAACGCCTCCAACGTTTTGGCGAGGGCGCCCCGCCCCCCGGGAATCCAGGAGATTTGACATGAACAAGACAAGCGCACGCACCGCAACCGCCCTGTCGCTGCTGGCCGCGCTGGCCGGCTTCGGCACGCTGGCCCAGGCCGAACAGGTGCAGGCACGGGTGATCACGAGCTCGCCGGTGACCGAATCGAACGGCGTCATCCGCTACAACGTGACCTACGAATACGCGGGCCGCCAGTACAACACCCGGGTCAGCAACCCGCCAGGTGCCAGCATCTGGGTCGATTCGAGCGCCTACGGCGTCGCCACCCCTTCGCCGGTGGCGCCGCAGCCGCAGATGGCGGCCGGTCCGGTCGAGGCGACCCAGCAGTACGGGCAGCAGCAGTACGGGCAACAGCAGCAACAGCAACCGCAGGACTGGAGCAACGTCGTGCCCGAGCCGGGCCTGGTGGTGTCGGGCGGCGGCGCGCCCGCCTCGGCCCCGCTCTACGCCCAGGGAGCCCCGGTGTATGCGCCGGCACCGGTCTACGTGCAGCCGGCACCGGTGTACTACCCGGCCCCGGCCTACTACCCGGCACCCGCCTACGCCTACCCGCCGATCGGCATCTCGCTGGGTTTCGGCTACTCGCGGGGCTGGGGCGGCCGCTGGCGCTGATCCCTGACTTGGGCCGGAAGGCCGGCCGGCAAGCCTAAAATCAACGGCTTTGCCAACCCAACCGGGCGCGTTTCCTCAGAACGCGCCTTTTGCTTGCCGCGACGCAGGCAATGCCAGGCCCTTCTACCCATGAGCACTACCGAATCCCTCCTGAGCGCCACGGTCTCGACCAAGGCCAACGTGTACTTCGACGGCAAATGCGTGAGCCACAACCTCACGCTGGCCGACGGCAGCAAGAAGTCGGTCGGCGTGATCCTGCCGTCGACCCTGACCTTCAACACCGGCGCGCCCGAAACCATGGAAGGTGCCGGCGGCCAGTGCGAGTACCTGCTTGCGGGCAGCACCGAATGGGTGGCCTCGGGCGCCGGCCAGAAGTTCAGCGTGCCAGGCAACTCCAGCTTCCAGATCCGCGTCAGCGGCGAGCCCTACAGCTACATCTGCCACTTCGGCTGAACGGAATCCAGCGCATGTCTTCCACCATCCTCCAGAACGTTCCCGCCGGCCAGAAGGTCGGCATCGCCTTCTCCGGCGGCCTCGACACCAGCGCCGCGCTGCACTGGATGCGCAACAAGGGCGCGATTCCCTACGCCTACACCGCCAACCTGGGCCAGCCCGACGAGCCCGACTACGACGAGATTCCGCGCAAGGCGATGCTCTATGGCGCCGAGAAGGCGCGCCTGGTCGACTGCCGCACCCAGCTGGCCGCCGAAGGCATCGCCGCCCTGCAGGCCGGCGCCTTCCACGTCACGACGGCCGGCCTGACCTACTTCAACACCACGCCGCTGGGCCGTGCGGTCACCGGCACCATGCTGGTGTCGGCCATGAAGGAAGACGACGTCCACATCTGGGGCGACGGCAGCACCTTCAAGGGCAACGACATCGAGCGCTTCTACCGCTACGGCCTCTTGACCAACCCGGCGCTGAAGATCTACAAGCCCTGGCTCGACCAGACCTTCATCGACGAGCTCGGCGGCCGCAAGGAGATGTCGGAGTTCATGCAGAAGGCCGGCTTCGCCTACAAGATGTCGACCGAGAAGGCCTATTCGACCGACTCGAACATGCTGGGCGCCACGCACGAGGCCAAAGACCTCGAGTTCCTGAACAGCGGCATGAAGATCGTGCAGCCGATCATGGGCGTCGCCTTCTGGAAGGACGAAGTGGAAGTCAAGCGCGAAGAGGTCCGCATCCGCTTCGAGGAAGGCCGTCCGGTCGCCCTCAACGGCGTCGAGTACGCCAGCCTGGTCGACCTGCTGCTCGAAGCCAACCGCATCGGCGGCCGCCACGGCCTGGGCATGAGCGACCAGATCGAGAACCGCATCATCGAGGCCAAGAGCCGCGGCATCTACGAGGCGCCCGGCCTGGCGCTGCTGTTCATCGCCTACGAGCGGCTGGTGACCGGCATCCACAACGAGGACACGATCGAGCAGTACCGCGACCACGGCCGCCGCCTCGGCCGCCTGCTCTACCAGGGCCGCTGGTTCGACCCGCAGGCCATCATGCTGCGCGAGACCGCCCAGCGTTGGGTGGCGCGCGCGGTCACGGGCGAGGTCACGGTCGAGCTGCGCCGCGGCAACGACTACTCGATCCTCGACACCGTGAGCCCCAACCTGACCTACGCGCCCGAGCGCCTGTCGATGGAAAAGGTCGAGGACGCGCCGTTCAGCCCGCTGGACCGCATCGGCCAGCTGACGATGCGCAACCTGGACATCGTCGACACCCGCGCCAAGCTGGCGATCTACACGCAGACCGGCCTGCTGTCGTCGACGCAGGGTGCGTCGCTGCCCCAACTCAAGAACGACGAAACGAAGTGAGTCGGGCCGTCGTGGTCGTCAGACCACGACCGGTTCCGGTTCCAGCCGGATGCCGAAACGCTCGTAGACGCTGGTCTGGATCGCCTTGGCCAGCGTCATCACCTCGCCGCCGGTCACCGGGTTGGCGCTGCCGCCGCGGTTGACCAGCACCAGCGCCTGGCGCTCGTAGACGCCGGCGTTGCCGACCGACTTGCCCTTCCAGCCGCAGGCATCGATCAGCCAGCCGGCCGCCAGCTTGATGCTGCCGTCGGCCATCGGGTAGTGCACGATCTTCGGGTCGCGGGCGATGATGTCGGCGCACTGCTCGGGCGTCACGGTCGGGTTCTTGAAGAAACTGCCGGCATTGCCGAGCACCCGCCAGTCGGGCAGCTTGGCGCGGCGGATGGCGCAGATCCAGTCGAAGACCTCGATCGGCTCGGGCTGGAAATTGCCGGTCTCGTCCATCTTTCGCTCGAGGTCCAGATAGCCCAGCACCGGCTTCCAGGGCCTGGGCAGCCGGAAGCGCACCCGCGTAATCAGCGCCCGGCCCGCCAGCCCGAAATCGTTGCCGCCGCTGGCCGCGTGCTTGAACACCGAATCGCGGTAGCCGAAGGCGCACTGCGCCGCATCGAGCGTGAAGACGCGGCCGGTCTGCAGGTCGATGGCGTCGAGCGACTCGAAGCGGTCTTGCAGCTCGACCCCGTAGGCGCCGATGTTCTGCACCGGCGAGCCGCCGACCGTGCCGGGGATCAGGGCCAGGTTCTCGAGCCCGGGGAAGCCCTGCTCGAGCGTCCAGCGCACCGTGTCGTGCCAGACCTCGCCGGCGCCGGCCTCGACGATCCAGGCCCGGGGCGTCTCGTCGACCAGCCGCAGGCCCTTGATCTCGACCTTCAGGACCAGCGGCTTGACGTCGCCGGTCAGCACGATGTTGCTGCCGCCGCCGAGCACGAACTTGGGCGCGTCGCGCCACTGCGCGTCGGCCAGCAGCGCCGCGACGTCGGCCTCGCCGCTGATGCGCGCCAGGTGCTGGGCGCGCGCGACGATGCCGAAGCTGTTGTGCTGCTGCAGCGGTACGTTGTGCTCCACGATCATGGGAGAATTGTCGCATTCGCACACCGCGCGAACCCGTGCGCGGTCCCCTTTCCTTCTTTTTTGTTGCTGCCGGAGCCTTTCATCCATGCCGTCCTTCGACACCGTTTGTGAACCCAACTTGCCCGAGGTCAAGAATGCGGTCGAGAACACCGCGAAAGAGATCGGCACGCGCTTCGACTTCAAGGGCACCGCCGCCTCGGTCGAGCTCAAGGACAAGGAAATCACCATGATCGGCGACGCCGAGTTCCAGCTGGTGCAGGTGGAAGACATCCTGCGCGCCAAGCTGACCAAGCGCAGCGTCGACGTCCGCTTCCTCGACAAGGGCGACGTCCAGAAGATCGGCGGCGACAAGGTCAAGCAGGTCATCAAGGTCAAGAGCGGCATCGAGACCGAGACCTCCAAGAAGATCCAGCGCCTGATCAAGGACAGCAAGCTCAAGGTGCAGGCCTCGATCCAGGGCGACGCGGTGCGCGTCACGGGCGCCAAGCGCGACGACCTGCAGGCCGCGATGGCACTGATCAAGAAGGACGTGCCCGACATGCCGCTCAGCTTCAACAACTTCAGAGACTGATCCCCTCCCATGAAAAAGCCGCTGCTCGCGCTCCTGTTCGCGGCAGCCTGCGCCCTGGCGCAGGCCCAGTCGGTCACGCTGACCGGCACCATCGGCAGCCGCGCGATCCTGATCGTGAACGGCGGCGCACCGAAGACGCTGGCCATCGGCGAGAGCTTCCAGGGCGTCAAGCTGGTCTCGCTGCAGGGCGAGCAGGCCACGGTCGAGGCCGAGGGCAAGCGGGTCGCGCTGCGCATGGACACGCCGGTGAGCATCGGCGGCGGCGGGCCTGCGGGCGGCGGCGGCACCCGCATCGTGCTGCCGGCGTCGAGCGGCGGGCACTTCATGGCCCAGGGCGCCATCAACGGCCGGTCCGTCAACTTCATGCTCGACACCGGCGCCACCACCATCGCGCTGTCGGCCGCCGACGCGCAGCGCATCGGGCTCGATTTCAGCAAAGGCCAGCCGGTGCGCATGAACACGGCCAACGGCATGTCGCAGGGCTATCGGGTGAAGCTCGGTTCGGTCCGCGTTGGCGACGTCGAGGTCTATGACGTCGACGCCATCGTCTCGCCGGAGCCCATGCCCTACATCCTGCTCGGCAACAGCTTCATCAGCCGCTTCTCGATGCGGCGCGATGCCGACCAGATGGTGCTGGAAAAGCGGTTCTGACTCAGGCTACCGCAGCCGTGACGACGATCTCGATCTTGTAGCCCTGCTTGGCCATCGCGGCCTGCACGGTCGCGCGCGGCGGCGTGTTTCCGGCCGGGATCCAGGCGTCCCAGACTTCGTTCATCGCGACGATGTCGGTGATGTCCGAAAGAAAGATCTGCACCATCAGGAGGCGCGATTTGTCGCTGCCGGCCTCGGCCAGCAGGCGGTCGACCATCGCCAGCACCTGCGCGGTCTGGCCGCGGATGTCCTGCGACAGGTCGTCGGCCACCTGGCCGGCGAGGTAGACCGTGCCGTTGTGGACCGCGGTCTCGCTGAGGCGCGGACCGACGTGAAAGCGCTGGAGGGTGGCCATGGGATGTGTCCTTGTTGGTTGCTATGTTTTCTTCGAACCGAGCCTGGACTCGGTACCGGCCGCCAGTCGGCGGATGTTCTCCCGGTGGCGCCAGACCAGCAGCAGGCTGATCGACACCAGCACCAGCAGCACCGCGAGGTCGAGCGGCCAGGCGATCTGGCCGCCGATGAGGTAGTAGGCCGGCGCGAAGAACGCGGCCACGATGGAAGCCAGCGACGAGTAGCGGAAGAAGACCGCGATGATCAGCCAGGTGACGCCGGTCGCCAGGCCCAGCAGCGGCTCGATGCCGACCAACGCACCGGCGGCGGTCGCCACCCCCTTGCCGCCCTGGAAACCGAAGAACACCGGATAGAGGTGGCCCAGGAAGGCCGCCAGGCCGGCCACCGCGGCGGTGCCCGCGCCCAGGCCCAGGGCGGCGCCGAAGTGGTGGATCAGGAACACCGGCAGCCAGCCCTTGAGCGCGTCGAGCAGCAGGGTCGCGAGCGCGGCGCCCTTGTTGCCCGAGCGCAGCACGTTGGTCGCACCCGGGTTCTTGCTGCCATAGCTGCGCGGGTCGGCCATGCCGAGCGACTTGCTGACGATCACGGCAAACGAGAGCGAGCCGACCAAGTAGGACAGGACGATCGCGATCAACGAGGGGATGTAGGAACTCACGGTTTCTCCGGGCGCCTCCGTTCGAGGCAGCCGGCTATTCTGCCAGCGCGCACTGCACCGGCTGGGCGCCGAGCAACTGGAGGCACACCTGCGGGTCGATGCCCACGAGATAGCCGCGCCGTCCGCCGTTGATCGCGATGCGCGGCAAGTCGAGGATGGTCGACTCGATGTAGACCGGCATCGCGCGCCGCGTGCCGAAGGGCGAGGTGCCGCCGACCAGGTAGCCGCTGTGGCGGTTCGCGACCTCGGGCTTGCAGGGCTCGATCGATTTGGCGCCGATCTGGCGCGCCAGGTTCTTGGTCGACACCGTGCGGTTGCCGTGCATCAGCACGATCAGCGGCTTGGCGTCCTGGTCCTGCATGACCAGCGTCTTGACCACCGTGAAGGGGTCGAGGCCGAGCACCTCGGCACTGTGCTGTGCGCCGCCATGCTCGAGGTACTCGTAGGGGTGCTCGGTGAAGGCGATGCCGTTCGCCCGCAGCAGCTGGGTGGCGGGGGTTTCGGAGACGTGCGTCTTCTTGGCCACGATTTCTAGTCAGTTGAGGACAGAGCAAAAACTGCTGCGCAGTTTCTTGGTCTGTCCCGCAAGGCCTCAGGAAGCAGGATCCCGCATTTCCCACCGAATCTTGTCGATCTCGGCCAGCAGCTCCGGCGACAGCGTGGTGCCCCAGGCGTCCAGGTCTTCGTTCAGCTGGGCCACCGACGTGACGCCGATGATGGTGCTCGCGACCTGCCATTTGGTGTAGCAGAAGGCCAGTGCCATCTGCACGGGCGTCAGGCCGTGGTCGCGGGCCAGCGCGTTGTAGCGACGCGCCGCCTTCAGCGCATCGGGACGGCCCCAGCGCTGCTTGCGCACCGATTCGTAGCTCGAGATGCGGGCGCCCCTCGGCGCGTCCGGTCCCTCGGTGCCGCCCAGGTCGTACTTGCCGGTCAGGAGGCCGAAGGCCAGCGGCGAATAGGCCAGCAGCGACACGCCCAGGCGGTGCATGGTCTCGTCGAGCCCGTTCTCGGCCGCGCGGCTGATCAGGCAGTAGACGTTCTGCACAGTCGCCACGCGCGGCAGGCCGTGCTGTTCGGCCAGGCGCACGAATTCGTGCACGCCATAGGGCGTCTCGTTCGACAGGCCGATCGCGCGCACCTTGCCGGCCTTGACCAGCTTGCCCAGCGCTTCGAGCTGGTCGTGGATCGGGGTGGTCGAGGTCTCCCGCTTCGGGTCGTAGTAGAGCTGGCCGAAGGCCGGCACATGGCGCTCGGGCCAGTGGATCTGGTAGAGGTCGATGACGTCGGTCTTCAGGCGCTTGAGGCTGGCTTCGCAGGAGGCGGCGATGTCGGCCGGCGTCATGCCGCTGCCCTCGCGCACCCACGGCATGCCACGCGACGGGCCCGCGACCTTGGTCGCCAGCACGAGTTTCTGGCGCGCTCCCGGGTTTTTCTCGAACCAGTTCCCGATGATGGTTTCGGTGGCGCCGAAGGTCTCCTTGCGCGCCGGCACCGCGTACATCTCGGCGGTATCGATGAAGTCGACGCCGCGTTCCAGGGAACGATCGAGGATCGCGTGGGCGGTGGGCTCGTCCACCTGCTCGCCGAAGGTCATGGTGCCGAGGCAGATCGGCGTGACATGGAGGTCGCTCTGACCGAGTTGGATTTTTTGCATGGCCGAAATGCTACAGGGTGGATGCAACGCCTGTCTTGCAGTCGACTGCGCCGCCCGCCCGGGGTCCTTATCATCGGATTCGATGTACCAAGCCCTCCGCCCCTCCCGCAGCGAATTCGTCCCGGTCCGCCACCTGAGCTACCACGTGCGCCTGTGGGGCCGGCCATCGGCCGACCGGCCGCCGCTGGTCATGATGCACGGCTGGATGGACGTCGCGGCCTCCTGGCAGTTCGTGGTCGACGCGCTGGCCGAAGACCGCTTCGTGGTGGCCGCCGACTGGCGCGGCTTCGGACTCACCGACGGCGGGACGGTCGACAACTACTGGATGCCGGACTACCTGGCCGATCTCGACTGGCTGCTGGACCACTACGCCGGCGACACCCCGGTCGACCTGGTCGGCCACAGCATGGGCGGCAACGCGGTCATGCAGTACGCCGGCGTCCGGCCGCAGCGCGTGCGTCGGCTGGTCAACCTCGAAGGCTTCGGCATGCCGGTCCTGAAGCCCGAGCAGGCGCCCGAGCGCTTCGGCAAGTGGATCGACGAGATCAAGCGCCTGCACCGCGGCGAAATGGCGCTGGCCGCCTACCCGGCGGTCGACGGCGTGGCGCGCCGGCTCATGAAGACCAACCCGCGCCTCAGCCAGGACAAGGCCGACTGGCTGGCCGCCCATTGGTCGGCGGCGCGGCCGACCGCCGAGGGCGAGCAGCGCTGGGAGATCCTCGGCGACCCGGCCCACAAGATCATCAACGCCAACCTGTTCCGGGTCGACGAGATGCTGGCGCTGTACGCCGCCATCCGGGCCCCGCTGCTGGCGGTCGAGGCGTCGGACGACAGCCTGGGCCGATGGTGGAAGGGCCGCTACACGCTGGACGAGTACCACGAGCGCCTGAAAAGCGTGCCCGACGCCCGCATCGCGCGGGTCGAGGACGCCGGCCACATGCTGCACCACGACCAGCCCGCCGCCGTGGCCCGCCTGATCGAAGAATTCACCGCCGCCTGAGCGCGCTCCCCCTGCCCCGGACCCGGCCATGCCGGGCATGAGAAAATACGCGGTTTCCCCCGAACACCGTCAGGACACCCCATGGATGCAGAGCAAATCAACCAAATCGGCGCAACTCTCGCGGACCTGAGCGCCCGCACGGTCGATTTACGGAGGTATCTTTGACTACGATGCCAAAGCTGAACGACTGAGGACAGTCAACGCGTCGCTCGAAGACCCGAACGTCTGGAACGACCCCAAGAAGGCCCAGGAGCTGGGCAAGGAAAAGAAGGCGCTCGACGACGTCGTGGTCACGCTCGACCGGCTCACCAGCGGCCTCGCGGACAACACCGAGCTGTTCGAGATGTCGAAGGAAGACGGCGACATGGACGGCCTGCAGGCGATCGCCGATGACGCCGCCAAGCTCGAAGCCGACATCAAGCAGCTCGAGTTCCGCCGGATGTTCAACAACCCGGCCGATCCGCTGAACGCCTTCGTCGACATCCAGGCCGGCGCCGGCGGCACCGAGGCCTGCGACTGGGCCAGCATGCTGCTGCGCCAGTACCTGAAGTACGCCGAGCGCAAGGGCTTCAAGACCCAGATCGAGGACGAGACCCCGGGCGATACCGCGGGCATCAAAGGCGCGACCATCAAGGTCGAGGGCGACTACGCCTTCGGCCTGCTGCGCACCGAGACCGGCGTGCACCGGCTGGTGCGCAAGTCGCCCTTCGACTCCTCGGGCGGCCGCCACACCAGCTTCGCGAGCATCTTCGTCTACCCGGAAATCGACGACTCGATCGAGATCGACATCAATCCGTCGGACGTGCGCACCGACACCTTCCGCGCCAGCGGCGCCGGTGGCCAGCACATCAACAAGACCGACTCGGCGGTGCGGCTGACGCACATCCCGACCGGCATCGTGGTGCAGTGCCAGGACGGCCGCAGCCAGCACAGCAACCGCGACGTCGCCTGGAAGCGGCTGCGCTCGCGCCTGTACGACCACGAGATGCGCAAGCGCCAGGAAGAGCAGCAGAAGCTGGAAGACAGCAAGACCGACGTCGGCTGGGGCCACCAGATCCGCAGCTACGTGCTGGACAACAGCCGCATCAAGGACCTGCGCACCAACGTCGAGATCTCGGCGACGCAGAAGGTGCTGGACGGCGATCTCGATGCCTTCATCGAAGCGTCCTTGAAGCAGGGCGTCTGATGCAGGCCGCGACCCGCAAGGTGGAAGCCCTGATCTTCGACATGGACGGCACCATGGTCGACTCCATGCCCTGGCACGCCAAGGCATGGATCGAGTACGGCATCCGCCATGGGGTCGAGATCGACATCCCGAAGTTCATGCGGCAGACCACCGGCCGCACTGCCTTCGAGTGCGCCTGCGAGCTCATGGGCCGCGAGGTGAGCGAGGCCGAGAGCGCCGAGATCACCCACCACAAGGAATCGATCTACCGCGAGCTCTTCGGCGCCCATTTCCGCGAAGTGCCGGGCTTCGGCGCCTTCAACCGGGCCGCGGTCGCGCGTGGGCTGAAGGTCGCGGTCGGCACCGCCGGCGACAAGCACAACATCGCCTTCACGATGTCCCACCTGCGTCCGGACCCCGCGCCGCTGGCGATCGTCGGCGGCGACGAGGGCCTGCCCGGCAAGCCGCAGCCGGCCATCTTTCTCGAAGCCGCACGCCGCATCGGCGTCGCGCCATCGCGCTGCATCGTGTTCGAGGACGCGCCTTTCGGCATCGAGGCCGCCCGCCGCGGCGGCATGCTGGCGGTGGCGGTCTGCACCACCCACAGCGCCAGCGAACTCGCGGGGCCGCACGTGATCGCGGCCGTGCGTGACTACAACGAACTAGCCAACTCAAACTTCCTGGAGACACTCGATGCTGCTGCGTGATGCCCAAGGCCAACCGATCGCGATCCGTCGCGAGGACTACAGCGCGCCGGCCTACTGGATCGACACGGTCGAGCTGACCTTCGACCTCGACCCGGCCAAGACCCGGGTCCTCAACCGCATGCGTCTGCGCCGCAACCCCGAGGTCGCGCCCGAGCCGCTGCGCCTCGACGGCGACGAACTCAACCTGGCCCGCGTGCTGGTCGACGGCCAGGGCGCCTCGTTCCGCATGGAGGCCGACCAGTTGGTGATCGACAGCCTGCCCGACGCCTTCGAGCTGGAGATCTTCACCACCTGCTGCCCGGTCAAGAACACCAAGCTCATGGGCCTGTTCGTGAGCGAGGACACCTTCTTCACGCAGTGCGAGGCCGAGGGCTTCCGCCGCATCACCTACTTCCTCGACCGCCCGGACGTGATGGCCAGCTACACGGTGACCTTGCGCGCCACCAAGGCCGCCTACCCGGTGCTGCTGTCGAACGGCAACCTGGTCGAGCACGGCGACCTGCCCGAGGGCCGCCACTTCGCCAAGTGGGTCGACCCGTTCCGCAAGCCCAGCTACCTGTTCGCGCTGGTCGCGGGCAAGCTGGTGGCGCGCGAACAGCACATCAAGGCCCGCAACGGCCGCGAACACCTGCTGCAGGTGTATGTGCGCGCCGGCGACCTCGACAAGACCGAGCATGCGATGAACTCGCTGATCAACTCGGTGCTGTGGGACGAGGCCCGCTTCGGCCTGCCGCTCGACCTCGACCGCTTCATGATCGTCGCCACCAGCGACTTCAACATGGGCGCGATGGAGAACAAGGGCCTGAACATCTTCAACACGAAGTACGTCCTGGCCAACCAGGCCACCGCGACCGATGCCGACTACAGCAACATCGAGAGCGTGGTCGGCCACGAGTATTTCCACAACTGGAGCGGCGACCGCGTCACCTGCCGCGACTGGTTCCAGCTGTCGCTCAAGGAAGGCCTGACGGTCTTCCGCGACCAGGAGTTCAGCCAGGACCTGTGCGCCGATGCGTCAGCGCGCGCGGTCAAGCGCATCGAGGACGTGCGCGTGCTGCGCACCGCCCAGTTCCCGGAAGATGCCGGCCCGATGGCGCATCCGGTGCGGCCCGACAGCTACATCGAGATCAGCAACTTCTACACCGTCACCATCTACGAGAAGGGTGCCGAGGTGGTGCGCATGATGCAGACGCTGGTCGGCCGCAAGGGCTTCGAGCGCGGCATCACGCTGTACTTCGAGCGCCACGACGGCCAGGCCGTGACCTGCGACGACTTCGCGCAGGCCATCGCCGATGCCAACCCCGACACCGAGCTGGCGCGCCTGCTGCCGCAGTTCAAGCGCTGGTACAGCCAGGCCGGCACGCCGCGCCTCGCGGCCCACGGCGTGTACGACGCCGCCTCGCGCAGCTACACCCTGAGCTTCGTGCAGAGCTGCCCGCCCACCCCGGGCCAGGCGACCAAGGATCCGTTCGTGCTCCCGGTCAACCTGGGCCTGCTGGGCGCCGACGGCCGCGAGCTGCCGGTACAGCTCGAAGGCGAGGCCGAGGCCACGCCGGGCACCCGCACCCTGGTGCTCACGCGCGCCGGCGAGCAGTACACCTTCGTCGGCCTCGATGCCGAGCCGGTGCCGTCGATCCTGCGCGGCTTCAGCGCGCCGGTGATCCTCGACTACGCCTACTCGGACGCCCAGCTGCTCACCTTGCTGGCCAACGACCCCGACCCGTTCAACCGCTGGGAAGCCGGCCAGCGCCTGGCGCTGCGGGCGGCGATCCGCGCGATCAACGAGCCGGCCCTCGCCGGGGAGCAGCCGCTGGACGAGGCCTTCGTCGACGCGATGCGCAGCGTGCTGCGCCATCCGCAGCTCGACGCCGCCTTCAAGGAACTGGTGCTCACCCTGCCCTCCGAGACCTACATCGCGGAGCAGCTCGACGTGGTCGACCCGCAGCGCGTGCACGCGGTGCGCGAAGCCATGCGGGCGCAGCTCGCCACCGCGCTGTTCGCCGATTGGGAGCAGGCCTACGAGCAGAACCGAGACACCGGCGCCTACACACCCGACCCGGTCTCCTCGGGCCGCCGGGCGCTGGCGGGCATCGCCCTCACCCACCTGTGTCTGGCGGCGCGGGCCTCGGGCGACAACGTGTGGCCGGGCAAGACGCTGCAGCGCTTCAAGGACGCGGGCAACATGACCGACCGCTTCAATGCGCTCAGCGCGCTGGTGTCGTCGGGCCATGCGCTGGCGGCGCAGGCGCTGGCGCGCTTCCACGAGATCTTCAAGAACGAGGCCCTGGTGATCGACAAGTGGTTCTCGCTTCAGGCCGGCGCGCCGGACCGCGGCGGCGACATCCTGCCGCTGGTCAAGCAGCTCATGAAGCACCCGGACTTCTCGATCAAGAACCCGAACCGCGCCCGCAGCGTGATCTTCAGCTACTGCAGCGCCAACCCCGGCGCCCTGCACCGCCCCGACGCCGCCGGCTATGTGTTCTGGAGCGACCGCGTGATCGAGCTCGATGCCATCAACCCGCAGGTCGCGGCCCGCCTGGCGCGCGCTCTCGATCGCTGGAGCAAGCTGGCCGAGCCCTACCGCAGCGCCGCCCGCGAGGCGATCGCCCGCGTCGCCGCGCGGCCCGACCTGAGCAAGGACACGCACGAGGTGGTCACCCGCGCGCTGTCGATCTGAACCCGCAAGGACCCGAAGAACTTCATGGCCCAATCCAAGATATCCCTCACCCGCTACCTGGTCGAGCAGCAACGCGCCGACGGCCTGATCCCCGGCCAGTTGCGCCTGTTGCTCGAAGTGGTGGCGCGCGCCTGCAAGAGCATCAGCCAGGCCGTCAACAAGGGCGCGCTCGGCGGCGTGCTCGGCACGGCCGAGAGCGAGAACGTGCAGGGCGAGATCCAGAAGAAGCTCGACATCATCGCCAACGAGGTGCTGATCGAGGCCAACGAATGGGGCGGCCACCTGGCGGCCATGGCCAGCGAGGAGATGGAAAGCATCCACGTGGTGCCCAACCGCTACCCGCAGGGCGAATACCTGCTGCTGTTCGACCCGCTCGACGGCTCGAGCAACATCGACGTCAACGTCAGCATCGGCACCATCTTCAGCGTGTTGAAGAAGCCCGACGACACGCCCGGCGTGCAGGAGGCCGACTTCCTGCAGGCCGGCGCCAAGCAGGTGGCGGCCGGCTACTGCATCTACGGCCCGCAGACCACGCTGGTGCTGACCGTGGGCGCCGGCGTGGCGATGTTCACGCTCGACCGCGAGCAGGGTTCCTTCATGCTGACGCAAGAGGACATCCAGATCCCAGCCGACACCAAGGAATTCGCGATCAACATGAGCAACATGCGCCACTGGGACGCCCCGGTGAAGCGCTACATCGACGAATGCCTGGCGGGGAAAGATGGTCCGCGCGGCAAGGACTTCAACATGCGCTGGATCGCCAGCATGGTGGCCGACGTGCACCGCATCCTGATGCGCGGCGGCGTCTTCATGTACCCCTGGGACAAGCGCGAACCCGAGAAGGCCGGCAAGCTGCGCCTGATGTACGAGGCCAACCCGATGAGCTGGCTGGTCGAGCAGGCCGGCGGCGCGTCGACCAACGGTCGCCAGCGCATCATGGACCTGCAGCCGACCAAGCTGCATGAGCGCGTGGCTGTTGTGTTGGGGTCGAAAAACGAGGTCGAGCGGCTGACCAGCTATCACGATCCGCTATAATCGAAGGCTTAGCCGGTGTAGCTCAGTCGGTAGAGCAGCTCATTCGTAATGAGAAGGTCGGGTGTTCGATTCATCTCTCCGGCACCAAACGTGAAGAAGCCCGCTGTCGAAAGACGGCGGGCTTTTTTGCTTTCAGCAATGCCGGCCCGCCCCAGCCACACGCTCCCTCAGTGCCTCGATGAACCGATCCCGCTCCCGCGGCGACACCAGCTGAAACGACCGCCCATAGCCGATCCTGACCCGGCGCAAGGACAAGGCAGGCGCAGAAAGCGGGCTCCAGCTCGTTTCGATGCGGTCGATCTTCGCGAAGGGAATGCGCCGCCTGATGATTCCGCATCGAATGAGCAGGTGATCCGCCTCCAGCGTGTACCGGCACGGCACGGTCAGCGCCAGCACCGCGCCCAAGGTGAACACGCCGATCGCAAAGGCGGCGAGCGCCTGTCCGGCCGACGAGGCCAGCAGGCTCCAGGCTTGAATGAAGCACATCGCGATGGCCGCTGCGACCAGCACGACCAGCCAGGCATCGACCCGTGTCGGATACACGTCCCGGCCTTTCGCAGCGCTGCGCGGCGCGATGCCGGGCGGCGTTGGCGTCTTGCTCGTCATCAATCTCCCTCCCTTCACATCCGCGGTCCGGCGGCGCGACGCGCCGCGAACTCGATAGCGGGATGGTAGCAATCAGCAAAATCCCGCCCACGCCGCCGACGGGCTTTTCCCTCCGCCGCGCACCCCAAGCCCGAATACCGCCAGAATCAGCCCCATGACCGACTATGGCGCCCTCCCTGCCAGCAATGCCCCCGCGCCGACCCGCCAGCCGCGCGACGGCATGCCTGTGGACGACCGGACCCGGACGGCGACGGGCTCGCCCGGCGACCCCGAGAGCCGATTCGGCGCGGCCGCCAGCATCCTCGACCGGCTCGATACCCGCCCGCTGGCGTTGCGCCTGCGCCGTCGGCCGTGGTGGCGATTCTGGTGACGCCGCACCGGCCCGCCGGGCGCCCCCGCCCCGGCTGGACGCCCGCCATCGACATCTCGCGCTGCACCGGCTGCGGCTGGTGCGTCGCCGCCTGCGACTCCCACCTGCTCAGCTTCGAGGTCGCGCAATGGAAGAAGCACGCCGTGCTGCACGACGCACTTCGGTGCACGGGCTGCAGCGACTGTGCCGTCGCCTGTCCGTTCCATGTGATCACCATGCGCAAGGGCGAGAGCCCATCCCCCGAAGCCAGCCACTGAGTCGGCGAGGCGCGGCCGCCGAGCCGGCAAATAAACCTGGCCGCCGCCGCCGACTGCCCGTTCCATGAGCATCGCAATGGAGCCCAAGCAGGATGCGGCTCCGACCGGTTGCCCACTCGGTTATCCACAGAGTCATGCACCGCCCAAGGGGAAAACAGGGCCTTGACTTTCGTGTTTTGGTGCAGTGCACAATGGCCTCGCTCATTGGGAAGAGCACACCTTCGGTGCGTCCGGCCGAAAAAATGCGGCACGCCAGCTTGGTGCGTCGTCTCGATCTTTTCCACAGCGGGATGCGAGCGGCAACTCACCTGCCGCGGCCCGTCGCGGGCCCCGGACATGCCCGTGTCACCCCCTCTTTGGGAGTTGACGTAGGTAATACTAAAGAGCTCAATTGAAGCTCCCGAAAGCGTCCAGGAAGGCAGGCATGAAGACGTTGTCCATCATGGCAGTCGTCACCCTCTGCACCCCTCTTCTTGGCTGCGACGTGCAACCAGACGTGCTGTTCGTGACTGAAAGCAACCCGTTCCAGATGCTGCAGCTGACCGACGCCGAGCAGGGCTGTCCGGCCCCTCGCCGCGTGTGCTACCTGACCTTCAGGGACGGCGGCACTTCGAATGGCTGCTGGATTCGCGAGAAATCCTATGTCCGCGCCCTTTTTCCGGATCTTGGCGAGCGCGTCATCCCGGTGACCGAGTTCCGCCGCACGATGCTGGCCGAGTACCGGAACATCTCTTTGGACTAGGTGCCAGAAACGCCGAAGCCCCGAAGTTCTCCCTGCCAGCGGGGGACAACCTTGGGGAAAACCGCCCGGATTGCGAGCGGAATCGTTGACTGGCGCGGCCTGCGACACGGTGCCTGCCAAAACAGCAGCGCACCGGGCCGCCGTGCAGCTGGCTCAGGCCGCCTGCGCCTGCGGCGCGTTGCGCCTCCAGACCTTGAGGCCGAAGGCCAGCAGCTGCCAGACGATGAACACCGCGATCAGGCTCAGCAGGGTGCCGCTGATCGGCCGCGTGACGAAGGTGCCGAAGCTGCCCCGGCTGATCAGCAGCGCGCGGCGGAAGTTCTCTTCCAGCATCGGCCCGAGGATGAAGCCGAGCATCAAGGGCGCCGCATCGAGCTCCAGCCGCATGAACATGTAGCCCAGGAAGCCGAAGGCCGCCGTGATGTAGATGTCCTCGAGGTTGTTGTTGACGCTGTAGGTGCCGATACAGCAGAAGAACAGGATCGACGGGAACAGCACGGCGTACGGGATCTTGAACACCGACAGCCAGTAGCGCACCAGCGGCACGTTCAGCACCAGCAGGAAGACGTTGCCGATCCACATGCTGGCCACCAGGCCCCAGAACAGTTCGGGGTGGCTGGCGATCATGTTCGGGCCCGGCTGGATGCCCTTGATGATGAAGGCCGCCAGCATCAGCGCCATGACGGCGTTCTCGGGGATGCCGATGCTCATCAGCGGGATGAAGCTGGTGCGCGCTGCCGCTTCGTCGGCCGCGGCCTGGCCGGCCACACCCTCGATGCAACCGGTGCCGATTTCGTTCTTGTACTTGCTGACCTTCTTGTCGATCGCGTAGGCCGCGAACTGCGCGATGGTCGGCCCGCCGCCCGGCAGGATGCCCAGGAAGGACCCGACCACGCTGCCGCGCAGGGCGCTCGGGATGATCCGCTTGAACTCCGACCAGGTCGGGATCAGGTTGATCTTGCCGTTGAAGGGCGAACGCTCTTCACGCGAATCGAGGTTCTTGGTGATTTCGGCGATGCCGAAGCAGCCCAGCGCGATGCTGACGATGCCGACGCCGTCGACCAGGAAGGGCATGTCCATCGTGAAGCGCTGCGCGCCGCTGTTGACGTCGGTGCCGATGGTGCCGAGCAGCACGCCGATCATGCACATGGCCAGCCCGTTGAGCAGGCTGCCGGTGGTGACGAAGCTCACGCACACGAAGCCGACCAGCATCATGGCGACGTAGTCGGCGGGCCCGAACAGGAAGGCCACCTCGCCCAGCATGGGCGCCAGGAAGGTCAGCACCAGGATGGCGACCGTGCCGCCGATGAAGCTGGAAAACCCCGCCGTGAACAGCGCCAGGCCGGTCTGACCCTTGAGCGTCATCGCATAGCCGTCGATACAGGCCACGATACTGCTGGCGTGCGGGATCTTCATCGTGATCGCGCTCACGCTGTCGCCGTACTGCGCCCCGTAGTAGATGCCGGCCAGCATGATGAGCGCACCGGTGGTCGGGATCGAATAGGTCAGCGGCAGCAGCAGGCTGATGGTGGCCAGCGGCCCCAGGCCGGGCAGCAGGCCGACCAGCGTGCCCACCGTGCAGCCGATGGCGCAGTACATCAGGTTCGAGAGGGTCAGGGCGTGGGAAAACCCAAACGCCAGGTTGTTCAAGGCATCCATGGTCAGTAGAGCGGCAGGTTCAGGCCGAGAAGTTTCTGGAGAGCCAGGGCCATCGCGACCAGCCCGAGGGACACCTTGACGTTGCGCACCCACGAATAACCGGAACTGCTGGCCAAGGCGGAGAAGAACACCATGAAGACGATCCCGGCGATCATGTTCACGTAGGTCGAGAGCAGCGCCAGGCCGCAGAGGCTGCCCAGGATGATCGCGATGTTCCTGAAGTTGATGCTGAGCCGCACGCGCTCGACGAAGAACGAGCGGACCACGGTCGCCGCGCCGATCACGAGCAGGATGCCGCTCACCATGGCGGGAAACAATCCCGGCCCCGCGCGGCTGAAGTCACCAATGGGATATCGCAGCGCCTGCAGGCCGAAGGCCAGCGAGATCGCCACGAGGAACAGGCCTCGGACTAGATTTCTATTCATACGCGCAAGATGGTTTGTTTCCGGTCGTGAAAGCGGCCCGCTGCCGGACCGCCTTCCGCCCCATGCAGGGTTGCTGGGACAACCCGATGTTGTTTCCTGCTCGCTGATCGGAATCTGACGCCCGGGTGAGGGGAATTACGTAACCAGGCCGTTATGCTCTGGCCGGCGCCCCCTCCCCATCACCGGAACCACCGCCTTGCTGCAACACGACCTGCACCTCGACGCCTACGTCAGCTTCACGCTGGCGATCCTGTTGTTGTTCGTCGGCAAGGCCTGCACTCGCCGCTTCGAGCTGCTGCGCCGCTACAGCATTCCCGAGCCGGTCATCGGCGGGCTGGTCAGCATCGTGGTGGTCAGCACGCTCTACCTGGTGCTCGGGCTCAAGGTGGACTTCCAGCTCGGGGTGCGCGACGTGCTGCTGCTCTATTTCTTCGCCGCCATCGGGCTCGGCTCCGACGTACGGACCTTGCGCCAGGGCGGCCGGCCGCTGGTGATCCTGGTCGCGCTGGCCACCGGCTTCATGGTGCTGCAGAACCTGGCCGGCATGGCGGTGGCCAGCGGCTTCGGGCTCGACCGCCGCGCCGGGCTGCTGACCGGCTCGGTGTCGCTCACCGGCGGCGTCGGCACGACGCTGGCCTGGGCGCCGCATTTCGTGCAGCTGGGCATCGCCAACGCCGAGGCCATCGGCCTGGCCAGCAACATGGCGGGCCTGATCTCGGCCTGCGCGATCGGCGGCCCGATCGCCGCCTGGCTGATGCGCCGACACCGGCTCAAGTCGTCGGCCGAAGCGGCGCTGCCGGCCGGCGCCCACTACGAGGACGAGAACCGCAGCCGCCTGGACTACAACAGCGTGCTGCTGGCGCTGCTCTGGCTCAACTTGGCGCTGATCCTGGGCCGCATCGTCAGCGACGCCATCGCGCTGACCCGCCTGCGGCTGCCGGGCTTCGTCGGCGCCCTGATCGCCGGCATCGTGCTGCGCAACGTCAGCGCGCTGTTCACCAAGCAGAAGGGCCAGCTGTGGCACTGGGAGCGCATGCAGGCCGGCGTGGCGCTGCTCTCGGACATCTGCCTCGGCGTCTTCCTGACCATGGCCCTGATGGGGCTGCAGCTGTGGCAGATGCATGGCGTGGCGGTCTTCGTGCTGACGGCCGTGTCGCTGCAGATCCTGATGGCGATCGCCTTCGCCGTGTTCGTGGTCTTTCTCTGCATGGGGCGCGACTACGAGGCGGCGGTGGTCTCGGCCGGCTTCGGCGGCATCGCGCTCGGCTCCACCGCCACGGCCATCGCCAACATGAGCGCCGTGACCCGCGAACACGGCGCCGCGCCGCGCGCCTTCATCGTGGTGCCGCTGGTCTGCGGCTTCTTCATCGACCTGGTCAACGCCGTCGTCATCGGGCTCATGGCGGGCTGATGTGGGGACCCGCTTTGCGGGCACCGATGTAAAATCGGCGGTTTTTCCAGTAGGTGCAAGTGTCAAGGCGCACAGGTTTCACCGACTCGGCGCTGGTTCGCTTGCTCGCTCGACTGACCGACATCACGCATCCCGAATCCCGCCAGGGCTTCGCGGACCGCTTGAGTCAGTGGTTCGGCTGGACCGACGCGATTTCGCTCTCGGCGGCGCTGGATGGCAGTCCGGCGGCGACGCCAAGGCGCGCGCGCGGCCCGGCCGACGCCGAACGACCCGAAGTCGATGGCGTGCGGGCGGCATTGGCGAAAGCCATCGCCGAACGCGGCGCCTTTGCGTCCGACTTCGCATCGCACCGTCGACGCTACCTCGCCCGGCAACAGGCCATGGAGACCGCCATCGGTCCCCTGCGCGGCCGGCTGCGCGCCAAGCTCGCGTCCGCGTCGCCCGAAATGGCCCGGCTGGCCGCGCTGGACGTGGTCATGGAGCAGGTGCTCGGGTCGCAGGAGCACCGCCTGCTGGCGACCGTGCCCGGGCTGCTCGAAAAGCACTTCGAGCGCCTGCGCCAGGCGGCCGAGCGGCCGGCCGACGAAAGCGACGGCGGCGCCGCACCCGGCGCCTGGCTGGACGTTTTCTGCCGCGACATGCAGGGCGTGCTGCTGGCCGAACTGGATATTCGATTGCAACCGATCGAAGGGCTGCTCGACGCCCTTCGCAAGAGCTGACCGCTGACAGGCCTTCATGACCAGATTTCTTCACTACGCCGCCTTCTTCGTCGGCCTCGCCGCCGTGTGCTGGGTGGGTGCCGGCTACATCGGCTCGAACCCGCTGGCGCTGGCGATCACGCTGCTGATCGGCGCCTTCTATGTGATCGGCGCGCTGGAGCTGCGCCGCTACCACCAGGCCACCGCCACCCTGGCGAACGCCGTGGCGGGCCTGTCGGCGCCGCCGGCGAGCCTGGGGCCGTGGCTGGACACGCTCCACCCTTCGCTGCAGAACGCGGTGCGCCTGCGGGTCGAAGGCGAACGCGCCGCCCTGCCCGGCCCGGCCCTGACGCCCTACCTCACGGGCCTGCTGGTGCTGCTCGGCATGCTCGGCACCTTCCTCGGCATGGTGGTGACCCTGAGCGGCACCGGGACGGCGCTGGAGAGTGCGTCGGACCTGCAGGCCATCCGCTCCTCGCTGGCGGCCCCGGTGAAGGGCCTGGGACTGGCCTTCGGCACCTCGCTCGCGGGTGTGGCGGCGTCGGCGATGCTGGGCCTCCTGTCTGCCTTGTGCCGCCGCGACCGGCTGCAGGCCGGCCAGCGGCTCGACACGCGGATCGCGACCAGCCTGCGGGTCTTCTCGCAGGTCCATCAGCGCGAGCAATCCTTCCAGCTGCTGCAGCGGCAGAGCGAGGCGATGCCCCAGCTGGTCGACCGGCTGCAGGCCATGATGGCGACGATGGAGCGCCAGAGCCAGGCCCTGCATGAACGGCTCGCCGCCAGCCAGGACACATTCCACGGCAAGGCCGAGACCGCCTATGCCGGCCTCGCCGCCACGGTCGGCCGCTCGCTGGAGCAGAGCCTGATCGAAAGCGCGCGCGCCGCCAGCGCCACGATCCAGCCGGTGGTCGAGGCCACCATGGCCGGGATCGCCCGCGAGGCGGCCGCGCTGCACCAGACGGTCGAGCACAGCGTGCAGCGGCAGCTCGACGGGCTGTCGACCCGTTTCGAGGCCAGCACCGCCACCGTAGCCGAACTCTGGCAGGGCGCACTCGCCGGGCAGCAGCGCACCAGCGAGGCGCAGTCCCAAGACCTGCGCGCTGCGCTCGACCGCTTCGCCCAGACCTTCGAACAACGCTCGGCCGCGCTCGTCAACAGCGTCTCCGGCCGGCTGGAAAGCACGGTCGGCCAGTTGTCGGAGGGCTGGAGCGGCGCCCTGGCGCAACAGCAGCGCGTGAGCGAAAAGCTGTCGGACGACACGCAGGGCGCGCTCGCAGCGGCGTCGGCCACCTTCGAGCAGCACGCGGCTTCGCTGCTGGGCACGGTCGCCCAGGCGCATGCAGGGCTGCAGGCGGAGATCGCCTCGCGCGACCAGCAGCGGCTCGCGGCCTGGACCCAGGCGCTGGAGGCCATGGCCGCCGCGCTGCAGCAGGAATGGCAGCAGGCCGGCGCCCGCAGCGAGCACCAGCAGCAGGCCATCTGCCGGACCCTGGCCGAGACCGCGCGCGAGATCTCGGCGCAGACCGAAGCGCACGCGAAGGGCACGATCGCCGAGATCGCCGGGCTCATGCAGACCGCCGCCGAAGCCCCTCGCGCCGCCGCCGAAGTGATCGCCGAGCTGCGCCAGAAGCTGTCCGACAGCATGGCGCGCGACAACGCGATGCTCGACGAACGCAGCCGCATCCTGGCGACGCTCGACACGCTGCTGGGTGCGGTGAACCATGCGTCCACCGAACAGCGCGGCGCGATCGACGCCCTGGTCGCCACCTCGGCCGACCTGCTGGAGCGCGTCGGCACGCGCTTCGCCGAAACGGTCGACGCCGAAGCCGGCAAGATGGCCGGCGCCGCCGCCCAGGTCACCGGCAGCGCGGTCGAGGTGGCGAGCCTGGGCGAGGCCTTCGGCGCCGGGGTGCAGCTGTTCAGCCAGTCGAACGACAAGCTGGCGTCCCACCTGCAGCGCGTCGAAGGCGCGCTCAGCAAGTCGATCGCACGCAGCGACGAGCAGCTGGAGTACTACGTGGCACAGGCGCGCGAGGTCATCGACCTGAGCATCATGTCGCAGAAGCAGATCGTCGAAGACCTGCAGCGCATCGCCAGCCAGCGCGCCACCGAAGGCAGCGAAGCGTGACGACCGAAGAGCTCGACGGCGGCATGGAGCCGACGGTGCCGGTGTGGGCCGTCTTCGGCGACCTGATGTCGGGGCTGCTGGGCGCCTTCGTGCTGATCCTGGTCTGCGTGCTCGGCATGCAGATCGATCTCGCGAGCCAGCTCGAAGCCGAGGTCAAGCAGCGGCAGGAAGCCGCGCAACGGCTGCAGACGCTCGAACAGGCCCTGGCCGGCCCCCTGGCCGCTGGCCGCGTGACGTTGAACAACGGGCGCATCGGCATCAGCGGCAGCGTGCTGTTCGCCTTCAACTCGGCCGAGCTGCAGCCCGAGGGCCGGCAGCTGCTGCGCAGCCTGACCGCCCCGCTGGCCGCCTACCTACGGGCCCGCGACGAGATCCTGATGGTGAGCGGCTTCACCGACGACCGCCAGATGCGCGACGGTGCGCGCCGCTTCGCCGACAACTGGGAGCTGTCGGCCCAGCGCTCCCTGACGGTGACACGGGCGCTGATCGAAGAAGGCCTGCCCTCTTCCTCGGTGTTCGCCGCGGCCTTCGGCTCCGAGCAGGCGGTGGCGTCGAACGCCGATGCCGATGGCCGGTCGAAAAACCGCCGCGTCGAGATGTCGCCCACGCCGAGGCCGTCCAACGCGCAGGCCCGACCCCGTGGCTAGCGACAGCGAAGCCGGCGCCCGGATCGCCGCCTGGCGCGAAAGCGGCGACCACCGCTTCGATCCCGTGCGCTTCCATTTCATCGAGGCGCTGGCCGGACGCTCGGCCGCCCACGACGGCGAGGCGCGCCGCCTCCTCGACGACCGTGTCGCCAGGCTGGTGGCGGACTATGGCGCGGCGCTGGCAGCCGCCCAAGCTGCCGACGGCGACGCGGCGCCGCCGACCGCGAAGCTGCCGGCAGGCCGTGGCCCGCTCGCGCTGCTGGTCGAGCAGGTGGCCCGGCAGGCAACGTCCGCGGGCGACGGCCCGGCGGCCGGCGAGTTGAAGACGCTCGGCTACTTCCGCGGCACCTGGGCGAAGCTCAGCGCCGAGCGGCGGCTGACGCAGTCGCTGGCCAAGATGCCGGAAAACGCCGGTCCCCTCAACTCGCACCATCTCGTGCATCGATCGCTGACCCTGATGCGCGACCTGTCGCCCGAGTACCTCAACCGGTTCATGGCGTATGTCGACACCCTGCTGTGGCTCGAGCAGGCGGGCGCCGGCGCCGCCACGGCGGCACCGGAGAGCCCCAGGAAGGCCGCCCGGGGCAAGACGGCGGGTTGACCGCCGGGCTCAGCCCTTGGGCGCGGGATAGGCCAGCTTGCCGGCGCTGCCCAGCACCTCCAGCGTCTCGGCCACAGTGAAGAGCTGCGAGGTCTTGAGGGTGCGGATATGGCCCGCGAGCTCGACCGCGACGATGGCGGTGGCCGCCACCTTGGCGTCGGGCGCCTCGTAGACGATGAAGCCGTCGTAGTCGCCCGCCATGTAGTACATGCTGAGCAGTTTTCCGCCCAGCTTTTCCATCAGCGCTTTGACCGGCACGCTGCGGTCCTCGGGGTTCTTCGCCAGCTTCTGCCAGCCTTCGGTGTTGTAGCTGAAGCACGTCATGTAGGTCGGCATACGCGTCTCCATTTCCTTGAAATCGAGGCGGAAGCGAGACCGGTCGGAACGGCCGGGCGAACCAGCGCCCCGTCCGGTCCGGAGGGCTCTTGTACTCCGTCGGGCGGGAAATGCAATGGCCTGCGCGAGGACGGACAACGCCGGGCAAGGGTCAGGCGGCCGCCGCTCCCGCCGCTTCCAGCGCCGGCTTGACGCGCTTGGCCTTGAACGCCTGCAGCACCTGCGGCGTGTGGTACGGGTGGCTGCTCTCGCGCACCTCGTCGTAGCAGGCGTTCTCGACCGGGTAGACATGCTGCTGCATGAAGTCTTCGACGCGGGTGTCCTTGCTCAGAGGCGTGTCAGGGCCAGCGCGAGTTCGTGGGCGCCCAGCGGGTGGCCGACGCGCGCGTAGGGCGGCTTGGGCCAGGACCAGCGCGATGACGGAAACAGCGCCCGCATGGCGTGGATGTCGCAGTGGTACGGCGGCCCGGTCACGAAGCCGTCGGGCGCACCCGCCGCGGGGGCCTGCATGAAGAGCGCCAGCAGCCGGCCGCCGGGCTTCAGCCAGGCATGCAGCTGCGCCGCATAGGCGGTCCAGTGGTCGGGATGCAGCGCACACAGGCAGGTCTGCTCGTAGACCGCATCGACCGGCGCCGTCGGCGACCACTGCAGCACGTCGGTCTGCAGCACCTGGGCCTGCAGGCCGCGCTCGGCCAGATGCTGCTTGCTGCGATCGACCGCCGCCGCAGCGTAGTCCAGGCCGGTGACGGCGACACCGGCCGCCGCCAACTCTGCCACTTCCCAGCCGCTGCCGCAGCCGGGCACCAGCACGGCGCTGCCAGCCGTGAAGACGCCTTCGTCGCGCCATCGCAAAAGTTGAGGGCTGGCGCCGCCGCGGTCCCACGGCGTGGTGCCGGTCTCGAAGCGGGCTTGCCAGAAGGCTGCGTCGGGGCCGGCCATGTCAGTGCCCGCCCGGCCGCCCGAAGGGCACTGAGCGCCCCCTCGGGGGGCAGCGATACACGCAGCGGTGAGCGTGGGGGTTTTTCATGTCAGGCGCCCTCCTTCGCGGGCGTGCGCAGCCTGGCCTTGAGCAACTTGCGGGTCGGATTGCGCGGCAGCGCATCCACGAGCCTCAGTTCCCGTGGCAGCGTGTAGATCACCGGCACGTGCTCCTCGCCCGCGACCAGCGTGTGGATGCTGGCGTCGCCGATGTTCCAGGCCAGTTTGGGGGCGCTCAGGCGAAAGTTGAGCGGCACGAAGACGCCGACCGCACGGGCGCTGCGGTTGATGGGCGCGCCGATCAGCGCCCGGTCCACGTCGGCCTCCGCTTTTCGTTGAAGGAGGCCAGGCCTTCCTTGGCGTCCTCGGTCATCGCGAGCAGCGCGATCTGGCTCTCGGTGTAGGCGATGCCTTCGTCGAAGGACATGGCTTCGAGGGCGCGCATCGCGTATTTGCCGCGGCGGATCGCGGTCGGGGACTTGTTGGCGAGACGGTCGATCAGCCACTGGGTCTTGGCGTCGAGTTCGGCGGCCGGCACCACATGGTTGAGCAGGCCGTTGGCCTGGGCTTCGACGGCGTCGAAGGGTTCGCCCGACAGGCACCATTCGCGCACCGTACGGCGCGGCGCGATGCGCTGCAGCAGGCTCAGCACCTGCATCGGGAACAGCCCGATCATGACCTCGGGCAGGCCGAACTGCACATGATCGGCGGCGATCGCCATGTCGGTCATGCAGAGCAGGCCGATTCCGCCGGCCATGCAGACGCCATTGATGCGCGCGATGCTCGGCAAGGTCGAATCCTGCGCCTCGCGCAGCATGTCGGCGTAGTCGATGTTGGGCCGCGACAGGTCGAAGGCGAAGCCCGCGCCGGGCTGCAGGTCGCCTCCGGCGCAGAAGGCCTTGTCGCCGGCGGCCGTGAGCACGATCACGCGCACCTCGGGGTCGGCATGGGCACGGCGGTAGCCCTCGCGGATGCCTTCGATCACGTCCTTGTTGATCGCGTTGCGCTTGTCGGGGCGGTTGATGGTGATCCAGAAGGCTCTGTCGCGCTTCTCGTGCAGCACGGCTTGGGTCTGTTCTGTCATTGTTGTCTCCTCGATATTTGTTGCGGTTGTGGGCGGCGATGGCGGGCGGTATGCCCTGGACCGGCCGACGTCACCGGCCCTTCGGGCTTCCCTGCGCTGCTCGCGACAGGCGGGGTCCGCGCAAACTCGCTCCGCTGCGCT